>NZ_BJCF01000040.1 GCF_005402965.1 Dolichospermum planctonicum
CACCCCCCTTTTAATGATATGTATTCTCATTAAGCTTATTTCTCTTTAATTGATCGTTAGTTATTATGTACTACTATCTCTGCTTTTTTGATCTGTGACAGTTCAGGGTGCGGAATGTGGGTTAAAAGCCTCCTCATGGATTAGTGTGGTGACAGATGGTAAAACGGCTTTTGAAGGAGTTTTACCACAAGGTTTTAGTCGTACTTGGAAAGCTAGTCAGCAGCTGATAGTAAAAACTAATAATGCTGGTGGGGTGTTAATGAGCGTGAATCGGCAGAAAGCCAAAGAAATGGGGGAAATTGGCAAAACCGAGGAAATCAAGATCGCTGCTGGACCAAACTAACCGGAAATCATCATCATCGTTAAATTTTGGCTTATTTTGGCTTTTGGCTTGATCTCAATCAAGGGTGGTTTGATCAAAAACTTGGGGTTTTCGTCTATTCAGTCAAACCAGGACAAAATAGCGAAAACATCAGTTTTTTTTCGCGTTTATTAGCCCAAATTTATTTAACTAACTTAGGATTGTCTAGGGGCGCGTCCACAACGCAGGGTGAGAGTTTTTAAGCGATCGCTTAATTCTTGGGTTAATACACCTGCTTGATAACGCCATTGCCAATTTCCCTCCGCTGTACTTGGAAAATTCATTCTTGCATCAGTTCCCAAACCTAATACATCCTGTAAAGGTATAATCGCCTGATTAGCGATAGAACTCAAAGCTAATCTAATTAAATCCCAGTTTATGCCGTCAGGACTAATACAACCTAAATACAACAATAAATTTTGCTTTTCGTAATCATTTGCAACATTAAACCAGCCCACAGTTGTATCATTGTCATGAGTGCCAGTATAAACTACAGCATTACGATTGTAGTTAAAGGGTAAAAAGGGATTTCCGGGATCAGAACCAAAAGCAAACTGTAATACCTTCATTCCTGGAAACTCAAATTGATCTCGTAGTGCTTCCACTTCTGGGGTGATAATCCCCAAATCCTCCGCAAGCACAGGTAACTTACCTAACTGCTTTCTAATAGTTTCAAATAAAGCCACACCGGGTGCTTTAATCCATTCACCATTCATAGCAGTTGTTTCACCTTGGGGTACAGCCCAATAAGCCTCAAAACCCCGGAAATGATCAATGCGAATGATATCTACATAATCCAGCATGGCCTCAAAACGCAGCACCCACCATTTAAAGTCTTGTTTTTGTAATTCTTCCCAATTATACACCGGATTTCCCCATAATTGACCAGTGGCACTAAAATAGTCTGGTGGGACTCCGGCCATTAAAGCCGCTGATCCTGTTTCCTCGTCTAGAGCAAATATCTCAGGATTAGCCCAGACATCAGCGCTATCATGGGCTACGTAAATAGGGATATCACCAATAATTTCTACACCATTTTCATTAGCATAGTTTTTCAGTTCTGACCATTGACGGAAAAACTCATATTGGACAAACTTATAATAAAAAATTTCTGCCGCTAACTCTTGTTCCATCGCAGCTAAAGCCGCTGGTTCACGCTTTGCCAATTCCGGCTCCCAATTATGCCAGCCTGCACCATTTTGGGCATCTTTAATAGCCATAAACAGAGCGTAATTATTTAACCAATAGCCTTTATCAGTACAAAACTTGGTAAAAGCTTGTTTTTGAGTTAAAGTTGCTTTAGTTTTAAAATCTTCACAAGCTTTAATCAGTAAATTAACCTTAACCGGGATAACTTCCTGAAAATCTACATAATCTGCTGGAAAATCTGGCAAATCAGCTAAATCGGCTGTAGTTAATAAGCCCTCCTCTAGCAACTTGTCGGGACTAATTAAAAAGTAATTTCCCGCCATTGCAGAATAGCACATATAGGGAGAATTACCGTAACCAGTCGGACCTAGAGGTAAAACTTGCCAATATTGCTGGTGACTATTTTTAAGAAAATCAATAAAATCATAGGCTTCCAGTCCTAAATCTCCAATACCAAAACGACTGGGGAAAGAACTGGGATGTAGTAGAATACCACTGGATCTAGGAAAAGGCATATTTAACCTGAAATATAGGAAAGGGTAATCGTTTATCAGTTACGCATCGAATTTATCATGGCATGGTTAGTCTTGACTGTTGTGATTTGTGAAGAAATAAGAAGATGAATCACAATAATCTATTGTACTCACTCAGATCCCCATTGAACAAGTCGAGGATCTATAAACCTACATATTAACAAATGAACAATGACTTATAGAAATCCTGCACCCACTGTTGATATCATTATTGAGTTAATTGATAGACCTCATCGCCCTATTATTCTCATTGAAAGACATAATGAACCTTTAGGGTGGGCGCTACCTGGTGGTTTTGTGGATTATGGTGAAACTGTGGAAAAAGCTGCAATTAGGGAAGCAGAGGAAGAAATAGGGTTAAAAGTAGAGTTAATTCAACAATTTTTAGTTTATTCTGATCCCCGTCGTGATTCTCGTCAGCATACAATTAGTATTGTGTTTTTAGCAACAGCTACAGGTCAACCTTTAGCGGGTGATGATGCTAAGGGTGTGGGTATTTTCGAGCCTTGGTGTGTTCCTAGTGATTTGTGTTTTGATCACGACCGGATTTTGCGAGATTATTGGCAATATAGAAATTATGGGATAGGTCCTAGATTGGGGTGAGGGATTTTAATATCATGTCCGGTTGAACACTGATCATATCTGTTGAGGCTGGTAATGGGTAATTGGTAATTGGGAAAAGGCAATACAATGACGAACTATATCGTCAGTGATTAGGCAGACACGATATAACAGTAAATTCATCTGAACCTAAGTAAATATAGGCAGGTATTAATTGCAAATAAAAAGATTTATTAAACCACTTATGTGACACAGTTTAACTAATCATTAATTGATAACAAACCAGGGGGAGGGGTAATTTCGACGCGACGATTTTCCAAATCCACAACAGGGACAATTTCCATCACAAAGGGAATTAAAACTGTTTTTCCGGCTTTATCTTCAGCAAAAGCAGAATCTAATTTTACTTCTAATAAATCATGACCTGAAGGTAATATATCTACCAGTGTTCCCACCAACTCCCCAGAAGATTGCATAAAAACCTGCAATCCTAGCAAGTCTATCACATGAAACTCACCCGCTGCCAATTTAGGGCGATCGCTTATAGGCACAAAGAACCGACAATCACGCATATTTTCAGCTTGAGAGCGATCGCTTACTCCTTTTAATCTAATCACATAGAGATTTTTACCCTCAATATAGCGTCCACTTAATAATTCTACAGGTTGAAGTTCCGTTTCCCCTGGACGTAATAACCAGCGTCTTCCTGGTTCTTCAAAGCGTTCGGGAAAATCAGTATCAGGATAAACCCGCAACTCCCCATTTAAACCTTGAGGTGCGACAATTTTACCAATTTCTAACCAATCATCAAGATTAGGAATTGGTTGAGAATGGGGTTTCTCAGCCCTTACCGCACCAGGAAGAGGTGATTTTTGAGCTTTTACCGCTGCTGGCTGCTTCCTGCTTCCCTGCAATATTTTCTTCGTGTTCTTTGCGTCTTCGTGGTTCATTTCTCTTACACACTTACAGCCGCAACTTGATAAACCTGTTCAGCAACCTTAGCTAAACGCTGCATACCGATAATAATCTCCTCATCACTACCAGTCAAACTAATTCTGAGACATTGGTGTTTGTGTTCCCATTCCTCTTGTAAACCGGGGAAGAAACTACTACCAGGAACAACAATCACACCAACTTTCTTTAATTCCTGGTAAAATTCCCAATCAGTCATGGGTAAATCTTGCAACCACAACCAGCCAAAAATCGCTCCTTCACCACGATGTAAGAACCAGGGTAAATTTTTTGGCATTGCCGATGCTAATGTACTTTCTAACACATCAAACTTTTGCTGGTAGAAAGGACGAATCACATTTTCAGCGATATTTGCTAATATACCTGATTCTATGGCGCGAGCGGCGATCGCTTGACCATATCGAGAAGAATGAATTCCCACATTAGTTTGGAAACATTCTAAGACCTGAATTAGCTTTTCATCACCAATAGCCACCCCAATGCGTTCTCCAGGTAATCCCGCCTTTGATAAACTCATACAGTGGAGGATATTCTCCCCAAATACGGGAGTCATGTCTGTAAAATTCAAAGCTGGGAACGGAGGCGCGTAAGCAGAATCAATTAATACAGGAACATGATGAGGTTCAGCTAAGGCGGTGATTTTGTTCACTTCATCACTAGTTAAAACATTACCAGTAGGATTACAAGGACGAGAAAAGATCACACAACCAGTATTTTCTGTAATGGAAAGTTGGTTAAAATCAGGACGATATTTAAAACGGTGTGCGTCCCTATCAATATCCAAAGTAGGCTTATAAGCGACTAAAGCTTCTGGGAACAAACAAACACCACCATAACCAGTATAATCTGGACTTAAAGGCAGGACAATTTCCTTTAAATTACCATCTTGAGTATAACCACCGAAAGCATTAGCGGCATAAAAATAGATAGTTTGACTACCCGCAGTAATTAAAATATTCCGGTCAGTTAAACTTAACCCATAACGCTGGTTAAAGTCCTTGACAATTGCGTCAATTAATGGTGAATAACCTTGACTTGAACCGTAACGACAAACAACCTCACCATATTCAGAACTAGCTAATAAATCTGCCGTACAATCCCGCCATAACTGTTCCACCTCTGGTAAAATCAGGGGATTCCCGGCACTCAAATTATATAATTCCTTTCCCTTACTAGCTCTGAGGGTTTCGTTAATATCTTTCATAATCGCTCTTACGCCAGTTAAGTTAGACATTTGAGCGCCAATTTTAGTAAGGGCAGGTTTGATCATGTTTATTACAGATTTCATTAATCGCCAAAGTGGGTAGTTGCAGCCAAGATCAAGTTTGTGGTCATAATCGCTAAAATAGCTGCTGCCTTCAACCAATCTAAACCGTAGTTAATCAGATAGGATATTTTTCTGGCAATGCCCACCACTTTAGCATACATAGAACAATTTGACAAGTAATCATCAAAAATATTCCTCTTCGCGCCTGGAGTGCCTCTGGGTGAGATAAAATTACGTAAATCCTCGCCAATCAAGAGAATCAAATGGAAATCAAAGCAGCAGTAGCATACAGTCCAGGAAAACCCTTAACAATTGAAACCGTCCAATTACAAGGACCACAAGCAGGGGAAGTATTAATTGAGATTAAAGCTAGTGGAGTATGTCATACGGATGCCTTTACCCTTTCTGGTGATGATCCTGAAGGTTTATTTCCGGCAATTTTAGGCCATGAAGGTGCTGGTATAGTTGTGGAAGTAGGGGCTGATGTCAAAAGTCTTAAACCTGGAGATCATGTAATTCCTTTATACACCCCTGAATGTCGTCAATGTGATTATTGCCTCAGCTTCAAAACTAATCTTTGTCAAGCAATTCGCAGCACACAAGGACGGGGTTTAATGCCAGATGGTACTAGTCGTTTTAGTATGGGTGGCGATATTATTCACCATTATATGGGTACATCCACCTTCGCTAATTATACGGTATTGCCAGAAATTGCTGTCGCCAAAATTCGAGAGGATGCCCCTTTTGATAAAGTTTGTTATATTGGTTGTGGCGTAACAACAGGTATTGGCGCGGTAATTTATACAGCTAAAGTAGAACCAGGTGCAAATGTAGTAGTTTTTGGTTTAGGGGGGATTGGTTTAAACGTCATCCAAGGAGCGCGAATGGTGGGTGCAAATAAAATTATTGGTGTAGATATTAATCCTAAAAAGCGGGCTTTAGCTGAAAAATTTGGTATGACAGATTTTGTCAATCCTCAAGAAATTGCGGGTGATTTAGTTCCTTATTTAGTAGACTTAACAAAAGGTGGTGCTGACTATTCTTTTGAATGTATTGGCAATGTTAATACCATGCGTCAAGCCTTAGAATGTTGTCATAAAGGTTGGGGTGTAAGTGTGATCATTGGTGTTGCTGGTGCGGGACAAGAAATCAGCACTCGTCCATTTCAATTAGTAACTGGAAGAGTTTGGAAAGGTTCGGCTTTTGGTGGTGCTAGAGGAAGAACTGATGTGCCAAAAATTGTAGATTGGTATATGGATGGTAAAATTAATATTGATGATTTAATTACTCATGTTATGCCGATAGAAAAAATTAATGATGCTTTTGATTTAATGCACAGGGGTGACTCTATTCGCAGTGTTGTGACTTTTTAGGTTTTTGTTTCGCGCTAAGACGCTAAGGAGCAAAGGCACAAAGTAAGAAAAGCTTTGTAATTAGGTTTAAGTTGACAAAAAAGATGTAGATTTTGATCCAGATGGATATCTGGTATATTTTACTTGCCAATCTACTTTCTATTATGTGACGTTAATGTGATCAGTAATAATCTCTAATTTGTCAATTTTCACAACTGGTAAACTGGTAAACTGGTAAACTGGTAAGAATTTTTATTTTTGGCTTATTTACCGATGTATCTTTATTCAGCCAACAGTCTTCTGGAGTGATTATGAGCGATTAGTACAACTGAATACTGACAAGCAATCAAGAATAATGATAAAGAAGGTAAAGGACAATAGAAGACCATAATTTATGGTTTAACTTGATGATGTTAAAAGTTTCCACAGTTAAACCGGAAAATGGTCAGAAGTTCGCTATGGTATTGCAAAGAAACAGCATCATGTAATGATAATGCCATGAACAAAACTGTTGAAGTTCACACCAGCGTGTCCGAACTAGTCCAACGGGCGCTAGAATTGATCCTGTCAAAAGTGGAAACTGCTATTAAGGAACGGGGACAATTTACAATTGCTTTATCAGGTGGCAGCACACCAAAACCTTTGTATGAAGCCATGGCCATGCAGGAGTTGCCCTGGGATAAAATTCATGTATTCTGGGGAGATGAGCGTTATGTGCCACCAGATCACCCTGATAGCAACGAACTGATGGCGCGACGTGCATGGTTAGATCAGGTTGCTATACCAGCAGCTAATATTCATGCTATCCCCACTTTGTCCGCTGATCCAGAAGTGGACGCAGCTAAGTATAACCAGCATCTGCAAACATTTTTTAATTCCGTATCTGGAGAGTTCCCGGCATTAGATGTAGTTTTATTGGGAATGGGTGATGATGCCCATACTGCATCTTTGTTTCCCCACACAGAGGCTCTCAATGTGTGCGATCGCTTAATTACTGTTGGTAACAAAGGGGACAGTCTCCGCATCACCTTTACTTACCCATTGATTAACGCGGCTCGCAGTGTGATTTTTATGGTTGCTGGTGCTAACAAAAGGCCAGCGCTGGCGCAAATTTTCGCACCAGTAGCAGATGATTTTGCTTATCCATCTCGCTTGATTAAACCCCAGGGAGAACTTTACTGGTTGCTAGATACAGCTGCTGGTTTAGAACTCAAAAGCTAAATGTTTTCACTCTAAGTAATTATTAGCATCAAAAGCTAAAGTTACTTCTGTGCTTGTCAGTAATATTTTTACAACGACCTTGACTAAGGCTTAAATCCATGATAGTTTGCCCTAATTGCAATCACCCTAATCCAGATGGGGCTGTTCAATGTGAAGCTTGCTACAGCCCGTTGCCAGCTACAGCTAAATGTCCTAATTGTGGAGCAACAGTACAGTCAGATGCAGCATTCTGCGGTCAGTGCGGTTATAACCTACATTTTCACGCCGCTGCGACAGCAGCAACCACAGTCGCGCCAAGTGCTGCTGCTAATATCCCTGTACAAGTACCGCCGGTTGCTCCTGATCCAATCATGGAACTATTAAAGCCCGATGCCTTGGGAATTGCGAATACCGCCAACCCTCCTGTTAGTGTTAATATACCGCCCATAGCACCCCCACCTGTAGCTGTAGTTCAGGAACAAGCCGTTTATGTTCCCCCCATAGCACCAAAACCAGAAGTTTATATTCCCCCTGTACTGACACCCCCACCCGTAGCTGTAGTTCAGGAACAAGCTGTTTATATTCCTGCTGTACCTGCACCTGTAGCACCAGAACCGGAAGTATATATTCCCGCTGTACTTACTCCTCCACCGGCACCTGTAGCACCAGAACCGGAAGTATATATTCCTCCTGTACTTACCCCACCACCGGCACCCGTAGCACCAGAACCGGAAGTATATATTCCTCCTGTACTTACCCCACCACCGGCACCTGTAGCACCAGAACCGGAGGCTTATATTCCCCCTGCTTATGTACCCCAGATAGATCCGCTGACAATTCCTGAAGTAGCCCCAGCCGCACCACCTGCCAAGGTGTCCAACACCCAATTACAACAGGTAGTGGCGCGGTTATTTCATGTTCAAGCTAACCAAGAAATAGAATTACCACAAAATCTCTCGGTTATTCATATTGGTAAGCCTAATGACCGCATTCCTCCAGATATTGATGTTTCAGGATTCGCAAATTCTGAGATTGTTTCCCGGATTCACGCAGATATTCGGATTGAGGGAGATGCTTGTTATATAGAAGATGCTGGTAGTTCCAATGGTACTTACATCAACAATTTACCCCTATTACCAGGAAATAGACATCGCCTCCGTCCCGGCGATCGCATTAGCTTAGGTAAGGGCGATTTAGTGACTTTCTTGTTTCAACTCTCTTAGGAACAGGTAATAGGTAATAGGTAATAAGTAATGGGTAATGGGTAATGGGTAATGGGTAATGAATATCTCTCTGCTCCCTGTCCCACTGCTATCATCACAATAGCTTATTAACTCTAGTTGCTAGTTATCCAATAAACTAGATAATTAGCAACTTGGGTAAAAACATGATTAATGATACAGAGTATATCAGGAAGGCTGAAGCGAATCGCGTCGAAATTCTCAGTGAAGCATTACCTTACATCCAACAATTCGCTGGTCGCACCGTTGTAGTTAAATATGGTGGCGCAGCAATGAAGGATAGCAACCTCAAAGATAAAGTAATTCGGGATGTTGTCTTTTTATCTTGCGTCGGCTTGCGGCCAATTTTAGTTCATGGTGGTGGTCCAGAAATTAATAGTTGGTTAGGTAAATTAGGAATTGAAGCACAATTTAAAAATGGTTTGCGTGTTACCGATGCACCAACCATGGATGTAGTGGAAATGGTGTTAGTTGGGCGTGTAAATAAAGAAATTGTCGCGCTAATTAACCAGGCTGGAGGTATGGCCGTAGGACTTTGTGGTAAAGATGGTAACTTAATTACGGCTCGTCCTCAAGGTGATGAAGGAATTGGTTTTGTTGGGGAAGTTAGCAGTGTCAATATCAAAATTTTAGAAACACTTTCTAGTAATGGCTATATTCCCGTAGTTTCCAGTGTTGCTGCTGATGAAACGGGACAGGCTTATAATATTAATGCTGATACCGTAGCGGGGGAAATAGCCGCAGCTTTGGGAGCAGAAAAATTAATTTTGCTCACCGATACCAGAGGAATTTTAAAAGATTATCATGACCCTTCTACCTTGATTCCGAAAATAGATATTCGGGAAGCGCGACAATTAATTGCTGATGGTATAGTTAGTGGGGGGATGATTCCTAAAGTGAATTGTTGTGTGCGATCTCTAGCTCAAGGGGTGAAAGCTTCACATATCATTGATGGTCGTATTCCTCATGCTTTACTGTTAGAAGTATTTACAGATGTGGGGATTGGGACAATGATTCTTGGTTCTCAGTTGAGACAATAATCAGGATTAATAGTTCTGGTGAATAAAATTCACGGCTACACAAACAAATTCCGCCTCCGCAGACTGCATAAAAACCAGAGATTTCTCACCCACGCAGGTGGGTTTTGTTTGTGTAGATGCGGTTTCTAACCGCCGATTTAACTAATAACTAATAACTAATGACTGAATAACTAATGACTACAGAAAGTTTAGAACTCGCTAGATCTCGTTACCAAATGGGGACAATTGCTTTTGAAAATGGTCAATATCGGGAGGCTGTAGAAAATTTAGAAAAAGCCAGCGCCCTATTAGGAAAAAATACCCGTTTTGCTGGAGAAGTAGAAATTTGGTTGGTGAATGCTTATGAAGCTGCGGGACGTTCAGAAGCAGCAATAAATCTTTGTCAACAACTTGTAGGTCATCCCCATTATGAAATTCGTCAACAAGCAAAGCGCCTAGTCTATATTTTAAAAGCACCCAAACTTAATCGTCCTCAAGAATGGATGACAGAAATTCCTGACTTTGGTATAGTTTCTGATCACAAATCGAAAATAGTTGTCAATTCCCAACCTAAAAAATCTCAATCTCAACCCAAATCTGTAGAACCAGAATATATTGATCTTAGCACGGTCAATACTAAAGATAATCGCTTTGTTTGGGTAGCTTTAATTGCTGTTTCTTTAACAATTTCCTATTTAGTTTGGTTAAGTTTTTAGCAAATAAGGAGAAACTACAATGAATGTATTCACTTTCATTAAGATAAAATCCGGATTTTTTTCAATTAGTAAAATTGGCAAAATTACCAAAATAAAACCTATTGTATTGATGGTAATACTTTCTTCATTGCTCCTATCTGGTTGTGTAAAATATGATTTAGGAGTAAATTTTAATAGCACAAATAATGGGGAATTAATACAGCATATTCAGTTAGCGGAAAAACTCACCATTTTTAGTGGTGATTATCTATCAGAATGGTTAAAAACTTTAGAAAATCAAGCGCGAACTTTAGGAGGTTCAACACAGAGAATTTCACCAGCAGAAATTATTGTTAAAATTCCCTTTACCAGTGCGAAGGAATTACAAGAAAAATTTACTGTATTTTTCAAAAATCGCAGTTCTCAAGATAGCAATAATTCGGAAATATCAGATATTACCTCAAGTTTGGTAGCAGAAGATAGGAATTTTTTCCTATTTTCTAGAAATCATCTAGTTTATGATTTAGATTTGCGTTCTTTGGCCATGCTTACCACCAAGAATAATAATTCAATTGTCAATTTAGATTTTAGTTTACAGACACCTTGGGGAACAAAAAACATTGACAATAATGAAAATGCTATTAAACCAGAAAAGCATGGTAATCAATTGATCTGGACACTTAAACCAGGTGCTATCAATCATATAGAGGTGGTGTTTTGGTTACCTAATTTCCTGGGAATTGGAACTTTGTTAATTATTGGATTTGTGTGGTTGGGGTTCTATTTGAGATATACGTTATTACCAAGTCCGAGTATTCAGTTAACGGTGAAAGAGTTGTAAAATATTGGCATCAGGATGTAATTACTTCCTGAAAATGTAAAATGTTGGGTTTTATCAACCCAACCTACAGAATTTAGTAGAATTAAAATAGCGATTGTACTATTGCAAATCAAGGAAAAATTTTATATATTTCGCTACGATGTGCAACTCTTTGACATCAAATAGTTTGAGTTTCTTGATCAAGAGTTAAACCAATTCTATAATCTCCTGCTCTAATTTTATATTTATCTTTGTCACCTTTCATTTTTCCAAGATAGCCTAACTCAAAAAGATTTTCTATTTCTAATTCAGTAAAAACAATTGCTTCTATCCCAGATTAAATCTCTTTAGGTAAAGATGCTAATTCTTTTAACAATTTCTTTGTATATTCAACTTTCTACATTGTTATTTTTAAGTAATTCTCAATATTTTAAAGCTTCATTTTTAGATAAAACTTCATCAGTTTCTACTTCTTCCATCAGTTTTGCTAATCCATAATTTTCTAAAATTTCCTCTATTTGTTGAAATTCAGTAATAGGAATTTGGACAGCAATTGGTTTTTGATTTTGATCTAAAACATAATTCTTATTGATTTGTAGCATTAATTTAACTCCTAAATCATTAGGTAGATTATAGCATATTGTCTGATAGCGTAGCGTGGCGCAAGCCATATCAGGATATCCAGGATTTTAGGATTTACAGGATGGGGTTATTTTTTATATTAGTTTTAGGGTGCGTTAATATAATGTAACGCACCATTATCTAAGATCACAGAAAGATATAGATTAATTTAGGTAACTCTTTCGAGATAATCATATTTCTTGTCTTCTACAGAAGCTAGTATTTCATGAAATTTTTTCAGAGAATAACTTTGTTTTTCATATTCATCTTTTGAAGGTGCATCTCCTAACTTTTCTATCATATTTTTACTTTCTTCAACAATTTTTTCTTTGAAAAAATCAATTAATCTTTGTCTATTAGTTATTATTCCTTTATTCAAATCAATAGCTTCAATTTCCTGTTCTTCTTCATCAACTTTGATTTTTATTTTATGAGATGCGCCTATTTCTGTGAAATCTGATTTAATTAATTTCTCATAGAATTGCTCTGAAAATTCTATGGTATCTGATGCTTCACCATTTTTGCTGTAAAATGTAATATCTAATGACATTATTCTACCTCCTGTGCTTCAGATTCTAAAAATTGTTCTTCTTCAATCTTTTCAGACCAAGCTATATCAGCTTGATCAAATACTTCTTTTGCCTGTTTGGTAATATATCCAGTAGTTAAAACTGCAATGATATCACCTTTATCTATGATTTTTTTAGCTAATGTAGAATGAATTACTTTTCTACTTTTTACTTCTATGTGAGGCATAATCAAATTATGAATTTTAGTCTTTTTTAATTTGACGAACTATTTCCTTAACTCTGGGAACATCTTCAGGATTAATACACAAGATATCTCCCTTTGAATCATTACCAGTAGTTCTTTGACATTCAATTCCTTCTTGCTGAAGTTTTTCAATTAACCACCCAATCATATTCTTATGAATGGTTAGTCTTTCTATCATTTTATCTTCGTCAGTTTGATCAGCCATTATCTAAGTAACTCCTTTTTTGTAGTTTCAAGATGTTCACAAGTTGAAAAACCTTTTTCAAAAAGTTCTATAATTTTCTTTTCAATTAGACTTTGTTCTTTATTTTTACATAAAAAGTCAATATAAACTTCCTTGTAAAAATTCTTTACATCTCCCGCAGTTAATTTTCTTGTTTGATACAATTCAAATAGTTGTTTTATGATTTCTTCAGGAGGTGAATATTTAATTGTATCACCTAAAGCCTCTAAATACTTATTAAAAGTATCTAAATTCATTTGAATCTGCATTTCTTTTTTTAAAGAAAATCTTCTAACAACTGCGGTGTCAATTTGTTCTGGAACATTGGTAATTCCAAAAATTAAAAGTTTGTTATCTTTACTAGGATGCAGGTTATCTAGTTCACCCATGAGAGTCGTCATAGCTCTCCTGATAGCATCATGTTCTTGAGTTCTACTTCTACTCATACAGAAAGTATCTAACTCATCTAATAACAGAAATACAGAAGAACCATTTTTACATTTACTTTTTAAATCATCAAAAATATCCCCTATATTACGTGAAGACTGGCCTAAAGCTGGATCAAGCATCCTTCCTACATCAACATAATAGAAGTTAATTTCATTAGTAACTTCTTCTCTTAACTTATGAAATAACGAATAACACAGTGTTGTTTTACCAGTATTAGGAACACCAGAAAGTAAGACAGATGGTTTTAAATCATAGTAGCTAAACTTTTGAAGTTGCTTTGTATCTGCTGTTAAACAGATTTTACAGAAATTAAAAAGATATTCAAACAAATCATCAACTCCAAAAAGCTCCTGATGATTTATTTTTTGTTTAATTTCCGCAGACGTTAATTGTATTAATCCATTACTCATGAGAGATAGAAACAGATAGAAATTTAAAACTTTATTTAGACTACATGAATTATATCATAATTACAATTGAATCCTACATAACATATATTAAAAATTTAATATTTCTTAAACTTCAAAAAATATCAGGTGGCAAGTTCTGTCCATCCCTAACTCTTGTAACAATTCCTTTACAATAAAATAAATAAATCAACACATTACAGGAGAAAAGCTAAATCATGTTAGTATCCCATATTCCGCACTTCATTTTGTAATATGCGAATATTTCCTTAATTTTATTTTTTATTGTTTTTAACAATACATATATTGTCAAAGATTTTAAGTTTTAATACGTAATTTTTCCACCCTTATTAAGAATAATGCTTGAAAAGGCTTATACTACATTATGAAGTGCAGAATATCGTTTAGCATAATATCAACATCAGTTTGTCAGAATCAGGATATCCAGGATTTTAGGATTTACAGGATGGGTTATTTTTGATGCTGGGATAGTGAGCGACAACTTAAAATACATTATCATTATCTACTATTTCTGAATCAAAAATTAACCATTGTTGAAACAGTTCTTTAATCCATACACTGACATCAGGATATTTTTGATTAATAGCTGTTAGTCTATTTTTCATATTCCTTTGATAATAACTGTGATATTCTAAATTTCTCACAGCAATAAAATTTAATGTGTAGGTTAGCATTCTTAATCTAGCTATTGCTAATTTTAAATTACGACGGGAATAATTATCAAATATTCGTGAATTTTCTTTATATTCAGTAAAAGGAGAATAGAGATTATCTTTACTGATTTTCTTAAACTCTATATTATCTAAATCTAATTCATAAAAAGCATCACTACAAATTTCATAATTAATTTTATTTCTTATTTCTGATTCATTGCCTAATTCAAAAGGTTTAATTCCGATATTCCAATACCTATCAATTCCTTTACGATTTCTGAAATGACTAAAATTTTCAAAAAACCGTTTGAACTGTCTTTGATGTTCATCTGATGAGTTAGCAATACCTATGATATGAATATTCTTTTTTTGATAATCTTTTTCTATACAATCTATAGAACGCGATACCCAAGTTGTAAAGTTAAGTTGTGTTCTATTTAAACCTTGTATTAAAAAAAAATTAGCATAATATGAAGTCACAAAACCCCAACTAAAATATCCTTTTTTAATCAAATTGTCAGCAGCACAAATATTTAAAATTGCTTTAGATAAAAGTTTTTCAATATCAGTTAATATATAATTGTTTACATTAGAAATGGTAAATCCGTTTTCATAATCTGTTTTTGATTTATATAAGTTAATCAAATAATCTTTAAAAGAACTTTTAGCATCACTATTACAATTACTAAAAGCAATAGCAATTTCCTCAAATGTTAATGACACCTTTTTTAATCTCCAATCATAACCACAAAATCTTCCCGAACTGCATTTTTTAACTTACTTACTATCATGTCACCAGCTTTCTCTTGTGCTTTAAAACCACCACCACTTGGTAAGTTATCTCTATCAAATTTAAAGTCTTGAATTAGTTTCAGCACTTTAATTGTATTTTCGGTATTAAACAATTGATATTTTTGTATAACCAAATTAAAAATCTCATAAAATGCTTGCATGAGTCCACCAAAACCCACTGTTTTCAAAACATAAGATTTTGGATCTTCCCATTGTTCTAAAAATACAGCTTTAACGGCACGGAAATATATTTCAAAAACCTTATATTGCTGTTCAAAACCATAATTAGCAAGTTTTCCTGTTTTGGGTTCTACATAATCTCTAATTTGATTGACAAATTCATTTAAAGATATGCCAAAACCTGATTCTCCAGTGGTTCTAATTAATTCATATAAAGGACTTTCATCTGTTTCATTTAATCTAATAGCAATTTCTCTGGCACGTCTTTCAGCACTAACTCCTTCTCCATCAAAATCTTCAATATCTCCTTCTAACAAATTCATTAAATCTAAATAAAGAGATGCAGGAACACCTTTTTGAGTTTTATTAATTGTTACAAAAAGTCTTGCTTGATCCTTAATAGATAATCCCAAAGTGGCAATTACCATTAATTTAAAATCAGGGTTTGCATCATAACAACCGTTGACTCTATGCTGTCCATCTATAATTAGACCTAAAGATTCTGTCTCATGTAAAATGAGTAAATTATTATTTTCTTGATAGTCAAATTTGCCTTCATCAATATTGACCAGAATAGAATTAGGTATAATACCCTGTTCTTGATTAATATAATTTTTAATTTCTTTGATTCTCTTTTTAGAAAATGATCTTTGATATCCTAACTTTTTATCATCAATTCTTCGAGAAACATCAAAACGTTCATAAATCATCTTCACAGTAGTTACAAACACAAGCATGGATATGTTGTTTTGAATTACTTGAAATGCGGGAATTTCAATACTCATAAATAATCAAATGTTTGATTGTTAATGTGGATTCTATTATAACATATATCTTTAGTAATTTACCTAGAATAAAGATCATAAACTATAAACTGTCTATTTCTGACAAATTCGTTTACCAGTAACTCCTGTAACAATTCCCTTACAATAAAATAAAGAAAACAAGACATAGCAGGAGAAAGGCTAAATCATGTTAGCAGAATACCAACAACACACCCAAGAACGCGCCCAACTCGGTATTCCCCCCTTACCATTAGACGCAGTACAAACTTCAGAATTATGTGAATTACTGAAAAATCCCGCCACAGGTACGGAAGAGTTATTATTACATTTATTACGCGATCGCATTCCCCCCGGAGTAGATCAAGCAGCTTATGTAAAAGCCGGATTTCTTACTGCTATTGCTAAAGGAGAAATTACCAGTCCCTTAGTCTCTGCTATCCAAGCAGTAGAATTACTGGGAACAATGGTAGGCGGTTATAACGTTCAATCCTTAATTGATTTACTCTCTTCCCCGGTAGCGGAAACCGCAGCAATAGCATTGAGCAAAATCCTGTTAGTTTATGATGCGTTTCATGATGTATTAGAACTATCAAAAACCAACAAATACGCTAAAAAAGTGGTAGACTCCTGGTCCGCAGCGGAATGGTTTACCACTCGTCCCACATTACCAGCATCTATCACCGTCACGGTTTTCAAAGTTCCCGGAGAAACTAACACTGACGACTTATCACCAGCAACCCACGCTACAACCCGTCCAGATATTCCTTTACACGCCTTAGCAATGTTAGAAACCCGACAACCGGGAAGTTTAGAAACCATTGCAGACTTAAAGAAAAAAGGACATCCTGTGGCCTATGTCGGTGACGTGGTGGGTACAGGTTCATCTCGTAAATCTGCAATCAATTCTGTATTATGGCATTTAGGTAATGATATCCCCTTTGTACCAAATAAACGGGCTGGAGGCTATATTTTGGGTAGTGCGATCGCACCTATCTTTTTTAACACCGCCGAAGATGCGGGAGCTTTACCCATACAATGCGATGTTACAAAAATGGCAACTGGTGACGTAATTACCATCTACCCCTACAAAGGTGAAGTTACCAACGCCGCAGGAGAAGTAATTTCCACCTTCAGCCTCAAACCTGACACCATTTTAGACGAAGTTCGCGCAGGTGGCCGCATTCCCCTATTAATTGGCCGTACCCTCACCGACAAAACCCGTCAAGCCTTGGGTTTAGCACCCAGCGATTTATTTATCCGTCCTCAAGCACCAACCGACACCGGAAAAGGCTACACATTGGCGCAGAAAATGGTCGGTAAAGCCTCTGGTTTACCAGGAGTACGTCCGGGGACATCTTGCGAACCAATCATGACCACAGTGGGTTCTCAGGACACTACAGGACCAATGACCAGAGACGAATTAAAAGAACTGGCTTGTTTAGGTTTCAGTGCAGATTTAGTCATGCAAAGTTTTTGTCACACAGCCGCTTATCCCAAGCCTGTAGATATCAAAACCCATCAAGAACTACCAGACTTCATTTCCTCTCGTGGTGGCGTGGCTTTGCGTCCCGGTGATGGTATCATTCACTCCTGGTTAAACCGGATGTTATTACCCGACACCGTGGGAACAGGAGGAGACTCCCATACCCGCTTTCCCTTGGGAATATCCTTTCCTGCAGGTTCTGGTTTAGTGGCCTTTGCTGGTGCATTGGGTGTAATGCCCTTAGATATGCCAGAATCGGTATTAGTCCGTTTTAAAGGAGAATTGCAACCAGGAATTACCTTGAGAGATATTGTTAACGCCATTCCTTATGTAGCTATGCAGAAAGGATTATTAACAGTGGAAAAACAGAACAAGAAAAATGTTTTTTCCGGGCGAATTTTGGAAATTGAAGGATTACCAAATTTGAAAGTAGAACAAGCATTTGAATTAACAGATGCTTCCGCCGAACGTTCTTGTGCAGGTTGTACAATTAAGTTAAGTGAAGAGACAATAGCGGAATATTTGCGTTCCAATATTGCTCTGTTAAAAAATATGGTAGCACGGGGTTATAGTGATGCCAGAACTATCCTGCGGCGCGTGGCAAAAATGGAGGAATGGTTAGCTAATCCTGTATTATTATCAGCAGATGCAGATGCCGAATATGCAGCAGTAATTGAGATTGATTTAAACGAAATCAAAGAACCAATTGTAGCGGCACCAAATGACCCTGATAATGTTAAGTTATTATCAGAAGTTGCGAATGATCCAGTACAGGAAGTTTTCGTAGGTTCTTGTATGACAAATATCGGACATTATCGAGCAACAGCCAAGGTTTTAGAAGGTGCTGGTGCGGTGAAAGCGCGGTTATGGATTGCACCTCCGACAAGAATGGATGAACATCAATTAAAACTAGAAAAAGTGTATGATGTTTTTGTAAGTGCGAATGCGAGAACGGAGATTCCAGGATGCAGTTTATGTATGGGAAATCAGGCAAGAGTTGATGATAATACAACGGTGTTTTCTACCTCAACTCGTAACTTTAATAATCGCATGGGAAAAGGCGCTCAAGTGTATTTAGGTTCAGCGGAATTGGCGGCGGTTTGTGCGTTGTTGGGACGTATTCCTACGGTTAAGGAATATATGGAGATTGTTGGGGAGAAAATTAATCCTTTTGCTGATAATTTGTATCGTTATTTGAATTTTGATCAAATTGTTGGTTTTGAGGATGAGGGGAGGGTGATTAGTAAGGAGGAACAGGCGGCTTTGGTATAATTTAGGTTAGGGTGGGTCTTGATGGACTCACCTGAAATGTTATAATAGTTTATTATTGGGGTAAACAATGCCAGCAAAAGATATCTACCATGATGGATTTAAAAACGCTTTACTCAAGGATGGTTGGCAGATTATTCGTGATCCTTATACCATTAGATATGAAGGATTAAAACTATTTGCTGATCTTGCCGGAAAAAAGTTGTTTTCTGCACAAAAAGAAGATACTAATATTGTAGTGGAAATTAAAAGTTTCTTGAGTCTGTCCCTAATTCATGAGTTTCAATGTGCTTTAGGACAATATATTTTATACCGTACACTGCTAAGACAATTACATCCTGATTATCGTGTTTACTTAGCAATCGAACAAGAGGCTTATGAAACTTTTTTTCAAACAAAAGGGATTCAACTTGTCATAGAGGAATATAAAATTTTACTGATTGTAATTAATATTGTTCAGGAGGAAATTGTCCAATGGATAAATTAAATAATTATCGTGCAATTGTCAAAAAAATATTAACAGAATATGATCAAATAGCTAGTCAAACTCCTAATATTTCTGGAGTTGATACAGTCTTATCTTTTGATGATGAAAGAGATCAGTATTTATGGTTTGATGTAGGTTGGAATGAAAGAAAACGAGTGAAGGCAATTACTGTTTATGTGAGAATTAAAAATGAAAAGATTTACATTGAGGAAGATTGGACCCAGGAAGGTATTGCAACGGAGTTATTAAGGGAAGCTGTACCGAAAGAGGATATTGTTTTAGCTTTTCATGATCCTGAAACTCGTAAGTTTACAGAGTTTGCTATTGCTTAATAGAGAAAAACTTTGTTAGTATGATTTAGGTTAAGGTGGGTCTGGATGGACTCACCTTAATGTTATAATTTATGTTATGATTAATATTTTATGTGGAAAAGTCAGTTTAAGAAAGCAATATAATCTTTAGAAAGATCGTGTTTCTGTATATTTAGCCGATGTCAAAAAAATGTTACTATAATATCAATGAACTTAAACTAAGGAGGAAAATGGCAAAGGATATCTACCATTTCTTATTTTTTACAATACGAAGATGCCCAACTTTACGCTGATCTACTTGCTGAAAAAACGTTATTAGCTGAACAAAATGATCGTACCATTGTTGTGGAAATAAAAAGTTTTATTAATCCTTCTCTGATGAGGGATTTTGAATTGGCATTAGGACAATATATTGTATATCGTGATATTTTAGATTTATCTGAAAAACATTATGCCATTTATTTAGCTGTTAAAGACACTGTATTTGAGAGCTTTTTTCAAAGAAAATCAGTTAAAGCTATTGTTAAACGTCATCAGGTAGAGTTTATTGTTTTTAATAACGAACAGGAGGAAATTGTATCATGGATAAGCTCACAAGATATGGAGAAATAATCAAAAAAATCTTAACAGAATATTATCAAATTGTTGAAAAAGCTCCTGATTTTCACCCGGAAAATTGTCTAATTTTTGATGACAATAATCATCATTATTTTTGGCGTAGTATTGATTGGGTTAACAAAAAAAGAGTTAATAATACTCATATTTATGTTCGCATTAAAAATGAAAAGATTTACATTGAGGAAGATTGGACCCAGGAGGGAATAGCAACGGAGTTATTAAGGGAAGGTGTACCAAAAGAGGATATTGTTTTAGCTTTTCATGATCCAGAAACTCGGAAGTTTACAGAGTTTGCTATTGCTTAATACTTTCTCTTGATCCTAAATTTAATCTATAGGAAAACAAAAATGAACTTTTACACAGTTGTTCTCAAACAAAGTTCTGATTTTTGGGTGGGTTTGTGTTTAGAAAATGGTATTGTTGGACAGGGAGATACTCAAGAAGATGCAGTTAATAAATTAAAGGACGCAATAGCATCTTTTGAAGATGTTTATGAATCAGAAGATAATATTTATAAATCTCCTATTTCTATAGATGAATTACATGAATTTTTGTTAGTTGAGGAAAAAGAAAAACAATCAGAAATCTATGAATTGAGGAAGGTTTATGCCTAAAAATATACCTTCTTTAAAACCCAAAGAATTAATTAAATTATTAGAAAAAGCAGGTTGTACTTTTCATAGAGAGGGAAAAGGTGATCATTTTACAGGTTGATTTTCACATTTTCACAGGTCTGATTTTTACACTTTTACAAATTTTATTTTCACATTTTCACAGGCTAGAAGCCTGTGCCACTTAATTAGATATAATTCTATGAATTTGGATATACTCTAAATATTAATCATGAACAACATCATACTAACACTATGGAAATAGAACAATCTAAACTTTTATCAGTGGAAACTAATCCACAACTAGACATCAAAAAGAGATGTTTACCCCATTGGGAATTAGCGGGATCTGTTTATTTTATAACTTTTAAAACTTGGGATAAGTTGGAATTAAATAATGAAGCAATGCAAACAGTTTTAAACTGTTGTTTGTTTTTTGATGCTAGTCAAAATAAAAATCAAATTAGATATCGTACTTTTGCTTTAGTAATTATGCCAGATCATCTTCATTGGTTAATGCAGCCTTTACCTAAATCAGAAAATGAATGTTGGTCTTTAAGCAGTATTATACATAGTATTAAAAGTTATAGTTCTAAGCAAATTCCCAAAGTTATGAAGCATATTGGCATTGTGTGGCAAGATGAAAGATATGATCGGATAATGAGAAATCATCAAGAGTTTGTGAATACTTGGAATTATATTAGGGAAAATCCTGTTAAAGCTAATTTAGTGGAAACTCCTGAAGATTATTCTTTTTTATGGGAAGAATTTTAGTTAAAATAATTGTGAATTGTGGAACAGGCATCCTGCCTGTTATCTTATGAAAGTAATTAACACTAATCATTTGATAGAGTTAATTTTAAAAATTTTACAGGTTGATTTTGGAATTTTCACAGTTTGATTTTAACAGTTTCACAGGCTAGAAGCCTGTGCCACTATCTATATTTATGAAGCTTCAAAAACTAACATTTTTTTGTCAAAATATTTTTTAAGTTTTACATATTCTTCTGCTATGTTGAAAAAATCCTCTTTTTTTTCTATTTCTCTAGATTGTTCAAAAATAGCTTCTTTTATAACCTCCCATATTGTTTCATTAACAAAGTAATATCTTGATTTACGGTGTAATAAAATTTCTGATTCACCGATGAGTAATTTTTGTACTTCAGGTATATTAGCGTTGATCATAACATATTCAGTCTCTATATTTTCAGTAAATTTACTGTCTAGTGTTTCATCAATATTTTCACTTTCTTCTTTTGCTAAAATTTTCTTTAACTCTTGTAAAATATCATCATGTTTTTTATCTTTAGTAAATTCTTCAGAAAAATATTTAAGTCTTGCAAAATGAAGAGATGTAGTCATAAATTTTAATTCCTAGCTTGTTTAATATATTCAACTAATTCAGGTAAGCTATTTACTTTTTTCAAGGCTTTTACAAGGCGATCAACTGAATCACAATCATAATATTGTATGTCTATATTAGGAAATTCTGTTTTAAGCTGTTCTAAAATACTCTTATTGTTTTCGTCTAAACGATTAACAGGGAAGATATAACGAAAGCCGCTTGGTTGTCTTCTTTTCAATAGCTTTTTTACGTCATTTATCCATTTTTTAAGACTACCTTGATTAATAGAAGCATCCTAGGATTAAATGTTAAAGGAACTTTGGCAGTGATTCGTAAATTACAGCTAAATGGTAAAATTAATATTTCTGATTTAGATATATTGTACCAACAAATTATGAACGTTAATTTTAGAGTAAAACGAGAAATTTCTGATAGTATTTTTGAGGATTGATAAAGGAATTGTAATTGATGAATATTAAACAAGAACTTAAAGCAATGATTCTACAATTTACTGTATTTGCGATATCTGAAACAAAGCTAAAAATGTACATTCCCAAACTAAACGAGGTTGAGCATAACAAAGTAAATGTTTCCGAGTTTTTTCTAACTGTTGAATAATTTTCGGTTCATGTATTTGTTGCCAATAGTATTGTTGTAAATAATCAATTAACCATAATTGCGCTTCTGTATCTAATTCTTTATCAATTTTCTTCCCTAATTCTAAAGCATGACGATAAGATGTTGGTCTTTTTTTCACCTGTTCCATAAATTCGCTAGGAATATTTTGCAATTGTTGGTAAGATGAAATCGCATTTCCTGGACTACCTGCGGCTATATTTAACACTTCTGGATGTTGCAAAATCTCTGTATTTCCTGTTTGCGTCAATACCTGCTTCATAGCAGCATTATCTAAACGATAAAAAGGAATTTTCTGACAACGAGATACTAAAGTTGGTAATACAGATTCCGGGGAAGGTGCAATTAAAATTAATGTCGCTTTTCCCGGTTCTTCTAAAGTTTTTAATAACGCATTGGCCGCAGATTCTGCCATGGTTTCTGCTTGTTCTAATACTATCACATTTCTCGCCGCTTCTAAGGGTGGACGAGCCAGAAATTGGGTAATTTCTCGAATTTGTTCTAACCGAATTACTGGTGGTGCTTTGCGTTTAACTCCCTTTTGTGCTGCTTCTGCTGGAGTAAATCTTTGTCCTTGATATTGATAAGTTGGTTCTACCCACAATAAAGCTGGATGATTTCTTTGTTTAATTCGATGTTGTAAAATCGGAATTTGATCAGGTTTTACAAAACTGGAAAAAAGTAATTCTATAAAACACTGTGCTGCTAAACTTCTACCCACACCATCAGCACCTACAAACATATAAGCAGGTGCAACTCGGTTCTGTTTAACGGACTGGGTTAGTAATTCTACCGCTTGTTGTTGTCCGATTAATGACGAAAACATAATTATGAAAACAGCCGTTTCTGTAAAATCTTTTGTATATTTTGCTGCACAATTTCTTGACTCCCACTGCTATCTACTCGCACAATTCGGGATGGATAGGATACATATAAATCCTTATATCCCCTTTGTACTCGACGATGAAAAGCAATTGTTTCCTGTTCAATGCGATCTAATGTAGCTTGTCCACGTTTGCGCGATAAACCTACCTCCACATCTACATCTAACCAAATAGTTATATCACTTGTTAAACCTCCAGTAGCAATCTGATTGAGATTATTAATTAGACTCATATCTAAACCCCTGCCATAACCTTGATAAGCAATGGTAGAATCTGTATAGCGATCGCATAAAATATATTTTCCCATAGCTAAATTCGGTTTTAATTCTTCTTCAATATGTTGCGCCCTATCCGCAGCATACAACAAAAGTTCCGTAATATCACTTACTGGCTTATTGGCTGACTTTGACAATAATAACCCCCGTAAATCCTTCCCTAACTCCGTTCCTCCCGGTTCACGAGTCAGCACCACTGAGATATTTAAACTTTCTAGCCACTGAGAACAAAAGTGCATCTGAGTAGTTTTACCACATCCTTCTACCCCTTCAAAGACAATTAATTTACCATTCATGTTGTTAAATTTTGTAGAATTATGATTTTTTAGACATCCCTGTTTGTGTACACTTGATCAAGAAAAGCCTGAAAAGAGGCAATTTCATTAATACATATAATGGTAAATCTGTACAGTATATAAATTCAACATTTCTGGTTATATCTGTGTTGTTATGCTATCATGTCTCCTATTACACTGCGGCGTAAGTGAATGAACCATTTTCAAGCTTTGTAATCTATCAAATTTTCGGAGCTTTTAATGGTCATGTTATTTCCGCCAAACTGTACTAGGATTTGTGACTAAAAATTCAAAAATTTACCAAGAGCCATGACTTTAGCTGTGATTAAATTCTCTTCGGAGGATTGTGGGATTTGCCACAAAATGTCTTTTTATGACGAAAAAGTGGCTGGGGAATTAGGTTTGCAGTTTATAGATGTAAAAATGCAGGATACAGCAACTTACCGCCAATACCGTAATATTTTACTGGCTCAGTATCCAGATAAATCAGAAATGGGATGGCCTACTTACATTGTTTGTAATTCACCGGAGGGAGAATTTGAGATTCTGGGTGAGGTAAAAGGGGGACATCCAAAAGGAGAATTTAGAAGTCGTCTTCAAGAAGTGCTAAATAGCATTGATAATGAGGAACAGACGGGCTAAGTTGCAATCTCCTAACCCTCAAACATCCTGTAATTGACGCGATATGTAAGGGTTTAGCAGTGCTAAACCCCTTAACGGGTGACAAGTTATGCATCACTTTTTTGTCAATTTGTCAATAGTAAATTTTTACTATCTCTCAAATTAGATCATTTCTGAGCAAATTTATGGCTAAAATTGTTGAAGGAATAGCTACTAATTTTGTAAAGTTTTGTATTAGCTTGGGAAATTGATTTCTGAAACCATTGTAAATAAAGGGGTTGGAGACTGACATCTTTTGAAGGATCAAAAATTGACAATAATAACCCAATTATGAAATTCTCTGAAATTATAGCAAATCGCTGAAAGTATAGCAACCTCGTTGATAAATAGAAAAGATTCTCAATTAATTATTAAGAAAATCTAAAGGCAAATTGCTATAAGTTATAAATATCAAAAGTATTATTGATTTTATATAATTTAAGCTTATCATACAGCCATGATGAATAATATATCTGATAAATAGCATCTAGGATAAAACTAAGAGCATAATATTGATATTATAATTGTGCGATAGCGAAGCGCTGCTGCAAGCAGTTCGCTCGTTTGACACACAAACCGTAAATCTAGCCAGATTACCAGCTTGGACAATTGAAAATGGTATCATATATTCTCGTTTTGCTTGATTACGCGCGAGGAAATAAGTGAAAGTTTTAGTTATCGGGAATGGGGGACGGGAACACGCTCTAGCGTGGAAATTGCTACAATCTGATCAAATTGAGCAAGTTGTCTGTGTGCCGGGTAATGGGGGTACAGCAACTATGCAAGGTTGTCAAAACTTGTCCCTAGCGGTAGATGACTTTGCAGGTATCAGTGAATATGCAGTAGCTAATAGTATTTCTTTAGTAGTTGTCGGTCCAGAAGTGCCTTTAGCTCAGGGAATTACTGATTATCTGCAAAATCAAGGCTTAATGGTATTTGGTCCAAACAAAGCCGGGGCGCAAATAGAAGCGAGTAAAGCCTGGGCTAAAGCATTAATGGCAGAAGCGGGAGTTCCTACGGCCAAAGCTGCGGTATTTACGGAAGCAGCATCAGCAAAGGCATACATTCATGACCAAGGAGCGCCCATTGTGATTAAAGCCGATGGTTTAGCTGCTGGTAAAGGTGTCACAGTTGCCGAAAATATTGCCCAAGCAGAAGCAGCCATTGAGGCGATTTTTCAAGGACAGTTTGGCAGTGCTGGTAATTCTGTGGTAATTGAAGAATGTTTACTGGGACAAGAAGTATCAATTTTAGCTCTAACTGATGGTTTAACAATTCGGCCGTTGTTACCTGCTCAAGATCACAAGCGTGTCGGTGAAGGTGATACTGGAGACAATACTGGAGGTATGGGTGCTTATGCTCCCGCGCCCATTGCCACAGCGGAGTTAATGGCACGAGTGCAAACAGAGGTATTAGAAAGAACTATCTCCGCTTTACAAGCTAGGGGAATTGACTACCGAGGCGTTTTGTATGCTGGGTTAATGATTACACCTGATGGTGATTTTCGGGTTTTAGAATTTAACTGTCGGTTTGGTGATCCTGAAACCCAGGTAATTTTACCGTTACTGGAAACACCTTTAGAATATCTGATCTTGGCTTGTATAGAACAGCGCTTGGCGGATATGCCACCAATCGCTTGGAAACAAGGTGCAGCGGCGACAGTAGTGGCTGCTTCTGGGGGTTATCCGGGAGAATATGTCAAAGGTAAGGTAATTAATGGCTTGGTAGCAGCAGATATGGCCGGGGCGACCGTGTTTCATGCGGGGACAAAATTAAATGCAGACCAGGAAATTATTACGGATGGCGGTAGAGTGTTAAATGTAACTGGAATTGGTGCGGATTTCCAGGAAGCTTTAGCTCAAGCTTATGCAGGTATTAAAGAAATTGAATTTGATCAGATGTATTATCGTCGGGATATTGGTTATCGGGTTTCTAACGGGTAATTGACGCTCCCCGCCCTATAAAGGGACGGGGATTCTTGTTTCAATTGTTACTAAGTCTGGGTAGAGGGTCATCTCTCCACAAGCGTTAGAAGTTCCGGTGCGCCCCACCGTACTTAGATCATAGCCAGTTTGTTTTAGTGCTTTAGTTAGGATGTTAATTGCAGCATTGTGGTCACGGTCAAGTATGCACCCACATTTACAAACATGAGTTCTAACTGATGGGGTATTACGGCGTTTTCTGATAAATTTCGTCTGTGGGGACTTGATCACTTTTGGGTGTTGACATACTCACCGACCTGAAGGTGCGATGATTCTTGACACTTCACTGGAACACGCCACAAGTGGTCTTATCGTCCCTCCATGTCCGTTTAAAGTCTCCCAATGCCATAAGGCGACTATAACCAAATTCTAACATAAAGCCGTCCTAAAAGCGATGCACTGAGCTTGCCGAAGTGGACGGGGCTTGTATCCCAGATTTTTGGTCAGTCCAAATTTTTTTGTGATTGTATCCCAAATTGTATCCCAACTTGCGCCGCAAAGGGACAAAACTTTGTATGCTGAATCTATATAGTTGTTGATAATTTTTGATTTAAAAAGGTGCAAGAAGATTTTCGCTTAATTGTTGATTTGGTTTCGGTGTTTGCTGTCGCAGCTTGCGGTGGTCTATTAGCAGCACTTTTAAAGCAACCTGTGTTACTAGGATATATCATCGGTGGTATGGTTGTTGGACCTACTGGACTGGGATTAATTAAGGAAATTGTCCAGGTGGAAACTTTAGCCCAGTTTGGGGTGGCTTTTTTGTTGTTTGCTTTGGGTGTGGAATTTTCTTTGACGGAACTGAAGAAAGTTAAGGCGATCGCCCTGGGAGGTGGTACTTTACAAATTATCCTCACTATTCTCGTCACTGTGTTCGTGTGTGGTGTTACAGGAGCTTGGGGAACTTTACCTGCTAAAGGTGTGTTTCTGGGTTCGATTTTGTCTTTGTCTTCCACTGCTGTAGTCCTCAAATGTCTCATGGAACGCAATGAAACGGAAACACCCCACGGACAGGTAATGTTGGGGATTCTTGTCGTCCAGGATTTGGCTCTAGGATTAATGTTAGCTGTATTACCTGCTCTCCATCAACCAGGAGAAGCTATTGGTGTGGCCGTGGTTATGGCTTTGGTGAAGATTGGTTTATTTGCGGCTGGCGCTTATGCGGCGGGAATTTGGTTAATTCCACGGTTATTAAGGTTATTAGCTGGTACGGAAAGTAAGGAGTTATTTTTATTAGGTGTGGTAACAATCTGTTTGGGAATTGCGCTCTTAACAGAATATTTAGGGTTATCCATTGAAATGGGCGCATTTGTCGCTGGTTTGATGATTTCTGAGGTAGAATATGCTGATGAAACTTTAACTATTGTTGAACCTTTACGCGATATATTTGCTAGTTTGTTTTTTGCAGCCATTGGGATGTTGATTGACCCGGTATTTTTGTGGCAAAATCTGGAGTTAATTCTCGGATTAGTGGCTTTGGTTTTTGTAGGTAAGTTTTTAATTATTACTCCTTTAGTCAGGCTATTTCGCTACCCTTTAAAAACTGCTTTAATTGCTGGTTTGGGACTAGCTCAAATTGGGGAATTTTCCTTTGTTCTCGCTAGTGAAGGACAAGCTTTGGGTTTGGTTTCTCGGCGCATATATTTACTAATTTTGGGAACTACGGCTGTTACTTTAATGTTAACTCCCTTTATCCTGCGATTATTACCTTTTTTATTCGATTTTGCGGAATCTATTCCTTGGCTTAAACCCTATTTAGTCAATGATCAAGCTCTTGATTTATCGGCAGATTTACCACAGAAGAATCATATAGTAGTTTGTGGTTATGGCCGCATTGGTCAGAATTTGGTGAAGTTGTTACAGCAATATCAATTACCTGTGGTGGTTATTGACCAATCGGAAAGTCGTATTCAGCAGTTACGGGAAGCGGGTATACCCTATGTTTATGGTAATTCTGTCAGTCTTCATGTATTAGAAACTGCTGGAGTAAGTCACGCTCAAGGTATGGCCATTGCTCTTCCAGATCCGGCAAGTATTCGGCTGTGTTTAAAACGGGCTTTAGAACTATGTCCAGAATTAGATACAGTTGTCCGTGCTACTCAAGATAAAAATATTGAAGTTCTTTATCAATTGGGAGCAAAGGAAGTAATACAACCTGAATTTGAAGCTAGTTTAGAAATGGCAAATCATCTATTAATTGCGGTTGGTTTGTTGCCAGATTTGGTACAACAGAAAATCCAGGAAATTCGCCAAAATCATTATTTAGATTTACGTCCTGAACGTTCTGCTGCTGAAGTTTCTCAGTATTTACAAAAGGTGACTCGTGATCTGAATCGTCGTTGGTATGATTTACCAGCAAATTCTCCCTTAATTGGGATGACTTTAGAAGAAGTGAATATGCGTTATTTAACTGGAGTCAGTTTAATGGCTATTCGTCGTGCTGATGGTGAAGAAATCGATTATCCTAATCATCAAACTACATTTCTTTTAGGCGATCGCTTGTTGGTGGTAGGATCAAACCAGGAACTTAATGCTTTAATCGCCTTTGCTGAGGGGAAAATCACTATTAAATAGAAAGGATTTTGACGAATGCTGGGTAGTCCTATATCAAATTGATTGGCTCTCATATATTCGTAATCATTAAAATGATCACATCAACTGACAATTGACAAAATACTGCATAAAATTAATGAATCTTTGACTTATCAAAAAACAACAAATGGCCATCGAATTTACTAAGTATCACGGACTCGGTAATGATTTTATTCTCATTGATAACCGTTCCTCATTAACACCAGTATTGACACCAGAGAAAGCGGTACAGTGGTGCGATCGCCATTTTGGTATCGGTGCAGATGGTGTTATTTTTGCCCTTCCTGGACAAAATGGCACGGACTACACTATGCGGATTTTTAACTCCGATGGTTCAGAACCAGAAATGTGTGGGAATGGGATTCGCTGTTTAGCGGTATTTTTGACAGAATTAGAAGGCATTAACCGTACCAAAGATAAATATAGTATTCATACCTTAGCAGGTGTGATTGTACCCCAACTCACAGATGATGGTCAAGTAAAAGTAGATATGGGTGAACCGCGATTATTAGCAGAGGAAATTCCTACTAATTTAGCATCTAGTGGGCTTCAAGTCATTAATCATCCCTTAGAAGTAGCCGGGAAAACTTGGGATGTTACCTGTGTCAGCATGGGCAACCCTCACTGTATCACATTTGTAGAAGATGTTGCAGCAGTTGATTTAGAAAGCATTGGTTCCCAATTTGAAAATCATCCGGTATTTCCTAAGAAAACCAATACAGAATTTATTGAAGTCGTAAATCGCAACTACTTGAAAATGCGCGTTTGGGAGCGGGGTGCGGGAATTACCCTCGCTTGTGGCACCGGTGCTTGTGCGTCCTTAGTAGCAGGAGTATTGAATGATAAATGCGATCGCACTGCTATGATTGAATTACCCGGTGGGACTTTAGAAATCGAATGGTCAGAAATTGACAACCGGATTTACATGACAGGACCTGCAGAACGGGTATTTACAGGTAAATATTAAATTGAGCCTGTTTTGAGTTCTAAATAATATAAGCGATTGTCTACAGAATTATTGTAGGCGATCTGCTTGCAGCAGCTGTATCTAAAAAGACAATTCTTGAAATAACTCTATCAAAGGAAGATTAAAATTAGGAATAACATTTTCTCCATCAAGACTATCTTCCAATTGCAAAAGCTGTGATGGCTTAGGTTTGCGGTAAATCAATACACATTCTTCGTCTGGCAATATTACCCATGCTAAACGAGTTCCATTTTCAAAATACTCTACTAATTTATGATGAATTTCTTCAAAAGTGTTATTAGGAGAAATAATTTCTACAGCTAAATCAGGAGCGCCATCAAAAAAACCCTTGGGTAATCGCTTTAAACCTTGTAACCTTTCTTTAGAAATAAAGGCCAGATCAGGCGATCTTTTGTTACCAGTTTTCATTTTAAAGGCAGTGCTAGAATCACAAGTTATACCGAGCTTATAATTACGTACAAAACCTGTTAAAAAATATCCCAGAGTAAGAGCTAAGTAGCCATGTTCTACACCTGAATTTGCGACAATAATTAGCTCTCCATTCACATATTCATAAAGATTATCATTTTCCTTCAATAACATAAATTGCTCATCTGTCAAGGTCTGATGATTAGCTGAAGGCTGAATTAATTCTAAATTTGTGGTTGTAGTTTGGGTCATTAGATTTAACTCCACAGATGAAACTAATATCCTAATATCAATGATTATACAAAGTTTTCATCCTTTAATCCTGGATATCCTGATTCTGACTTGCTGGTACATTTTGTAGTAAAATTAGTGCTATTTAAGAGGAAAGTAAAAAAATGACCCGTGTGATCATCGTGCGTCATGGACAAAGTACCTACAATATAGAAAAACGTATTCAAGGGCGTACTGATGCGTCATCTTTAACCCCAAAGGGCTGTGATGATGCCAGTAAAGCAGGTAAAGCCCTCAGTAGTATTTCATTTCAAGCTATTTATAGTAGTCCCCTGCAACGGGCAAAATCAACAGCGGAAATTATCCGCAGTCAATTGGCTACACAAGCTCCCATAATTCAAATTGATGAACAATTGGTGGAAGTTGATTTACCGCTTTGGGCAGGAATGACGACGAGTGAGGTCAAAGAACAGTTAACAGCAGATTACCGCATCTGGAAGGAACTTCCCCATGAATTTCGCATGGTTTTACAGGAAAATTCCGAAACTAAAGAACATTTTCCAGTTTTAGCATTATATGCCCAAGCTAAACAATTTTGGCAAGAGATTCTCCCCCAGCACCAAGGTGAAACTATCCTCATTGTTGGTCATAATGGGATTAATCGCGCCTTAATTAGCACTGCTTTGGGCATTTCCCCCAGTCGTTACCATTGTTTACAACAGTCTAACTGCGGAATTAGTGTTTTAAATTTTGCTGGTGGTTTGGGTGAACCAGTACAGTTAGAATCTATGAATCAAACCCAACATCTGGGTGAAACCTTCCCTTCTTTGCGTCCCGGTCATCAAGGGGTAAGATTATTGTTGGTGCGTCATGGTGAAACTGAATGGAATCGTCAAGGTAAGTTTCAAGGACAAATTGATATTCCCCTCAATGATAATGGCAGAAATCAAGCCGCAAAAGCCGCAGAATTTCTCAAAGATGTGAATATTGATTTTGCGGTTAGTAGCACTATGTCCCGTCCCAAGGAAACGGCGGAAATTATTTTAAAATATCATCCTAGTTTAAACTTGCAACTGTTTGCCGGTTTAAGAGAAATTAGTCATGGACTGTGGGAAGGTAAATTTGAATCGGAAATTGAACGGGAATTTCCCGGGGAATTAGAAAGGTGGCGTACAATACCCGCAGAAGTACAGATGCCAGAAGGAGAAAACCTAGAACAGGTGAGAGAACGCAGTGTTAGTGATTGGAATGGAATCATTAAAAATGCCGAATCTCAGCAATTACAACTAGGCTTAGTGGTCGCTCATGATGCGACTAATAAAACTTTATTGTGCCATATTCTGGGTTTATCTGCGGAAAATTTCTGGAATTTCCGTCAAGGTAATGGTGCTGTGAGTGTGATTGATTATCCTGCTGGTAGTCAAGGTTATCCGGTTCTGCAAGCAATGAATATTACTGGACATTTAAGTAATAGTGTACTGGATAAAACTGCTGCTGGAGCGTTATAATTTGCGCTTGATAATTTGCTAATTATAATTTGCTAAGTTGTTGGGGTAATTGATGAATTACCCTGACTCGTACTTTTGATTGATCTAGCTGTGCATAGATTTTAGGATTTACACAGGAGTTAGGAAAGAATAAATCATGTATCGCTAAACCGAAAAATGCAGCGTATTTTCACTAACTATAAAAATCTTCATCCAATATTTGCTCAACAGAAAATGGACAAATATCAGGATATTCACTTTCATCAGCAATACGCACTCCAAAAGCAGCAAATTTACTTTCTTTAATTGCTAATTTACGTCCTTGAGAATAGGCTTTATTTATAGCTTCTAAAAGAAAACTTTTGAGAGAAGGAGTATTTTCTAAATTGTTTAAAACTCGTTGACGATGTTCAATAACTGAGTGATACCAACTCATTTTCATACTATCTGGAGCATCTTGGACTTTTAGCTTTAGCAAATGAGCTAACAAGATCATAAGATTACTTGTAAGTGCATTTTTTTCCGATTTACCCAAATCATTTAATTCCTCAATTAGATATTCAATATCAAGGGCCTCAAATTGACGATTTTTAAGGTGTTGAATTGTTGATTCAATCCAACTTTGCAAATCTTGATCATGGAGAGGTTCAAGCATATCAGTGGAAATACAACAATTATTATAATGATAATTTCCATATTAACCTAAGTTATAAAAAATTGTGAATAAATGATGATTTCTGGCTAGAAGTCGGAAATGTGAATTATGAGGATATAGGTTACAAAAAACACCTATATTATATTTTAATACTGAAGTTATGGCTAAAACGTCTAATTTGCATGATCAAACAGTAGAATAGACAACGGTTAAAAGACTGATAAGTAATATTTTTCATGACAAAAGAACTATTAAAACAAGTAAGAGTAATCGATCCTTTCCAAAAAACTGACATAGTAGCCGATGTGTTAATTATTGATGGTTATATTCAAGATGTCGCCCCACAAATTACAAATTTTACTACAGATACGTCTGTCCGCGATTGTCGAGGTTTGGTTATCGGTCCTGGATTAGTTGATTTATATAGTCATTCCGGTGAACCTGGTTTTGAAGAACGAGAAACTTTAAGTTCTCTTTTACAAGCTGCTACTGCTGGTGGTTTTACTAGGATGTGTGTTTTACCTGATACATTACCAGTCATTGATCGACCTGCTTTGGTAACACAGTTACAACAATACCGAAATCGGCAAAAAGTCTCCCCCAGTCTTCACATCTGGGGAGCAATTACTTTAGATTTGGCAGGTAAACAATTAACGGAAGTAGCAGATTTAACCGCTGCGGGAATTGTGGGTTTTACTGATGGTAAACCTTGGGAAAATTTGGGGATAGTTAGACGGGTTTTGGAGTATCTTCAACCTTTTGGTAAACCTGTGGCTTTTTGGCCTTGCGATCGCCATTTAGCAGCTAATGGTATGATCCGAGAAGGTGCAGAAGCCTTGCGTTTAGGTTTACCCCCGATGCCAGCTAGTGCGGAAACAACGGCTATTGCAGCTTTATTAGAATTAGTCGCAGATATCGGTACACCAGTCCATATTATGCGTGTTTCTACTGCACGTAGCGTACAATTAATTGCTGAAGCTAAATCTAAAGGTGTGCCTATTACCGCTAGTACAACCTGGATGCACGTTTTACTTGATACAACGTCCATGAGAAGTTACCACACTGCCTTACATTTAGATCCGCCTTTGGGAAATTACCAAGATATGCTATGCTTACGGGAAGGTTTGCGAACAGGTATAATAGATGCGATCGCAATTGATCACGCAGCCTATACTTACGAGGAAAAAGTTCAAGCTTTTGCGGAATCGCCACCGGGAGCAATTGGGTTAGAATTGGCATTACCCCTATTATGGCAAAATCTTGTGGCTACTGGAGAATTTACACCTTTGGAATTATGGCGGGTTTTGAGTCATCAACCAGCGACTTGTTTACAACAGGAGGTTAAAGCCATTCAACCGGGTGAAAAAGCTGAATTGACATTATTTGATCCTCAGCAAATTTGGAAAGTAAATCAGGCAAATCTCCAGACACTTTCTTTTAATACTCCTTGGTTTGGTGAAGAAATTATAGGTCGGGTTGTGCAAGTTTTTTGTGAAAATCTATTTTGATTTTTATTAACGAATCAAAGGAAAAACAGATTTTATCGGTTACTTTACAGGAACATATTTTTATTATTCAATGTCTGATTTAATTTTGTTTTGGCATCGTCGAGATTTACGTATTTCTGACCATACAGGACTAGCTGCGGCCAGAAAAAAAACTCCCAAGATTGTAGGTGTATTTTGTCTAGATCCTCAAATTCTTGAAGGTGATGATATTGCACCTGCTAGGGTAAAATATATGATTGGTTGTTTACAATCCCTTCAAGAAAGATACCGACAAGCAGGTAGTCAATTATTAATTTTGCAAAATGATCCCGTTGTGGCAATTCCTCAATTAGCAGTGGCTTTAAATGCTAAAGCAGTATTTTGGAATTGGGATGTTGAACCTTATTCACAAATTCGGGATTTAGCGGTAATTGATGTTTTAAAAACCGCAGGAATTGAGTTTCTTAACTATAATTGGGATCAGTTACTTCACTCTCCCACGGAAATATTTAGTGGTGGGAAAACTCCCTATACAATTTATACTCCTTTCTGGAAAAATTGGTATAGTAAACCAAAATCTCAACCAGTTAAAACTTTAGAAAATCTGCAAAATCTCACAGCAGAAGAACAAGAAATAGCCGAAAAATCTGGAATAATCAATTTACCTACTGCCGAAGTTCTAGGTTTTATTTGGGATAGGGAATTAATCATTAATCCTGGAGAGTTAGCAGCACAAGAAAAATTAGAAAATTTTACCCATGATCCTATTAATGAATATCAAGAACAGCGCAATTTCCCCGCTATTGAGGGAACATCTCAATTAAGTGCTGCTTTGAAGTTCGGTGTTATTGGTATTAGAACTATTTGGCAAAGTACCATAGAAGCGTTAGCAAATAGTAATAGTGAGGAAGTAAATGCTAGTATCCAAACATGGCAAAAAGAACTAGCATGGAGGGAATTTTATCAACACGCTATGTACCATTTCCCCACATTAGCTAATGGTGCATATAGAGATAATTTTAAAACATTTCCCTGGCGAAATAACGAAACTTATTTTCAAGCTTGGTGTGAGGGTAAAACGGGTTATCCTATAGTTGATGCTGCTATGCGTCAATTAAATGAAACTGGTTGGATGCACAATAGATGTAGAATGATAGTTGCTAGTTTTTTGACTAAGGATTTAATAATTAATCCTCAATGGGGAGAAAAATATTTTATGCAGAAACTCATTGATGGTGATTTATCTGCTAATAATGGAGGTTGGCAATGGAGTGCTTCTAGTGGTATGGACCCCCAACCATTACGCATTTTTAATCCAGCTAGTCAAACCCAAAAATTCGACGCGGAAGCAGCTTATGTTCGTCAATGGATACCGGAATTACGTTCTTTAGATACGGCATATTTAGTAACTGGAAAAATTCCGTCTCTAGAATATCATCGCGTCAATTACCCTAAACCAATTGTTGATCATCAAAAACAGCAAGCTTTATTTAAGCAAATATATCAACAACAAAAAGCCGTTACTTAATTTCTTTGTCTGAATCAGGATTTCCATGATTTAAGGATGTACAGGATGTTATTTGTTGATAATATTATGTTCATCTGGATATTTCTGCTAATACTTGGTCTAAGATTTTTCATCTTTTCTAAAAAAAATAAATTTTCCCAAATTGGACAAAATTGCTATATATTGTTAAATACAATTAATTTTTTGTCCGTTCCCAAAAGCTGCTATTGTATATGTCCAAAACTTACACCGTAGAAATCAATCACGAAGGTAAAATATATACCCTGCAAGTTCCAGAAGGTGAAGCAGTCTTATCAGTAGCCGAAGCAGCGGGTTTGGAATTACCTGCTTCCTGTCATGCTGGTGTTTGTACAACCTGTGCTGGATTAATATTAGCAGGGTCTGTAGATCAAAGCGAGGGAATGGGTGTAAGTCCAGAACTGCAAAAACAAGGCTACGCGCTCCTGTGTGTTTCTAAGCCATTATCTGATTTGAAAATTGAAACAGGTAAGGAAGAAATAGTTTATGATAAGCAATTTGGAAAGGGGTAGATATAGTTGCCAATTACCATCAAGTCCTTCTATACTCAAGATTACCAATACAAAGGATTTAGAATAATGACAACTCATTTTATTACCGCTGAAATTGAATTACAAGAAACCCCCACTGAATTAGAAAAAGCTATTACAGCGGAATTACAAAAACAAGGTGAACCCCTACGTTGGGCTATTACCGCTATTGACGAAACCCAACAAACCGCAACTATAGAGGCTGTAGTTACTGTTTAGATTATTCTTCGCGTCTACCGCGAAATAAAGAACCTGTGATACCCATTCAAAAACCATACACGGTCATTTTAATTATACCCACTGGCATTGGGGCAGCAATTGGCGGTTATGCTGGTGACGCATTACCAGTAGCGAGAATTATATCACAGGTATGCGATCGCTTGATTACTCACCCCAATGTCATGAATGGTGCAAGCTTATACTGGAATATTCCCAACGCTTTCTATGTAGAAGGTTATGGTTTAGACAAATTTGCCGCTGGAGAATGGGGTTTACGTCCTGTTCGTAGCAATAGGGTAGGTTTACTTTTAGACCAGGGTATTGAGCCGGAATTAATGCTGCGACACTTGCAGGTAGCGGACGCAGCCAGGGCAACTTTAGGGTTAGATATTACAAATCATGTAATTACCGATGCAGATTTAAATGTAGAATTACGGATTTCTTCATCAGGGACAAGTTGGGGAACAATAGGTAATCCTGATAGTTTATTACGGGCTGCTGAAAAGTTAATTATACAGGAAAAAGCCCAAGCGATCGCAGTTGTTACCCGTTTCCCTGAAGACATGGACGAAACCGCGCTGCAAAACTATCGCCAAGGTCAAGGAGTAGACCCTCTAGCCGGTGCTGAAGCCGTCATTAGCCATTTATTAGTCCGTACCTTTAAAATTCCTTGCGCCCATGCTCCTGCCCTTTCTCCTGCCCCTACAGCCTCTAATTTATCACCTCGTGCTGCGGCTGAAGAACTAGGCTATACATTCTTACCTTGCGTTTTAGTTGGTTTAAGTAACGCTCCGCAATTTATAATTAATACAGAATCTTATCAGCCATTATCAACGGATCTGTGGGCAGGCCAGGTTGACGCTTTAATTATTCCTGACACATCCTGTGGAAGTAGTGCTTTATTGAGTTTAAGTCAAAGTCAATGTCAAATAATTACAGTTACGGAAAATAAAACCTTGTTACAGGTTTCTGCTCATAAGTTAAAAATTCCCAGCTTACAGGTAAACTCATATTTGGAAGCTGTAGGCTTATTAGTAGCGCATAAAGCAGGTATTAGGTTTAAATAACAAAAATCTAGTCAGATATAGTCAAATATTAATCATTTTTCGTTAATGATTGTCTAGGTTGGGTTTCGCTGTAGCTCTACCCAACCTACAATTATTCTGATTGAGCTAAAATGAAACTCCATAGAATACTTCTTCTAGAATAATTAACCGCAGATGAACGCAGATGAACGCAGATAAGCATGAATTAATTTAATTTAATTTATTTTATTTTATGTTTTATGACTTACGCAAAATATCTCTAAAACCTTCGGTTGTCAATTGCCCGTTACCATTATTTATTTAAATTCCTGTGGTTGAACAACAAAATCAAGAACCAGAAATTCCTTACTTAACACGCACCCAAGTTTTAGTAGCAATGGGTGTAACAGCGATTATTCTTTGGATAGTTGCTAAGTTATGGTTACATTGGAGCAATATCATCCTCTTCAAATGGCACTGGCACGAACAAGACTTATTATTAGGAATCGGTTTAGGTCTAATCATTACCATATTAAGTAGTTTAGCTTATCGCTTTCTCCCTAATTACCGTAAAAGTGCGGATTATTATCTAGAAATGGTTCTCAAACCTCTAGCAATGCCCGATTTAATCTGGCTAGGATTATTACCAGGTTTAAGTGAAGAATTATTATTTCGAGGTGTAATGTTACCAGCTTTGGGCGCGGATCATCTAGCTGTAATAGTATCTAGTCTTTGTTTTGGAGTCTTACACCTTAGTGGTCCTCAACAATGGCCTTATGTAATTTGGGCGACTCTCATTGGTGTAATTTTAGGTTATAGTGCTTTACTGAGTGGTAACTTGTTATTACCAATAGTTGCTCATATTGTGACAAATCTACTTTCTAGCTATTTATGGAAAATTAAAAATCCTTAGATACAAATGTCGGGATTTTTTTATTTTTTAATCTTTAAACGAAAGATCCCACCAATAATACTGAAGCAGCTTATTGGTGGAACTTACGGTAGTTTAGTTAAGAGTTGTTCTCAAAGTAAAAACAAGTAAAAATCTGGTCTTTTCTTAAAAATCATCAAGAAACTGACCAATACGACTGATTACAGGGTCTACCTCTTGAGGTTCAGGTTCAGGTTCATTATGTTCAGGTTCAGATTCAGGTTGAGGAGGAATATAAGTAGGTGGTTGCTGACTCAGAATGGTTGTTAACTTTGCAACTTGTTGAGTAAGTTGCAACATTTGACTTTCTATGGCATCCAAACGACGAGACTCCTTAACAAAAAAACGTTCCTCAAAACTAGCTATTTGCAATTGCATCTCACTGATTTTCTGTTCAATCGTGGTTATATTTGCTGTTTTAGAAGCTGGTTGTACAGATTCCGGTAAGAAAACTTTCCATAGGGCCTCTTTACATAGGTCACTGAAAGTTTTCTCTGGTTGCGCCTCTAAGTAGTTTTCCACCTGCGCTAACAAGCTCTCATCAGCAATTTCTGGATTGAACGTAACGGATTTAACTACCTTTTTTGACCATTGGAACATTAGTTTTATTATTTAGCAGGGCGAACAGCAGCGGATGCTTGCACTTCTCCGTAAATATATTGACCCAAAGCATTAGCTTGTCGAGAAGGTGCAGCCAAGTAAGCATTGATTTTAGCCTCTTTGAGTAGACGTTGGACATCTTCCCAGAAAAACTCTCCACCGCCACCTGTAATAATTACATCTGTGACCCGTTCTGGTAGCCAAGCTAACACACGAGCGCAAATTTCTCGTGAAAACTGCTCTATCAGGTTAGGGAGAAAATCATCTAGATTAGTAGGTTTACTAGCACCTTGAGGACGGTAAAAGCGATTGCCCTTGGATTTATTAACCGCAGAAATCAATGCTAAAGATTGACTATCAGCATTTTCTATTTCCGCAGCTACCAATTCATAAAACTTGCTCATCCCAAAGTCTTCACTCTTAGAAGCCCCTCTAGCAAACCGGAAATTGTCCACCATGAGCATATCAATGGTTTGGTGGCCAATATCTACAATCCCCACTGACATTTTCGTAAAATCGGGAACTCCTGTTCCTTTATTAGGTTGAGTTTCTGACCACAGCAAACTACCATATCCTTCAGGCATAATCCAGACTTTGCTAATCTTCAAAGATAAAGATTCACCTCGGAAATTCAATACATGAGGTCCTTCTACCAAACTAGTTAACTGTGCCTTTTCTTTTTCAAATTGTTCCAAAGACAAGAAGGGTAGACCCAGAACCACAGAAATTTCATCTTTAAGCTTAAAGTAGCCGGCACAGGACAAGACTTTGATCAGTGCGTCCTCAACCTTAGATTGGCCTACGCCAAGATTTGCGCCAAAATCTGCGGCTAATTGCCCTACAGCATAGCCACTACCTTGATACTCTAACCACAAATCCATCAGTGGGTCAGTTGCCTTAGCCTCAAACACACCGCCACGAATTTCAGCAACACTCATCTGCTTCACATTAGCAGGAATGAAGGCTACACTGCCCGGTTCACGGCTGACACAAGTCTTTGTGGAGGTTCTGCCTAAATCAACGCTGAGAATGGTTTTACCCCCAACATTAGTTGGCTTTAAAGAATTCATTGGTGTGGCTGCCGCTGGGCGGTTCATGGGAATGGCAGCGGCATTTATGGGATTAGCTGCGGAGGGTTGGTCTGTCATGAAAGCTCCTCTGTAAAAAGTTATCATGCTCATCTTACAAAAAGGTGAGCTACAAAAAATTTTAGATTGGGTTAAGTGTAACTAGAAATACGTCTAAATTGATAATGGGCAATAGTCAATTTTCGATGATTTAGCATTTTTTATGGCATTTATAACCAGATGTCAAGCTTTTATTCCCGATTTGCTGTTTTTACGCTTGTATTGAGTTGCCAAGAAATAAACAGTATAGTAGTCCTTTTAATTTCTAAAATTACCCGCAGAAGATTGTTTATATAACTCCGCTTTTGTGAGAGTGGGAGAAAAAACCGTTAATTCCCCCACTGCTAGTTGGGGCTAAATGGTTGATTTGACATACCTCCTCGTCTTTTTATGAGCGAGGATTCCTTGACACTTCACTGACCGGTGCTACCGAAAAGTAGTCTGATCCGGTCTGGAGTGTCCGTTTATAGTCTCCCAATGCCCTGTGGCGACTATACCTAGTTTACTATAAAGCCGTCCTAGAAGGACGGGGCTTGTATCCGATTTTTTTCGGTCAAAGATTGGACTCTCGATTCTGAAGACCATTCTAATGGATTCCAGACTCTTTCCTCTAAAGCCATTTGCTCAATTAAACTAGCCAATCGCAGAGCTTTGAGAGCTTGTTCACCACCAACAGAAGGTTGATTGCCACCACGGACACAGTTGATAAAATGCTCTAACTCCGCACTCAGAGGCTGAATATTAGTGGTATAAACCTTTTCGATTAAACCATCTTGTCTATATAGGACTTTTTGCTGATCGATCAGGGGGTTGACAGGGGTTTGCCTATGTACCAAAATTTCATTATTGAGAAAATCTGCTTCTGTAAATGAATTTTTACAATGGGCCACCAGACGGCGAATTTTTCGGTGGGTAACCTTGCTGGCTGTAAGAGTGGCAACAACTCCATTGGCAAAGCCCAAGGTCGCGGTTACATAATCTAAATAACCTGAGTCTAAGGAACGAGTTCCACTAGCCGTTAATTTCACCACTGGTGATGCGGCTAATTCTAGCAGTAAATCAATGTCATGGATCATTAAATCCAGCACTACGGAAACATCACTCCCCCGCGCTGAGTAAGGACTCATGCGGTGCGATTCTAAAGCCAAAACTTCTTCGGTTTTGAGGACTTGACTTAGTTCTCTAAATGCGGGATTAAATCGCTCAATGTGACCAACTTGTAAAATACACTGAGATTCGGCAGCAGCATTCACTAGAGACTCGGCCTCAGAAATACTAGCCGCTATTGGTTTCTCAATTAAAACATGAATTCCCGCTAATAAACAGTTGATGCCCACGGGATAATGTAGCCTTGTAGGTACTGCAACACAAATTGCGTCTACATGGGGTAATAGGTCGCAGTAATTTTCAAAAAAACGAGCTTTGTATTTACTGGCCGTTTCTAACCCACGTTCAACGTTAATATCGGAAACCCCTACTAGTTCCACATCTTTCATGGAACTGAGAACGCGGGTATGATGTTGTCCCATGTTACCAACCCCAATCACACCTATACGGATATGATGCGGCTGGCTGCGCTGTGAATATAGATTTGGTTCTGACACTGATCTGCTATTTTGCACTATTGTTCTCTCCTCAACCACCAAATTTAGAGACTCTAAGGTTTTTAACCTTTATCTTTATACTTAAATGCCCGGTTTTATTTGTCTTTAACCATCCAGATGGTAACATAGTGATTGTCTTTATGAAGAATTTTAAAGTTTAGGTTCAGTTCCCGTCATCTGGATTGTATTTTAGGTCAATGGTTATTAATTTCCCGGTTTTATTCATCTCCTCAAAAAATTATGTGTTTTTTTGTTGACTTGATAAATTCCCTAATTTCTCAGTGAAAATTCTCGGATATGCCGTTAATCAATTAACTAATCAAATAAATGTCTGCTCTTGATCACAGTAATTTTATTTTTCTTTTGTAAGTATCTTAACTTATAAATAAGTAGTGGAAATTTAGATTATAATTTGCTGGAGGGTCTATAAAATTTCTGTTCTCCTACCGGGGAATTTTTGTACATATTTAATTTTTTGATTGCATTTTATTGATTTTCTGATTTTTTGAATGGAATTTGTGAAGGAATGGGTAATTGATCAAATTCTCCTCTATTTTCCCTACTTCTTGTTCTCCCCATTGCTGATTTTGATATGAAAGCTGTAATTCTATTATCCGGTGGCTTAGATTCTTCGACGGTTCTTTACCAAGCAAAGGCGGATGGTTGTCAATGCTATGCTATTTCTTTTGATTACCAACAACGACATCGAAAAGAATTAAATTCTGCTTTAATGCTTGCTAATACAGTCGGTGTAATTGAACATCAAGTAGTTAATTTTGATTTACGGCAATGGGGTGGTTCTGCACTGACAGATGATAAGATTAATTTACCTCAAGAGCGATCGCTGGCTGAAATGGCTGATCATATCCCTACCACCTATGTTCCTGCCCGGAATACGATCTTTTTAAGTTTTGCTTTGGGTTATGCCGAAGCGATCGCAGCGGAACGAGTATATATTGGGGTTAATGCCCTAGATTACTCTGGCTACCCAGACTGTCGTCCTGATTATATCCAAGCTATCCAGGAAGTTTTTCGCTTAGGAACAAAACAAGGACGTTCTGGAAAACCAATTAAAATTATCGCCCCGTTAATTGACTTAAAAAAAACAGAAATCATCCAACTTGGTAATCAATTGGGAGTGCCTTGGCATCTTACTTGGTCTTGCTATGCTGGTAATGATATTGCCTGTGGTGTCTGTGATTCCTGTCAATTGCGGTTAGCGGCTTTTGCTGAATTGGGGTTAAAAGATCCTGTTCTCTATGCTGGTGGTTAGGGAATAAACGGCTTCCGCTCCGCAATTCAGATTTTATACAAAGATGTTTATAATTTGATTTAATCATTGTTGAAAAGGGGTAATTCATCAATTACCCCAGCAGAATTAGGTAGTATTTAAGCAAATAGGAAATCACCTGCAAACAGGTTTAAATTCCCATTTGTCTGATAGCGAAGCGTGGCGTTAGCCATATCAGGATGTCCAGTATGAAAGGATTTACAGGATGAGGAGGGGATTTTATGATTATGTCAATGATTTAAAATGGTGCGTTACTCTTAAATAATTTAATATAGTTCTTCCTTATCAATATCAGGATAACATATTTAAAATCCTTTGTCAATACCTGAAAATTAAATTTTTCGCGGTTTTTTTGCGTTAATTGTTGCTTTGTGGGGTGATGTCAGAATCAGGATATCCAGGATGAAAGGATGTACAGGATGAAGATGGGGATTTTCTGATGATGTCAATGATTTAAAATGGTGCGTTACGCTATTATATGGCGAACTGCTTGCAGCAGCGCTTCGCTATCGCTATGCTACACATAAAGTATTCACTAATGGTGCGTTACGAATACAGCTAACACACCCTACTATAAATAATTTAAGATAGTTCTTCCTTATCAAGATGATAATAACATTTTTAAAATCCTTTGTCAACACCTAAAAAGCAAATTTTTCGCGGTTTTTTTGCGTTAATTGTTGCTTTGTGGGGTAATGTCAGAATCAGGATGTCCAGGATGAAAGGATGTACAGGATGAAGATGGGGATTTTCTGATGATGTCAATGATTTAAAATGGTGCGTTACGCTATTATATGGCGAACTGCTTGCAGCAGCGCTTCGCTATCGCTATGTTACACACAAAATCTTTACCTCAAGTACAGATATTACAGCACTTCCCGGTGTTATGAGGTACAGTAACAACAATTAGTGAACCAATTTTTTAAATGTTGAGGATTCATCAAATCGAGAGCAACAGAAATAACTTTATCAACTATTTCAGTGGTAGTTGGA
>NZ_BJCF01000041.1 GCF_005402965.1 Dolichospermum planctonicum
CTTTCCTGGTGTCTATGGCGCGGTGGAACCACACTGATCCCTTCCCGAACTCAGAGGTGAAACGCTGCTGCGGCGACGATAGTTTGGGGGTAGCCCCATGTCAAAATAGCTCGATGCCAGGTTTATTATTTACAACCACATCACCCCCTCTATTTATTTAGTGGGGGTTTTGTTTTTGGATTTGTTATGTGCAAGTGGGCAAATTTAGCTTACCATTGATCTCTTACAGCACCTCCCGGTGTTATGAGGTACATATCTAGCGGGCAAGATGCCCGCACCACAAGAGTTTCATGATTCAACTTTGTACCTCATCAGAGCAGAAAACGCTGTAAATAGTCAAATAGCATTTCAATTATTGCTTTACTGATTCTTTCCCAAAGCCATTCCATAGCAGTTTTAATCCATGATTCAAATGAGTTTTCACTGGCAAGGACAGCTTTTTTTTGTGCATGAGAAAGTTGACGATAACGGCTAATAATTTCTTGTTCTTCATCTGATAATTCCATCTTTTACTCCTGTTTAATGTGATTTCTCAAAGTTCTTAGAATAAGCCTTTCAGCAAATTCCATAAATCGTTAGCATAGCCTTTAATTTTATCCCATACCCATGAAACAGAAGTTTTAATCCAATCAATAAAAGACTGCTTACTAGCGGTTACTGCTTCCTTTTGAGATTGAGAAAGTTGTCGATATCTTTTAAGGATTTCTCTTTCTTCTGGCTCTAAATTATCATAATCCATTCTTGAACCTCCGTATAATCCATTCTTGAACCTCCGTCTTAGCTAAACAAAAATTATGACCACTGGAATAATTTTCTAAATTCCCAATTCCTTTCTCAATAAATTCTGGACAGATGGATCTGCTAGTTCAATAGGATCAGCAGGATTAATACTAAATTTCCAGCCGACGTTACCCGATGCTTTGATAATTGCTGCTAGAAGGTGATAGAGTCTATATCGTTTGTCTGCTGAGTAATATTCAACTTGTTCAACTTTAATAGCAAGGGCAGAACTTAACTTCTTCTGAATATCTTGACAACGACGATTGATATTGTCTTCCTGTTCAGGAGATGGATAATTAAATTCGGTATTCCATGTACCAGGACCAATTTTATCAACTTGATTTAATCCCACTACTAGACGACTTTTTAAATTAACCATGACCTTTTCTACAATGTCTCTGAGTATTTTTTGATCTTCTGTTAATGCCTTTAAATTTCCCTGAATAATATAGACAACAACATCCGCTTTTGGTAAAGTTCGCTCGTAAATTTTAGCGTATTCTTCATCTAGTTCGATGTCTTCTCCTAAACCAGGCATATCAATAACTTCTAATTTTCCTCCTTGGGGTAATTCAATTATTTGTTTACTGGCTTCTGTTGTTCCATGTGTAGTATGGCTGACTTTTTCATCTAAACCAAATAAGGCGTTAATGGTGGTACTTTTCCCAACGCCTGATTTACCAATAATGGCTACTTTGGGAGAATGTGCTAGTTCTTCTTGAACTAATCTTTCAAAAAGTTTAAAGTCTTTATCACCTAAAACTTTGCGTAAGTTATCTACTATTTTTTGTTGTTCTGGTGATACTTTCTTCTGAAAAAGTCCCATTTTTGTAACTCCTCTAATTCAAGTTATTAATTGGATTTGTGAGATAATTAAAGTTGTTAATTGTATTGACAAGATTGTCTAACCCATAATTATTAACAACAGAACAAGGAATAATATGTTGTTTTTCAATGGGTATGTAGGGAGAGAAGCGTTGATAGACAATTTCTAATTTCTCTGGGATTAGAGATAATTGTTCTGGTGATGGTTGATTTTTCAAAGTATCCCAATTTTCAGGATGTACTCTATCAATTTGATTAAGAACAATTAGATAATGAGCATCAGGTACTTTTTGTTTGTTGTTGGTTAATTTCAAAATTGCTTTTTGATCTTCTGCAAATGCACGGGTATCAGCCTGAAGAACCCATAAAATTACATTTGCTTTGTGAAAAGTTTCATAAATATGTTCAAAATGCTGATCATCCGCATATTCACTCTCTCCAACACCAGGAGTATCACAAAGTCGCCAAGTAAAATCTTTACCTTGATGAATTTCAGGTAACATTTTACCTTCGTATTCGGTGACAGTTTGAGTACAAGCAACAGCATAATCTGTACGCCAATTTACCCCAAATAAAGCATTAGAAAGACTTGTTTTTCCTGTACCTGTTTGACCAAATTTAGCTATGGTCGGGGGCTTAACCTCTATATTAACAGGGGGTTGCTGGATTTTCTGTTCACTACTTAAGTAAGACATTGTGATTAATTTTTGAGTGACTCTATTTTTTGATCACGAGTAAAATCAGATTCTCTGAAAAATATCAAACACTGCTTTGAGTAAGTTGGTTTTTTACTTAATTATTATCGTTTCAAAATCTGAGTCATCTGTCTATTGGAAAACATCGGATTTTATCGGGAGATTTATTACAAAATTTTACGTATAAAATCGGAAAATATGCGTAAAAATAGGATTATCTTTTGCTATAATTACTGAAACCTTTACCCCATATAGTTTTTATGACTGTTGATGAAGTTGTAAAATTCGTTGATAAAATGGTATTTGAAAAAACGGGAAAACATCTAGATGATGTCCAAACTGCTGTAGTTGAAGGGACTTGGAAAAGACAAACTTATGATTATATTGCCAGCGAATATAATCTTTCTAGCAGTCATGTAGGAGATGTAGGATCTGAATTATGGCAACTTTTATCGGAAATATTACATGAAAATATAAAAAAAACTAATTTTTGTTCTACTTTGGAAAGGATATATATTAAATCATCTCAAATGCCAAATATTTATATTGGTAATAATCATTTTAATTTTAATTCGCAAACATTAAATCAACCTAATAAAGAAGATGATAAAAGTAATATAAATACGGAATCTAAATTATCTAGTTATGATTTAACTTTAGCTCCTGAAATTATAAAATTTTATCAACGAGAAACAGAATTAGAAAAACTCTCTGATTGGATATTTAAGCAAAATACTCGTTTAATTTCAGTATCAGGATTATATGGAACTGGTAAAACTACTTTAGTTAAAAGATTTATTGATTTAAACTTACAGAAATTTGCAGTGGTTATTTGGAGAAGTTTAAAATATCCTCAACCTTTAGATTTATTTGTTACCGATTTATTGAATGTTTGTCAACAACAACCTCAAGAAACTTTAGATAAACGATTAAAACAATTATTAGATGTTTTTGCGAATCATAAATGTTTAATTATTCTTGATGATTTACAAAATATATTTATCCCTGGTAAATTTGCAGGACAATACAAACTTGAATATCAAGATTATCAAAACTTTTTTAATATGCTGACAGAGGTTAAACATCAAAGTCATGTAATTGTGATTAGTCAAGAACAATGTTCAGAAATTGAATGTTTAGATAATGAATTATGTCTGATTAAGTCTTTAGAAGTATCTGGATTATATGATGTTCATATTATCCAAAATAGAGGATTAAAAAATGAAGATAATTGGTTAAAATTAATTGATTTATATGCAGGTAATTTTATTGATTTAAAAAGTGTGAGTATCTTAATTAATAAGAATTATGATGGTCAAGTGGCTGATTTTTTATCTGAGAATACTTTGCACATTACCCATCAAATGCAATCTCGTTTTCAGCAAATATTTAAGCATTTATCATCCCAAGAACAAGAAATAGTATTGCATTTAAGTAAGTTTGAAATACCTATTACTAGAGAATATTTGAGAGAGGGTTTAAATTTATCTGTTGTTGATTTTAATAATGGTTTACAGTCTTTACAAGAAAGGTATTTAGTCACGAAAATAAAAAATGATAAAATCTTGTTTCAATTATCTTCAGTTTTTAGGGAATATGTGAGAAATTATTGTCAAAATTGATGATGATTTCATAAAAAATATAGGTCATATTTTTTGATATATTTTGAATCAATTACATAAGTCCTAATTTCACAGATAAAATTGAACAATGATTTTATTCTCCATCACAACAGTTAAAATAGAGGAAGATTTGTATATAATTATTTGTAAATATTAGTAAATTACGTAGCATATATTAGTTTCAAATAATACTAATATATATTTCTTGTTTGCTATTGTCCTCGTCCTGGTTTGCAGTCTGCGAAACCTAATGCTTCGGTATCTAGGAAACTAGCGATTCTCTTTCAGAGACACTACGTGAACGCCATTTCAATAATAGCTTCTACTGGATAGTCAATTTCAGCAGCACGGGCAATTAAAGCTGCTTTGATTTTTTCTGGCAAGCATTCTAAGATAATTTTAGCATCAGTAATGTATGTAGCAGAGGAGTACTAACAGACCGAGGGCTTGACCTCTATATTCTTAATTGCTATTATTATTTCTCGTTCTCAAATGCAGTCTTCAGGGTTTCTGTCAAGTTAAAACTCAGATTTCAAAACTTGATTTTTGATTTTTGACCTTTGACTTTTGACTTTTGACTTCCCAACAGGCTTTCCTGGTGTCTATGGCGCGGTGGAACCACACTGATCCCTTCCCGAACTCAGAGGTGAAACGCTGCTGCGGCGACGATAGTTTGGGGGTAGCCCCATGTCAAAATAGCTCGATGCCAGGTTTATTATTTACAACCACATCACCCCCTCTATTTATTTAGTGGGGGTTTTGTTTTTTGACGAGAGTTCAACGGCTGTAGAAGCATTGTCAATACGACTTTATTTTTATTCTTAAATTAATAAGTTAACAGAGCGATCGCCTTTGCGTAATATAGTTATAGCAAACTTGAGTTATTTTGGGCAAATAATCATGAAATCAGCACCACAATTGCTGACAGATCCATTTTTACAACTACCAACCCCAACAACAGTACAAGTAGTGTGGTTTACCGAGTTTCTTGGTGATCATCATTCAGTCAGTTACGGAGAAAATCTCCAGAAAACTTCCCCAGCCCGTACTACCAAACTCAGCCGCACCAGAGAAGACCAAGAATCACGAGTCGGGAATCAGACTCAAAACGGGCAAATTTACCAAAAACCCGTTCAACGTCATATTTGGCGACATGAAGCCCTAGTAACAGAATTAACTACTGGTGTGCGAGTTCCCTATCGCGTTACCAGTGTCCGGGAAGATGGTCAAAGTGTCAGTAGCGAAGTTTTTACCCTGACAACCACTCCCCAACCGGGAACACCATTAAAAATCCTCCTCACCTCGGACCACCAACTAAAACCCATGACGGCCGCAAACCTACAAAAGGTTGTGGAAACTGTAGGACAAATAGACGGAGTATGGTTTGCGGGTGATTTAGTCAATGTTTCAGACCGCGCTTCTGAATGGTTTGATGATAATCGAGGTAATGCTTTCTTTCCTGGTTTACAAGGTCACGCTAAATATCAGATAGAACATAATGGAGTTAAGGTCACTTATACAGGAGGGAAAATTATTCAAAATGCACCCATGTTTACTTGTATTGGTAATCATGAAGTTATGGGTAGATTTCAAAGAACAGCAAGTTTAGATGATGAATTTAATGATACTATTCCCCGGGAAATTGCTAAAAAATTATCTGGCGAAAAATCCTTAAAAGATCATTCCTTTAATACTGACACTTACGAGGAAATTTTATCTTTACCTGCAAGTCAACCAGGGGGAAAAACCTACTATGCTGTTAGTTTTGGAGATGTGCGTCTTGTTGTTCTTTATGTTACAAATATGTGGCGTAGTCCTAGATTAGATCGAGATACTAAAGGGCGATATCGAGAAGCAGAAAAAGACTTTAATCATCCAGAAAATTGGGGTTATGGACAAATTATTTATGAACCAATTTTTGCAGGTAGTCAACAATATAATTGGCTAAAACAAGAACTTAACAGCCAGGAATTTCAACAAGCAAAATATAAAGTTGTTATGTTCCATCATCCACCGCATACATTGGGTTGTAATATTATTCCACCTTATACTAATCCCATAGGAATAATAGAACACAATGATTTAGGAGAAATCAAATCAATAGATTATCAATATCCCAAAGATCAAGATTATATTATTCGTGATCTTATTCCCTTATTAGAAACTGCTAAAGTGCAATTAGTATTTTATGGACATTCCCACTTATGGAATCGTTTTATCAGTGCTAGTGGAATGCACTTTTTAGAAACATCTAATGTCGGTAACTCTTATGGTGCTGCTTGGGGGGAAAGACAACGAGAAATACCAAATAACTATCAAAAAGATTGTATCGCAATTGGTGATCCTAATGGTTTACAACCGATTGTACCAACTCTTTCGCCCTTATTAGGAGAAGATGGTCAACCACAGCCTTATATTGCCAGTAATGATATTACAGTTTTTAGCATTTTCGACACAGGAACAGGCACAATTAGCAGCTATCTTTTTGATACGAAAAAACCCGATACTGGAGTTGTTAAGTTTGATGAATTTAAGTTGAAATCCTGATTCTTGTCAGGTGATAGGTTTAGATGGTTCATTGGTAGAGACGTTCCATGGAACGTCTTTACTCTACTTTACCTAGATGTTTATTTAATTTTTCCTAATTGTACTTGTATTTTGAGTGGTTTGTTTACCTAATAATTCCACAGCTTTCGCAAATTGAGGATCTGCAAGAGTCCCTAATTTATCCCGTTCACGCAACCATAAATCTTGACGTTGAGCATCAGTCAATTCTACCTTCACATCTGGATCAATACCATGTTTATTAATATCTTTTCCACTGGGAGTATGATATTTAGCAATAGTTACAGCCAAACCCGAACCAGATTTTAAAGGCTGCACAGATTGGACTAAACCCTTACCAAAAGTTTGATTTCCTACTAAAATCGCCCTTTTATTATCTTGTAACGCCCCAGAAAGGATTTCACTAGCACTGGCTGAACCTTTATCTACTAATACTACCAAGGGCTTATTAGTCAAAGCAGAGCCATTTGCTACTTGTTTATCTTGCGTACCCTGGCGGTCAATAGTAAAAACAATAGTGCCTTTATTCATCCACATTTGGGCAATTTCTATACTCGCGTATAGCAAACCTCCGGGATTACTACGTAAGTCTAAAATATATCCAGAAACCTTTTTAGCTTCTAAGTTTTGAATAGCATCTTTCATTTCCTTACTAGCATTGGCGCTGAATTGATTCAAGCGAATATAGCCAATATTACCTGCTGGAGTTTTCTTTTCCGAATAGCGCACAGGATGAATCTCAATTCGCGCTCGTTGGATATCGAATTGTTTTTTCTGACCATTACGCAGAATTGTTAGCTTTACCCTGGTTCCTGCTTTGCCACGAATCAGAGATACTGCATCATTTGTATCCATCCCTTTGGTATTTTTACCATTAATTTCCAGAATAATATCTTTGGCTAAAATACCTGCTTTAAATGCCGGTGTATCTTCAATAGGAGCAATGACAAGCAGTTGTTTAGTTTTTTCATCTTGACTAATAGTTATACCAATACCTGTAAGTTCTCCAGAGGTATCAACTTGTAAATTTTTAAATTCTTCCGGGTTCATAAACCGCGTGTAAGGGTCTTCTAGCTTTTTCAGCATTTCCCGGATGGACTTATAAGCCTCCTTTTCATCAGTATAAGACTTGTTTAAGTATTCCTGACGAACAGCTTGCCAATCTAGCTGATTAAAAGTTCCATCTACGTATCGGTAGTTAATAATCTGCCAAACTTCATCTACTAAATCCTTGTGACTGTCTTTAAATGAAGCTTTACCAATGGAGTGAATGCCAAGACTAGTAATAACGATTGTAGAAAGCGTTACTACTGTAGCACTTAAAACCAGCTTACTCTTTGTAATTACCATAATGACAACTGTGTCAAAGAAAAAAAATATATGTCAAGTATGACTAATCTAACACAACGATTGGTAATTAGTAATTGATAATTGCTAATTAGTCGTTATTTGCGTATATTACTAGACTGATGAGTAATTAACAAGCACAGAAGCTAGGGAATAGCAATTCCCAATTCAAGATTTTATGCTACTGAAGGCCTTACAGCCAGAAGACTTGACAATTCTTCATAATTTAGGCAATTGATCTGATGGTTTTAACCCGATACGTCTTGTTAGCAAAGCATGGCCTTGGCCATTTCTGACTTGAGAAAAATCAGAGTTATTAACTAAAATTGTTTAGTATAATTATCCTTAGATTTACCAAGTATCTACCATGAGTCAATGTCTTAATCCCACCTGTCTTCATCAAAATCCCCAAGGTACTAGCTTTTGTCAAAAATGTGGTGGTAAAATTATTCTAGATGATCGTTATCGTCCCATTAAGTTTCTCGGAGAAGGTGGTTTTGGCAGAACATTTCAAGCAATAGATGAAAAAAGATTAAATACTCCCTGCGTTATCAAACAATTCTTACCCCAACAAGCTGGAAGTGCGGCTTTACAAAAAGCCACCGAATTATTTCAACAAGAAGCCAAAAGACTCCAAGAATTAGGAAAACATCCGCAAATACCAGATTTAGAAGCCTTCTTTCCCCAAGATGGTAGACTTTATTTAGTCCAAGATTTTATTGATGGTCAAAACCTATTAGAAGAGTTTCAAAATCAAGGTAAATTAAAAGAACCACAAATCAGAATTATCCTCACAGAATTATTGCCAGTTTTGCAATTTATCCATGACAATCAAGTTATTCATCGAGATATAAAACCCGAAAATATTATTAGAAGTAAAACCGGTCAATTATTTCTAATTGATTTTGGCGTTTCCAAAGAAACAAGTGGAACTATTTTAACTAGAGTGGGGACTACAGTAGGTACTCCTGGATACGCGCCACCAGAACAGTTTCGGGGTATGGTTTATCATAGTAGTGATCTCTATAGTTTAGCTGTTACCTGTGTCAGATTATTGACGGGACATTTTCAAGAAGCTGATGGTGCAGATAAATTATTTGATACTAGAAAAATGCAATGGCAATGGCAAAAGTATGTTTCTTTAAGTCAGGAATTAACAACGGTATTAGAAATCATGTTACAGGATATTCCTGTTAAACGTTATCAATCAGCCACAGAAGTTTTAGCCGCATTAGCAAATAAAAAAACAGGAGTTATTCCCACAGCCACAAACCCACCCAAACCACCAGCAAATATTAACGTAAATATCAATCCCCAATCATCATTTACCGAAGATTTAGGAAATGGTGTTAAATTAGAAATGATCGCCATACCGGGAGGAACTTTCTGGATGGGTTCACCGGCAAATGAGGCAAAAAGACATGATGATGAAGGTCCCCAACATCAAGTTACAGTTCCCAGCTTTTTTATGGGCAAATATCCCTTGACACAGGCACAATATCAAGCTATTATGGGGCATAATCCCTCTTACTTCAAAGGCAATAACCGCCCAGTTGAAACTGTCAGTTGGGATGATGCGGTTACATTCTGTCGAAAGTTAAGCCAAAGGACAGGAAAAAACTACAGATTGCCCAGTGAAGCAGAATGGGAATATGCTTGTAGAGCCGGGACAAAAACGCCATTCTCTTTTGGTGACAACATCACCACGGATTTAGTAAACTACAATGGTAATTATCCCTATAAGTCCGCACCTAAAGGTAAATATCGCCAACAAACTACAGATGTAGGAACTTTTCCCCCTAACGCTTTTGGCTTGTACGATATGCACGGGAATGTGTGGGAGTGGTGTGAAGATGACTGGCATGAAAATTATATAAACGCACCTATAAATGGTAGTGCTTGGAAAAATCAAAGCGGTAGTAATATAAAGTTACTTCGCGGCGGTTCTTGGTATTACTTTGCCAGGTACTGTCGGTCTGCGCTTCGCCTTAAGGATTCGCGCGGCCTTTCTTATCGCCTCTACGGTTTTCGACTTGCGGTTTCTCTACTTGCTACTGAGTAGCACTTTATACTATTGCTCTTTTCCCCTCTGCTCTTTTTTTCTTTCTCAACCTCTTATCTCAAAATAGAATTAGTAGATAATCGTTTTTGGAATCCTAGAATAGAATTAGGTTTGGGTATGGGCTGAACAGGAAAGACAAAAAACAGAAAGATTAATTGCTCAATTAAGATCATTGGGTGTAGAACCTGATTTAGAGTAATAGGAATATTATTAATATTAATATTCTGCGGGCAAGATGCCCGCACCACAGGAAACTTTTGGGTATTGTTTTTTATTGGCAAGTTCCTAATTATGAAAATCCTCAAATCCTGTAAATCTTGATCCTGACAAAGAAATCAAAAATCATTTTTTACCCCTTCCCCCTCAAAAATTATTAACTTTCTTTGCAGTTAGTTTAAAAAAATAAGTAATCTAATCTAACAGGGGGACAGAAGTAAAAGTTTGATAAATTAAGGTTCTACCCAACGTCCGTCTGCTTTAATCAGATTAATCAACTCTTCTACCCCTTGGGTTTCGGGAACTTTTTTAATTTCTTCCCGACCACGATATAGAGAAATGTAACCAGGAGTTTTACCAACATAACCATAGTCAGCGTCTGCCATTTCTCCAGGTCCATTGACAATACAACCCATCACAGCAATATCTAACCCAGTTAAATGTTTGGTGGCTTCTCTAACTGTATGCAGCACTTCCTCTAAATTAAATAAAGTCCGTCCACAAGAAGGACAAGCGACATATTCAACCATTGTTTTCCGCAAACCTAAAGCTTGCAGAATGCTGTAACAAACGGGAATTTCTTTTTCTGGTGCTTCTGTCAAAGATACACGAATTGTATCACCAATGCCGTCAGCTAGTAATGTGGCAATACCGGCGGTGGATTTAATTCTACCATATTCTCCATCCCCTGCTTCGGTCACGCCTAGATGGAGAGGATAGTCCATACCCAAATCATCCATACGTTTGGCCATAAGACGATATGCAGCCACCATGACAGGAACTCGTGAGGCTTTCATGGAGATGACGACATTATGAAAATCCAAAGATTCACAAATGCGGATAAACTCTATGGCAGATTCTACCATGCCTTCTGGTGTGTCCCCATAGGTAAATAACATTCTTTCCGCTAAAGAACCATGATTTACGCCAATTCGCATGGCTTTACCTTGATCACGCAAGGAAATTACCAGCGGAGCTAAAGTTTCACGGATTTTTTCACCAATTTCGTCAAATTCAGCTTTTGTATATTCGGTGCGGCTGGTATTGGGTTTTTCAAATACATACAAGCCTGGATTAATTCGCACTTTTTCAATATGCTTGGCGACTTCTAAGGCGATTTTCATACCATTGTGATGGACATCAGCCACAATTGGTACATCACGATAAGTTTGAATTAATTTCTGTTTAATTTCTGCCAATGCTTTAGCGTGTCCAAGACTGGGGACTGTAACACGGACAATTTCGCAGCCTATTTCATGAAGACGACGAATACCGGCTACAGAACCGTCAATATCTAGGGTGTCTTCATTGATCATTGACTGTACCACCACTGGGTATCCACCCCCAATGATCACATCCCCCACTTTGACAGCGCGGGTTTTGCGGCGTTTAATAGTGGTATCAAAGGCTGGTTGACTAGATGTAGTGTTGCTAATTTCCAGAGTTGACAGAGTTTGCATAATCCCAACAGGTAGATTTTCTGTAATTAAAATATCAGATCGCCAGAGGTTATACTTCTCAGATTGCCACAATTGGTGGTGTTTTAGGTGATAAATTAGAAAAGTATCCGGGAAAATTGAGAATAAACAATTGAGAACGACTAATTTTTAATTTTTAATTTTTAATTTTGTGTGATGCGGAAAACGATATGATATAAGGCATCACTTCAGTCATCAAAATAATGAACGCGCCATGAAAACAGAAACCGTTCGCACGACGTTAACCATTCCCAGAGAACTCCTAGAAGCCACAGATAAAGCGGTTATGGAAGGAAAAGCTAAAAATCGCAATGATTTTGTCGCCCAGGCTTTACGAAGGGAACTAGCCATACAGAAGCGTTCTGAAATTGATGCCGCATTGGCAGAAATGGCTAATGATCCAGATTATCAGGCTGAAGTCCTAAAACTAGAGGTAGAATTTGCTACAGCCCAGTGGGAGGCGTTGCAGTTAGGGGAATCTCCAAGATGAGAAGGGGTGAGGTGTATGATGCTCGTTTAGAAACGACTGAAGGCTCAGAACAAGGAGGAACTCGTCCAGTGATTATTGTTAGTCGTGATGTGATTAATCTATCCAGCCCAGTAGTTTTAGCAGTACCCTGTACCACCTATCAAGACGGGAAGCGAGTTTACCCCACTCAAGTTTTAATTTTAGCACCAGATGGCGGTCTCAAGAAGGACTCGATCGCAATGGCAGATCAGGTGCGGGTATTATCTAAGACCCGCTTTTTGCGCTTACGAGGTGTACTTTCGGAAGTTGTCATGGCACATCTGGAACAAGCTTTGTTAATTGCGTTAGATTTACCAGGGTGATGTGTAATTAAAATTACACTTGATCCCTAGGAGACTTTACCGCTAAAAAGGGGATAAAGCGAAAATTTGCGTGGAGAATTGCGGATTAATAAGTGCTGTATACGACAAAATCCCCGCTCCACGTATTTCGGGAACTTACTCAACAGGTAGATGAAAGTGAGCGGATTTTGGCTGAATATGAAATCATATCCTGATCAAGAAGTGAAAATCTGCGCCAGTTTCCCTACATGATATCGTCAATTTAAAAAAATAAAACTTATACTCAACATTAAAGTAGATCTGTTGCACAATTGTTTCTGTGGTATGATAAATAGTTTTAGGTTTTATGTATCTTTGGGTGTTCTTTGCGGTTGTAAATTCAACCATAGCGGTGTAATTATAACTTTTATCTAAAATTAAGCAAACCTCCAAGTATAACATAAAATTAATTATTTCAGAGGTCTAGTATGTCTGAACCAGTAAAAATATCAAAGAATTTAACACAACATTCTCCAGAAAAAGACCGAGAAGAAAAATTGATGAATGAAGTGCTTATATTGATAAAAACTTTAGTTTATAATGAAGAAATCACAATTAAGTTGCTTATAGATTGTTTATATGATATCGGTGTCACCAATTTAATTAACCAAAAGTTTCAGTTGGGAACTCTCAATAAAACTCTGAAATTTATGACCAAAATATCTAAACCAGCGGTGAAAATATTGGCTTGGAAATGGGTTAAAACTAATTGTCCTCAGTTGATTACTGGATGGTTAAAAAGTAAAGTTGCATTTCCTAAAGAGGAAGCACTAAAAATAGAGGTGGTGGTAGAAAATGAACCTGAAAATATAGCTGCTAGTTCCCAGATTATAGATCAAAATCAGGTCAAACGTCTGAATTTTCAGGTAAAATTGCTAATAAGTCTTTTAATAGCTGTGCTGACAATATTTACTGGTAGTTCGATTTGGTTATTAGTTGCATTACAACAATCTCATGTCCAAACCGTGGAAAAATTACAAAACCAAGTTAAAACTCTAGAATCTAGTCTGAATCAACATTAGTTATTCAAGGTGAAAAACATCATAGTAGGTGCAAATTTATTTTAAGCAGTAAATAGTAAACATCCAAAGTTCAAAGTTAACAAAATTGATATGTTGCGCGTTTTAATTTTAGGTGGGATTGGTGATGCGGTTGAGTTGGCTGCTAAGGTAGCAAATATTCACGGTATTGAGGCGATCGCCTCTTTAGCTGGTAGTACCCGTAAACCTAACCTTCCCCTTGGTAATGTGAGGATTGGCGGTTTTGGTGGTGTAGCGGGATTGACTACTTATCTCCGAGAAATGCACATTGATTTATTAATTGATGCTACTCATCCTTTCGCTGATCAGATTTCTGCAAATGCAGCCATAGCCGCAGAGGAAGTGGGTATTCCGCGATTAATGGTAATTCGTCCACCTTGGCAAAAATTAGAGGGTGATAACTGGTTAGAAGTGGAAAATAATCTGGCCGCAGCAGCAGCCTTATCAAATCAATCTCAACGAGTATTTTTAACAATTGGTAGACAAGAAATTGCTACTTTTGCAAAGTTAGCAGAAATTTGGTTTTTAATGCGGATGATTGATCCCCCAGATGCCAATGCCATAGTACCACCTGGTTTGATCATAAGCGATCGCGGTCCTTTTAATTTAGAAAAGGAACAGGAAATTTTACTCAAATACAATATAGATACTATTGTGAGCAAAAATAGCGGTGGTAGTGCCACATATCCTAAAATTATCGCCGCCCGGAAACTAGGTATAAAAGTTGTGATGGTAAAACGTCCACCTATACCCCCAGGAGAACAAGTTCCAGATGTAGAAAGTGCTGTAAAATGGCTTTTGAATCTGACGGGGAGAGAAAAATAGTGGTGTTTGATTACTGAATCAATACTGCATTAATTTTAATTTATCTAATTAAAGCGGACAGGATGTCCGCACCACAAGAGCCATACCACAAGAGCCATCTAAGGATTCTACAAACTGCACTTAGTGGTTTTTTCATTTTCAACATAGTTTTTCAACATAGTTAATATATAAAACAAATGCACAAACTTCTCACATTTAATAATGAAACACTTCTGCGTCAAGCGCTTACCCACCGTTCTTATGTCAATGAGAACCCAGGAGAAGGGGAACACAATGAACGCTTAGAATTTCTTGGTGATGCCATACTCAATTTTATCAGTGGACAATATCTTTATTGTCGTTATCCCCAAAAAGGAGAGGATGAATTAACTCGTCTGCGTTCTGCATTAGTAGAAGAAAAACAATTAGCAAAATTCGCCCTTGAAGTAGGTATAGAATTGAGAATGAGATTAGGAAAAGGGACAATTAGAGATGGAGGTTTTCAAAATCCTAACTTACTCAGTAGCACCTTTGAAGCAGTAATTGGTGCTTATTATTTAGATCACAATTGTGATGTTGACACAGTTCGCGCTATTGTTGAACCATTATTTGATTCTGCATCAAAACATATTGTTGAAACTCGCTCAAATGTAGACTCTAAAAACCAATTGCAAGAATGGGTACAAAGGGAAGTCACTTTAAATCCTCCTAAATATGTAACAGAACATATAGGTGGTCCATCTCACGCCCCAGAATTTATCGCTAAGGTATTAATTGATGGAAAAGAATATGGTGAAGGTAAAGGACGTAGCAAAAAAGATGCAGAAAAAGCTGCTGCTGAAGACGCACTAGCTAAATTAAAAAAACGAGGTTTACTAACTTAATCAATTGGGTATTACTAACGAGGTTCTGATCATCTAAAAACCCGATCAAGATTGACCGGGTTATAGTGAATTTGCAGCTTTCAAATGATTAAAGTAAAGTAAGTGAATCTAAGTTACTAAAGGTGGACTAGTGGGAACACAAACACAGCATCTCTACGTCTTTCCGCTCTGGGATTTGGCCTCGCCACTCACAATTGGCTACTTGCCACTTGATCATCAATAATGCTGTAATTTGCTGGGCTGATGACAGGGGACACTAGATCATTCGCCCTTTTTGGTTGGTTTCTTATCTGTTTGGTGTCCTATGGATTTAATATATCATTTGATTTTGCTGGTGGAATCTGTTCTTTACATTTATTAACAAAACACAGGTAAGGAAAGTGCTTATTTGCGTTTAGTTCCTTTTTGCCAGGTTTGATTATGATGTTGTTTACTAAATTCCGCTTTGGGAAAAAGTCGCTGTTCTATTTGTTCATAACTTCCTTCAAAGTCACACTTACCTAAATAAGGACACTGATGACAATAAACTCCCTTTGTGTAACGTTGCAAATTCTCGCGGTTGAAAAAATAGGGTTTGTGACTAAATGTACTTGCTACCCATTGCCATGACATATTGTTACTTGCTGGATCACCGTCGAGTAAATGTTGCAAAAACCACTTTGCGCCGGCTTGCCATTCCACCCGTCGCCAATGAATAATATAAGCTGCTAACCACATTCTAATATGATTGTGGAGATAGCCAGTGGTTCGCAATTCCTGACTAAAGCTGTCAATGCAAACTAACCCTGTAGTTCCAGTGGTGATATCTTCTGGTAATTTGGCTGTATAGTCTGTGGGTAGATAACCGGTTTTATATTCTTCCTGATTTTGCCAAATCCGGTCTTCCAGTTTAACATATAATCTTTGCCAGTAGTCACGCCAAGCTAATTCCTGAATCAATTTATTAGCATCATCTGGGTTGTCAACTCGTTTGAGTACATATTCTCGAATTTCTCCCAAACTTAAAACACCATGACGAATATAAGCTGATAATTTAGTAACATTACCATCTAAAAAATTCCGTGTTTTTGCATAAGCTACCGGATCAATTTTTCTGAGTGCTTCCTCCGCTGCTTTCCTTCCCCCTGGAATATTACTAACATGATCATCTGCTGCTTGGGGAAACTGTTCCCGCAGGTATGTAACTAATTCACTTCTGTTTTTAAAATCACGTAACATAATTTTCTAGATATGTTTTCTTGAGTGTTGTATAATTGAAGTTTGATTTAGTCTCACGCTAAAGCGCAAAGACCCAATGCTAACCGCTTGCAAAATTATGGAATACAAATTATTACAAAATGTCCCCACAATTCCCAATTGGTAGTAAAGTCCGTGTGGTATGCTTACCACCATACCTGAAAACTGCTGAACCTATGCCTATGTTACGTCCTGCTGATGTCATTCACATTGGGGAAGAAGGTATAGTTATTGACTGTCGCCCTGGTGGTTATTGGGGTGTCCGCTTTACTAGAGGGGCTTTTCTCATAGATAGCCAATACATTGAAAGTATTGAAAAACCACCGGAATCTGATTCAGATGCAAAATAGGGGACGAGAAGAATGTAAACTTATATTAAGTTATGTTTCTGATTTAAACCATGATTTCCCGTCGCACTTTTCTGAGCATTTTATTTGCTACTTGTTTAGCTGTGATTAATTGGTTGAATTTTACACCCAATGCTCAAGCTTTAGGCGGTAAATTACCGACAATTAATCAACTAGCCCCAGAATTTACTTTACCAACTAATACAGGCAATGGTAAAATCTCTTTGGCTGATTTTCGCGGTCAGTGGGTAGTTCTCTATTTCTACCCTCAAGATTTTACTTCTGGTTGTACTATTGAAGCTCGACGTTTTCAGCAAGACCTATCTAAGTACATTGAGAAAAATACTCAAGTTATTGGTATCAGTGCTGACGATGTTGATTCTCATGCGGAATTTTGTGATTCCGAAGGGTTAAAATTTCCTTTGTTAGCTGATACTACGGGAACAGTTAGTAAAGCTTATGGTTCTTGGATGAGTTTTTTCTCTATGCGCCATAGTTTTATTATTGATCCTCAAGGGATTTTACGCGCAACTTTTGTCAAGGTTAATCCTAGTATTCACAGTACGGAAGTTTTAGCGGAGTTAACCAAATTACAATCTTCTGTTTCTTAGAAGTCAGGAAATAAAATATTATTTTTTTGATTTTTTTGATTTTTTTGACTCCCTCTCTCTGCGGTTTCAGGGTTGTTTATCTAACCGCAGAGGCGCGGAGGACGCGGAGGAGGAAGGTTATATTTAGAATGTCTGGTTTTTGTCTCTAGAATTAAGTTTAAAGGTTTTATAGGAGTGCTAATTTTTTTCAATGAATCATGATCCTTATATTGTTAAACCAGGTTCTCAAATTTCTTTGGTCAAGGATTATAACCCAGGTTATAAGTGTGAATTTCATCAAAAAGGTGATGCTGTCAGAAAATTAAAAGCGGGTATTTTACAGTTAGCTAAGTATCAAGATATTCTCTATGCTCAAAATAATTATTCTTTGTTGATTATTTTTCAGGCTATGGATGCTGCTGGTAAAGATAGTACCATTAAACACGTTATGTCTGGTGTCAATCCCCAAGGATGTCAGGTATTTAGTTTTAAAGCACCCAGTGAAGAAGAGTTAGATCATGATTATTTATGGCGCTCAATGAGGGCTTTACCGGAAAGGGGAAGAATTGGTATTTTTAATCGTTCTTATTATGAGGAATTACTCATAGTGCGTGTACATCCAGAAATTCTTAAAAAACAACAATTACCCATTTTTCCTAAAGGTGATCAAATATGGAAACAGCGTTTTGAGGAAATTAATAATTTTGAAAAATATTTGGTTAATAATGGTGTGATTGTTCTCAAGTTTTTTCTCAATGTCTCTAAGTCGGTACAAAGAAAACGGTTTTTGGAACGCATTGACTCACCAGAAAAAAATTGGAAATTTTCCGCTAGTGATTTACAAGAACGCTTTTTCTGGAATGATTATATGAATGCTTATGAAGAAGTCTTTAACCACACTAGCACGGAATTTGCTCCTTGGTATATTGTCCCGGCCGATCGCAAGTGGTTTACAAGATTAATAGTAGCAGATATTATTTGCCAAAAGTTACAAGAATTAAATTTACAATACCCAAAAATCAGTGAAGAATATAAACGAAAATTATCGGAAGCAAAAAAGGCTTTAGAAGCAGAAAGTTAGGCTCTTCGATTTACCCCTTCATTACCCATTACCCATTACCCATTACCCATTACCCATTACCCATTACCAATTTCAATTCACACAACGCCGAAAATTTTATCTATCAATAGACAGATAAAATGAATGAGAAATTTTGATACTTTATAATAGGGGTTGAGTCATCTATTTAAAATAAATATGTCAAATCTTCCTAATTTTGATATTGTGGCTGTTGCGGCTTCTGCTGGGGGTTTGACGGCGCTAATTGAGGTCTTGACTGATTTACCGGCGGATTTTAAAGCAGCTATTGTTATCGTTCAACATTTAGATCCTCGTCACCCCTCCCTCATGGCGGAAATTCTCAGTCGTCGCACTGTGTTAAAGGTAATACAGGCTAATGAAGGAGATAAACTGACTCCTGGAACTGTTTATATTGCTCCTCCTAATAATCATTTGTTGGTTAATGGTGAAGGTAAAGTTTCTTTATCCCAGTCGGAAATGGTGCATTTTCTCCGTCCTTCCGCTGATTTATTGTTTGAGTCTGTGGCCGCAAGCTATCAAGCAAGGGCTATTGCAGTTGTATTATCTGGAACTGGTACGGATGGAGCGATGGGCGTGGAAGCAATTAAAAAAATGGGTGGTACGGTGATTGTTCAAGATGCGAAAACTGCTGAATTTCCGGGAATGCCTGCTGCTGCTATTAAAACTGGTAATGTAGATTTTATCCTACCTTTGGCAGAAATTTCCCTGGCTTTACGAACTTTAATCATGTCTGGTACTAGTTGATAAATTTAGGTTATTATCAATAACTTACCATCCAGAATAGCTACATCTCTATTGATTCTATGAACCTTCCACATAAAGACGTTGATTTTGAAAATCTTTTGCAATATTTAAGAAATAACCGAGGCTTTGATTTCACAGGTTATAAGCGTTCTACTTTAATGCGTCGTGTTACTAAACAGATGCAGTATTTAAACATAGAAACTTTTGCTAATTATCAAGATTATTTAGAAGTTCATCCCGATGAATTTAAAGCTTTATTTAATACTATTTTAATTAATGTAACTGCTTTTTTTCGTGACCCTCTAGCTTGGGAATATTTAGCTAAGGAAATTATTCCCAATATTCTTAAAAATAAACAAAAAAATGAACAAATTAGAATCTGGAGTGCTGGTTGTGCTTCGGGAGAAGAAGCTTATACTTTAGCCATAATCTTAGCGGAAATATTAGGAATTGACGATTTTCGTCATCGCGTAAAAATCTACGCTACAGATATAGATGAGGAAGCCTTAAACCAAGCACGTCAAGCTAGTTATTCGGCCAGAAATATTCACGCTGTCCCATTGGAACTGCGGGATAAATACTTTGATTTAAGCAATGAAAAATATATTTTTCAGCAAGATCTACGTCGTGCTGTTATTTTTGGTCGTCATGATTTACTTCAGGATGCACCAATTTCTCGTTTAGATTTATTGGTTTGTCGTAATACTTTAATGTATTTCAACTCGGAAACCCAAGGACGCATTATCAATCGTTTTCATTTTGCTCTTAATGATCATGGTTATCTGTTTTTAGGAAAAGCAGAAATGTTAATCACTCATACTAATTTATTTACACCTATAAATTTAAAAGATCGTATTTTTGCAAAAGTATCTTTGGGAAATATCCGCAATCGTCAATTAGTAATGGCTAATTTACAAAATCAAGAATCAGCTAATGTGTCTCAAGAAATTCGAGTTAGAGAATTAGCTTTTGATACAGCATCTAACGCTCAGATTGTGATTAATAATCAGGGAATTTTAATCATGATTAATGAACAAGCTCGGAATTTATTTAATTTAACACTTAAAGATATCAATCGCCCTTTTCAAGATTTAGAATTATCTTATAGACCTCTAGAATTGCGATCGCTCATTGAGCAAGTATATAATGAACGTCATCCAATTACATTAACTAATATTGAACGTTATCAGCCTAATTCAGAAACTCAGTATTTAGATGTGCGGATTATTCCCTTGCAAGATACTGATCAAACCATTCTCGGTGTAACAGTTACTTTTAATGATATTAGCCGTTATATAAAATTGCAATCAGCATTGCAACGCTCTCGACAAGAATTGGAAACTACAAATGAAGAATTGCAATCTACAAATGAAGAATTGGAGACTACCAATGAAGAATTGCAATCTACAAATGAAGAATTGGAGACTACTAATGAAGAATTGCAATCTACAAATCAAGAAATGGAGACTATGAATGAAGAATTGCATTCCGCTAATGAACAACTGCGAGCAATTAACCAGGAACTTAGCGATCGTACCTATGAACTAAATCGAAATAATACCTTTACGTCTTCCATTTTGAGTTGTCTGCAAATGGGAATGGTTGTAATAGATACTAACTTTAATATTTTAATTTGGAATCATGCGGTTGAAGATATGTGGGGTTTACGTCAAGAGGAAGTAATTAACAAATCTTGGTTTAGTTTAGATATTGGTTTACCTGTAGAACAATTGCGAGTTCCAATTCGTGATATAGTGTCTAGTAAAAAGAAATTTCAGGAAGTATTGATCAATGGTACTAATCGTCGCGGTAAACAAATTCGATGTTATATTGCTTTTAGTCCCTTGTTCGGCGATAATGTGGAAGGTATTATCATGATGATGACGGATACTGAAAAAATTAATAGTATGATTTCTCCTGCGGAAATTGAACAAAGACAACAAGAAAGAGAAAAATGAAAATTAATTAATTTTTACCAGTTGTTTGAATTTGATTTTGAACTTTGATTTTGAACTTTAATTTTGTAATCTATGTCTATAATTATTGCTGGAGAAAGAAGCGGAGTCGGAAAAACAACAGTTACACTTACCCTTTTAGCATCTTTACGTCGTCGTGGTCTGAATATACAATCTTTTAAAGTAGGACCTGATTATATTGATCCTATGTTTCATGAATATGTTACTGGTCTTCCTTGTCGAAATTTAGATCCGGTATTAACTTCAGAAAGTTATGTTCAACAATGCTTTAATTATCATTCTTGCCAAAGTGAGTATAATTTAATTGAAGGAGTAATGGGTTTATTTGATGGTATTGGAAATTTATCGGACTTTGCTAGTACCGCACATATTGCTAGATTATTAGACATACCGATAATATTAGTAATTGATTGTAGTCGTTTATCCGGTTCTGTAGCTGCAATTGCTCATGGTTATTCTTCCTTAGATCCAAGAATTAAAATTGCTGGTTTAATCTTAAATAGAGTAGGAAGTGAACGACATTTATCATTATTAAAAGCATCTCTTGTATCTCTAAAATTACCAATTTTGGGTGTATTAAAAAGACAGGACAATATTACCATTCCTGACCGTCATCTGGGCTTAATTCCCACCGCAGAATTACCAAAATTAGATCAAATAATTGATAGTTTAGCTGATTTAGGAGATATTTATTTTGATTGGGAGCAACTTTTACCGCTTTTAAAATCATCATCTTTATCAAGTTCCAAATCAAGTTCCAATATCTCACCCTTAATAAAGGGAGAGTTAGGGAGGAGTGTAGTTGTTCCTCAATCTGAAATACTCTGTAAAATTGCTGTAGCACGAGATCAAGCCTTTAATTTTTACTATCAAGATAACTTAGATTTATTAGAGAAATTAGGTGCAGAATTAGTATTTTGGAGTCCATTAAATGATGATCAATTACCAAAAGATATCCAAGGAATGTATTTTGGTGGAGGTTTTCCCGAAGTATTTGCATCACAATTAGCTGCAAATGTTAACCTAATTCAAGAAGTGAAAAATGCGATTTTAGGAGGAATACCGACAATTGCAGAATGTGGAGGATTAATGTATTTATGTGAGCAGATTATTGATTTTGATGGTAAAACTTGGCCAATGGTAGGAATATTACCAACTTTAGCGCAAATGGATAAAAAATTAACCCTGGGATATCGTCGCGCAGTAGTTTTAGAAAACACCTTTTTAATTGATATGAACACAAGTATTTTTGGTCATGAATTTCATCGTTCTCATTTAATAACTAATAACTCAAAACCATTGTTTAATACCTATCGTTATGACTGTGATGAAAATACAGGTTTTGAAGGTTGGGGTTTACCTAATGTCCATGCTTCTTATATTCATCAACATTGGGGAGAAAGTCAAGACATTCCTCAAAGATTTATTCAAGAATGTTTAAAAAATAAACATTTTCCTGGTTCTGTCAAGCATGAACATAGGGAAATTCACCCCAGATAAATCTGGACTTTATTGGAGTAATAAATAGGAGATTAAAAATTAATTTAGTAATCACATTTAATAACCAATGATTAATACTAAAATAATGTTTAAATTTGGGAAATGGTGGGTTAAAGTTTTTATATTATTCTTGGGGTTGTGGTTATTTTTGAAAATAGCTGCTGATTTAGGTGCGGAATTATTTTGGTTTCAGGAAGTTGGTTATATAGAAGTATTTTCCCTAAAATTGTTAACTCAGGGTGGTTTATGGCTGTTTATTGTCAGTTTGAGTGTTGTTTATTTATGGGGAAATCTAATTTTAGCTCAAAAATTACAATCTAGTCAAAATCATAATTATATTCCAGAGACAGAAATCAACATTAGTCGAAAATTAACCACTTTTCTCAGTCCCCATTATAGCAAAAATGAGCAAAATTTGCCATTAACTAATAATAGCAATCAAATCAAATTGCAGTGGTTGTTACCGCTGACATTAGGATTAAGTTTGTTAGTTTGTTTAATATTAGCATATTATGGAGAAATTGCTCTGGCTTATGGGACTGGAAAAGTCAGTGAATCAAATTTATCAAATTTATCAAATTTATCAAATTTATCAGCACCAATTGTATTTAAAATAGAGACGATTTGGGAGTTGGGAAAAAAGATCATTTCTCAAAATTGGTATTTAGGAATAGTTGGGGGATTATCTATTGCTTTATTAATTTATAGCAAATTTCTGCTCCGAGCGATCGCAGTGATTTTAAGTTTGAGTTTTGGGGGGATAATTGCTGAAAATTGGGCAAAATTTCTGTTATTTTTTCACCCTGTTGCCTTCAACCGTTCTGAACCATTATTCAAGCAAGATATAAGTTTTTATATTTTCTCTCTTCCCATTTGGGAAATGTTAGAACTTTGGTTAATAGGATTATCTTTATATGGATTGATTAGCGTTATTCTCACTTATTTATTATCAGCAAATAGCCTCAGTCAAGGTATTTTTAGAGGATTTTCTGCACCACAAAAACGCCATTTATTAGGCTTATCTGGCTGTTTAATGTTAGTAGCTGGTTTAAATTATTGGCTAAATCGTTATCAACTGCTTTATTCTGATAATGGAGTCAGCTATGGTGCTAGTTATACCGATATTAAAGCCCAATTACCAGCAGATACAATATTATATTTTTTATCAATGGCTATAGCTTTTTATTTATTATACTTAGCTGGATTTTCGAGAAAAAAATCTTCACATCATCCCTGGATAAACTATAGTATATATATGTATCTAACTTTGATAATTACAGGTAAATTCATTTTACCTATGACCGTGCAAAATTTCATTGTTGAACCGAATGAATTACAAAGAGAAAAACCTTATATAGAGCGAAATATCGCGCTGACTCGTCAAGCTTTTAATTTAGATATCGTTGATTCTCAAATATTTAACCCCATAGGAAAACTCACAGCAGAGGATATTAAAGCCAATAATTTAACAATGAGAAATATTCGTCTTTGGGACCAAGAACCATTATTAAAAACTAACCGTCAATTACAACAAATTCGACCTTATTATCAATTTCCTGATGCTGATATTGATAGATATTTAATCAAAAGTAACCCAAAAAAAGACAATCTAGAAAAACAACAGGTATTAATTGCGGCCAGAGAATTGAATTATGAAAATGTCCCTCCCCAAGCGCAAACATGGGTAAATAAAAATATGATTTATACCCATGGTTATGGTTTTACCATGAGTCCTGTAAATACCGTTGCTGCGGGTGGACTACCAGAGTATTTTGTCAAAGATATTAGTCAGAAAGGGAGCGCGTTAAATACTTCTAGTATAGATATTCGTCAAAGTATTCCCATTGATAAACCCAGAATTTATTATGGAGAAATTACCAATACTCACGTCATGACTGGGACAAAAGTTAAAGAATTAGATTATCCCAGCGGTAGTGATAATGTTTATAATACCTACGATGGATTAGGAGGAATAAATATCAATTCTCTATGGAAAAAATGGCTATTTTCTATATATTTAAAAGATTGGAGAATGATATTTACACAAGATTTTTTACCAGAAACTAAAGTATTATTACGACGAAACATTAATCAAAGAATTCGCACCATTGCTCCTTTTTTAAAGTTCGATAGTGATCCTTATTTAGTTGCGACTGATGCTTATACAGACAATAAAAATCAACAGTTTCCTGGGAGAGAAAACTATCTTTATTGGATAGTTGATGCTTACACAATCAGCGATCATTATCCCTATTCTGACACAGGTAAAGAGGGGATAAACTATATTCGTAATTCCGTCAAAGTCGTAATTGACGCTTACAATGGTACAGTGAGATTTTACATTGCTGATTCCTTAGATCCAATCATTACCGCTTGGTCAAAAATATTTCCCCAAATGTTCCAAAACATTAACAATTTACCTGTTAATCTCCATAGTCATCTACGTTATCCAGTAGATTATTTTAAAATTCAATCAGAACGCTTAATGATCTATCACATGACAGATCCTCAAGTGTTTTATAATAGAGAAGATCAATGGCAAATTCCCAATGAAATCTATGGAAGCGAAACCCGTCAAGTTGAACCCTATTATTTAATTACCAGTCTCCCCAATCTTCCCTTTGAAGAATTTATTTTATTACTTCCTTACACACCCAAACAACGGACAAATTTAATTGCTTGGTTAGCAGCACGTTCCGACGGTGAAAATTACGGTAAACTACTATTATATAACTTTCCCAAAGAACGCTTAATTTATGGACAGGAACAAATTGAAGCCAGAATTAATCAAGATCCGGTTATTTCCCAACAAATTTCCTTATGGAATCAACAAGGTTCTAGGGTAATTCAAGGTAATCTTTTAGTAATTCCCATTGAACAATCTTTATTATATGTTGAACCAATTTATTTAGAAGCTACACAGAATAGTTTACCCACTTTAGTCAGAGTCATTGTAGCCTATGAAAACCGCATCGTTATGGCACAAACTTTAGAACAAGCACTATCAGGAATCTTTCAACCAGAACTACCACCTCCACCCCCTATTATTCGTCCCGTTAAAGAAGAAATTACCCCAGGTTAAACTCAGAACTACATCCATTTTAGTTTAAACTATTAAAGTCCTCACAAAAAAGGGTTGAAACGGTAAATATGCTCTACCATTTGGATTTTCAGGTTGAATACCCCGATAACATGAGCCAACAAGAATTGTTTGCTATATGGAGTGAAGAAGCAGAAACAGCAGTCCAAGCTAAACAAGCTGGAATAATAGTTGATTTATGGAAATGTGTTGGTACTCGTCGTGTAATTGCGATTGTTGATGTTCCTAGTCCAGATACATTAGATCAAATTCTTCTAGATTTACCTATCATCAAAAAAAATGGGCAAAAAGTGCAAGTAGAAGTCACTCCTTTAAGGAAATATGAAGACTTTGCTGCTGATATCAAAGCTAGATTAGATCACAGGGAATAGGTAAGTATTGCTGACCTTAGACATCATCTGAAAATTAAATATGCGTTTTTTAGTAGAGATGTTCCATGAAATGTCTCTACTATTCTCTACTATTTTTACCGGAGATGTCTAATAATTGTATCCAGCGGTTAATTAATCTGGAAATCTATACAATTCTATTCTATCAAAAAAATCCGGTTTGAAACTCGACAGAGTTGACAACTACAACTTGAGATATATATTCAGATGATAAAAATCAACCCTATTGACAGAGATAACTAAATTTTTCTTTTGCTAAACCTATAATTGAAGGTTAAGTTTCACTCATGTCTAAATAAATCACATCAATCACTCACTCGGTTAGAAGCTGGAAATCAGAGGTTTCACAATCAACAATTAGTCCCAATTAAAACACAATTAAAACACAATTAAAACAGACTTGATCTTGGGGGGGGGTTGCAAACCTGGTTCTGTGATTTTTGTCAAAGCCATTATAGCTCAATAGGGGAAATAAGATGTATATAAAGCAGGTATTGGAAAATAAACTTGCTCAAAATGCAGTTGAACAAGAAAAAATACAAGTTCAAGTACAATATCACAATATCCAAATACCAGATTTAGCACTATCTTTAGCTCCTCTGGGATTTATTTTTATTTGGGCTATTTTTCTCCTACTTTTTCATAAAATACGCAGCCATACTGATGATAAAATGTACTTAAATAGTAAGATCTTACAAAAAGTTCCCTGTAAAAAATGTCAATTTTTTGCCAATAACCACTATTTAAAATGTGCTGTCAAACCTGATACTGTTCTCACAGAAAAAGCTATGAATTGTGCTGAATACGCACCTAAAAAGGTCAGCTTCCCCCCTAAAAACCTATTTCACTAATATTTCACTAAAATTACCAGAATTACCCTCCTTTTCCTGCTCAAGAGTCAGGAGAGGGTGGGGTATTTTTGTCCCTGGGAAATTTGAAATTTGCTGTAAAAGTTATTTTGATTAATTGCTAAAAAATTAAGTCATATTTAAGGAATAATAATATAAACAATACACATAAATAACAATTCACGAGGATCTTTACATAGGGATTATAGCGGAAAAAAACGAGGAAAAGCTTGCTATGGCTTACTTTTCCCGTCTGCCGATTCTTTATAGAGAGAACACCTGATCACAATATAGCCTTAATTAAGAATATTTGTCAAGTAGTAATAAAAATATTTCTCAATAAATCTTTTTTGAGAAATTTATGTAAACTTATGTAAACTTATTGACCACTTGATCTTGACACCAGTAGATAGTTGATTATAAGATTACTGTTGTAATTCGTTTTTTAGATACAATATGCTACTACTAGCGGATCAAAAACTTGAACACATTAATACCATTGCCCATGAAGGTAAAGTAGTCGTCCTCACTACTGACATTGATGGAAAAATTCGTTACACAGTCAAGCAAGATGGCTTTGAAGATAGTTACCTCAACACTAAAGAAGCTGAAAGAACTGGGTGGGAAAGGTGGCAAGAACTGGAATTTCCCAAGGAAGAAAAAGATGATCAGTCCGTCATTGACAAGGAAACCGCCGAACTTACCGACCAAAAGGGCGCATTTATTCTCAAGTCACGTTACCGAACCGACACGGAGACTGCTGTTGCTCCAGTACAAGCAATTTCGGCATTGGGACACATTTATATTTTCCGTCAGTCCAAGTCTAATACCCTTTTGGTAGACAGGTTTGTATTAGACGGGATGACTAATAAGCTAAACCGTAAATTAGAAGTGCGGTTTAAGCGCAGTAAGCAGAAACACACCCCCACAAAGAACATGAATAAGGGGTCTAATGGAGTCCTCAATAATATTGACACCTTAGACTTTCGTGATGCTAACGGGAAATTTTTCTACGAACCTACCACCGAATTATGTTTGGTAAATAACCTACATAAAGGTTGGTTTTCTGTGGTGTTAGTGCCGACAATTGAAAATGATGTTCATCGCTGGCATATTTTCGCTTACAACAGCCAAACCCAGAAAGTCGAACTAACCACCATTCGGACATCAGAAGAAGGGTTATTTGAAGTCAAAGATTATACTATTTTTGAAGAAATCAATGAAACCCTAGTTCCTCGTCAAATTCCTGGAATCATTAAACGCACCCTAGACATATCCGGAACAACCATTACAAACGGCTTAACCGCTACCCAATACGACCTGCAACAGGAACAGCAAACCCAATCCGGGGAAATGCAACTGTTAAAAACAGCCACACGATTAATGTTAGCCATTCCCACTGACAAAGGAGCAGCTACACTTAACTTTGCCATTGCTGGAGACGGAACTCTCGCAGAGATTGATGAAACCGCCGACAAAACCATCCTTCGCAGTAAAACCAGAGAAATCCTCCTGCCCTTAAACACCCTTGATGAAATCAAAGCCCTAGCCGACAGAACTCCCCCTCCCCAAGGGATGATCACAGGATTAGCCGAAGGAACAGACGAAGATGATGCGGAAAATTTAGTCAAAATTGCTACCCAAGGTCAAGCCAGTGAATTGACGAATGGCGACTTGGTGAAAATCATGGGGACCAGTGATTATCAAGGGCTTTATCAAGCCAAAACCGTTGATGAAAACACCTTTGATATTGACTTAGGATTAACCCAAGGATTAGGTTACTGGGAAAAAGAAGAGGAAGAAGAAGGCGGCTTAATTTTTGATGGCATGATTACCGCCTACGAAAAGACGGCTGATGGTAAATTACGAGTAACCTGTCCTAATCATGGCTTAGACAATGGCGATGAAGTCCAAATTGCCGGAACAGAAAACTATAACAATAGTTATCCCATCAAAAAACTGGATGATAGCCATTTTGTCATTGAACGCAAATGGGCAACAGGATCGGCGATTAATATTAAACTCGTCTCTCGCAGACGGCGGGGCATCGTTTTTGATGGCGTGGATGACCATATTGCCCTGCCGGAAATGAATCATAACTACTCCCAAGGCATCACCATAGAAGCATGGGTATGGTATGACAGTTTTAAAAATACCTCAAGAATTATTGACTTTGGCAATGGATCAGGTGTAGAAAACATTGTTTTAGCCAATGAAGGAACAACCAATAATCTAACCTTCTGGGTCTTTCAGGGAACAACAGCCCAAAGTATTACAGTCCAAGGAGTCTTAGAAACCGGAAAATGGATGCACTTAGCCGCCACTATTGACGAGTCGGGTCATGCTACTCTCTACAAAAACGGTAAAGTCATCAAAACCGGGTCTGTACACCTTCCTAAAACCATTAATCGGACTAAGAATTACATCGCCCGTAGTAACTGGCCTAATCACATCTGGCCTAATCACAGCTATTTTCAAGGCAAAATCAGCGATCTCCGCATCTGGAAAACCGAGCGTACGGTTGAAGACATCAAAAATAGTATGTATTTGCAACTGAGGGGTAAAGAAGTCGGTTTAGTCGCTTATTGGCGGTTGGGAGCAATTGGAGAAGGACAAGTCGTTGACTTTTCCATTAATGGACAGAATGGTACTGTCTATGGCGATGCTTATGTCAGTGCTGCTACCCTCAATCGTAAACTGGCAGGCGGGTTAGATGCGGTTAAGTATAGCAATGATGACTTGTTTGCGGTCAGTGAACGAGCAACTTATGAGGAAAGCTTTGAATTTAAGGTTGTTTCCTCCTCTGCTGTTAATCTTGCCTATTTGGATAATGCAGACGGGAAGAATTTAGGCACGAAGCTTTTTAAGCTCTCCTATTGGGGAAAAGCCAGTCGTAGCGCTGAAGCAAAACAGATTATTGCTCCTGAACAAATTAAACAAAACAAATTTGAAGATTTAGGAGGAGGTTGGTATCGAGTTTCTGGAAATGTCACGATTCCTGATGGAATTAGTATGTTACGTTGTTTTGAGATTGCCAACGTTCAAGGAGATTGGCAATCACTAGAAATTCGCAAGCATCGTATTCGCCTCTTGTCTGATAGTATTACGGAGGCGAAATACACAGATAATGTAACTTTGGCAAGTTTAGCAGACCAACAAGCAAGCTTACCGTCAAAATTGTCGCAGTTGGAGATCAAAGAGAAAGAAGAAGTATCTTTGGAATTAGAAAAACGGAAATTAAACCAGCAACTAGCAGCATTAGCTAATCTGGGACAGGCAGAAACCAGAATCAATCAAATCAAACAAGAGATTAATCAGCTTGAAGAAGAGCAAAGGAAATATCAAGCTGAAATTGATAATCTCTTCAATTACTGGTGCGTAATTATCAATGTACAGAGTCGCAATTTTATGGAAGTGGATGGAACTTCAGTTGTAGCTCAACAGTCCACTAGCTCAGAAGCCATTTGGAAGAGTTCTGCTTGGTATGATGCTCACTGGCGCATTGATTGCATTGAAGGCAAGTTCTATCGACTGCAAAATAGACAGACAAACAATCACTTAGAGGTAGATGGTACTCAAGCTACAGCCAGATGCAACTATCAAGCAACCGAAGAAGCATGGCGTACAAATAATTACTATTACGATGCCGAATGGCTCATCGAAAAAGTTGGCAATTACTACCGTTTTGAAATCAGGGTAAATCAAAATTCCTTGGAAATAGATGGTATTGCTCTCAATGCTAGACAACGTTATAGTGCATGTGCCGATGAACAGTGGCAAATTATTTCTACGGGACAAGCTGTAAATCAGGTTACTATCGATAGTAAGAAAAGTTCTTTAGCGATAACACAGAACACCATCAAACTAAAAAAATCGGAATTGCAGACTTTGGAAGAAGTTGTAAAAGATGGTAGAACAAAGGAATCGATTTGGAAAGGTCGTCTTAAAGAAATCGAAAATCAACTACAACAAGTTCAAACAGCCTTAAACACCTTAAACAACGAAATCCTCAAGGTATTATCTACCACTAAACAAACTCCCCAAACGATGCCCCAAATTGCCAAAGATAGCAAGGGTTTAGTCACTCAAGGAGCGGTACTTGGTTTTGTCAATTCTGTGACTCGTCTTAATGCTATAGAAACTAGCGAAGGTAATGTCCAACTGAGTTATTTTGATAACCAAAGACGGATGCGACAAACCAACTATGATGCCACTGCGGATAGTAAAAATGCTACCTTTGAACAGTGGATCCCTGATGCTCAACGTAGTTGTTTGAACTTTAACACTAGTAATAGTGTTGTTAAGTTGGATAAAGACCTCGATCTTCCCCCAGATTGGAGTATTGAAGCATGGTTTGTCTATCCTTTACCTGAAGCGGGAGAATGGAATACGCTCATTCGAGGGAAAGATGCTGATATTCATATTTTGGTGAGAAATCGCAAACAATTAGGGATTTGTCTGAGTAATGATCCTTTAGGACAAATCTTCTATGATAGTGGCTTCAATATGGAGTTATTGTCTGAAGGATGGCATCATCTTACCGCAGTTGGAAAAGGCGACACCACTTTGTTCTACATTGATGGCAAGAAAGTTGGCGATACCAAAGCTAAAGCCTTAGCGGATGCAGAAGAAAATCTCAAGAAAACCCCCAATGATGCCACCGTCAAGCAAAAACTGGAGAAGCTCAAAAAAGCTAGTTTGAAACCAGTTAGTAAAGTTTATGCAATTGGGAATAATGTATTTAATGGAGTAGGTTGTGGACAACCTTTTGGTAAAGTTGCGGAGGTCCGTATCTGGGGAGTGGCTTTAACCAATGATGAGATCGCTGTTAATGCTAAAACCTTGCTCAGTGGTAATGAACCCGGTTTATTAGCCTATTATCCCTTTAATGAGGCTACAGGGACGGTCGTTCGGGATCAGTCTGGACAGGGGAATAATGGTACGGTATCCGGTGCCAGTTGGTGGGGATGTACTGCTCCGATTGGCAATCCGGGGAATGCAGTGGTGCAGTTTGATGGGGTGAATGATTATATTAAGACTTCTGCTCAATTTCCCACTGGTAATGAAATCACGATCGAATACTGGTTCAAGGGCACCAGTTTCCAGTCTGCCGTCCGACAGCAAGAAGGTAATAATTATATTGTTGCTGGCTGGAACGGTCTACATATTATTTCCAGCGATGGGGGTGTATCAGGAATTAAAGTGGGAGATACTGCAACTAATGGCAGTTGGCACCACATTGCGATGACCTGGAAACGAAACACTCCCAACGGATTTGTCAGCTATCTGGACGGAGTGCTGGTAGCCCAAAGAATGAGTGCGAACGTAGCACTACCTACCTTTAGCACTAGCCAACCCATTTTCCTCGCCAGCTTTTTGGGTACTAGCGAGTTTACCAACGGTCAACTTGCCGAAGTCCGTATCTGGAAAGTCGCCCGCACTCAATCCGAAATTCAGAGAGATATGTATCAGAGTCTCACTGGCAAAGAAGCCAATTTAGTTGCTTACTATCCTCTCAATGAAATCAAGCCTGAAGATTCTGTGCGAAAAGTCTTAGACTTAGCAGGAAACAATCACGGTACGGTGACTGAGGCGATTGTTGTAGAGGAAAACAGCTTACCCATTATCCCTAATGCCTTGCTGTGTAATGAGTATAGTAGCGTTTCCTTAGATTCCAATACTAAGCGGAAAGTAGCGATGATGCGCCGTTTCTTTGCTCATCCCTCACCCAATGGAGTCACATTACTCCCTGACAAGCGGGTTGAGGCTTTAGAATTGAAATGGATTGGTAACGCTCAGTTTGCGCCGACGTTGTTGGGCTACATCGAAGGACCACCTCCTGTACCCAGTGAAAACTTGACCTTAGAAGAAGATTACAACGGTGCGACATCCGTAGAATTAACTATGTCGGAAGATGTGGAATTTAACTGGACGCGATCGCAGGATTCTGGTTTGGGTGCGAATGCCGAAGTCTTTATAGGTGGCGATACAGAAATGAACGCGGGTCTTGGACTCACGACAAAAATAGGGGCTATGCGTGCTGGTTTCAAAGGTAACTTTGACTTCAGCTACCAATTCCAAAATGAAAGTAGCATTACTTCCAGTTCATCTCTGAGCATGACCGATAAACTGGAACTACGCGGCACACCCGAAGAAAGCACCAAGTTCCCCCATTTGGGGACACGATTTATTCCCAAAAATATTGGCTATGCGTTGGTTGTTTCAGCTTTGGCAGATGTGTTTGTCACCCGACTGGCCCGCAGTGGTAAAATGATCGGCTATCAAGTGCTGCCTGTGGATGGCATTCCTCCCGATGTCAATACCATCACCTTTTTAATGAATCCTGCCTATACCATGAACGGTAGCTTAGATGGGATGACAGGTAGCAGTGCTACGAGCGAGCGATTCTTTAAGCACGTTCCTGAAATGCGTTCTCAGTATGGCTCTCTCTATCCAGCTAGTTACTACCGTCTGCAAGAAGCCTACGACCTGAAACGGCAAATTGAAGCGGAGGATAAACGCCGAGAATCCTATTTCTCTAACTTTGATGTGCGTTTAGTGGATGAAACCTCTTTGGATCGGAATATCGACAGTGGCCCTGCACCCAGCACAATTGCGGTACAACGGGAAGAAGACAAACCCAGCACTGAGATGACTGAGGAGGAAAAGAAAAAAGCCGAAGAGGAAAAACTGAAAAATGGGAAGGCGGATGCTGAGGCGAACGTCAATGAGAAAAGTGCCGCCACCAAGGCAAAACAAGCCGAAATCCAAAGCAAAATTAACGACCAAGAGAAACGGGCACAAGCTACTGACAGTTTTGCGGGTTGGCAAAAACGCATGGAAAGTATCCAAATTCGCTCCGGTAAGCGTAATATTGTCAATACCTACGTTTGGGATGCCGATGGCGGACTACGCACAGAAACTCAAAGTTTTGCCAACACGGTAGAGCATACCATTGGTGGGTCCTTTAGCATGAATGCAGGGTTAGGGGTTGAAGGAAAGTTTGCTGCTGGTGCTGCTGTTGAACTCACTGCCCAAGCTACGGTAAACTTGACTCAAACCATGAGTAAAACGGAACTGCGGAGTAGGGGGTTTGAGTTAAATGTAGACCTGAGTGGGTTGGAATATAAAGGCATCACCGACTACAAAGACCGACCCATTTTACCCGGTCAAAAAGTAGACCGCTATCGGTTTATGAGTTTCTACCTCGAAGGTAGCACCAATCACTTCCAAGACTTCTTTAACTATGTGGTTGATCCAGAATGGTTACGCAGTAATGATGAGGAAGCACGAGCGTTACGTCAAGCTCAAGCCGGAAAACCCAATAAAGCCTGGCGGGTTTTACACCGTGTGACTTATGTGGAACGTCCAGCTTTGATGGGTTTTGGTCATGATGTTCGCAAGTTACGGGCGGCTGCTGAGAGTTCCGAAAATCAAAGACTCATGGATAAAATTGGCGATTTGGAGAAGAAAAACCAAGAATTAGAGAAGAAACTTGATCAAATTCTTGACTACCTAAAACCAAAGCCATAGTTGATTATTCTAGAAGAGGGTTTTATCCAGAAATCCTCTCGACCATTGACTTACAGCAAGTAGCTTTGAGTGAGGTACATCTTATGCGGGCAAGATGCCCGCACCACAAGAGTTTTATGATTAATATCTGTACTTGATCAGACCGGAAACTGCTGTAAAAACAACAATGGGACTTACGTAAGTGTCACACCAAAAATCTGTTGTCGGGTGTTTTACTACTGCTTGAGTGAGGTACATCTTATGCGGGCAAGATGCCCGCACCACAAGAGTTTTATGATTAATATCTGTACTTGATCAGACCGGGAACTGCTGTAAAAACAACAATGGGACTTATGTAAGTGTCACACCAAAAATCTGTTGTCGGGTGTTTTACTACTGCATGCCTGCAAATAAACAGATTGTTGATATCTGAAGTGGTTGGTGAGCTTGCCGAACCACACCCTACCAAGGTGCCAGTTGCTTCAGTCCTGAAGAAGATCCCTGATTTCTTAAAGAAGTCAGGGATCTGACTTTATATAGCAGTATGATAGTTTTTTAGTTCTTAATATAATAACGGGCTGCCTTTTTTCTTTATGACGCAACAACAACTGCGTATTTATGTCCCACCTCACCCCTTAATTCAGCACTGGTTGGGAGTTGCCCGTGATGTAGCTACGCCATCGGTATTATTTCGTTCTGCTATCACTGAGTTGGGCAGGTGGCTAACTTATGAAGCTACTAGGGAATGGTTGCCCACCCAAGAAACAATGGTCCAGAGTCCCCTAGCTGCCTGTCCAGCGACTTTTATTGACTCTCGCATACCTGTGGCTGTTGTGCCGATTTTGCGGGCTGGTTTGGGCTTATTGGAGGGATCTGCCGGTGTACTACCTTTGGCTTCAATTTATCATTTTGGTTTAGTACGCAATGAAGAAACCTTAGAACCTACTTGTTATTTGAATAAACTCCCCGAAAAATTTGACCCGGAAACCAGGGTATTAATTACCGAACCAATGTTAGCTACAGGAGGTTCTATAATGGCAGTAATGGCGGAATTAACCCAAAGAGGTGTTGATTCCACTTTAACTCGGATTGTTTCTGTGGTTGCTGCACCTGTGGCTTTACAAAAGTTGGCTGCTGTCTATCCCGGTTTAACCATTTACACCGCTACTATTGACGAAACGGTTAATGATCAGGGATATATTGTACCAGGATTGGGAGATGCGGGCGATCGCATTTTTGGGACTTAAGCTAGGGTGCAGCTAAGGCTGGAAAATAGCTAAGGTATTTTCAAAGTTGCTTATTTTCTAAAAGGCGTTAAAAATATGAGTCAGCAAGATGGTTTTGGTAGTGGTTTTCTCCTGGGAACATTAATTGGTGGTGTGGTTGGGGGTGTTTTGGGTGCGGTGATTACCTCTAGATTAGACTTAACAGCAAACTCAGAAGAGGATAATGGGTTAACTGTTGGCGAAAATAATGAACCAGGGGCAAATAGAAAAAGACGAATGCGGGCTTCAGCTAATGAAAATTTAGAGATAGAAGCCACCAGGCGATCGCTCGAAGATAAAATCGCCCAACTTAATGCCACAATTGATGATGTGCGGCAGCAATTGGGAAATGTCAAGAGTATTAATATTGGCAATGAATAACCCGGTGTCAGAATCAGGTGGTTATCGAGCGAAGTCGAAATAATGTCCGAGATTAAAGGATGAAGACAGAGATTGTATCACAAATTACCCATTACCAATTACCCATTACCAATTACCCATTACCCATTACCCATTACCCATTACCCATTACCAGTAATTAGTAGTTATATTGTATATTGATTACAAGCCACACAATATGACTTGCACTAAATTAAAATCAATCATGAATCTATGTTTGACATTTAACAGGAAAGTCACCCGGCCATGAATTTACTCATTACAACCCTAGCCACTTTTGTCACTTTTTACAGCTATTTGCTGATTATTCGGGTCTTACTAACTTGGTTTCCCACTGTTGACTGGTCTAGTCAACCATTTGCGGCTTTAAGTCAAATTAGTGACCCATATTTAAATCTATTTCGTTCCATTATTCCTCCTTTGGGTGGTATGGATTTTTCTCCTATCCTAGCATTTCTGGCTTTAAACATAGTTGGTGATCTTTTGAATAATTTAGCCCGTGTTACTTTAGTCACAGGGTTTTAAGGCACAGGTCACTTACTCAAGATAGTGAGGGTAATTCTTGACGCTCCCCGCCCTATAGAGGGACGGGGATTCTTGTTTCAATGAGCAACCTTATTCAAACTTGTTACCAAGTCTGAGCAGAGGGTAATCTCTCCACAAGCGTTATTAGTTTCCGTCCGCCCGACGGTACTTAAATCATAGCCAGTTTGTTTTAGTGCTTTAGTTAGGATGTTAATTGCAGCATTGTGGTCACGGTCGAGAACACAACCACATTTACAAACATGAGTTCTAACTGATAGGGATTTTCTAACTATTTCTCCACAATGAGAACAATTTTGAGAAGTATATTGTGGTGCAACAGGTACAATTACACGACCATAGACTTTACCAAAATATTCTAACCATTGAGTAAACAATGACCATCCAGCATCACTAATTGATTTGGCTAATTTGCTATTCTTAACCATATTTTTCACTTGCAGTTTTTCAAAGGCCACTAAATCGTTAGATTTAACTACGCACAATGCTGTTTTCACAGCAAAGTCTTTACGTTGACGTGAAACTTGCAAATGTTTTCTACCAAGACGGTTAATAGCTTTTTTGCGATTATTAGAACCTTTCTTTTTGCGACTAACTTTTTTCTGTAATCGTTTTAAAGATTTTTCTGATTTCCGCAAATGCCTAGGATTATCAATTTTATCCCCTTGAGAATTAGTGTAGAAACTGTTAAGACCAACATCTAAACCAACGGTTTTACCTGTAGCATTGATGTCAATATTCCGTTCTGCATCTACACAAAACTGGATATAGTAACCGTCAGAACGTTTAACTATCCTAACTCTCTTTATTTGCTTAATCTGGTAAAAATGTAAATCCCAAGTTCCAATTAATTTCAACTGACCAATACCACATTTGTCTATGAAAGTAATGTGCTTACGGTAATCTAAAAGTTTCCATCCACTTGTCTTATATTCAACTGAACGGTTATTTTTTTGAAATCTGGGATAACCCTTCTTACCTGGAACTTTTGCCTTACAATTATCAAAAAATCGCTTAATTGCAAAAGCAGTTCTTTCTGCTGCTGCTTGTCTAGCCATGGAATTTAATTTATCAGCAAAATCAAATTCATTAGCTAATACCGCAGTGTGTTTATTCAGGTCGTAATATTTAACATTTTGATTGTCCATCCAAAAGCGCAAGCACTTATTACGGATGAATTGGGTTATCCGTATAGCCTGATCAATTTTTTGATATTGCTGCTTTGTGCCTTTGGCTTTAAATTCAAAAACAATCATTTTTTTATTACTAATTCGACCTGTTTTCAGTATAGTATACTTTAGGGAATTAGTCAATCCCTAAGATTGGTAAAAATGAAACTACCCTCTCTCACGATTAAGCTGCGCTTAATATCCCTTGAAGGGTGTTTAATTTTTACCCGCCTTACATCCCCACCCTGTAGAGGGATGGGGTATTACAGCGTTTTCTGATGAATTACTCTCACTATATATCATGTAAAATATATCTATATCCAAAGATTACCTTCTTACTTTACCGCTGAAGCCAGCCGCTTTAAACTGTTTCAATTTCAATGGTAAAGGTTGATTACTAGGTACAGAAATTCTCAATTCAAAATCACTGACTCCTGGGGGAACTTCAGCTATGCCACCGAGACGAGTACGATTTTGTAGTATAGGATCATTATTTCTATCATAAATGCGCCCAAAAATGTCCGCATCATAGACGGTTTTATTTGTGCTGTTGTTAGCTTTACCTGTGACTATAAAACAAGTAGCAGAATTTGAACCGCTGCTAGTTACCACTCCAGTCGCTAGTTCTAAAGGACAATCATGGTAGGAAATATCAGATAATTTAATCTGTGTTAAAGCTAAAGCGGTGGGAGTCCCTATCCAGGAAAGTAACCCCATAAAACCAGCAATAACAATGAAGCGAATTGAGTTTAAACGCATAAAATACACCAGTGAAAATTTCTTAAATAGGGCTTGCTGAATAAGTTGTTTGTGAGGGAAGGGAACAGGGAACAGGGAACAGGGAAGAGGGAAGAGGGAACAGTTTTAACTGTTTGGATATCCTCAATTACCTTACAGGACTAACTACAAGCCGCACCCCAACGGTTTCTATGATCAGTATATTTTTGTTATTTAAACCTAATTCTAGACTAATTTCAGGTGCGAGCAATGGCAGGACTTAAGCAACTGATATAATATTCTAACTGGTATTGAGGACTTTAGTCCTGTGTTCGAGATACTAGGAGCTAAAGCCACGATTTTTCTAAGTTGTATACTCAGCGTTAATCCTCACATAATCATAACTCAAATCACAACCCCAGGCTTTACCTGTACCATGACCATTTCCCACACCAACGGAAATTAACACCGTATCTGACTGTAAATACTCACCGTGAACCGCTGCTTTTAAATATGCACTAGCTGCGGCTTTATCAAAAGCTAAAGGTTGACCATTTTCAAAGAGTAAAATATCCCCTAATTTAATGGAGAGGTTGTCTTGTTCAAAAGGTACACCAGACCGCCCCGCAGCCGCCGCTATCCGTCCCCAATTCGGATCATGACCAAAAATGGCCGCTTTCACTAAAGACGAGCCAACAATGGTTTTGGCGATTTGTCGGGCTGATAATTCATCATAAGCACCCGTAACCTGTACCTCTATTAAACAAGTTGCACCTTCTCCATCACGGGCGATCGCTTTAGCTAAATGTTGACAGACATAAGTTAACATAGCTTCTAACTTCTCCGCTTCTGCACCCATTTCTGTAATTGCGGGAGTGCGAGATTCACCATTTGCTAAAGCGATTAAACAATCATTTGTACTCGTATCACCATCCACTGTGATCGAATTAAAACTTCTATCTGCTGCTCTAGTTAACATTTGTTGCCAAAGTGTAGAGGATACAGCAGCATCACAGGTAACAAAAGCTAACATTGTCGCCATATTGGGGTGAATCATTCCCGAACCCTTAGCAATACCACCGATACGCACGGGACGATCATGTATAATGGTTTCTAAAGCAATAGATTTTGTGACTAAATCTGTGGTAATAATTGCCCCTGCGGCTGCATCCGAACCTGTGTCGGAAAGCGCTGCGACTACCTTGGGTATACCATCCCGCAGGATATCCATTTTAATTCTTTGACCAATTACACCAGTGGAAGCTAATAAAATAGATTCCGGGTTAATATTTAATTCCTTCCCTAATAAATCAGCACTTTCTTGAGCGTCCTTAACTCCTTGTTCACCGGTTGCAGCGTTAGCTTGTCCCGCATTACAAAGGATAGCTTTAGCACTATGTTTCCCTTGTAACACTTGCCGACAATAATCTACACAAGCTGCTTTGACATGACTAGTAGTAAATACACCAGCGGCGATCGCTTCCACATCTGATACAATCAAAGCTAAATCTGGTAATCCCGAAGCCTTTAGTCCTGCTGTAATTCCCGCTGCTTTATATCCTCGTGCTGCTGTCACACCACCCGGAATTATTTGCCAATTTGCCATAATTTTGTCCACAATTATTATATTGCCTTTGTTATTAAAATACATTCTGCTGCTAGTTTGATATCAGCGTCCAGTATTTATGTCTATAAGTAATTTTATCCGTTGATGACAATTTTTTTCTCAAAAAATTTCCAACCAACCGACCATAAACCGACCCTAAAGACCATAAGTAATCACAAATTACGAAATAAATCAAATAATTTATCTTTATCTGCGTTTATCTGCGTTCATTTGCGTTTAATTATCCTCAAAAATAAAAGAGAGCCATTTAATGGCTCTCTAAAATCATCAGGGTGCATCTACCTAGCACATTATATAATTCTAGCGCCAAGGGGTTAAACCCCTTTTTTTACTTTACCGATAAAAAAAGAGCTAAATTAGCTCTCCCAATCATCAAGTTGCGTCTTGTTATCAGATAATAATTACCCTACATTGGACTATTGAGTTTTTCCTCTACTAATTGATTAGTCAGTTTCGGTTCTGCGCGTTTATCGGTTTTTTTCAGGACTTGTCCCACGAAAAAGCCTTTCAGGTTGGTATTACCTTTGCGGTATTTTTCTACCTGTTGAGCGTTAGTAGCAATGATTTCATCAATAATGGGTTCAAGAATGGTACGATCTGAGATGAGTTCTTGACCAGCAAAAGCCGTTTCTGGAGAAACACCATTTAATAAATCTGTGAGTTTTTCCTTAGCTTGGGCGTTACTGATTTTACCATTTTCAATGCGGGTAATTACATCAGCCAAATTAGTAGCAGTCAGTTTAATTTCTGATATAGTCAGTTTTTGTTTATTCAAGTAAGCCGCAATATCCTGAGTAATCCAGTTAGCTGCGGCCTTGGGATTTGCACCTAAAGCGATCGCCCTTTCAAAATAATCTGCGACTGGTTTATCCTCAGTTAAAACCCTAGTATCATAAGCTGAAAGTCCCAACTGATTCTCATAATCATGGCGTTTTTGGGCGGGTAGTTGGGGTAATTCATTTAACCATGTATCTAATTCTGTTTGAGTAACCTCAATGGGTGCTAAATCTGGTTCAGGGAAGTAACGATAATCACTAGAACCCTCCTTAACCCGCATACTGCTGGTGCGTTGTGAACCTTCTTCCCAGAGACGAGTTTCTTGAATAATTTTCTCTCCTGATTCAATAGCGGCTATTTGACGCTCAATTTCATAATCAATCGCTTTTTGAATCGCACTAAAGGAGTTCATATTCTTAATCTCTACCTTAGTACCAAATTTCTCTTGTCCCACAGGACGCACAGAAATATTCACATCACAACGTAGAGAACCTTCCTGCATATTACCATCACTAACACCAAGATAACGGACAATGCGCCGTAGTTCTTGGGCATATTCAGCCGCTTCTTGTCCCGTCCGCAAATCCGGTTCAGAAACAATTTCCACCAAAGGAACACCAGCGCGGTTATAATCTACAAGAGAGTAGGTAGAACCAGAAAGCCGTTCACTCCCTGCGTGAACAAGCTTACCCGCGTCCTCTTCCATGTGTAAGCGGGTGATACCAATGCGTTTACGTTTGGGGTTTCCTGTATCATCTACCAATTCAATTTCTATCCAACCATGTTCAGCTATGGGTAAATCATATTGGGAAATTTGGTAATTTTTAGGTAAATCAGGATAAAAATATTGTTTGCGATCGAATTTACTATACCGAGCGATTTGACAATTCAAAGCCAAACCGGTTTTAACAGCGTATTCGAGAACTTTAGCGTTAAGTACAGGTAAAACACCAGGTAAACCCATGCAAACTGGGTCAATGTTAGTATTAGGGTCAGCGCCAAAAGCAGTAGAACTGCTGGAGAAAATTTTTGTATTGGTACTGAGTTGACAATGGGTTTCTAAGCCAATAATTGCTTCATATTCAGTTTTAACGGGTGTGGCTGTGGTCATATCCAAGTTTTACAGTTTTTACTCTACAGTTTTTACTCTTTGGTACTATTTTAGCGGTTTTGTTTAGCGGTTTTGTGCCAACATGAATAGGATTTACGCCGCATATCCCATATTTTGCACTTCATGTTGTAATATAGCTTGAATTTTGCTATATGTTGGGAGATACAGCATTGCTGTATCCCAAATCAGGAAACTAAAGCAATCAAAATAAAATCGCTACTAGCAAGGGTAATATCAAGATTCCCTAAACGAGCAAACTCAAACACCGTTCCTGTACCCAAAATATTACCATCCTGATTATAAAATAAACTACCAGTGCTTTGACTATAAACAATCCGGGCATTACTAGCGTTGACCAATTCATCATCATTAACAACTGCGAAATCAGTTAGAGACTGTCCTAAAGTGTTAGTAATGGCGTTGAAAGTTCCCAGATTGAGAGCAATTTTGTCCTGTCCGGCATCAAACTGAGTAATATAATCAACACCTAAACTGCTGCTAAATACCCCATTACCTTGGAAGTGATATTGATCATTACCGAGTCCTCCTGTGAGAATATCATCACCGAGTCCTCCCCACAAAATGTCATCTCCTCCTAGTCCTTGCAGTTGGTCATTTCCATCACCACCATTTAAGGTATTATTTAGAGCATTACCTGTGAGACGGTCATTTCCTGTACCACCTGTGGCATTTTCAATCACATTATTAGCAGAGAGAATCAGTTTAAGATTACTATTGACCGTTTGTGAAGTTGCAACACCCAAATTCACATTTACAGCAGCAGTCGTCCCCGTCAAGTCAAGATTATCAATACCCCCTGTGGTCGTTTCCGTAATTGTATCCGTTCCCAAGGGGCTGGAAGCTAGGAAACTATAGGTATCATTTCCATCAAGACCGATCAGGATATTGTTGGCGCTATTACCTTGGAGAACATTACCCACGGCATTACCTGTACCGTTGATAGCTGCTGTTCCGGTTAAAGTCAAGTTTTCCACACCACTGGGCAGAGTAGTAGTCACAGAAGCACTGAGAGTATCGGTGATGGTTGTGGTAGCCGTTATTGCAGTGCCAGGGGTAGCATTGGTGGCGGTAGTCAAGTTGAGAGTAAAGGTTTCATTAGCTTCATTCAGAGAATCATTGAGAATGGGAATATTGATGACTTGACTGGTAACACCAGGGTCAAAGGTGAGAGTTCCGCTGGTGCTGGTATAGTCTAATCCTGCTATGGCTGTACCGTTAGCAGTGGCATATTGGACGGTAATAGTTTGGGTGCTAGTGCTGGAAAGAGTAACGGTATAAGTAACGTTTTGAGGGTTGGTATTACCTTCAACTATGGTCTGGTTAGCACTGAGGTTAAGATTAGGCAATAAGTCATCATTAGTAATAGTTCCTATGACGGCTGTGGTTGTCCCAATGGTGTAATCTGTTCCTGTTGCCAATGTTAAAGCCACAGTTTCATCACTTTCAACAATGGTATCGGCTGTGGGGTCTATGGTTAAAGTGGCTGTACTTGCACCCGCAGCAAAGGTAATTGTTTTACCTGTTCCGGGTGTTGCACCAGTGTAGTCGCTACTGTCGGCAGTCCCGGCAATGCTGTAATTGACGGTTAAAGCATTGGTGGTAATACCACCAGATCGGGTGAAGGTGTAAATTAGGTTGGTTGTACCGTCTTCACTAACGCTGGTGGGAGATACTGCTAAGGTAATGATGGGAAGAGTATAGCTAAAATAAGTTCCTGTGAGACTCAAACCTGTTTGATTTCGGACTATACCAATGAGTTCATCTAGTTCTGTTCCGGGTTTATTGATTAATATTTGAGTGTCCACACTGACAACAGCCAGGAGGTAATTACTGCTTGTTCCTTGCAGTTGAATAATATCTCCGATGTTGAAGTCGGTAATGTCGGCATAGTCGTTACTACCATTAGTTAGAGTATTGCCATCATCATAATAAACCTTGGTAGCATTTCCTAAGATAAAGCGATCGCTTCCTGCTCCACCTGTGAGGATATCTTTCTCTCCTAATCCGGGAGTAAGACTTGCTCCATTACCTGCATCAATAGTGTCATTACCATCACCCGCATTAATGCTATCGTTCCCATCTTCAGTATTAATGGTATCGTTCCCAGTACCTGCATTAATGCTATCATTCCCAGCACCGCTATTAAT
>NZ_BJCF01000042.1 GCF_005402965.1 Dolichospermum planctonicum
GACCTGAGGGTAGATTCTTACGCGTTACTCACCCGTCCGCCACTGTCTCCGAAAAGACCGTTCGACTTGCATGTGTTAAGCATACCGCCAGCGTTCATCCTGAGCCAGGATCAAACTCTCCATTTTGGTTCGTTCTTTTTAGCTCTTTCGACCGTTTTTACAACCACGGTCAGGTTATTTTTTTCTGACGCAGGGTACTTGTCGTATTCTGGCTTTCAAACTATAATATTTTCAAGGTTCGGTGCGCTGTTCGGCGTTGCCTCTCTTGGCTTCGCTGTCCGGCACTTATTCAATATATCTAATCTATTTGGGTTTGTCAACTACTTTTTCCATTTTTTTGGAAAAAAATTTTTTATTGCCCTGAAACCTGCCCACAGTGCTGGGTTTAGTCCACAATGGGTTAGAAATTGTTGACTAAAGGAAGAGTAGATAGTGAATTTCCAGTCCGTAATAGCGATATTGCATGAGTTTTGGGGACAGCGTGGCTGTTTAATTGCTCAACCCTACGATATGGAGAAGGGCGCGGGTACTAAGAATCCCCATACGTTTTTAAGGGCTTTGGGACCTGAACCTTGGGCTGTCGCCTATGTTGAGCCTTGTCGTCGGCCTACAGATGGTCGTTATGGCGAAAATCCGAATCGCTTTCAGCATTATTATCAATATCAAGTGTTAATTAAGCCGTCACCAGATGATATCCAGGAGATTTATCTTGATTCTTTGCGAGCTTTGGGGATTTGTCCTGAAGATCACGATGTTCGCTTTGTGGAGGATAATTGGGAGGATGCGACGGTGGGCGCTTGGGGTACTGGTTGGGAAGTGTGGTTAGATGGGATGGAAATTACCCAATTTACATATTTCCAGCAATGTGGAGGCATTGATTGTCGTCCTGTGTCCATTGAGATTACTTATGGTTTAGAGCGATTGGTGATGTACCTTCAGCAAGTGGAGGCTATTACTAAGATCCAATGGACTGATAACATTACTTATGGTGATGTTCATCTTCAAGGTGAGATTGAACAGTGTACTTATAATTTTGAAGCTTCTAATCCTGAAATGTTGCTGACGCTGTTTGGTTTATATGAGCAGGAAGCTACTCAATTAACAGAACGAGGATTGGTTTTACCTAGTTTAGACTATGTGATTAAGTGTTCTCATGCTTTTAATTTACTGGATGCTAGAGGGGTAATTTCGGTGACGGAACGAACTCGTTACATTACTAGGATTCGGCATTTGGCAAGGAAAGTGGCTCATTTATATGTTGAACAAAGGGAAAAGTTGGGTTTTCCGTTGCTTAGGAATAATATAAGCTAAAATTTTTGGCGTTGCATAATTGAATCATGAATTAACTCACGCAAAGGCGCAAAGGTAAGAGTTTTAAAAATGAAAGCCAGAGAATTCATACCTCAATTCAGCAAGTCCAAATTTTTCAATTCCCCCCCGCAAGGGGGATACGGAAGTTAATGTTAAAACAGTGGTGTGTAAGATGGTAAATATCAGTGCAGTTTTAGAACCAATTGCGAGTTGGTTTCGTTCTCTGGGTGTTCCTGAACCGATTGTACATTGGGGACATCCAGTAATGATGGGAATTGTGATTTTTGTGGTGGGGACTTTTGTGGGGGTGATGGGTTGGCGTGGTAAGTTGCTGGAGGGGAAGGATAAGGATGCAGCTATTCAAAGCCGTAATGCTCATCGTCAATTAGCTCCTTGGTTGTTTTTATTTTTAGCCGGTGGGTATATTGGTGGAGTTTTGTCGTTAGTGATGCAGCAAAAACAGCTGTTTGCAAGTCCTCATTTTTGGACTGGTTCGCTGGTGTTGATACTGTTATTAATTAATGGTGTGATTTCTCTAAGTGGATTTTTCGGGGATAAAGCTGGGTTGCGTGTAGTTCATGCTTATTTGGGGACTATAGCACTAGGGGTTATGTTTGTTCATGCTGTTTTAGGGTTTAATTTGGGTATTTCTTTATAATTTTCTGATTGCCAAAGTTACCAAAGATGAATTATTTGTGTAAAAAGCAAATTAAATTTTAATCTACTGGGCGCTTTGGCATTTATTGTGATTTATGATGCAAACGAGTGGAATAATTATCTGTCTTAGTTATATTTTGGGTTTGCTATTTACCGCAATTCCCTGGGGTGGTGTCTGGATTTTATTTTTGGGTGTGGTTGGGGCAGTGTTATTTCGCCGAATATATGTTAATTTAAGGAAATTTGCTCTCAAAAGAGATGGGACTGCTGACAAAACAAAGCTGGTTGCTAATAACTGGACAAATATTCCCCATCCTAGTCTGTGGTTAATAGCTGGTGTGGTGGGTTTGTTGGCTACTTTTTATTTTAATTTGCGATTACCTCAACCGGGAATAAAAGATATTAGTCGCTTTGTGGCTAGTGATAAAAGTAATCTTGAACAATCAGTGATTGTGCGAGGGTTGGTGGATAGTAATCCTCGCTTAACTCGCAGTCAAAGGGGACAATTTTGGTTAGCAGCGACTCAGTTAGATGAGGTACAGAATAATCAAGCTTCTGGAGGGAATCCCAGGGAGGTAACAGGTAGGTTATACGTGACTGTACCGATACTTCAGTCTACTGGTTTATATCCTGGACAAGAAATTGCGGTGACAGGATTTTTGTATAAACCAACAGCAGCGTTAAATCCTGGTGGTTTTGATTTTCAGAAATATCTGCGACAGGAGGAGACTTTTGCGGGTTTAGCGGGAAGACAGGTCAATATTCTCGATGATCAGCGTCCTTGGGGATGGTGGCAAGTTCGTGGGAAAATCGGGAGATCACAAGCTCGTTCATTAGGTGTTCCTGAAGGTCCTCTTGTCAGTTCCATGGTTTTAGGTGCTAAGGCTGTTGATTTACCCTATGATATCCGTGATTTATTTGTGAGGACTGGTTTGGCTCATGCTTTGGCTGCTTCTGGTTTTCAAACTTCTTTAATTTTGGGTGTAATTTTACAGCTAACTAAAGGTACAAATAAAGCCGCCCAGATCACTCTGGGTGGCTTGGGATTAACTGGTTTTTTGTTTTTAGCCGGTTTTGAACCTGCGGTATTAAGAGCCGTAATTATGGGCTTTGCGGCTTTGCTCGGTTTGGCTTTAGAAAAAGGTGTGAAGCAGTTGGGATCTTTGTTGATAGCAGCAACATTATTATTATTATTTAATCCTTTGTGGATTTGGAATTTAGGTTTTCAATTGAGTTTTTTAGCTACGTTAGGATTAATTGTCACCGCACCAGCAATAGATAAACGTTTAGATTGGCTACCACCAACAATTAGTTCTTTAATTTCTGCATCTTTAGCAGCAACAATTTGGACTTTACCCCGATTGCTAGAATTTGCTTGTGTAATTGTAGTTTATAGTGTGCCTCTTAATATTCTGACGACACCATTTATTTCTATCATTAGTCTTGGGGGAATGATTAGCGGTTTAGTAGGTTTAATTTTACCAGATTTAGGAAGTATTTTAGCGGGTTTTTTATATTATCCTACCCATTGGTTAATTCAACTGGCGGAATTTTTTGATCATTTACCAGGAAGTCAGATACCTGTTGGTAGTATATCAATTTGGCAAATGTTGATTATCTATCTTTTAATTATTTTACCTTTGTTAGTAAAATGGTGGCAGAAACGCTGGTGGTTTGCAGGTTTTATTGTGGTCGGTTTGGTGCTTTTTCCCCTGTGGTATTCTCATGATAATTTGCTAAGAATTACTTTATTAGAAACCAGGACTGAACCTGTTTTAGTAATTCAAGATCGAGGAAATATTGCGATAGTTAATGGGGGAAATGAAGGTACGGGTAGATTTACAATTCTCCCATTTTTAAGACAGCAAGGGATAAATCAAGTTAATTTGGCTGTCGCTAGTAAGTTCCCTGGTCATAGTTATGATCCTTGGTTGGAAATTATGCAAGATATACCAATTAAAAATTTCTATGAATATACTCCCAATTTAGAGGACAATATTGCCACTCAATTACTGCAACAGCAACTCCAAGAAGAGCAAGGAATATATCAAGGTTTAGCAGTTGGTCAACCGATAAATAATTCGACAATTATCGCACAATTAATTAATGAGCAAATACCAATTTTAAAATTACAAATTTTTAATCAAAACTGGTTATTAGTCGGTAATATTAAATCCCAACAAATTCAAGAACTAATTAAAAGTGGAGATTTGTCTTCTCCCCAGGTTTTATGGTGTCCATCAGAATCTTTACAAGATTTAATTTTAGCACTTAAACCCCAAATAGCTATCACTCCTGCTAATAATTTAGATAGTAAAACATTATCTTCTTTAAGTAAAGGACAAACGAAGCTCTTTTTTACTGGTAAAGATGGTGCAGTTCAATGGACACCGAATGGGGATTTTCAATCTTTTATTCAAACAACAGAAAATAAATCTTCTGTTTTGTAATATGGGGTTTTTTCGTGCCAAAATACAAAGGAGCAAAGACGCGAACAAAGAGATAAAACCTATGATAAAAAGTTGAAAGTTAAACATCATTAAGACTTTCAACTTTCCCGTTTTAAGCATCTTGAGGATTAAGACGACTCATTTCCCATGTGGTGTATGTACCTATAGGACTCCACAGTAAATAAGGTAATAATAGTAACGCTGCCCACATGGATACTGGTAAAACTGCTAATGTGATTAATAAACAAATCAGCAATCCTGTACCACCGATAATTGTCCCAACTATGAGACTGCGAAAATGTAACATTACAGGGGTGTAAGCTATGGTAAATATTTCTAAGAGTAGGTATAAACCCATCATTAAGCGTGCTGTATAGCTATTTGGGTTGTGTTCCCAAATGATGTAAGCTGACCAAGCACCACAAATAAATATTACTGTCCAAATCAGAGGAATTGCTGATTCAAATGTTAACCATCGAGGTCTTTGTAATTGTCTAAACCACTGACTCTGGTTGGGTGAGATCCAGTTACCAGCAAAACCTACTAAGAATGCTATAATGCCAATTATCATCCAAGATTTAATCATAACTGCCTTGGTGCTGACTTTTACCATAACTAGTTTATCACTTATTCCTCGACACGATAACCTAGTTCGGCTAACCGCACCCGTGAATGTCGCCATTTGGGTTGTACTTTGACAAATAATTCTAGATAAACTTTCCCAGCAATTAGCTTTTGAATTTGTTCTCTAGCTGCACTACCAACAGATTTAAGCATTGTTCCCCCTTTACCAATGAGAATACCTTTTTGCGAATCTCTCTCAACATGGATGGTGGCAAGAACGCGGGTAATTTTTGGGGTTTCTTCGACTAAATCAATGGCTATGGCTACGGAATGGGGAACTTCTTGACGAGTTAGTAATAATATCTGTTCTCTAATCAATTCACCCATAATAAACCGTTCTGGCTGGTCTGTAACCAAATCTGGGGGATAATAAAATGGTCCTGGTTCGAGGTGACTAATTAATAAATCTTGCAGTTGTAATAATTCCGCGCCAGTTTTAGCAGAAAATTTCGCAGTTTCCCATTGATAAGTATTAGCTAATTGAATATAACTTTCATTTATTTTTTGAGCATCTTCCGGTTGTTGATCAATTTTATTAATTCCTAAAATTACGGGTGTTTGACTATGAGTTAATAATTCAGCAACATAGCGATCGCCCGCACCACAGGCAACCGTACCATCAACTACAAATAATACAACATCTACTGACTCAATGGCAATTTTCGCATTTTTTACCAGCACTTCCCCTAATTGATGATGTGGTTTATGAATACCCGGTGTATCCACGAAGATCAACTGGGCGGTTTCTGTAGTTAAAATACCTCTTAAACGATTGCGAGTAGTTTGGGCTATGGGGGAAGTAATGGCTATTTTTTGCCCAACCAATTCATTCATTAAAGTGGATTTACCGACATTAGGACGACCGATAATACCGATAAAACCCGATTTAAATCCAGCAGGTGCTTGGGGAATCATCACACCACCGAAATCAGTAAAAATATTATTATCAATATGAGACACTTGTGATTCTACTTGCATTGTTTACAGTTATGATCAATAGATGATTTTGATGAAAATTCTCTTGAAGAATACAGATATATCAATTATTGCATATTTATGGAAATAACAAGAAAGGATAAATCAAAATTTGGCCTTGCTGATTAAATATATGAATATGTATCACCGAAAGGCGCAAAGATGCAAATAATCAGGTTGTAGCTGTTAAACTTTGATTGTGAAATTAACATTTTGTGCTATTATTTAATAGTTTTGAGAAAAAATAGGACTAAAGTTCTGACTACAAGTTAGAACATTATAGCAGTTGGCTAAGTCCTAAAAAAATAATACTTATTTATTAATTAGCGAACTAGTAAAATTAAAAACCATGAAAACTATTGCTACGGAGATACCAGAGATTATCTTGATTGAAACGCCAATCTTCCAAGACTCAAGGGGCTTTTTTTTGGAAGCCTATAACGAAAAAATATTCACAGAAAAACTGGGAATTACAGCCAAATTTGTTCAAGATAATCACTCAAAATCGGAAGAAAATGTGTTGCGAGGATTACATTATCAAATTATCCAGCCCCAAGGTAAATTAGTTCGCGTTATTGCTGGTAAAATCTTTGATGTGGCTGTGGATATTAGAAAAAAATCTCCCACATTTGGACAATGGGTAGGTTACGAACTCAGCACCGAAAATAAACTCCAAATGTGGATACCAGCAGGTTTTGCTCATGGCTTTCTCGTACTTTCAGAAATGGCAGAGGTGATATACAAAACTACAGATTATTATGCACCGGGAAGCGATCGCGCTATCATTTGGAATGATGCAGATTTAGCTATAGTTTGGCCTCTGAAAACACCTCCAATTTTATCAGCTAAAGATAGTAATGCTCCAACTTTTAAAAAAGCGGAAGTTTATGAATAAATCAATATTACTAATAGGTAGTAACGGACAAGTGGGTACAGAACTAAAAAATACCCTTTCATCCAACTCTACCAACTATAAAGTTATTGCTTATGCACGTCCGCAAATAGACTTAAATCAACCTGAGAACCTCCGTCAAATTATCAAAGAAACCCACCCGGAAATAATTATCAACGCTGCTGCTTATACAGCCGTAGACAAAGCCGAAAGCGAACCAGAAATAGCTAATACTGTCAATGCTATAGCCCCGCAAATTATCGCCGAAGAAAGCCAAAAACTAGGAAGTTTCTTAATTCATCTTTCCACAGATTACGTATTTAACGGTAATCACAATTATCCCTATCAAGAAACTGATATTCCTAATCCATTAAGTGTCTATGGAAAGACAAAATTAGCCGGAGAAATAGCAATTCAAAAAACTTGTCCCCATCATCATATAATTATCCGTACAGCTTGGGTTTATGGGACTTATGGAAAAAGTAATTTTGTGAAAACGATGTTACGACTTGGTAAAGAAAAACCCGAAATTAGGGTAGTTGCAGATCAAATTGGTACTCCTACTTGGTCTCAAGATATAGCATTGACAATATCCCAAATTATCCCCCAATTAACATCAGAAATTACTGGAATTTATCACTATACAAATAGTGGTGTTGCGAGTTGGTATGACTTTGCTATAGCTATTTTTGAAGAAGCTGAAAAACTGGGCTTTTCCCTGAAAATTGAAAAGATCATTCCTATTACCACTCCCGAATATCCCACACCCGCAAAACGTCCCGCTTACTCCATTTTAGCTTGTGATAAGATATCTAGAATATTGGCAACTTATCCTCCCCATTGGCGACAAAGACTAAGATTAATGTTAAAAGAATTACAAGGAAAATCTCTATGAAAGCACTAATTTTATCCGGTGGAAAAGGCACAAGATTACGCCCCTTAACTTATACCGGAGCAAAACAACTTGTCCCAGTTGCTAATAAACCAATTTTATGGTACGGAATTGAAGAAATGGCAGGGGCGGGAATTACGGATATTGCTATTATTATCAGTCCAGAAACAGGAGAAGAAGTCAAAAATAAAACCGGAAATGGGGAAAAATTCGCTGTGAATATTACCTATATTTTGCAAGAACAACCAGCCGGTTTAGCCCACGCTGTCCAGGTGGCGCGTCCTTTTTTAAAAGATTCTCCATTTATGATGTATTTGGGAGATAACTTAATTCAACAAGGGGACTTAAGTTCATTTTTGCATAAATTTAGCCAACAAGAACCAGATGCTTTAATTCTGTTGCGTAAAGTCCCAAATCCTAGCGCCTTTGGTGTAGCGAAGGTAGATGAAAAAGGTAAGGTATTACAATTAATTGAAAAGCCAAAAGTTCCCCCGTCAAATTTAGCATTGGTAGGAGTTTATTTCTTTTTGGCGACTATCCATGATGCAATTTCTCAAATTAAACCTTCAGCGAGGGGAGAATTAGAAATTACGGACGCTATTCAATGTTTAATAGATCAAAAAAAAGAAGTTTTAGCTTATAATCTTGATGGTTGGTGGTTAGATACAGGGAAAAAAGATGATTTATTAGAAGCTAACAGGCTAATTCTTGATACCTATTTAACAAAATCAATTTTAGGCGACATTGATAGTAAAACTCAGATTATTGGTAGAGTAGAAATTGGTGCTAAATCTAAAATTATCAACTGTACAATTCGTGGACCTGTGATAATTGGGAATAATTGTTATTTAGAAAACTGTTTTATCGGTCCTTATAGTAGCATTGCGGATAATTCAACCCTGATAGAAACGGATTTAGAACATAGTGTAGTTTTAGAAGGTGCTAAAATTACGGGTATTCAACAGCGGATTATTGATAGTTTAATTGGACAACGCGCCCAATTAAGTATAGCCCCCCGTCGTCCTAAAGCATTACGTTTTTTAATTGGTGATGATTCGCAAATTGAACTAACTTAAAGGCAATAGGTATCATTCTAGACACTGTACTAATATTCAATAAAAAGGCTGGTTTTAGCAATACTATAAATACCTTGCTACAACTGGCTTTTATATCAATATTTTCTGTCATGATTATTTCTTTTTATCTTTAGGACTTACGCACAAGTTACTAAAAACGAACCACGCCAGATCACAGAGATCACAGAGGAATGAGAGTTTGAGATCGAGTAAATATCTACCATTCATCAAAGTCAACCTTTTCACAAGCACAAATTAAACTACTATTATCCGTGCATCATCTCTAGATTTAGCTTTGACTGTAATTTCTACATCAATTCCCAAAGTATTGAGAAATCTAAACATTCTTTCTAGAGAAAAACCTGTAAGTCTTCCTCTCATTAAAGCAGAAACTTTTGGTTGATCAATTCCTAATAATTCAGCCGCTTCTGCTTGTGTAATATGACGTGCAATGATAGCATTACTGATTTTTCGTGCTAGTTCTGCTTTTACTAGTATTTCATCTGGGTTGGGTAAACCTAAGTCAGTAAATACGTTACCGCTACTGGGTTTTATTTCAATATGTTCTGTCATGATTATTTCCTTTTCTCTTACTGATAAACTTGTTTATAATGCTGTTTTTCTCTTTCAAGTCTTGCTTCAATTAAGTCAATGTCTTGCTTAGATGTAGCAATACCATGTTTTGATTTTTTCTGGAAGAAGCGAATCAATAGTTAACAGGCATAAAATCCCTTGAATTTCTTGCGTGGCGTGGCTGTATACAAAAAATATTAAGCCCTATCCTAAGTTTACATCATTACTTGCGGCTTTCTACTTGACTATTTTTATTTATGTAATTACAATGTAAACACCACCCTATCCCCAAAAACATAAAATGGGTACAGCAATCAAAACCCGAATAGTCAAAATTGGTAACTCCCAAGGGTTACGCATCCCCAAAACCCTATTAGAACAAAGCGGAATTAACTCAGAAGTAGAAATAGAAGTTCAAGGAAATCATCTCATTATTCGCCCAATTGAACAAGTCAGAAAGGGTTGGGAAAAAGCATTTATAGAAATGGCAGAAAACCGCGATGATATCTTATTAGATGACATCAACACAACAGAATGGGATGAAAATGAATGGCAATGGTAGTTAACAGATTTGATGTTTTCTTAGTTAATCTTGACCCTACCATTGGTAGTGAAATTAAAAAAACACGCCCTTGCTTAATAATTTCACCCAATGAAATAAACCATTATATTTCCACCGTAATAGTTGCACCAATGACAACAAAAGGGCAACCATACCCCACAAGAGTAACCTGTCAACTTCAACGAAAAGAAGGGCAAATCGTACTTGATCAAATTCGCACAATAGATAAAATCCGATTAGTCAAACTTCTCGGTCAAATTACTACAGAAGAACAAAAAGCCGTTTTGGATATCTTAGCGGAAATATTTGCAGAATAAATAACCTTCTTCTTCCTTCGTGTGCTTCGCTCCTTCGTAGTTTATTTTTATTCCTCATAAAACCAAGACGCAGAAAACGCCTTTCGCGCCTTTTGCGTCTCTGCATGAAATGTTTTCAAAACCCAAAAATTAAAAATCCAAAATGATTTTTTTGAATTTTTAATTGTTTAAGTTCCCACCGCCCCAGAGTAAATCAAACCTCGCTGTATATCTAAAGTTAAAATCGCACCGTCTTTAATTACCTGTGTTGCTTCCTTCACACCCAGAATTACTGGTACACCTAAACGTAAACCGATAACTGCGGCGTGACTAGTGAGACTATCTTCCTCAGTAATAATCCCCCCAGCTTTGCGAATTGCTTCTACAAAATCGACACCTGTGCGGGATGCTACTAAAATATCACCGGAATTAAAATTACTGGCATCCATAGCATTATGAACTACCCTAGCACGTCCACTGACTGAACCTTGACCTAGACCAATTCCCTGGCCGAGTATAGCAGTTACCACTTCCACCTTAATCAAGTCTGTTGACCCAGAAACCCCCTGAAGTGTACCAGCAGTCATTACTACTAAATCACCTTCCGTTAAGAGGTTTTTTTCTTGGGCTACATTGATAGCGGCTTGGAACGTCTGACCAGTGGAAGGTAATTCTAAGACTAAAAGCGGTCTTACGCCCCAGACCATCTGTAACTGTCGCGCTACGTTAACATGGGGTGTAATTGCTAAAATTGGTGTTTTCGGACGGAATTTAGAAACATTGCGGGCTGTAGCTCCAGTTTGTGTTAAAGTCATAATTGCTGCTGCGCCCAAATTTTCCGCAATTTGACCAACTGCTTGACTAATAGCATTGGGAATAGAGGGTTTATTATCTCGTGACTGACGGGAGTTGGGGTTTTGTGCGTACTCCTGTTCCATGCGTTCTGCTATCCTGGCCATGGTCGCTACAGCCTCCACAGGAAAACTACCGACGGCGGTTTCATTGGAAAGCATGACAGCGTCTGTACCGTCTAAAATCGCATTAGCGACATCGGATACTTCCGCACGAGTGGGACGGGGGTTACTGACCATGCTATCTAGCATTTGGGTAGCGGTAATGATGGGAATACCCAAGCGGTTAGCCGTAGCAATTAGCCGTTTTTGTAGTACGGGTACATCTTCCGCTGGTAATTCCACCCCTAAATCACCTCTAGCGACCATGACACCGTCACACAAAGACAGAACTGCCTCCATTTGTTCAATGGCTTCGTGTTTTTCGATTTTAGCAACTACAGGGACACTTTTACCGGTGCTGGAAATTAGTTCTTTAATTTCGATGATATCCTGGGGATTACGGACAAAGGAAAGTGCTACCCAATCAACACCCTGGTCTAGACCAAACATCAGATCCTCGCGGTCTTTGTCGGTCATGGCTTTAATGGATAAGTAAACTCCCGGAAAATTAACACCTTTGTTGTTGGAAAGTTTACCTGGAACTGTGACGCGACAGTGTAAATCACCTTTTTCGCGGTTGATGTCCTCTACCACCATTTCGACTTTACCATCATCGAGGAGGATTTTTGCACCCGTGGGAACTTCATCGGCTAAGTAATCGTAAGTGACACAACTTATTTCTTGAGTTCCTTCTATGGGGCGATTTGTCAAAGTGAAGCGATCGCCCTTGCCTAAGATTATAGAACCATTTTCAAACCGACCCAAACGGATTTTGGGACCCTGTAAATCTTGTAGAATTGCTACTGGTCTATTTAATTCAAAAGCAGTTTGCCGAATTAACCGAATACTACGCTGATGATCAGCATGAGTTCCGTGGGAGAAGTTGAGTCTAAGGGTTGTAGCACCCGCTTCAATAATTGCTTTCAGCATTTCTGGGCTACTGGTAGCAGGTCCAATAGTAGCAACAATTTTAGTTCGGCGCTGAGAATCTCTTAATTGCGTCATGGGCTGGGTTGAAGATTTTTGGAGTCTACCGGGGAATTTATCGTCATCTTTGCTTATACCATTTGAGATTTAAGATTTTGGATGATGAAAGACTGACAGTATCAGCAATTCATTTTTCCATTGATCACCATCATTTTGCAAATTGGTATGAATTAAACGAACTGTCTTTTTTATTAACTGCTAAATCAATGTTACAGGCAGTCAGGGAGGTAATTATGGTATAAATTTGATATCGTACATTGGCAACAGTCCTCTCAGAGAGTTTTTTATCTAAAAGCACTGGTTTAGCCAAGAATCATAGCCTCATTTATTGACCCTTCAACAGAACTGTAAATAAATCTTGCTTTACATAACTTTACTCTTAACTAAGATTAATAGTATGATCCGTAAAGATTGATGATTAATTAAAGGAGTTAATAATGCTCACGTCGGAGGCACAAAAGCCACTGACAATTCCCCCCAAAGAACTTTTATCACCTCCTGGTGATTTTAACCCCACGCTGCTGATGTTTTTAGTCGTAGTGATGATGTTAGTTTTATCTAATTTTGGGTATTGGTTGTGGGAATGGCCTCATTGGTTGTGTTTTAGTATCAATACACTAGCACTCCATTGTTCAGGAACAATCATTCATGATGCTTGTCACCAGTCAGCCCATCGGAATCGAATTGTTAATGCTATCTTAGGCCATTGTAGTGCCTTAATTCTCGCCTTTGCTTTTCCAGTATTTACACGAGTACATTTGCAGCATCATGGTAATGTTAACCACCCTAATGATGACCCAGATCATTATGTTTCGACAGGTGGACCCCTGTGGTTAATTGCGGTGAGATTTTTGTACCATGAGGTATTTTTCTTCCAAAGAAGATTATGGCGTAATTATGAACTACTAGAATGGTTTATTAGTCGCTTAATCATCATTACTATTGTTTATATTTCTGTCCAATATCATTTTTTGGGCTATATTCTTAACTTTTGGTTTATTCCGGCTTTTTTAGTAGGAATAACTTTGGGGTTATTTTTTGATTATTTACCCCACCGTCCGTTTGTAGAAAGAAATCGCTGGAAAAATGCCCGGGTTTATCCAGGTAAAGTTCTCAATATCCTGATTTTAGGTCAGAATTACCATTTAATTCATCATCTGTGGCCTTCGATTCCTTGGTATAATTATCAACCGGCTTATTATTTAATGAAGCCGTTATTGGATGAAAAAGGCAGTCCCCAAACTTCCGGGTTATTGCAGAAAAAGGACTTTTTTGAATTTGTCTATGATATTTTCATAGGTATTCACTTTCATCACTGATTTAGCGCAGTTTATAGCAGAATTATGTAAGCTGTTATGCTGCCTGGGGAAAACTAAGTTACGCTTTATTTAGTAACGAAGCGTAAAAATACTTTCCCCAGCGATGCCATAATCCCCGACATAAAGGTGAGGGTAGTGTAAAAAAATCACAAAAACCCCAGAAGTTGGTGCTTCTGAGGTATAAAGAGTTTTAGGCACGATTGAGGATAATAGTTATCTGGTGATCAATTTGGAGTAGGAAATCTTGAGAATGATCACAAGATAGCTTTATCAATATCTCAAACTAAGAACCTAAAAGCCCACAGGTCAACTACTTAAATACTTTAGCAGAGCTATTTCTATTTCAGTAGCCAAATTGGCGTTTGTTTGAGTTTGATTTAGACATCTACCTCTCGGCGGATATTCACTAATTCATAAAGCTTATTTTCAAACTTTTGGGTACAAGCTGACCAATCAAATTCCAGAATTGAGGGACGAGCTTGTTGAGTTAATTGATTTTTGAGGTCAGGATTTTCAAGAATTGTAATTACTTTTTGGGCAAAATCTCTAGGGTCATTGGGTGCTGCTAGAAAACCATTAACCCCAGAAATAACCTGTTCAGCAGTTGAAGGAGCGACAACAGCCACTACAGGTGTTCCAGAAGCTAAAGCTTCGTTAGTTGTAGTGCAGAAATTTTCGGTGATAGAAGGGTTAACAAATATATCTGCTTTTGCAAACCAACCTAAGAGTTCCTTACCATGAGATTCACCCCAAATAGTAACACCATGGGGGAAATTTTGAGCGCGACGACGAATTTCTGCATCCAAAGGACCGCTACCAACAATTACTAAATGAACATCAGGAATTTTGGCAGCAATGAGAGGATAAATATCTAATAGTTGACTGACATTTTTTTCTGCGGTAATGCGTCCCACAAATAAGATAGTTGGACGTTGATCATCAGGAATTGGATCATGACAAATATTGCGGGGATGAAATTTTTGACAATCAATTCCTTGATAGGGGAGATATTCACTTCGTTGAGCTTTTAATTTTTGGTATTTAGCTAGCTGTTCACGGGAAGAAAATAAACTTAAATCATAAGTTTCACTAAATTGTTTAACTAAAATTGGTAGCAGAGGACGCACTAAATTAAAAACTGTATTACCGAAATAATATTGGATATAGGCAATGATATCTGTATGGAAAATTGAAATAATGGGCGTGTTTGTTTTTCTGGCATATTCTACTCCCACAGAACGGCCATAACCTTGTAAAAAACCAGAATATAAACCTCTCATTTGTGGGGCTTCTTCGACAACAATAATATCAGGTTGAAAGTGAGTGAGTAATTTTGTATCACTCCAATGACGATAGTTTAATGGTTGGGGTAAAGATTTATAAAATATCAGTGGTTCTGTCGGAAATGAATAAGCAGAAAAATTAATAAATGTTTCTAGTTCTTCAATTCCTGTCATGGGACGCTTACCAACTTGTGGCGGGTATTGATCATTAATTTCTGGGTGAACTAGAAAAACCTCATGTCCTTGTTTTAATAACCAGTGAACTCTTTGATGAACAGCCACAGAAACTCCTGTTAAGAATGGAGCGTATAATCCTGTAAATAAGGCAATACGAAGAGGTTTTTTGTTCATGATTATGAGGTGATATTTCTTGAAAATTTTGAATTGGGGAATTTTAGATATTGAAGCGTTAAAGCGAAAATAGAACATCTAAAATTTCCCCTATTTCCCTAAAGAGAAGCTTTTGGATCAATTGGTTGATCTAACCATTGGTAAGGACGATATTCAATTAACTGAATATTTTCACGTCCTTGAATGCGATAAGTAAGTCCCCGCCAAGTAATAGTTGATGTCCAGAAGGAAGATAAGATTATTAATCCATAAATCCACTGTGTTAAAGGGATAACTATTAACATTTTGAGGATAATTAAAGGCGATAACTTGGGTATTTTTTTACCTTGATTATGTAAGATATGATGTATTGCTACTTCCATCAATAGCATGAGTAAAACTAAACCAATGGTGTAGGAAATGTAAGAGCAAAATAATAAAAATGCAGCGTACCATTGAGACTGAAGCAGGAGATAGAAAATGATGATGATGACTAGATTTGGTACGATAATACTAGAATATGCTTCACTAATTATGGCTAACCAGCCAGGGTGATAAAGTTTAGAACTAATTATTAATCGTTTTAATGATTCTAGTAAGTTACTTAAACTACTTTCTTCCTGATTTAGCATTAATAAAGAAGGGATAAACTTAATTTGTAACTTTTGTTGTTTGATAAGTTTATGGAGGAGTATATCATCTGTTAACACTTGTCCCCATTTATCCAAAAGTTTGATGCGATGTAATACTTCTGTTTTGATAGCTAAAGTTCCACCCCAAGGAATTTGAAAGAGAAACATTTGCACCACCGTAGAAACATTACCGGAGTAGCGAACTAATGAACCCCAATAATTACCAGTGGGAACATACCAACGATTTCCTGTTGTTAGACCAACTTTGTCATCAAGAAGAGGAGTGACTAATTCTCGTAACCATTGGGGATGAACTACAGTATCAGCATCAATAAAAGCGATAACTCCATAAGCATTATCTAAGTCAGAAACAGCTTGTAATAGAGAACTGCATTTCAGACTACAATTATGACGAACCACTCTTAATATGCTAATTTGGACATTAGTTGCACGCAGTTGATTGATTGTTTCACTGGCAATTTTAAAAGCTGGATCTTTTTGACTATCAATGATCAATTTTAGATCATATTGCGGGTAATTTTGTTGTAAGAGCGATCGCAAACAATGAGGCAAAAATGGATCTGCACCTCGTAAACAAAGAATTACTGCCGTTTTTGGTAATTTTTCATCTGGTAATAACCGTGGTTTGTATGAACGTAAATACCATAAAAATATTAACGTTAAACAACTCTGAATTAACAACCAACCCAACAAAGACTTAGATAGAAATATCATCAAATCTGGCATTATCTCTATAGTCTCAGATATAACTTAGAGGTCAGGAAAAAGAGTTAGCATCTATACTTAACTCCCGATTGTAAATTATAAATAAATACAGTTCAGTTAAGAATAGAGTTTTAGGCTTAACTAAACCGTATTAAATTCCGAATTAAGGATCAAGAGAATACTTCAAAAAGATATTAATTGTAGTATTCTTATCAACTTTAAAACGGGCATCTTTAAACTTAGGTGTGCCAGTGCTGATAGAAACAATGGGATTTCTAGAAATGCCAAAACCCTCTTCGGGAATCCCGAAAAAGTCTTTATTGAGTTTGTGATCACCATTTTGATCATCAACTACAGCCACAGCATAATTACCAGGTTTTAATCCAGAAAATACCTGTTTAATGGAATTTCCTGTAATTTTAGTACAGCCACTTTTAACTTCACTTTTAGCATTATCTGGAAATCCTTTTTCAGAGTTATAAACTCTCATGCAAATTTCCCCAGTTTGATTACGAATACCATTAACAACTACAGTTAATGATGTTGTTGATTCAGCTTGAGCTACTTCGGTAAAGCTAATAGTTAGCAAAGTGGCAATGAACAGGTTTACAATTTTAAACATTAGTCAACACTTCCTAATTGTGAAAATTTACCCTTGGAGAATTTTATCTATTTCATCAGTTTTTGAATGTCAGTTTTTTGCAACCATTCACGAGTGCGACCCATTCCTTCTGCTAAATCAACTTTAGCCCGATAATTCAAAATATTTTGTGCTTTTGCAATAGAATAGGCATAAGGACGACTCATAAAATCAACTGATTCCGGGAGAATATCAGCTTTTTTACGGAATAGTTTTTGTCCCTGAAGACGCACACGCAGAAATAACTTCATTTCCTCTTTAGGTAAAGACATTGGCGCTGGTAAACCTTCCAAAGAAGCAAGATGAATAAAATAATCTTTCCAAGAAGTTTCTTTACCGTCAGTAATGTTGAAAATTTCCCCATAGGCTGATTTTTCTATGGCTAAAAAGATAGCATCAATTAAGTTATCTACATATAGATGATTCATCACACCTTTACCATCATTAGCATAAGCAAATAATTTTTGTCGCATCATCTGAATTGGCCGAACAATCCAAGGAATACTTCCAGGACCATAGACATCACCAGCCCGAATTACAATTACTCCAAATTCAGGGGCATTGTTCAGTTTTAAAACTTCGATTTCTGCTTCAATTTTTGTCTGACAATAAGGATTATTTTCACCCGAAAGTACACCTGATTCTGTAACCCTTTCAGGGTAATCAAACCCATATACTAAAGTGCTAGAAAGATGGACAAATGTTTTTACACCTGCTTGTTTAGCAGCCTTAGCGATATTAATAGTACCATTGACATTTATTTCTCGAAAATGCTTAATTTCTCCAGCTTCTTCGGCAATTTGAGCAGTATGTAAAACTATATCTATTCCTTGACAAGCTTTTGAGCAAATTCCAGGATCAGTGATATTACCGACTAGAATTTCAATACCTAAATTTTGCGCTGTTTGATCTTTAATTTGGGAACTTTGTATACCTCTAACTTTCATCCCTTGAGCTATAGCTAATTCGGCTGCACGTAAACCAATAAATTCGTCAATTCCGGTAATCAGCAGAGTTTTGTTTTGCAAGTTCATGTTGAAATATAGATAAGTGTTTTGTAGTAGTGTGACGGTAACGATACAGTTGAGAAAGCAATACAATCTTATTTCCTAATTGCAGGAAATTGCAATTAAGAACTGTTGCACTGACAAGAAAATTTTACTGTTGCTAATAACATTAAACTTCTATCTTTGGTTGGTTTTAATTTAGAGAATATTGAGCAAAATTTGCTGAATTTACAGGAAAACAAATTCCTAAAAACTATCAGCCGGATCAGCAGAACGGAGTTTATTAATAGCTAATGCTCCAGAGGTGATGCAAATTAAGACTGTAGATACTAAGACAAGTAAGGCATTATTACTTGTCATCATGATAGGTAATTTAGTTGCTTTCATAGCAAAATCATATAAACCAATCGAAACAATAAAGCCGGGAATATATCCTAACAATGCTAAGATTAATGCTTGTTGAAAAACAACATTTAATAAATATCCATTAGCATAACCAATAGCTTTTAGAGTTGCATAGGCAATAAATTGAGTAGCAATGTTGCTATACAAAATTTGGTAAACAATTACAACACCAACAACAGAAGCCATGATCAGCATTAAGTTAAGAATAAAACCAATAGGAGTTCTTACAGACCAATATTGTTTCTCAAAATCAATAAATTCTTGACGAGTGAATATTTTTACATCCTGCGGTAGCTTGTTTTTTAAACTATTTAAAACTCGTTCTATATCAGCACCAGATTTGAGTTTAATCACTCCCATATCTATTTTTTCAACTGGGCGACTATTAGGATTAATTCTTAAAAAAGTTGAGTCACTAACAATTAAATTACCATCAACACCAAAGGAAGGTCCTAAACTAAATAAACCCCCGACTCGCACCCGATAGCCCTTAATCGCATCAAAGGGAAAGATTTCAATTGGTTGTTGAATATTTCCCTGATTAAATAATTCTGCTATTGGTCCAAATTCTGAACGGGCATCTCTATCAAATAGCATGACATCAGGAATTTTGAGTTTATCTAAATTTTCCTCAACTTCTGGAATATCTAGCACGGATTTTCCAGGATCAAAACCAATGACATAAATTGAATATTTCTCACCACTAACGGGATTTTTTAATTTTGCAAATTGCAAATAAATTGAACTAACAGAATCAACACCATCAAACCCTAATGTTTGATATAATCGAGTGCGAGAAAAACTTTGAATTGCTGTCAAAGATTTATATTGAGAACTAACTAAAAACAAATCACCGTTCAATCGTTGATGTAATGCTGTTGCACTAGAATATAGTGCATCTTGAAAACCAAGCTGGATAAACATTAACAGCACAATAAAGCCAATTCCGGCTACAGCTATCACAAAGCGAAGTTTCTGCTGGACAAGCTGTAGCCACGCTAAAGGAATTTTGATATTCATATTAGTTGTTAGTTGTCAGTTATTATTTGTCATTTATTAGTTATTAGTTATTAGTTATTAGTTGTCATTTGTTGAGAATAACAAATAACAAATGAATATTAACTAATAACTAAATTTGGATGGCAACGTCAACTTGTAAGTTAGTTAATCGAGATATATTTTGACTATCTGCGGGATTATCAATAGATATTTTGACTTCAATTACTCTCCGGTCTGCGTCAGAATTGGGATTAATACTAAAGATACCTTGTTGATTAACTTGCCAGCCAATTTCTCGCACAGTTCCTTGTAATTGACCAGGAAATGTAGTGCTGGTAATCTTAGCTTTTTGGCCAACTCGAATATTTTGAATATCTGTTTGATAGACTTCTGCTAAGACTTGCATTTGTGATGTATTACCAATTTCTGCAAAGCCAGCAGTAGAAATTATTTCTCCATTTCTGGCATTAATTCGCAAAATTTTCCCATCTATAGTGGAAGAGATGTAGGTTAAATCATGATCGGCTTTCGCTTGTTTAATTGCTGTTTCTGCACTTTTAACTTCACTTTCTGCTAATTCTACATCTACAGACCTAACTTCTTTAATACTATTAAGTTTAGATTTTGCTTCTTTGAGTTGATCTTTAAGTGTATTTTCAGTCCTTTTAAGAGTAGCTTGAGCCTCTTTTAGCTGCTGTTGTGTAGTTTTTAAGGTTAAATTTTTACTATCAACAATAGAAGCAGAAATAGCACCATCTTTAAATAATTGCTGATAGCGATTACTCTCTTTTTGAGCATTTTCAACTTCAGCCCGAATCCGATTAATTGTTGCTACTTGCGCGGCAATATCTCCTTGTAATTGGGAATTTAACCGAGTAATTGTGGCTTGTTGAGCATTAATATCTCCAGTTTTTGCTCCAGCTTTTACCTGTGCCAGTTTAGCTCTAGCAATTAATAATTTATCAAATGCTTGTTGTATGGCTGCTTGGGAACGAGCATAGTTTTCTAGATAAGCTAATACTTGTCCTTTCTTCACATTATCTCCTTCCTTGATCAACAGTTTTTCTACTCTGACACCATTGATAGAATTAGGGGCAGATAAATAAGTAATTTTATCTTTTGGTTGTAACCTTCCTAATGCAGTTACAGCAACTTTAATAGAGGTAGGTTGAGATTTACTAGCTGTTGTCGCAGGAGATAGAATCTGAGAATTGATCTTCAATTGATAGAAAATGTATAAGGATACTAACCCCGTAGCTAAAGTTAGAGAAGTTGCCAAAATTATTTTCCACTTTAGCGCAGTCAATTTGAATAATTGGCTTTGTTTATTTATTGCCATATTGTTATTCCCATGGTGTTATTTCAAAAAATACTCGTAATGGCTATAGACTTATCCTCTGTTGCTTTCATAGAAGCAATATGTCTAATTATTTATGTATGAATTGTTGTCAGCATTCCCAGCTGTTATAAATACCCAAATTAACCTAGAATTAACGTGGATTTTACTGCAAATAATTGATGATTAATGCCACGCTATGCTATCAATTTTATCTTGAATTGGCATTTAATTAAGTAGCCTAAAATACGATATTCCTCATCAGAAATAAAAATCTTCAACTCCTAAGCATTAATGATGCTAATAACTTAGATAAATGAATAAACTTACCTGCGAGTATCCCAAATAAATTTGATATTGTCAACTAAATTTATTTGTTTTTATCAAAATATTTGATTAATCATAAGTTAATATAAAAATTTGTATTTATTTTAGCAAATTTTACTAAATATATGGAGAATTTTCGTATTTAATGCTATAACTTATTAGTCTGGCATTGTTATCAATTATTGACATGATCAAGGACAAAAATTAATCTTTGGTTTATAAATAACCAATTGTCTATAAAAGGTGAGTTATCTTATAAATTCATCAAAAATTAGGACTTAATTATGATAGTTTGCTCAAAAAAGACCCGGTTATGTTCAAATATTTCCCTTGTATATTTATTGATTAGTGACTTATGAAACAATTTAGATATAATTCTTGAATTATCAAGAAAAGATTGATATTAAACCCGTAATTACCAAGAATATGTTATTAGGAAGTGCAGTTTTAAATTATACTTAGGAAATTAACTTGTATGTAAAACGAGGTAAATTAATAAATATTTTTCTCCAAAAATTAGCAAAAATGAACTATTCATTTTTCCTAAACTATGTTAGTCTTTTTATTAATTCAACATTTATAGATGAAAAATAAATTGTTGATTTGATGTCAAGAAACAGAATAAATACTAAAATTCATTCAGTTTTTTAGAGCAGAATTACCTAAAGAAACAAAACCTATTCCTTAATAAATTGGGGTTTTGTATTTCTCCAAGTTACAAACTGCTATATTTTTAAAAAACTGTTTAAGTATTTTTTCACTATTCAGAGAATTTGCCACAGAGTGCTGATTATTTTTGTAACGATTTTGGCAGCTTTTATGAGTCTAATCATCTAAAATAGGTTATCCTGGATTTTAAAAACTGGTCAAAGCATTTATCAACATACAGAATGTGATTATCAAATGGGTAAAACATTCAATGATTAAAAGATAAAAGCCCTTCTGTGTTGAGACCTGTAACCTAAGGAGTCAGTATGCAATTCAGATATCATACTTCTGGGAAGAAATCATAATTTATTCACAGGATTAAATAAAGAAGTCGGGGATATTATATCTTCACTTTCTCAATATCAAAAATCCAGTATTGTCTAGTATTTATTCATGGACAAAAGGTTCTAAAACTGGTTCAAAAAATCCAACGTTGCCAAAAAACTGTGTATATATTCTGTAGTGTTAATCTCAAGTCAAGCATTTAAACTTACCTGCGACAAATGCATTAATACAGATAGAATAACTACCTGTTAATAGTCTATTGTGTTGCACAATTTACGGTACTCAAGATTAGTCTATGCCATCATGTCTTACCCCCCAAAAAAGATAGACACAATAAATACTTCCTTGACGGAATTAGAAGCCCAAATTAATAGTTGTGAACAGGCTTTGCTTAGGTTTATAAAGGAAAAAAAAATGAACATGACTAACGGCACATTATCAGAAAACTCCATGTCAAATAAAGAAATTAACAGAAAACTACAAGCAAATCCAATAGCTATTATTGGTATGGCTTCTTTAATGCCTCAAGCGAGAAATTTAAGAGATTACTGGCAAAATATTGTGAATAAAGTTGACTGTATTACTGATGTTCCTTCAAGTCATTGGAGTGTGGAAGATTACTATGATCCCAATCCAAGAACACCAGAAGATAAAACCTATTGTAAACGTGGTGGTTTCATTCCCGAAGTTGATTTTAACCCCATGGAATTTGGCATTCCCCCCAGCATTTTAGAAGTTACAGATGTTTCCCAACTATTAAGTTTAGTAGTTGCGAAAGAAGCAATGGAAGATGCTGGTTATGGTGATTATCGTGAATTTAGCCGCGAGAATATTGGGGTAATTTTAGGTGTAGCAATGGGCAAACAATTAGCAATGCCCTTAGCTGCTAGATTAGAATATCCAATTTGGGAAAAAGTTCTCAAAAGCAGTGGTTTATCTGATGAAGATACTAAGAAAATTGTTGATAAAATCAAATCTGCTTATGTCAAATGGGATGAAAATGCTTTCCCTGGAATGTTAGCAAATGTTGTGGCTGGGAGAATTGCTAACCGTTTTAACTTTGGCGGTACAAATTGTGTAGTTGATGCCGCTTGTGCTAGTTCTTTCGGGGCATTAAAAATGGCCATTAGTGAATTAGTTGAACATCGTAGCGATATGATGTTAACTGGTGGAGTAGACACCGATAATACCATCATGGCCTACATTTCTTTTAGCAAAACTCCGGCTGTTAGTCCTAGCGATAATGTTAAACCATTTGATGCTAAATCTGATGGGATGATGTTAGGTGAAGGTATTGGGATGATTCTCTTAAAACGCCTAGAAGATGCCCAAAAAGATGGCGATAAAATCTATGCGGTAATTAAGGGAATTGGTACTTCTAGCGATGGTCGCTACAAGAGTATTTATGCTCCTAGAAAAGAAGGACAAGTTAAGGCTTTAGAAAGGGCTTATGATGATGCTGGTTTTTCCCCAGCAACTGTGGGTTTAATGGAGGCCCATGGTACGGGAACAATGGCTGGAGATCCTACAGAATTTGGTTCATTAAGAGATTATTTTGGGAAGCATGATACCCAAAAACAACACATTGCTTTAGGAAGTGTAAAATCGCAAATTGGACATACAAAAGCCGCCGCAGGTGCAGCTAGTTTAATTAAAACTGCCCTAGCATTGCATCACAAAATATTACCAGCGACAATCAATATTAATGAACCAAATCCGAAATTAGATATTGAAAATTCCTCCTTTTATCTAAATACTCAAACTAGACCATGGATAAAGGCAGAAGGTGAAACTCCCAGACGTGCAGGGGTGAGTTCTTTCGGTTTTGGCGGCACAAATTATCATGTTGTTTTAGAAGAGTATGAACCAGAACAACGAAATGCCTATCGTTTACATCATACCTCTAGTGAAATGCTATTATTTGGTGCTAGTCAAGCTGAATTAATTAGTAAGTTGGAGGCGACTTTCAATAATTTGCAAGCTAATGATGGAGAAAGGTATTATTCTCAATTATTGCAAGAGTGTCAATCTCTAACTATTCCCAAAACAGCGGTAAGAATTGGGTTTATAGCCGAGAATTTACAAGAAGCTTGTAAGTTACTGCAAGTTAGTATTGAGTTACTAAAAAATAAGCATGACGCAACATCTTGGGAGCATCCTCAAGGTATTTATTACCGTTCCTCTGGTATGGAATTGGCTGGAAAAGTTGTCGCTTTATTCTCTGGACAAGGTTCTCAATATTTGGAAATGGGAAGAGAAACGGTAATGAATTTCCCCAGCTTGCGGCAGTTATATGGCAAGATGGATAATTTGTTAAAACAAAGTAATTTGCAACCGATTTCTGAAGTTGTTTTTCCTCATTCTACCTTTGATGAAACTGAGAAAAAAGCGCAAATTGCAGCTTTACAAAGAACCGAATATGCCCAACCTGCCATTGGTGTATTCAGTGCCGGGTTGTATGGAATTTTGCAGCAAGCTGGCTTTAAAGCAGATTTCACCGCAGGCCATAGTTTTGGTGAATTAACGGCTTTGTGGGCTGCTGGAGTATTGAGTGAGGCTGATTATTTGTTCTTGGTGAAGTCTAGAGGACAAGCCATGGCCGCACCAAAAGACCCAGATCATGACCCTGGTAGTATGTTAGCAGTGAAGGAAGATATCAGCAAAATTGAACCGCTACTGAAGCAATTTCCTAGAGTGAGTATTGCTAATTTTAATTCTCCCACCCAAATTGTTTTAGCAGGTCCAAAGTTAGAAATTGATAAAATTCATCATGCTTGCCAAAAATTGGGATATGGTGCGGTTTTATTACCTGTGTCTGCGGCTTTTCACACTCCATTAATAGCATTCGCACAAAAATCCTTTGCTATTGCTACTAAATCAGTAACTTTTAAAAATCCGCAAATTCCCGTTTTTAGTAATGTCACTGGTAAACATTATCCCCAAGATGCCACAGCAATTCAAAAGAATTTAGAAAGCCATTTGGCTAGTTCAGTGCTGTTTAAACAACAAATTGAAAATATTTATGGTGCTGGTGGTTATTGCTTTGTAGAATTTGGACCAAAACGGGTTTTAAGTAATTTGGTGAAAGAGATATTAGGAGATCGTCCTCATATTACTATATCTCTGAATCCTAGTCCACAAAAAAATAGCGATCGCTCCTTGCGAGAAGCCGTGGTTCAGTTGCGCGTTATGGGCATGAATCTTAGCAATCTTGATCCTTATCAACTCCCTCCTGTGTTACCTCCTATTGCGGCTAAAAAGACCCTTAACGTCAAATTAACTGGCATTAACTACATTTCCGATAAAACTAAAAATGCCTTTATTCAAAGCTTGCAGAACGGAGATAAAAATTCAGTAATTCAGGAGTTTAAAAGTCCAGAAACTCAAGAATTTAAAATTCTAGAAATTGAAAATTCAGAAATTGTCAAAATTCCTTCAACTGGACATAACGGCAACGGTAATGGACATAAAAAACAACCCGTCATAGCAACTCAGTTACAATCACAGATGAATACTGCAACTCTCATTAAAGAACCGCAAAAAGAACCAGAGAAAATATCCATTTCAGAATTGTTCGCACAGCAATCTAGAGATCAAATGCAAACACCAGATAAACTTGTCAATTGCCAACAAATTCTCACCAGTTTGGAACAACTTCTCAGCCAGTTTCAATATAACCAAAGCGAGAATTTAGAAGTTCACAGCACATATCTTAACCATCAAATAGAATACACCAAAACATTCTTTCAATTAATGCAGCAGCAAAATAAATTATTTGCTAATGTTAAATCTTCTACTGAAGCTGCTCAAATTAAGCAGGTAATCATGGAGAGTTTAGAACGCAGCATGATGCAGTTTCATTCTCAACAAGGTGAAACTCTCCGCATTCATGAACAATACTTGCGGGAACAAATAGAATATACCAAACACTTTTTCCAACTTATTCAAGAAGAATATTCTCAACTGATTTCTGAAACTCAAGAAACAGCAGCTTTTATTCCCCTATCTACCGCTGAAGAAGCACCAGTCGCTGCTAATGTTACTATTATTCCCTCTCAAACAGTACCAGTAATTGAGCCAAAAGTTGAGCCAAAAGTTGAATTAGAAATACCTATTTCAACTGTCAATAAAGTTATAGAACCTGTAATTAACGAGATAATTGAATCCGCACCTGAACCAATTGCATTAATTCCTGAAACTGTAACCGTAGTTAATAACATTAATCTAGATGATTTAGCCAACAATTTATTAACTATAACTAGCGAAAAAACAGGTTATCCTATTGAAATGTTAGAACTCGATATGGATATGGAAGCCGACTTAGGAATTGACTCTATTAAAAAAGTGGAAATTTTAGGAGGATTGCAAGAATTATATCCTAATCTGCCTAAACCAAACCTCGAAGAACTAGCAGAAAAACGCACGATTGGTCAAGTTGTCGAATATCTGCAAAAACAGAATCCATTAACAACAGAAATCCCAGCAGAATCAATTATTATTCCTCAAATTCCCAGAGAGATAATAGAGGAATTAGCACCAGAACCAATTATTAGTCCCCAATTTTCAATTCCCAGTTCCCAACCTGCCGAAAACAGTAACGAATATGCTGATTTAGCCCAAACTCTGTTAAACATTACCAGCGAAAAAACGGGTTATCCGGTGGAAATGTTGGAACTGGATATGGACATGGAAGCAGACTTAGGTATAGATTCCATTAAACGAGTAGAAATACTAGGGGCAATGCAGGAAGCATATCCGAATTTACCCAAACCTAATATAGAAGAACTGGGAGATTTACGGACAATTGGGCAAATCGTTAACTACCTCCAAACACTGGTGGGAGGTGAAAAAAAAAAGCCGTACATTGATGTTAACTCGGTAACTCTTAATTCCCCGTTAATTAAGGGGGAAAGCGCGGGGGTGGAGTCGACTATCACAGTGGATTTAACCCCACCACCTATGGTAGATCCTCATCTTCCCCGTCGTCTAGCCCAACTCGAAACCTTACCCAGACCGGATTTTTGGGAAGCACAACTACCAGCAGGACACATTGGTTTAATTACGGACGATGGTTCTTTAACTACCACAGAATTAGTTGATGCACTGGTAGCACAAGGTTGGAGAATTGTAGTTTTGAGTTTCCCCCAATCCTTAATTCCTACACAATTGCCATTACCAGCAGGTGTTACCCGCATTACATTAGCCAACATGAGTGAACAACATTTGCAATTATTATTGCAAAGTGTGATTACTAAACATGGAGCAATTGGGGCATTTATTCACCTACATCCTCAATTTCAACCTGAAAAACCTGGTCATATTTCCTATCCAGAAGCAGAAAAAGCAATTATTAAACAAGTGTTTTTAATGGCAAAACATTTGAAAGTAACTTTGAATAATGCAGCATTATTGCCAGGAAGAACAAGCTTCTGCACAGTCGCTCATCTTGATGGTGAATTTGGGTTAGGACATGAAACTAATTTCAGTGCAATTGCTGCCGGTTTATTTGGTTTAACTAAGAGTTTGCGGTGGGAATGGCCACAGGTATTTTTTAGAGCAATTGACCTAAATCCCACTTTAGATCATCAGGAATCTGCTCAATATATTGTCGCTGAATTACACGATTCTAATCGCTATATTGGCGAAGTTGGTTATGGTAATCAAGGACGAGTAACGCTGGTTGCTAAGGCTGAATAATTTGTAGGGTGGGCATTGCCCACCATGAGATGATTTTTTTCACCTAGAGTCGCAGAAAGTAAGAGTTTGATATTTTGATTTTTTACGTGAGGATTTATGACTGCAACTGTTCAAATTAGTCCATCTTCTGTTTTTGTTGTTAGTGGTGGAGCAAGGGGAATCACTGCTCAATGTACTGTTAAATTAGCTCAACAACAACGTTGTAAATTTATTCTTTTAGGTCGTTCAGAAATTACTACAGAACCAGAATATGCGCGGGATTGTTTGGAAGATTCTGCCTTGAAAAAGCGCATTATGGAAAATTTGATTTCTCAGGGTGAAAAACCAACTCCCATGATGGTACAAAAGATATTTAACCAAATTAATTCTAGTCGAGAAATTAAGAAGACATTAGCAGCTATTGCATCTACAGGAGGAACGGCTGAATATATTAGTGTTGATGTGACTGACACTGTGAATTTGAAAGCAAAATTACAAGAAATTTCTCAGAAAGTAGGTCAAATTACCGGAATTATTCACGGTGCCGGTAACTTAGCAGATAAATTAATTGAAAAGAAGACAGAAGATGATTTCGAGAAAGTTTATACAGCTAAAGTTCAGGGTTTAGAAAATCTCCTCAGTTGTATTAATTCCCAAGAATTAAAACATTTAGTATTGTTTTCTTCGGTGAGTGGTTTTTATGGAAATATTGGTCAAACTGATTATGCTATAGCCAATGAAATTCTGAATAAATCAGCGCATTTAATCAAACAATATCACCCTAATTGTCATGTAGTCGCAATTAATTGGGGAGGTTGGGATAGTGGGATGGTGACACCACAATTAAAAAAAGCATTTGCAGAAAGAGGAATTGATATTATTCCTGTAGAAATTGGTACACAAATGTTAGTTAATGAACTACATCCAGCCTATCAAGATCATACACAAGTTGTCATTGGTAGTCCAATGTTTCTACCTCCTTCATCTTTAGATTCCCAATTGCGAATCCATCGCATTCGGCGGAAAATGACATTAGCAGAAAATCCGTTTTTGTATGATCATGTGATTGCAGGAACACCAGTTTTACCAGCTACTTGTGCTATGGCTTGGATGATCAATGCTTGTGAAGAAGTTTATCCAGGTTATCGCTATTTAAGTTGTCAACAATTCAAAGTATTAAAAGGAATTACCTTTAACGCCAATTTAGCAGATGAATTTTTGTTAGAGTTGAAAGAACTGGATAAGAAAAATGGTGAATTTATCGAATTTGAAACCACCATTACTAGTAAAAATCCCCTGGGTAAACCCCTATTTCACTTCCGTGCCGTTATTAAAGTAGTAGGAAAAACACCAGAACAGCCAATTTATCCAAGAGTGGATCTCACAGAAGACAATATTATTACTACCACCGGAACAGACTTTTATCAAACAAGTGATACCGCATTATTTCACGGTCCATGTTTCCAAAAAATCAACAGAGTCATCAACATCACCAGCGAAAAAATCACCACAGAATGTTATTGGGAATCAATTTCCCGTCAAAAACAAGGACAATTTCCCATTAGATGGTATAACCCTTATGCAACAGACTTGAGTACACAACCTTTATGGTTATGGTTAAATCATTTTTATCAAGAAATATGTCTACCTGGACAACTAACAGATTCCCAACAATTTGCACCAATTCCTTGCGACGCACCCTATTATGTCTCCTGTGAAATTAAAGCTAAAACAAATAGTGGTGCAACCTGTGATTTCATTATTCACGGTCGAGAAGGACAAATATACTCACAGATATTAGGAGCAAAGGCAGTAATTTGTCCACAGGAATTACTCAAACGTAAATAATTCATAACTAGTCCGTAGGTTGGGTAGAACAAAGTGAAACTCAACATTCCGAAACTACAATTTTTTAATCACAGCGCAAGTTTTTAATCCTTGCCAATTGGGGGAATAGCGTAAATCCTTTTCAGTCACGTCTTATGCCCCAACGAGGATTTCCACAGTGGAAAAAATAGCTATCATCGGGTTATCTTGCCTATTTCCCGATGCTAATAATCCCGAAGAATTTTGGCAGAATCTTACACAAGAAAAAGATTCCACATCATCTATAACTGTAGCGGATTTGGGAATAGATCCCGCTATATTTTACGACAATAACAAAGGAACACCAGAAAAATTCTACTTCCTTAAAGGCGGTTTTATCCGCAATTTTGAATTTGATCCTAGTGAGTACAATTTACCAGCATCATTTGTTGAAAGTCTCGACAATAGTTTTAAATGGTCACTATATGCCGCTAAACAGGCAATTCTTGATAGTGGTTATTTAGAAAATCAAACTGCACTCTCAAAATGTGGCGTAATTTTAGGAACTTTGGGATTTCCAACCAAAGCTTCTAATAGTTTATTTGCTCCTATTTATCAGCAAAATATTGAACCTGCAATTAGTGAACTTTTGCAGAATCAGGATTTTCATTTACCAGGAACAAATAATAGCATCAAAAAATCGCCATATAATGCTATGGTTTCCGGTTTACCTGCTGCTATAGTTTCTAAAGCATTTTCTTTATCTGCAACTCATTTTTGTATAGATGCTGCTTGTTCATCATCATTTTATGCCATTAAATTAGCATCCCATTATCTGCAATCTGGCAAAGCTGATTTAATGTTAGCTGGTGCGATTAGTTGTGCAGATCCATTATTTATTAGAATGTTATTTTCTGGTATTCAAGGATATCCAGATAATGGCATTAGTCGTCCCCTAGATAAGTCATCACGCGGGTTAATTACCTCCGAAGGCATAGGAATGGTAATGCTTAAAAGACACAGTGATGCTATTAGAGATGGTGACAATATCTTAGCCACAATTTGTGGTAATGGTTTATCTAATGATGGTAAAGGTAAACATCTTCTTAGTCCTAATTCTCAAGGTCAAACTCTAGCATATCAAAGAGCTTATTCTGAAGCTAAACTTAACCCCCAAACTATTGATTATTTAGAGTGCCATGCTACAGGTACTTTATTAGGAGATACCACCGAATTTAACTCAATTGAAAGCTTTTTTAGTCCATATAAAGCAACTCCATTAGTAGGTTCAACGAAAACAAATGTTGGTCATTTACTTGTTGCTGCAGGTATGGTAGGCATAACTAAGACAATTTTAAGTATGTCCCATGGTGTGATTCCTCCTACTATTAATGTGACCCAACCTATAGGTTCTGAAAATAATGTTATCTCTCCACAAAACATTGTCAGAACTCCTACTAAATGGCCAAGTCAAGGAACTAAAAGAGCAGCTTTAAGCGCCTTTGGTTTTGGTGGTACAAACTCTCATATTATTCTAGAAGCAGGGAAGTAAGCAGATGAATATTCAGCAACAGAAGACCGCAAAAATGGCAATTGTTGGTATGGATGCCTTTTTTGGTGAATGTCAAGAATTAGATGCCTTCGAGAGCAGTATTTATGACGGAAAACAGCATTTTATTCCTCTACCAGAATCAAGATGGCATGGTATTAATCAACAAGAAACTTTACTACAGGAGTATGGTTTAGAAGTTGGAAAAGTACCACAAGGAGCTTATATTGATAATTTTGAAGTTGATACTTTCGCTTACAAAATTCCTCCCAATGAAGTTGAAAAGATCAACCCTCAACAACTGTTATTATTAAGAGTTGCTGACCGCGCTCTCAAAGATGCGAAAATTTCACCTAATAGTAATGTAGCGGTAATTATTGCAGCAGATACAGAACTATCTGTTCACCAATTACAGCAAAGGTGGAATTCATCCTGGCAAATTAAAGATGGTTTAAATGGCGCAGAAATCACTTTATCACCAGAAAAAATTCATCAATTAGAAAGTATTGTTCAAGATAGTATTCACAATCAAGTTGAACTTAGTGAATATCTCAGTTATGTTACCAATATTATGGCTAGTCGCATTTCCTCTCTATGGAATTTCTCAAGTCCATCTTTTACAATTAGTGCGGTAGAAACTGCTGCTTTTAAAGCTTTAGAATTAGCGCAAATGCTGCTAGATACTAATGAAGTAGATGCTGTAATTGTGGGTGCTGTTGACTTAGCTGGTGGGGTAGAAAACGTCTTATTGCGAAGTCAATTTGGCAAAATTAATACAGGGGTCAATACTTTAAGTTTTGACGAAAAAGCCGACGGTTGGAATGTGGGAGAAGGTGCGGGTGCGGTAGTTCTTAAACGTCATGATGTCGCATTGCAAAATCAGGAACGCATCTATGCAGTTATTGATGCTGTTAGTATTGGTCAATCTGCATCTATGGCTGTAAATGATACCATCATTACTCAAGTCTGCAAACAAGCGTTTCAACAAGCAGGTATCCAACCTCAAGAAGTCAACTATTTAGAAGTCTGCGCTAGTGGTATTCCCGCCGAAGACGAAGCCGAAATTAATGGTATTCTCCAAGCTTATCCTTCCGTTGGAGATGGTTTACACTGCGCTATAGGTAGCGTTAAATCTAATATTGGTCATACCTTCGTTGCCTCTGGAATTGCCAGTTTAATTAAAACTGCACTGAGTTTGTATTATAAATATATACCTGCAACCCCCAACTGGTCTGGAGTGAAAACACCGCAAGTATGGGAAGGTAGTCCTTTCTATGTTGCTACCGAGTCCCGTCCCTGGTTTTTACAAAAAGAAGTCAAATGCAGAATTTCCGCCATTAATAGTATTGGTTGTGATGGTTCTTTTGCTCATGTAATTATCTCAGAAGAAACCAATCAACCAGAACCCCAAAATCGTTATTTAGAGTCAAAATCTTTTCATCTTTTCCCCCTAGTTGCTAATGATCAATCTAGTTTATTAGCAGCATTAGATCATCTACAGGCAACAATTGAAAATACAGATGATCTCAAAAATACAGCTACTCATAACTTTCTTAAATTTCAGCAAAATTCTGATACAAAGTACACATTATCAATTACTGGACGTAACCAAAAAGAATTAATTAAAGAAATTAATTCTGCCAAAAAAGGTGTAACAAACGCCTTTGAAAATGGCAAAGATTGGCAAACTCCCATAGGTAGTTATTTCACACCAAAACCATTAGGTAAAACTGGTGAAATTGCCTTTATTTACCCCGCAGCAGTTAACTCTTATTTAGGTATTGGTCGGACATTATTCCGACTATTTCCTAAAGCTTTTGATGATGTAATTGTCAAAAGTCTTTACAAACGCGCCGCTGATGTAGAAAAATTAGTATTTCCCAGAAGTTTAGGTAAATTATCTACCAGAGAATTAGAAACATTAGAAAAAAAATTGTTAGCTGATTCTCTGGCTATGTTTGAAGCAGAAATGCTATTTACCAGACTGATAACCACAATTATCAGCGACGACTTTCAAGTTAAACCCAAACATATCTTTGGTTATAGTTTGGGAGAAACCAGTATGATGGTTGCTCAAGGAGTTTGGAGTAACTTCTATCAAGGAAGTAATACCTTTAATTCTTCTAACTTATTTGGTGATAGATTATCAGGTTACAAAAATGCTGTTTGTGAGTATTGGGGACTACCAAAAAATTCTACCAATTCCCATAATAATTTGTGGGGTAACTATGTGCTGATAGCCAGTCCTGCACAGGTAAGAGAATGTTTAAAAAGCGAAAATTATGTTTATTTAACCCAAATTAATACATCAGAAGAAGTATTAATTGGCGGTGAACCAGCAGCTTGTGAACGAGTGATTAAAAAACTGGGTTGTAATGCCTTTCCTGCACCATTTGATCATGTAATTCATTGTCAAGCAATGCAGTCAGAATACCCAGAATTAGTTAAACTCAATAACTTACCAGCACAACAAATTCCCGGAGTTACATTTTATTCTGCTGCTAAATATCAACCCATTTCCCTAAAAAGTGAATCAATTGCTCATCATATTGCTACAGGTTTATGTCAGGAATTAGACTTTCCTCGTCTCGTTAATCGTGTTTATGCAGACGGAGCAAAAATCTTTATTGAAGCTGGTGCTGGTGGTATTTGTTCGCGTTGGATAAGTAAAAATCTTGGTAATCAAGAACATATTACCGTATCCCTAAACCGACGTGGTACAGATGATCATAGTTCCCTAATTAAAGCATTAGCAAAACTATTGAGTCATCAAGTCAAATTAAATCTAGCTCCCTTATATAACTTATCCTCAAAGAATCAAAAACAAAATAAATTAACCCTGAGGAAAGTTACATTAGGTGGTAATTCCATGGCTGCTATGATTTTAAACCCAGAAAATCAAAAACTTTTTGCTAATAACCAGCAGCAAAAAACTTTTCCTCATGAAGGGTATAAAATCATCAATTCCTTACAAACAGTAGAGAAAATAGCGCCCACAGAGATTTATCCCAAACCTAAACCCAAACCAGAAAAAAAATCCATGAAAACTATCATGGAGAACGGTTTGGAATTGTCAAAGAAACTAAAATTCTTTGAGTCAACAAAAATCTTAAAGCCAAACATAAACCAAGAACCTACTGAAAAAATTAGCATGAATGATTTAAAGATTTCTCAGTACAAAAAACTCAGTAACAACACCGCCAAATTAACTAAAACGCACACAAGTTTCTTAGCAGCTAGACAAGATTTTAGTCAGCAAATGAGCGAAATTATCCAATTACAATTAGCTTGCGCTCAAAACCTACTCAAGGAAGCTCCATAGGGTGTGTTAGCGATTAGTAACGCACCATTATTAAGAGTTTGGTGTGTTACGAATTTTATTCTAAAATACCCTACCAAACTCCTTAATTATTCATTTCAAATCCTTTGCTTATAAATTGAGGAATAACTACCGTGAAAACAATTGAGACGGTACGAAATCAACATGATAATGGACTTGGTTTTTTCGGCTGGAATCATCATCAAAACCAAATTTGGAAAGGTTCATTAGATTGTGTTAGCTTTGAAAAAAATGCCATCAAAGATAAACTATTAACATTAGATCAACCTTGTCATATTATCAAAATAGCAGGGAGAATTGGTGTTACTAATGATGGTTATTTAGCACCTAATGATAATGGTTCATCTGGACAACCAGAACTTTTAATCTCACTCCCACCTCTACGTTTACAACAACTTGGTGATTCTAGTTTTCTCACTGCTTATGGTGTAAAATACGCCTATATGACCGGCGCTATGGCTGGTGGTATTGCTTCTGAAAAGATGGTAATTGCATTAGGAAAAGAGAAGATTTTAAGCTCCTTTGGTGCTGGTGGCTTACTTCCAGAACGTTTAGAATCTGCCATTAATTCTATTCAACAAGCCTTACCAAATGGACCCTATGCTTTCAATTTAATTCACAGTCCCAATGAACCAATTATTGAGCGTCGCGCTGTAGATTTATATCTAAAATATGGTGTCAGAACAGTAGAAGCATCTGCATTTTTAGACTTAACTCCTAATATTGTTTACTATCGAATTGCTGGGTTAAGATTGAATGCAGCCAATCAAATTGATATCAGAAATAAGGTCATTGCTAAAATTTCCCGTCGAGAAGTTGCAACTAAATTTTTGCAACCAGCACCCGCGAGAATTATCAAAGAATTACTTCAGCAAGGATTAATTACCGAACTACAGGCAAATTTGGCCAGCCAAGTACCAATGGCTGATGATATTACCGTTGAAGCTGATTCTGGAGGTCACACTGATAATCGTCCTTTAGTATGTTTATTACCTTCAATTATTGCTCTCAGAGATGAAATTCAATCGCAATATAATTACTCAGTTCCTATTAGAATTGGAGTCGCTGGAGGCATTGGTACACCAGAATCAGCCTTAGCTGGTTTCATCATGGGTGCTGCTTACATAGTCACTGGTTCAATTAATCAATCTTGTGTTGAATCTGGTGCTTGTGAACATACTAAAAAGTTATTAGCACAAGCAGAAATGGCAGATATGATCATGGCTCCCGCAGCCGATATGTTTGAAATGGGAGTGAAATTACAAGTTCTCAAACGGGGGACAATGTTCCCCATGCGAGCGCAAAAACTTTATGAGTTATATCGCACTTATGACTCTATTGAACATATTCCCAAAGCCGAAAAAGAAAAGTTAGAAAAACAAATTTTTCGTAAAAGTATTCCTGAAGTTTGGGAAGGTACAGCCGCTTATTTATCCCAAAAAAATCCTGAAAAATTGGGTAAAGCTGTTAATAATCCTAAACTGAAAATGGCCTTAATTTTTAGATGGTATTTAGGGTTATCTTCCCGCTGGTCTAGCACTGGTGAAAAAGGTCGGGAAGTTGATTATCAAATTTGGTGCGGACCAGCTATGGGTGGCTTTAATGACTGGGTGCGTGGTTCATATTTATCAGAACCTAATCAACGTCATGTTGTTGATGTTGCTAACCAAATTATGAAGGGAACTGGATTTTTATATCGTACCCATAGTTTGAAAATTCAGGGTTTGCAAATGCCTCCTTATTACAGTCAATATCAACCAATTCCTTCTATATTGGAGAAGTAAAAATGAATTTAAAACAGTCTTATACTGCTGAAAGTATTCAAACATTTCTAGCTTCCAATCTTGCAGAAGTTATTGGAGTTACAACCGCAGAAATTGATGTTCACGAAAATTTAGAAAATTATGGTTTAGATTCTGCTCAAGCCATGATTATTATTAGTAAATTGGAGCAATTATTAGGATTTAAACCCTCTCCCGTTCTGCTTTGGCATTATCCCAATATTGCTGCCCTTTCTCAGCGGTTGTCAGAGGAAGCAAGTGATGATTCTCCTGGAAAAGATGCAGCTTCAGGTACAAATTCTTCTGTTAATTTTGCTCCCCCTTTCCTAGATTTAGCTGCGGAAGCTGTCCTAGACCCCAGCATTCAACCTGTAGGTAATACCGTTTTTGTTTCTCACCCCAAAAATATCTTTTTAACCGGAGGAACAGGTTATTTAGGTGCTTTCATTATCAAGGAATTACTAGAAGTTAGTGAAGCAATTCTTTATTGTTTAGTGCGTGCTAGTAGTCTCGCAGAAGGGAAAAGCAAATTAGAAAATAATTTGCAACAATATGGAATTTGGCAAGATCAATATAGTCACCGCATTATCCCCATTATTGGTGATTTATCACAACCACATTTGGGTATTAATGCAGAACAATTTCAAGATTTAGCTGCTAATATTGATACTATTTATCATAGTGCAGCTTTACTGAATTATGTTTATCCCTACTCAGCCCTAAAAACAGCGAATGTCTTGGGTACACAGGAAGTTTTACGTTTAGCTTGTCAAACCAAAGTTAAACCATTTCATTATGTTTCTAGTGTTGCTGTTTTTGAGTCTAGTGCTTATGCTGGTAAGATAGTTAAAGAAGATGATGATTTTCATGACTGGGAAGGTATTTTTCTCGGTTATTCCCAAACTAAATGGGTGGCAGAAAAGTTAGTAAAAATTGCTGGTAGTCGAGGATTACCTATCACTATTCATAGACCTCCTTTAATTTCTGGGGATAGCAAAACCGGAATTTGTAATACCCATGATTTCATCAATTTAATGATTAAAGGTTGTCTACAAATGGGTTCTTTTCCCGATGTAGATTATATGTTAGATATGTCTCCTGTTGATTATGTCAGCAAATCTGTTGTTTATCTTTCTCGACAAGAAACATCTGTAGGTAAAGCTTTCCATTTACAACATCCTCAACCCGCTTCTTTAATATCTTTAGTTGATTGGGTGCGTTCTTTTGGGTTTTCATTAAAGATGATTCCATACCAAGAATGGCAAGCAGAATTAATTAATAATGTCACCTCTCCAGACAATCCTTTATATACTTTGCGGCCATTTTTGTTAGAACGTTGGTCAGATGAACAAATCACTATTCCTGATTTGTATTTACAAGCTAGAAGACCAATTATTAGTTGTGAAAAAACTCTAGAAGCATTAAAAGGCAGTTCTATTGTTTGTCCTGCTATTGATTCTCAATTGTTGATGACTTACACATCTTACCTAGTGCAAACTGGTTTTTTAAGTCTTGTCTAATTCTTTTGGCACAGGTAAACTGTGCCTATTTTATTAATGTAATTCACTTCTTAAAAAATGAACATAAAATGTCGGGAAACTGTTTTAATTACTGGTTCAGCTAGTGGTATTGGCTATCAGTTAGCCCGGATTTTTGCTCATGAGAATTACAATCTTGTATTGGTAGACAGGTTAGGAGAAAAACTGCAAATAATAGCTGTTGAACTTGCACAAGAGTTTGGGATTTTTGTTAAACCCATTACCAAAGATTTATCTATATCCACATCTCCAGAAGAAATTTTTACAGAATTACAACAAGTCGGTATTAAAGTTGATATCTTAGTCAATAATGCAGGTTTTGGTAATCATGGATTATTTTATGAAACCAACCTCAATACTGAACTGGAAATGTTGCAGGTAAATTTGGTTTGTCTTACCCATTTAACCAAATTATTTCTTAGAGAAATGGTTAAACAACGTCATGGTAAAATTCTTAATGTCGCTTCTGCTGCTGCATTTCAACCAGGTCCGTTAATGGCGGTTTATTTTGCAACAAAAGCTTATGTTTTATCTTTTTCAGAAGCTATTGCTAATGAGTTAGAAGGTACAGGTATAACTGTAACTGTTCTTTGTCCAGGTTCAACTGCATCTGCATTTCATGAAAGAACCGGAATGGCAGATTCTAAACTACTAAAACGCAAAAAAATGATGGATGCAGAAACTGTAGCCCAAATTGGTTATCATGGTTTAATTCAGGGAAAAACAATTATTATTCCTGGTTTTGTTAATAAATTAATGGCAAAATGTATTCGCTTTATACCCAGGAAAATGGTAACAAGAATTGTCAGAAGTATGCAAGAAGATAAATAATTAAAGACAATGCAAAAGCACTGAAAATCTGATTATTGGGTAGAGGTAATTCATGAATTACCTCTACTTTATTGCTGTTTTGACTAAGTCTTATTTTAAATCCAGATCACTTTAAATAAAGTGATTTACTACTCTTTAATCACTTCCACCCCAAGTCCACACAGGATTACCTATTTTCATTCCCTGCTTGATAACTATTAAAGGATAATTATTAGGATCAAAACTGCCTGCTAAATCAAGCATAAAATAAACTTTACCCTTAACAAAATGCAGCCGATAATGACTATTTCCAGCAGAAGCAAAGCATTGAGCATATTTCGGTTTTAATGTTCCTACCCATGTCGTACTAAAGCTATTACTTGTGCTGATAGAAATATTATTTGCGTACCCACTCAAATTCACAGAACCGTCGGTAGCAAAACTTCCCTCTCGATAAGGTTGGGGAATTTCCGTGACAATAACTTTATCTGGACAACTTTGTTTTTGCACGTTTTGACTATAAACTTTAAGTTCAATTTTATTTCCTCCCTTTTGTGCTTGGACACTAAAGGATGAGAATAGGGAAAGTAAAATAATACTTATTCCCATGGTTAAATTCTTAAGTGGAATATTACGCATAAAGTTATCAAATGTGTTTGTGAGTTGATTTGTGGTATCACTAATACACAAATTGGACAAGATCATCAAAATCTTAACATTCAACAGTTCTGTGTAATTCCCTATTTGCTATTCCATTTCTCTATAGTTGGTCTATATAACCAATTATCAATTTTTTCTTCACTAACAAAGCCTTTTAAAGAAGGATCTGGCCAAATGTGGACTTTATCAAGACATCCAACTTCTTTAGCGGCTGCTTCAATATCATTCCATTGTTTAATAAAAGTGTCTGCCCAAGATTGTCTACTCATAATTGATTTTGCAAAATCTAGACCAGCAGCTAACATTCTTCTGCCATTTGTTCCTCTAGCATTAATTGGTTCCCAAAAAATTACTTCTGGGTTAATTTTCATAAATTGATCTAAGTTAAACTTAAAATTGTCTAAAGTCATCATAGGTGGAGTTGGAGCCATAGCTACATACAAACGACATTTAGCTTCATATCCTTTTTGCAATGCTTTATATCTATCAGATGATAAAGGTGCTTGTGGTTCAATTTTTTTTAGTAGTTCATCATTTATACAAGGGATACTCATTCCTATAGAGATGTTTGGATGAGTTAAAATATCTAAATCATTTTGCCATAACAAGCCACGAGTTAAAATTCTTACGTTTTTATTATGTTTAATTAAAACTTCTATTGTTCTACGAGTAATTTCTGCTGTTTTTTTGTTTTGATATGGATCTGTTCCAGAGCAAAGCAAAATTACTCCTTTACCAGAAGGTGTTTCTTCCCACTTTCTTTTTCTTTTTAATATTTGATCTAATTTTTCAGGAACTTCTTCCCTTATGAATAGATACTTACCCCAGTCTAACTGAGGATTTTCTACACCTTTTTGATGCAATTTTTTTTGTTGAGTTCTAATACTTGGCGTTGAAGGAACGTAGCAAAATGTACATCCATGTAAACAACCAGAAGCAATATTAACAACATAGTCGCATAGACTTTTCTTGTTTAAAGCACTTTTTTGCAGTGGATTAATTATTTTTTCAGTTCCAGTAATCATGATTTCATTATATGTTTAGTTGTGTCTTAGAAATTATTTAGGATATATAGCCACGCATATTAAATAAAATTAGTTGTGGTGATAGTTTAATTATATCCCCATTTTCTAATTTTTGACTATTTGTTTTTTTACCCTTCCTAATCACTTGTATTTCTTTAGCTTCTCTTAAGAAATTGAGATATTCAAAATACTGTTGTCTAGTTGCTGGATTTCGTTCCATTGTTTTATTACATAATTCTTCAAATAAAATTCCATCTGGATTATTATGTATAATTTTATCCAAGTCGGTACTTAATTTATTAATACAAGCTGTTTGACTATCTTGATTAATATCTAATTTTAAGTCCAATTGATTATCTTCATAAAATAATGCTGCTTTAAATCCAAATCCATAAATATCATAGTGATATTGATAGTTTAAATTATTAAACTTCCAGCTTCCATCTTTCATTACCTCTAAGGCTCTTAAATGACTACAAATATGGAATAAGTAATATAATACTCTATCATTATTATTAGGCATCATAGCAAATGTCATGATTCTACTTGCATTACCTTTATCTCTCAATAATTTCATAAAATTATTTCTAAATTGTGCTTGTTCGCCAAAAGTATCTAAATTTATAAAGTGATCAATATCAAAATAACCATCTGTTTCCAATACTTTGGTAAAAGTATCTCTTGCTTTACACTTGGGATCATAAAACCCACATTCCGCACCCCAAACTGTCACAGAGGTAAATTACGTAGAGAAAAAATTAAAGAGAGCATCAAAACAAACATATAAAGTGAAAAAAGGCATTTGAGAAACAGTAAATCACCAAAAAC
>NZ_BJCF01000043.1 GCF_005402965.1 Dolichospermum planctonicum
TATCAGTTGTCTGTGAGTTAATCACATTTTATTTGTCAGAATCAGGATGTCCAGGATTTAAGGATTTACAGGATTGTTGTTTATCAGTTGTCTGTGAGTTAATCACATTTTATTTGTCAGAATCAGGATGTCCAGGATTAGAGGATTTACAGGATTGTTGTTTATCAGTTGTCTGTGAGTTAATCACATTTTATTTGTCAGAATCAGGATGTCCAGGATTTAAGGATTTACAGGATTGTTGTTTATCAGTTGTCTGTGAGTTAATCACATTTTATTTGTCAGAATCAGGTGGTTATCGAGCGACTTGTACTGAGCTTGTCGAAGTAAGTCGAGATAATGTCCAGGATTAGAGGATTTACAGGATTGTTGTTTATCAGTTGTCTGTGAGAGGAATATTAAACTGGTTTTTTAATGTTGCTAAGGCTTCCTCTGCTGGTATTCCTTGTCTTTGATTAAATTCATCTAATCCTTTACGAATACCTACTATTGCTTCCAAGTAATCAATTCTTTCTAATAGTTCTTGGTATGTACTTAGAGATGATTTTGGTGTAGTTTTGAGGGAGCGGAGAAAACCTAAAAGATCCTCTAGTAATTCTTTGGGACTATTATCAATTTCTTGTAACAGTAATTCTTTGATAGTCATGGTAGTTAATTGTTAAAGTTTCTGCTTTGATTATAGCAGGTTTCGCGTAACTTTTGACCTAATTTAAAACCAAGTTTTTTGGGTATCATCCTGTAAATCCTTAAATCTTGGGTATCCTGATTCTGACAATATCTTATAAATTATTACTCATTTTACTCGATGTTTTCCCAAAAATTAATCTTTCTATACAATTGCTTTAATGGTAATTTCACATTAATTGATGCCAAATGTAAAATAGCATCTTCTGTTTCATATTCAGTTAAAACCCATTGATTTTGATGATTTTTTACGTACTGCATTATATAATATTTAGTTTGGTCAATTAAAATATATTCTTTAAATTCAGGAATGGAACGATAATAGAGAAATTTATCTCCCTGATCATAATCTTTTGTAGATTTAGATAAAACTTCACCAATTAATAACGGGTTAGTAACTATAGTGGTGTTATTTCCATAATAAATAGGTTCACCTTCAATTACCATCACGTCAGGATAAGTAAATACTTGATATTTTGGTATCCACAGTTTAACATCACCAATATAGACTTCATAATCTAAATCATTTAAGGCTATATTCAAGCCAGTAGCTAAATTTAATGCTAATTTATTATGATTTGTTGTTCCACCAGTCATAGATATAATTTCTCCGTTTCTGTATTCATTTTTATGATCAGATTTTGCCTCTAGTTCTAAATATTCTTCTGGAGTATAGTAGGCTGTAACTGTTTTGATTTCTTGAGTAGTAATTTGTAGTTTCATAATCCTGTAAATCCTTTAATCTTGGACTTCCAGATCCCGGTTTTTTTTAAGAAGTCGGGGATCTAAGCACTCTTATATTATACCTTTTAAAAGGTCTTCTGCTTTTAACTGATAATGTTCTATTTTTACATAGGGTTGCCAATCTAATTTTACTGGGTCTTGAATAGTATGAACTTCTGGAGATAAAGCACAATTAAATACTACATATAACCAGTAATCCCTCTTTAATCTTGCTGCTGTTTTATATTCATTGGTTGTTAACGCCACTTCACCAAAATTTGCCCGTCCTTTGACTTCAATAAATCTGACTAAACTAGCTTTTAATGGATCTCCAGAATCAGGTTGACGGGATATCAAATCAAAGCCGCGATTTTCTTTTTCTACACTCATAACTTGCCAACCTCTGGCTGTTTCATATTCTATCACTGCTTGAATTGCTATTTTTTCAATTTCATCATCAGCTACCATTGGTGCGATTTCTGGAGAACTTCTTTCAGGATGGGGTAATACCCAAGCACGGCCATGATGATGAATATCGGTAATTGCACAACTGGCTTCTTGCTGCAATTCTTCCCGACGTTGTTCTAACCTCCCATTTAATTCAAATGATCGGTCATCTAATTGTTTCATTCTCCCATCTAAACCCTGTTCTTTATCACCAGATTCTTTCTGTTGCAATAATTCTCCATATTGAATCTGGATTTTATCAATAATTATAGTCAAACTGTTTTCTATATAATTAGAAATTGTCTCTATTTCCTTTTGTCGCTGAGTCCTAATTTCTGTTAAAAATCTATTTAACTCCTGTTCAATTAATGCTTGTTCTACCTGTTCTCGTCTGGGTAAATTACCATCATCTGGTAAATAATCAACTAAGTTATGATTATCTATATTTTCTCCATTTTTAATCGGAAAATCTGCTTTTTTTGCTGGTACTAAATCTAAAAATAAAGTTGGTTGGCGGACTGTCATTGTTCCATTTAACTCTGTCTGTACCACATATAAACGTTCATGGAGTTTTCTACCCCGTCCATCGGTAATAGCAGCCGAAAATACATCTAATCTCGCTGGTGATTTACTATGCAAATCTAAGAATATCGCACCCCGACGCAAATCTTCCTGTACCTGTGCAGAAACTTCATCCCGTACACATTCAAATAAGGGATGTCCTGGTGTGACCCATTCCAATGTCGGGTCATCTATTAAGATATTTTTATCAAAGGTAATCTTTTTATAGTCTCGTCCCAATTTACCAAAGCGGTTTTCTAACCTATCTCCTGTTCCCCATAGAGTCCGAGGAACACGCCCAATTCTATATATTTTCTTACCCTTAGCTGTTTCCTTGGGATGAATCCCCGCTATAGGTGCTGCTTGTACAAAGAAATCATGAATCACTTCAGGTACTAATCTCCGTTCCTTAGCTTCAGCAGATTTACCAATAATTTGTGATAAATTTAACTCCCGTTTCGCCAGTCCTTCCAGGGCTGAATCGCTAATTTTACGGAAATGCTCCGTATCTACCTGTTCCACAATCTGATTCATAATTACAGACTCAGTAAGATTATGAGCGTACATATCCCGCATCATCCGTTCTAACTGATTAGCAGGGAAAATATCACCCAGTACGTTAAATACTTTACCCGTCCTCTCTGGATCTAAATCTATCTCAATAGCGCGAATCCGTTCAAACAGTTTCCATAATACCTTGCCTTCGCTGGTGTTAAGAGCTACAAAGTTAAAAATCAAACAATCCTTATCCTGTCCATAGCGGTGAATCCGTCCCATGCGCTGCTCTAACCTGACAGGATTCCAGGGAATATCATAATTAATCATAAACCAGCAGAATTGTAAATTAATACCTTCCCCTGCGGCTTCTGTAGCTACTAAAACTTGACAATCTTCTCTAAATTCCCGTTCTGAATAAATCCGAGTATGGGGGGTATCTCTATCACCTATTTTCATCCCCCCATGAATTTGGGTGACAGTTAATCCCCATTCTCTTAATTTCCCAACTAAATAATCTAAGGTATCTTTATGCTCGGTAAAAATGAGCATTTTCATTTTCGGATCTTTAAATATTCCTTCTTGGGTAATTACTTCTTTCAGCTTGACTAATTTAGATTCAATTTCTCTCTTTTCTAATATCAGTGCTTGACTAATTAATTCATTAAGTTGCAAAATTTCTTTTTTTAAAGTAACAGGGTCAATAGAAGCAACTACACTTTCTAAATCACTGATAATTTTTTGCTGATCTGTTTCTGTTAATTCTTCAAAATCCTCTGGAAGTTTTTTATTAATTTGCTCTTGACGATAGCTTTCTGGGTCTTCTAAAATCCTCTGGCGTTTATCACGCATTCTTTCTAAACTTCGTCTGACAGCGTAAATACTAGAAGCAAAGCGACGTTGTAACATGGCCATTGTAAAACCTAAAGCCCTACCTCTGGCTGTATCATCACTAGCAGCTTTAACTGATTGGTCTTCTACATAATCAGTGAGTGCATGATAAAATTCTAATTCTTCTGCATCAATTTGAAATTCAATGGTGTCAACTTTACGGTTAGTGAATAGTTTTTTGACAATTCCTGTTTCTTCAGGGAATGTAACTAGAGCTTCTTTAGTTCGACGTAGGTAAAAAGGAGCATTATTCCGTTTCATTGCGTCCTCTAAACTGCTGACATCTCCATAAACATCTCGGTCTAATAATTCTAGAAATAAACAAAAGTTTTTCGGATCACCTTTATGGGGTGTAGCTGTCATTAATAAATAGTGGTCGGTAATTTTTCCCAGTTCTTCACCGAGTTTATAAGCCAAGGTTTTATTATCGGAACTATAGGCACTCATTTTATGAGCTTCGTCTACAATGATTAAATCCCAATTACTTCTTAATAAACTATCTTTTGCGTCCTCAATGCGCGAAACCCAAGATACAGAAGTGACAACTTGATTTTTTTCTTGCCAGGGATTAAAACCATAGTTAGCGCGGAGGACATCACCGCGTACAACTTCAAATTCTTCTCGAAATTTGTCTTTTAGTTCTCGTTGCCATTGAAATGTTAGGTTAGCAGGGGTAATAATCAGGGTGCGTTTAACTAATCCTCTAATTTTTAGTTCTTTAATTAATAATCCTGCCATAATGGTTTTCCCTGCTCCAGGATCATCAGCTAGTAAAAAACGAATGCGAGGCTGTTTTAAAAAATACTCATAAACCGCTTCTAATTGGTGTGGTAAGGGGTCTACACGAGCGATCGCTAATGCAAAATAGGGATCATACTCATAAGCTAATCCCAACCGCAAAGCTTCCACACCAAAGCGAAAATATTGGGCGTTACCATCAAAGGGTTCTTTTTCAGGTGAGGATTCTAACTTTTCCAACTGTTGAGCATTGAGAATTGCTTGATAAGTATGATTGGTATTAATTCCCGTCCCAATCAGTTTTATCGAATCACCCATTGGTACAACTACCAATACCTGTACAGGTTCGGGAAAGATTGAACCACGAACAATTACATTTGCTTTCAGTTGGTCTAGTTTCACACTGTCACCATCACTTTAGAATATGCCTTAATTTAAGGTATACAAATATAGGCAGAAATAATACGGTAAATAATCAGAAAAACCATTGTCATCTACCTAAAGTTAGATATTGATCAACAAGTAATTCTTGGGAGGAAACTGCCAACCACAAAAGCGTAAGTAGGTTGGCGTTAAAAATTGATAGTGAGGGAACTCTTAACTGGGAACTCTTAACTGGGAACTCTTAACTGGGAACAGGAAAGAGGTTTTGGGCAACTTTACTTTTCGTTACTTGTGTCGGTTTTTTTCCGTTCACCTATTTACTCTACCCACAGTAGAGATACACAATGAAACAGCTTCATTATTTCTTGGCAATTATCCAGACCGCGTGAACAATGCCAAGAATATAAAAACCAAAGATAGTCAAAAGTAAATTAATCCAAAAATCTAGACCAAAACCCACTTGTAAAAACACTCCCAAAGGTGGGAGAAAAATTGCCACTATAATTCTAATTACATCCATATTCATCAATACCTTTTGTGAATAGCTGACATTTCTAGAGTTAACATCACCGTCTGTCCGGATCATTCCTGAAAAGATACAGTAAACCGTACTCTTCAACCACCACTAATTTTAGCCTTGTAACCTAATTTTACCAAAATTTCTAAGATCTTCTGTTTATGGTCTCCCTGAACCTCAATTTCATGATCTTTAACCGTGCCACCGGTACCGCATTGGGCTTTTAACTGTTTTAATAAATTAGCCAAAGTTTCCGGTTTAGTTTGAAAACCAGTAATAACCGTGACAGTTTTCCCCTTCCGTCCAGCGCGAGTGGCTTGGATTCTTACATTTTGCTGATTTGGGGGTAAATCTTGGATTCCCCGCTCCAAAGCCCGTTCTAGTGGGGGTGAACTACCGTTACCAAATTCCTGGTAGACAAAGTTTTTGTCAGATTTAGGATTAGCCATAGATAGAATTTAATGCAGGAAAAATAAACTTTCATTCTCAACAATTTTAACCTAAGCGGTGGCAATTCAATATATCATTGCTGCATGATAGACTATATATAAGAGGATAAGAGAAAATAAACCACAAAGAAGTCGTGCCTTCATGGTTCATTACATTAGTTATTACCTAATTCTAACTGTCCCCCAAGGGTGGAATTAAAACTCAAATTTTAAAATTTCAAGTCTTCAGAACTGACACTAACAGATTGGGAATTTTGACTTTTCACAGTCTGTGCTAATTTGCCATTAGAGAGAGCAGCAATAGCACGAGCGTATTGGGGATCACTATTTGTAGCGATTAAACTCGGATTAGAAGCCAACTGGCGTTCTTGCGTTTGTGTTAAGTCTAGCTTGATATCAGGTGCAATCCCCTTATGGTTGATATCTGTACCATTGGGTGTATAATAATGGGCAATGGTGACGGCTAAACCTGAACCATCTTCTAGTTCATGGACTGACTGTACCAAAGCTTTACCAAAGGTTTGACTACCAACAATTACAGCCCGTTTGTTGTCTTTGAGAGCGCCGGTGAGAATTTCACTGGCACTAGCAGAATTACCATCTACTAAAATTGCTAAGGGTAGTTTAGTAATAGCTGTACCATTAGCTGTGGTTTGGGCGCTCGATCCTTTGCGGTCTACGGTTTTGACGATATGACCGTCATTTAGCCACATCCGGGCAATTTCTATACTCGCATTCAACAAACCACCGGGATTACCTCGTAGGTCTAAAACATAGGAATCAACTTGATCACTATTCCCTCTGCGAATAGCTGCACGCATTTGATCAGCTGCGTGGGAGCTAAATTCTTGTAAGCGAATATATCCAACCCGCCGATTCGCTTCTTGTTTGAGGGTATACCGAACAGTAGGAACTTCTATTGTTGCCCTTGTTAATTTAATTTTGAATTTGCTTCCTGGTCGTTCTAGCTCCAGGCTAACACTAGTACCTACTTGACCACGAATTAATTTTGAGCCATCTTCTACTGTCATTTTCAGGGTAGATTTACCATTAATGGCTAATATCTCATCCCCTGATCTTAGTCCGGCTTTAAAGGCTGGAGAATTGTCTATAGCCTCTATCACGGTGAGACGCTTGGTGTTTTCGTTTACTTGCATCCGAATACCAATCCCGGATACTTCCCCAGATGTTTGACTAGTTAGGGATTCATACTGTTGGGGGTTCATAAACCGAGTGTAGGGATCACCGAGCTTTTGCAAAGCTGCGCGGATTGCTACGTAGGCTTCATCTTTAGAAGTATAGTCTTTACTTAATAGGCTCTGCCTGATTGCTTGCCAATCTTGTTGATTAAATTTATCATCAACATATTCACGATTCACCAACTGCCAAACTTGGTCAACTAATGCTTTAGGACTATCTTGTAAAGCAGCATGAACTGATTTTGTCCAAGCTTGACCAAATACAGATATGGTAGCAGTTGTGGCGATCGCTCCACCAATCAAGGCAGCCTGGAGCGGTGAGTAATGTTTCGCAGATTGGTTCATGTATATTAGCGGAAATAGTTGTGTTTTTGAGGGTTTATTAATCAGAATTGCCTGATTTTTTGTGGTTTTTTATCCTAATAACCTTTATACTTCATCTATCTTGAGACCTTTTTTCCGTTATGGAATATTTTATTTGTTGGTTAGGCACTATTACAGGTTGAGTTGAACCGTTTTTTTACAAAAAAACAAAAGCCACCTTGTGACATTGACATAAGTGTCATTTATAAATTCTCAATTATCTTCTTTACCATACCATTTTCTTGCCTGAGTGGGTGTAATTTCTATTAACATAATCATTAAAGTTTTATTAATGATGTTTTATAAACTGATCATCAATTCTATTAATTCACCTTAGGTGTAAATCAATAAGATGTAACAATTATTACAAAGTTTACTTCTCCTTTGCCAAAAGACCAGATTTTGTTGTCCTGTGTATAATTCTCTTTTAAGAAGGATCATGAACTAAGATGATATCATTTTTTGAGTAGCTGAACATAAATATCATTCATTCCAGACTATGTAAGATATGCAAAAAACTCAGAAAACTGACAAAAGTTTGACATAGCTCCTCTTCCTTTCATGAGAGAGGATTCCTGAACGCTTCATTGGGTTGTGCTACCGAAGTAGTCTTAGCATCCCTCGACGTTCGTTTACAGTCTCCCAATGCCATAAGGCGACTATTCAAAATAGTACCACAATAATCGCCAAGCCGTCCTTCTAGGACGGGGCTTGTGTCTCATGTTTTTAGTCAACAACACAACTTATGAATAACAAACCCAAAATAATTGTCCTCGATGATGATCCTACCGGTTCCCAAACCGTCCACAGTTGTTTACTATTGATGCGTTGGGACGTGGAAACCCTGGGTTTAGGATTAAAAGACGATGCCCCCATTTTCTTTATTTTAACCAATACTCGTTCCCTCACCCCGGAAGCAGCTGCAGCTGTGACTAGAGAAGTTTGTCATCATCTCAAACTGGCATTAGCAGCCGAAAAAATCGCCGATTTTCTGGTAGTTAGTCGTTCTGACTCCACTTTGCGGGGACATTATCCCATAGAAACCGATGTGATTGCCGAAGAATTAGGTCCATTTGATGCTCATTTTCTCGTCCCGGCATTTTTTGAAGGGGGAAGAATTACCCGAGACAGCATTCATTATTTAATGATTGATGGTGTTCCCACTCCCGTACATGAAACAGAATTTGCCCGTGATTCTGTCTTCAGTTACAATTATAGCTATCTTCCTAAGTATGTAGAAGAAAAAACCAAAGGACAGATCAAAGAAGATACTGTCAACAGATTTTTACTTACAGATATCCGCGCTGGTAGTTTAGAACGCTTGTTACAATTGGAGAACAATCAGTGTGGTGTAGTAGACGGAGAAAATCAACAGGATCTGAACACCTTTGCACTAGATGTATTAACGGCCGCAAGTCAGGGAAAACGATTTTTATTCCGTTCTGCTGCTAGTATTTTAACAGCTTTGGCTGCTTTACCCCCTCAACCAATTGCCGCTGAAAATATGGCAGAATATGTGCGCGGTGACAAACCTGGTGCCATCATTGTCGGTTCTCACGTTAAAAAGACAACTCAACAGTTAGAATCGTTATTACAACTGGAGGGAACGGTAGGCATAGAAGTTAATGTGGGTAGATTGCTTGATCATGGGGTAGAGGAATCTGCTAAACTGCTAAGGGAGATTCTAGAAAATGTCAAAACAGTACATAATGCTGGTAAAACTCCAGTAGTTTACACTAGCCGTCAAGAATTAACTTTTAAAGATGTCAAAACTAGGTTAGATTTTGGCAGCACGGTTTCAGCTTTACTCATGGATATTGTCCAAGGTTTACCATCTGATATAGGATTCCTAATCAGTAAGGGGGGTATTACTTCAAATGATGTCTTGAGTAAAGGGCTGGCTTTAACTTCGGCTAGGTTACTTGGTCAAATTTTAGCAGGTTGTTCAATGGTAATCACACCATCTGATCATCCCCTGTTTCCTAATTTGCCAGTGGTGTTGTTTCCCGGTAATGTTGGTAATGCTGATGCTTTGGGGACGGTTTATCAAAGATTAGTATGTAAATTGACAATTAACAGTTGACAATTATCAATTTCAAATCTCACTGTTAGTATATTTTGGCTAGTGCTGCATGAATTCTAATTCTGCTAAACCTGATGCAATCAACTCTGAAGTTCTTAAGTCGGAGTCAATTGATCCTGAGGTTGATATAGAGGTGAATAATTCTAATTCAGGTGAGGTAAATACAGATGATGCTAAAGCTGATGCTAAAGATGATGCTAAAGCTGATGCAATAAACTCGGAAGTTCCTAAGTCAGAGTCACATATCGGCCATGAGGTTGATATAGAGGTGAATAATTCTAATTCTGGGGGGGTAAATACAGATTCTACTGATCAGGTAGAATCTAATTCTATACCCTCCAATCTGGAGTTAAACCCTGTTATTGCCTATTTTAAAGATAATTCTGCTAAAGATAATTCTGCTGCTGAAAATATGGCTAGGTCTGGTAGTCTATCAGAATCTCATATTCCTAATCTGATGGCAGAAGGTTATATTTTATCTGATTTCACAGATGAGGATTTAAATTACCAGCTACAAAAGGCAGAACAAAATACTCAAGTTCAGTTAAAAACTCAAGGAGAGCGACTGTTATTAATTTTGCCCACTGAATCTCAAGTACCACCATCAGAATTTAGTTGGTGGGAGATATGGCAACAAATGAAACAGCGTTTGAATGCAGGCGATCGCTTACGTAAGCCGAACACAGCCCTGCATCTGGTAGCTAAAGATCGGTTATTAGATAACAGACAACTGCAAGATTTGGCAGAAACTTTAAATACATATCAAATACAACTAAAATCCGTAGCCACCAGTCGGAGACAAACGGCGATCGCTGCTTGTACCCTTGGTTATTCCGTAGAACAAATCCAACTAGAAACATCCCCGACCGCCGATTTTCAAACTACCCCCGCCCCACTGGCAGATGCTCTTTATTTGCAAATGACAGTCAGATCAGGTGTGGAAATTCGCCATGGCGGGACAGTGATTATTTTGGGAGATATCAACCCCAGTGGCATCATAATTGCAGATGGAGATATTCTAGTTTGGGGTCGGTTGCGGGGAGTTGCCCATGCTGGAGCTGGTGGTAATCGGGAATCTCTGATCATGGCCTTGCAAATGGAACCAACCCAATTGCGAATTGCCGATGCAGTCGCCAGAGCGCCAGAAAAGTCCTCAACTAACTTCCTGCCTGAAGTTGCACATATTACCAGCGAAGGAATTCGCATTGTTAAAGCCGCTGATTTTTCCCGCAGCCAATTAAATAGTCGGACGCGATTAATTACACAAAATCTGATCTAAAATTCTTGACTAGGCAAGAATCACAAATGTAATTAATTCCGTCAGGTGACTTAATTAGAATCAATGAATAGCCGGAAATATTTTATTGTTCCTGAATCTTATACAGCATTACCATGAGTCGCATTATTGTCATTACCTCCGGTAAAGGAGGAGTGGGTAAAACCACAGTTTCAGCTAATTTGGGGATGGCCTTAGCCAAAATAGGCAAGCAAGTAGCCTTAATTGATGCGGATTTTGGTCTGAGAAATTTAGATTTACTACTAGGATTAGAAAATCGCATTGTTTATACAGCTGTGGAGGTCTTAGCTAGAGAATGTCGTCTAGAACAAGCTTTGGTAAAAGATAAGCGACAACCTAATTTGGTACTCCTACCAGCAGCCCAACATCGCAATAAAGAAGCAGTGACACCTGACCAAATGAAGTTACTGGTAAATGCACTGTCACAAAAGTATGAGTATGTAATCATTGACTGTCCAGCCGGAATTGAAATGGGGTTTAAAAATGCTACCGCCCCAGCCAAGGAAGCTCTTATTGTCACCACTCCCGAAATTTCCGCTGTCCGTGATGCTGACCGTGTAGTGGGATTATTAGAAGCACAAGGCGTGAAAAAGATTAACTTAATAGTTAACCGAATTAGACCAGCAATGGTACAAGCAAATGATATGATGTCTGTACAGGATGTTCAAGAACTTCTCGCTATCCCCATAATAGGAGTAATCCCCGATGATGAGCGTGTGATTGTCTCTACCAACCGTGGCGAACCCTTAGTATTATCAGATACGCCATCTTTAGCCGCCACAGCTTTTGAGAACATTGCTCGGAGATTGCAAGGGGAAACTGTCGAATTTCTTGAGCTTGACTCATCTAGTAAAAACATCTTTTCCCGCTTGAGAAAGATGTTTTGGTCAAAACTTGTTTAATTAACTTCCCAGTTTCTTGTGCCTTACACATACCAGCAATGATTCTTGAAATTTTAGAAAAACTTTTTGTTCGTAGTCCCGATAACAGTCGCAATGACGTTAAACGTCGTCTGCAATTTGTTATCTCCCATGACCGTGCTGACTTAAACCCCCAAACCTTAGAAAAAATGCGTCAGGAAATCCTGGAAATCGTTTGTCGCTATGTGGAAATAGAAACAGACGGTTTGGAGTTTTCCCTAGAAAGCAATCAACGGACAACCGCTTTAATCGCTAATTTACCAATCCGTCGGGTTAAGGAAGCTCTCGATGAAAACCAGTTAGAAAACACTGATATTTTACTTTTATAGTTTGTTGTTTGTCCAGAAAATAGCCTTACTTGTGACGCGACTATTAAAGAACTTATTCAATTGGTATCAAGATTACCCGTTGTTTTTAGTTGTTACGGTTGACAACGGGTATGGATTAGTGATTAATCTCTTATCGAGACGCAACCTGTGGATCAGCCCAAATTTTAGCACTTTCACCAAAAGTTATCGGCTGATCTTCCTCTGCTGACATATCTACGGTTTTACCATCATTAGCCACTTGCACCAAAGGCCAATTTTCTTCCCCTAGTTCACCAGCACGAAATAAGACATTGTTAGGCTGCTTTTTACTCCAACCTAACAAGATGGCTATTTTTTCGTGGTCATCTTCTGATTGCACAGGATTAACTACATTGATATTATTTTGTTGACGATTCCAAATTACAGCCTGATCTGTAGCATCTGCTGTGTTGAAAACAGCCACAAATTTACGTGCTAGAAAGCGATCGCCTTTTTCAGACCAGCTAACAGGCACTAACACCCCAATTTTACCATCATTATCAGCTTCTTCAGACAAACTGGCCTCTTTATTTAATAGAGGATCAATCTCCTTATCGGTTGATGTCATCACCCGCAACCTCTTAGTTTGTCTATCTTCCATAAACAACACGCTCTTAACTCGGCTATTGTGCATTTCCGGCTTTACTTCCATTTGCACCCGGCTATAAATCGCATATTTGCCATCAGGAGAAACTACAGGTAGACTGCGATAATAACGGACACCAGAAAGACCTTTGCCACCAATCGCTTCCTGGGTTGACATAATCCATTGCCAAGGTATGGGATGGGGGCTACCTATAGGATCATTTTGTGTCATTTCTGACTCATTTTTCTCTTCAATTACAGGTATTTCGCCGGTTTCAGGTGGTTGGAATTTATTCTCCTCAGGTATAACCGTTGATGTTGCTGATGTTGCTAATACTTCTGATTCAGAACCCTGATTCTCTAGAGAATTAAATTCAGCTTCTTCCTTTCTGTTTTTTAATTTTTGACTTAAATTAACTTGATTAACAGATATTTGTTCTTGATATTCTACAACATCAACTGATGGTGCAGTTTCCTTAACAAGATTATTCTCGACTCGATGATTCTCTGTTTTTGCCTCGGTTATCACCTTATTGGTTGATAATGACTGTATTCCTTCCCCAATAGATATTTTTCCCGTCTGAGAATTGACTTGAGCAAATTGTAAATTTATTTTCCCATTGGCTTCAGATTTGTCGTTTTCTAAATTGGTATTTGCTACTTGGGATTGTTTAGCTAAAGTAGCGTGAAGAGACATTCCTACAAAGGGTGAAATTACTATACTAATAGCAATGTACTTGATATATGGTTTAACACGGAACCATCCTAACACCAAAAGTGATTTAAGCATGATGAGACTCTCTAGAGGCAGTTGCTAAGTGCGGGCAGTATTTATACAGGAATGGTAAAAGCTATAACTATATATATCAATAAAGCAAAAGCTTTTACAGGATAATTTAGGCAAATGTTACAAGGCTTTACAAAAGTTTTAGTGTCACTATTAACCTCTCATAATTTTTACATAATATACATAAGGACAAGGACGTTATTAAAATTAACAGTAAATTACATCTGTTAATAAATACGGTCATTGCTGTCACTTCCAGTAACATCCATATTCAACTTAACTTGAATATAGAGATAGAGATTTTTACAGTGATCATCATTAAGTTTTGATTTGACTAAATGGTATTCAAAATAACCTTAGTTCAAACTAGTCTAAAATAGCTTGTTTTGTATATAGCTTGCTGTAATAGTCAAACCTTTATACAAATAAAATTCATCTATTTTTGGCAAATTTAAACCAACTGATGCACAATCAAAAATAAACAAGAACACTAAATACACATACCCAAATTCACAAATTTATAATTTATACTTACACTGGTAAATGCTAGAATTAAGCAAACACAGTTTATTTGCAACTTGGGTAATTACTTAACAATTTTGATTTAGTAGAGAAATGGCCAATTCAAAAACTGAGTGAGATACACAAAACCTATCAATAGTAGATGCAATTAGCGATAACTTCTCTTTGAGACGCTTTGCGTTAGTGCAGCCTGTAAGATTTAGAAAACGCTCCGCGTAGCTTGCTTTCCCTCCATAGCCAAGATAGTGGTTAGCATCACTTAACTAATTGACTTGACATCATAGTTGATTTCGGCCATTTTCACTAGACTAATAGTAGACACTATACCATGAAACCCTTAAAATTCATATCCTGCCACCAAAAATTCTGTAATCAAATTCGCCAGAACAGATAATTCCATTGATATTTAGATTTTGCGGTTGTCAGCGACGGGGAACACACCTAATATTGATTAATGACTTATGACTCGTGATTAATAATTAATAACTAATGAAAGTAGTATTTTTTGGCACTCCTGATTTTGCAGTTCCCACCTTGGAAAAACTCTTAGGAAATAGTGATTTTCAGGTATTAGCCGTTGTCACTCAACCGGATAAACGTCGAGAACGTGGGAATAAATTAACACCTTCACCTGTGAAAACTTACGCTACAGATCATCATATTCCAGTTTGGCAACCTGAGAGGGTGAAAAAAGATGTGGAAACCTTAACACAACTCAAACAAATGGAAGCTGATGTATTTGTAGTTATTGCTTATGGTCAAATTCTGTCTAAGAAGATATTAGATATGCCAAAGCTAGGTTGCATTAATGTACATGGTTCAATTTTACCTCAATATCGGGGGGCTGCACCAATTCAATGGAGTTTATATAACGGAGAAAAAGAAACGGGAATTACAACTATTTTAATGGATAAGGGGATGGATACAGGGGATATGCTTCTAAAAGCTACTACAGAGATTGAATTACTAGACAATGCTCAGATTTTAGGGGAAAAGTTGGCTATTATTGGTGCAGGTTTACTAATAGAAACCCTGTATAAACTGGAACGTCAGGAAATTCAACCTATTCCCCAAGATCATGACTGTGCTACTTACGCATCTTTGATTCAAAAGCCTGATTATAATTTGGACTGGGGACGAAGTGCTATCCAATTACACAATCAAATTCGCGGCTTTTATCCTCATTGTACTACTGTTTTTCGTAACCAACCATTTAAAATCACTGCTAGTATTCCCCTAGATATTCCGTATATTGAAGAATTACCAGAGCAGTTACGAGAAAAAATACATAAAATCTCTAACTCAATGGTATCAGGGAAAGAAGGAGAAGTAGTTAATATTATTAAAGGAGTAGGGGCAATTATCCAAACTGGTGAGGGTTTATTGCTATTGCGAGAAGTACAATTAATGGGTAAACGGCCTCAGTCAGGATGGGATTTTGTCAATGGAACTCGGCTGACAGTGGGTGAGGTAATGGGTAATGGGTAATGGGTAATGGGTAATGGGTAATGGGTAATGGGTAATGGACTAATAACTTTCGTAGAAACGGCAGGACTTACAGGGTCCTGCTGGGTTAACTGCACAACGAATAATTTCCGAAAGAGCATTATAGTTACAAGTAGCATCACCAATAACCCAACGTCCCTCTACTAAAGTTTTTTCTTCTGGTCTTTGGGCTGTTTGTACGTAAATAGCGATATTATATAAAATATAGCGTCCACCTTGAAGCTGATACCTATGAAGACGCTCCAAGACTGCATAGGTTTTACCTTCAAAATCTAAATAGTTTCCTGGTTGAGGTGTCCAATCAAGCTGTAATTTACCAAGAGATTGACGCGGATGTGTTAAAATTACCTCTGTGGGTAAGGAATTTAGCTCCATAATATGTTATCTGGTATACTTGTTGAGCTTATGATCACTAATTAGGATGTTTTTGCTATAACTTAGATTTTGTATAAATAAGATTAAGCGTATTTTGTCAAATTGTATAATATATAAAATATAATTTACATATAACTTTATATTATTTAATATTTATTAAATCATAACTTGATAAGTATCTGAACAATTAGTATAGATGATTAATTATAGGTACTGTAGATAACTTCTAGGAAAATCACGATTAGTTTACATATCTTTACAAATCGGCATTTATGGGAGAGGGTGATTTAGGTAAAGACTTGATGTCTATGTTGCTGATTATGACTGAATCAGAGGGATATTGGTAGATAAATTGTCCAAAGTGTCTATTACATTGTTTAAAGTTATGTAGCCTTTTGCTTACAAGCTATCAAGCCCTGGGGTAAACTATGCCTTGATTATGATTTTGTCATTCTAGAAGAACACCCAAGAGGAGAAGTTTTTCAATGTCTCATACCGTAAAAATCTACGACACCTGCATTGGCTGTACACAATGCGTCCGCGCTTGCCCCACTGACGTGCTAGAAATGGTTCCTTGGGACGGCTGTAAAGCTGCTCAAGTGGCTGCGTCTCCCCGCACTGAAGACTGTGTAGGTTGTAAGCGGTGTGAAACTGCTTGCCCCACCGACTTTTTGAGTATTCGCGTTTATTTAGGCGCTGAAACAACTCGCAGTATGGGCTTGGCTTACTAAGAATTTCAAATTTCTAAAATTTCTAAATTCTTGGTAGTTTAGTGCTGGGGAGTGAGAAGAGGAGAAATATTGAGATTCTTCTCTCATTCCTCAGCATTTTTGTTGTTACTTGTTAGTTGGTTTTCAATTACCAATTACCCATTACCAATTACCCATTACCAATTACCCATTACCCATTACCCATTACCCATTACCCATTACTAATTTGCTTTTATTTGCTAAAGTGGCTGAAGTATCCCAGCAACTATACTTAAAATTTAATCATCCTGTAATTGGAGTTGTTTAAGCAATGTGTGGAATAGTCGGATATATAGGCACCCAGGCAGCGACAAATATTTTACTGACTGGTCTGGAGAAGTTAGAATATCGGGGTTACGACTCGGCAGGAATTGCCACTATTTTGGAAGGTGACGTGCATTGTGTGCGGGCTAAGGGTAAATTACTCAACTTGCGCTCTAAACTGGAACAAATGGAAAATCCTGCCCAAATTGGTATTGGTCACACCCGTTGGGCAACTCATGGTAAACCAGAAGAGTACAATGCTCATCCTCATTTAGATACGGCTCTGCGGGTAGCGGTAGTGCAAAATGGCATTATTGAGAATTATCGAGAGTTACGGGAACAATTAAAGGCTTTAGGTCACACATTCCGTTCGGAAACAGATACAGAGGTAATTCCTCATTTGATTGCTGAATGTTTAAAGCATTCTTCTAAAACTCAAGTTTCCGCTTCTGTGTTTTTAGACGCGGTTAGGGAAGCTGTAAGTAAGTTAGAGGGAGCTTATGCGATCGCTGTTATTTCTGCTGACTACCCTGATGAAATGATTGTAGTTCGTCAACAAGCGCCTTTAGTCATTGGTTTTGGCCAAGGTGAGTTTTTCTGTGCTTCAGATACGCCGGCAATTGTTCCCTATACCCGCGCTGTATTGACCCTAGAAAACGGCGAAATCGCTCGTTTAACTCCTTTGGGGGTGGAGGTCTATAACTTCGCTGGACACCGCTTGAAAAAGCATCCTCGCACCCTGAACTGGAATCCTATTATGATAGAAAAGCAGGGATTCAAACATTTTATGCTCAAGGAAATCTATGAGCAACCGGGGGTAGTACGGGATTGTTTGGAGGCTTATTTTTCTACGGAAGAGAGCGTAAATAGTGATCAATCACCAGTAAATTTCGGTTTAGGTAGCGAATTTTACGCAGATATAGAACAGATTCAAATTGTCGCCTGTGGTACAAGTTGGCACGCAGCATTAGTGGGTAAATACTTATTAGAACAATTGGCGGGAATTCCCACTCAGGTACAATATGCTTCTGAATTTAGGTATGCACCATCACCGCTAACGCCTAATACTCTAACTATTGGCGTAACTCAGTCGGGAGAAACTGCTGATACTTTGGCGGCTTTGTCTATGGAGAAGGAAAGAAGACAGGGTAAAGAGGCTAAGTATCAAGCGCGACTTTTAGGAATCACGAATCGCCCGGAAAGTAGTTTGGGTAATATGGTTACAAATATTATCAATACTCATGGGGGAATTGAAATTGGTGTGGCCGCGACGAAAACTTTTGTAGCGCAATTGATGGCTTTTTATGCTTTGGCGCTAGATTTGGCTTATCGTCGTCATGAGATTAATGCTGTTAGATTTGAGGAAATTCTCACTGGTTTACGGGAATTACCGGGGGAAATTGAAGCGATTTTAGAAACTCAAGAACGTTATATTGAGCATTTAGTACATGATTTTGCAGAAACGCAAGATTTTATCTTTATTGGGAGAGGAATTAATTTTCCCATTGCTTTAGAAGGAGCTTTAAAATTAAAGGAAATTAGCTATATTCACGCGGAGGGTTATCCTGCGGGGGAAATGAAACATGGACCAATTGCGTTATTAGATGCTAAAGTTCCTGTAGTAGCGATCGCTGTTCCTGGTAATGTATATGAAAAGGTGATTTCTAATGCTCAAGAAGCAAAGGCTAGAGATTCCCGTTTAATTGGGGTAACATCTGTTAAAGATAGTGAAGCGGGGGAGATATTTAATGATTTAATTCCGGTTGCGGAAGTAGAGGAAATTCTGTCACCAATTCTCACAGTTATACCGTTGCAATTATTAGCTTATCATATTGCGGCGCGGCGGGGTTTGGATGTAGATCAGCCGAGGAACTTAGCGAAGTCAGTAACAGTTGAATAACTGATATTTTCTATATTTGGTAAATAATTAGGTGGGTATTTTCCACCTAATAAAATTGTATCTTTGTTGAGTTATTTTTGATTTGTGAGCAACCAGTTATGTAACCCAAACTCCGCCCTGAAAAAATTAGCATTTGTAGCCATTTAGCACAAGCAAGGCTTTTATCTGATAATTTTGGATTTGTGATTAAACCTAAACGAAACCCAACATCACCCACCGACATATTATAATTACTCATTCTTTATAACCGCCAATATTTGTAGGTTGGGTTGAGGAACGAAACCCAACATCACCCACCAACATATTATCAGGACTTACGCAACTGGCACATTGGTAGGGTGCTTTACTACTGCATAAATCCTGATTAAGAGATGCTTTTGGTTATGTAATGCAGAAACATCCATTTATTATAGATGCTACTGTTATTTTACCTGATCATCTCCACTGTATTTGGACATTACCAGAAAATGATCATGATTTTTCTACTCGTTGGCGGTTAATTAAAAGTTATTTTAGTCGTCAATGTGAAACTAGTTCACCAGAAAATATATCTATATCTAGAAAAAAGAAAAAACAACGGACTATATGGCAATATCGTTTTTGGGAACATTTAATTAGAGATGAAATTGATTTTCAAAATTACGTTGAATATATTCATTAATTTCTATTTACTCAAGTAGTTGAATTTTATATTTTTATTGTTCTGGAATGGTATTTTCTTCTTCATATTGAGCTATTGCTTGTTCAATTATTTCAACGAATGGAACGATAGCGTTTAGCTAGTTCTCGCAAATCTCTTTGAAAACGAGGAGTAATAGCAATTTCAATTGATAGTGGTTCATTATTCTGCATCTATTCCTTCCCACATTTGTGAAAGAGGTATAGTTTGTCCACTTAATGCTTCCTTTATTCCCTGATGAATACCTTCAATGACAATTTCTGTGGGTGTTTCTTCAAGAGATGAATTTTTCTCTAATTGGAAAATAGATTTTTGAATAAGTTGCAATGTATAAGTTTCCACAGAAAGACCTTGTTGTTGTGCTTCCTGTATTAAATACTGTTCTAATTCTGGTGGTAAGCTGAGGGTTAGTGTCATAAGTCTATTGTGGGTAACTTTATATATTGTATATGTTGTAAACCTGCAAAAACAAAAAATTAACCCCAAAATACCAATAACCGTTGTTGGGTTTTCTCAACCCAACCGACGACTTATAATTGATCGGATAACCTGCACACCTACATTTAGGCATGAACCTGTGACCGAAACTGGAAAATACAAAGATACCGTCAACTTACCCAAGACTAACTTCGATATGCGGGCAAACGCCATTAAGCGCGAACCGGAAATCCAAAAATTCTGGGCAGAAAACAACATTTATTCTCAACTGGCTGAAAACAACCCCGGCGAATTATTTATACTGCACGATGGTCCTCCCTATGCTAACGGTCAATTACATATTGGTCATGCCTTAAATAAGATTCTCAAAGATATTATTAACCGCTACCAATTGCTAAAAGGTCGTAAGATTCGTTACGTTCCTGGCTGGGATTGTCACGGGTTGCCCATTGAGTTGAAAGTTCTGCAAAATATGAAACAGGCAGAACGCCAAAATCTCACTCCTTTGCAATTGCGTCAAAAAGCGAAACAGTTCGCACTAAAAACCGTAGATGAGCAACGAGAAAGTTTTAAACGCTATGGGATTTGGGGTGATTGGGAAAATCCTTATTTAACTCTACAGCCAGAATACGAAGCCGCGCAAATTGGCGTTTTTGGGGAAATGTTCCTCAAAGGTTATATTTATCGCGGTCTCAAGCCTGTACACTGGAGTCCTAGTTCTAAAACCGCTTTAGCCGAAGCTGAGTTAGAATATCCTGAAGGTCACGTTTCTCGCAGCATTTACGCCGCTTTTCCGGTGGTGAAGGTTACGGAACTATTAAAATCAGTTTTAGAGCCGTTCCTGCCTGATTTGGGCGTGGCTGTGTGGACTACTACCCCCTGGACTATCCCCGGTAATTTGGCTGTGGCTGTAAATGGTGCGTTGGAATATGCTTTAGTGTCAACTAGACAGGAATTTGCGAAACAGGACGTTGAAAATAGAGCTAGAGAAATTTGGGAAGCAAAAGGCAGGCCGCAGCAGGATAAACTTGGTCAAGATGCTGACTATATGCAGGCTTTACTAGAACTAGAACACGGACTTACAAAACAAGACGTTGAAAATAGAGCTAGAGAAATTTGGGAAGCAAAAGGCAGACCGCAGCAAAATAAACTTGGTCAAGATGCTGACTATATGCAAGCTTTGGGACATCTAGCAACAGAGGGAAAACGAAAACAACTTCCCAAATATCTGATTGTTGCGGCTGATTTGGTAGCAGATTTAGCTACTAAGTTGAATATGCAGTTAACGGTAAAAGCCAAATTTGTCGGCAAGGATTTGGAAGGTACTATTTACCGTCATCCTCTTTTTGACCGTGAAAGTCCGGTTGTGGTTGGTGGTGATTATATCACTACTGAGTCGGGGACTGGGTTGGTACATACTGCTCCTGGTCATGGTCAAGAAGATTACATCGTTGGTCAGCGTTACGGTTTGCCGATTCTTGCTCCTGTTGATGATAGTGGTAATTTTACGGATGAAGCTGGTAAGTTTTCTGGCTTAAATGTTTTGGGCGAAGGCAATCAAGCGATTATTGACGCTTTGCATGAGGTTGGTTCTCTGTTGAAGGAGGAAGCATATCCTCACAAGTATCCTTATGACTGGAGAACGAAGAAACCGACGATTTTCCGCGCTACTGAACAATGGTTTGCTTCTGTGGCAGGATTTAGGGATGAGGCTTTAACGGCTATTTCCTCGGTACGCTGGATTCCTCCCCAAGGTGAAAACCGCATTACGCCAATGGTAGCAGAAAGATCGGATTGGTGTATTTCTCGTCAACGTTCTTGGGGTGTGCCGATTCCGGTGTTTTATGATGAAGCAACTGGGGAAATTTTGCTGAATGCGGACACGATTAATCATGTTCAAGCTATCATCGCTGCCAGGGGTTCTGATGCTTGGTGGGAGTTGTCTGTGGAGGAGTTATTACCGGAACAATACCGCAATCATGGCAAGACTTACCGCCGGGGTACTGATACAATGGATGTCTGGTTTGATTCTGGTTCTTCCTGGGCAGCGGTGGCGAAGCAAAGACCGGAGTTGTGTTATCCTGTGGATATGTATTTGGAAGGTTCTGACCAACATCGCGGTTGGTTTCAATCTTCTTTGTTGACTAGTGTAGCGGTTAATGGTATTGCACCTTATAAAACTGTTTTAACTCATGGTTTCGTCTTGGATGAACATGGACGGAAAATGAGTAAGTCTGTGGGAAATGTGGTAGACCCTCAATTAATGATTTTGGGTGGAAAAGACCAGAAAAAAGAACCCGCTTATGGCGCTGATGTTTTGCGGTTGTGGGTTTCTTCGGTAGATTATTCTGGTGATGTCCGTTTGGGTGGTAATATCATCAAGCAATTAGCTGATGTAAGGAATAAAATCCGCAATACGGCACGGTTTTTATTGGGTAGTTTGCATGATTTTGATCCTCAGAAGGATGCTGTAGCCTTTGATGATTTACCAGATTTGGATAAATATATGCTGCATCGCATTCGTGAGGTGTTTAATGAGGTGACGGAAGCTTTTGATAGTTTCCAATTTTTCCGCTTTTTTCAAACTGTGCAGAATTTCTGTGTTGTAGATTTGTCAAATTTCTATTTAGACATTGCGAAAGATAGATTATATATCAGTTCTGCTGATGCTTTCCGTCGTCGTAGTTGTCAAACAGTTTTGCAAATTGCTTTGGAAAATTTAGCTAAAGCGATCGCTCCCGTTTTGTGTCATACTGCGGAGGATATCTGGCAATTTATTCCCTACGAAACACAATATAAATCAGTTTTTCAAGCTGGTTGGATTAAGGTGAATGATGAATGGGATCATCCCGAATTAGCGGAATTTTGGAAAACATTGCGACGCATTCGCAGTGATGTTAATAAAGTATTGGAACAAGCGCGGGTAGAAAAGTTAATTGGTTCTTCTTTAGAAGCTATTGCTTTGATTTATTTCAGTGATGAAAAATTACGCGCTGCTATTGAACCTTTGAATGTTAGCGGTAATGGCATTGATGAATTACGATATTTATTCCTCACTTCTGAGGTGCAATTATTAGATACACCTGACACATTACAAGGATTAAAAACTTTGCGAGTTCAAGGTGAGGATAATTGGGATATTGGGGTAGTCAACGCCGCAGAACAAGACCATAATGGTAAATTATATCAGAAATGCGATCGCTGTTGGAATTATTCGCCCCATGTTGGTGAATCAGCAGAACATCCTTTACTCTGTGAACGGTGTATTCCTGCTTTAGCTGGAGAGTTTTAGAACCATAATATCTCCGACTTCTACTAAAAAGAAGTCGGGGATCTGAATCATCTTACCATTTTTAATGATCATGAACACACAATTATCTGTAGATTTAGAAATATTACCAATGGTATTACAAATGCTACCCAATATGGTCATGACAGATGATCAGTTTTTTGATTTCTGTCAGTTAAATCGTCATTTTAGAATCGAACGTAATCAAATTGGAGATTTATTCATTATGTCTCCTACAGATTCAGAAACAGGTCAACGCAATTTTAATTTAATTGGTGAATTAGGTATTTGGACAAAACAAGATGGTACAGGAGTAGGGTTTGGTTCTAGTGGTGGTTTTACCCTACCTAATGGTGCAGTCCGTTCTCCCGACGCAGCATGGATAAAACGGACAAAATGGGAAATAATACCCGCAGACAAAAGAAAGAAATTCGCGCCTATTTGTCCCGAATTTGTAGTAGAATTGCGTTCAGAAAATGATAGTTTATCTACATTAAAAGAAAAAATGCAAGAATATATAGACAATGGCACACAATTAGCTTGGTTAATTGATAGAAAACAACGCCAAGTATTTATTTATCGGCCTAATTGTGGAGTTGAAGAATTAGATAATCCGCAAACATTAACTGGTGAGGATATTTTGCCGGGATTTGTGTTAGATTTAAGTGAGATTTGGTGATAAATAAATTAAATTAAATAAATTAAATTAAATAAATTAAATAAATTAAATTAAATAAAAGTATGAATTTGTCTCACCCATAGCCGCAGAGATCACAGAGTAGGATGAATTTATACTTATGTCACTTTGTAAAAATAAAACTTTGTAAAAATAAATTTTATTCAGCAAACCCTATATATATTACGTATTATTTCGCCATATTATTCTCAAGTCGAATTATAGTCTAGAATACAAATATATCAGCAACATTCTCAAAGATATACATTTAAATTCGGTTCTGAATTAAATAATATTAGCTATTTAAGGAATTTCAGAAGATGCTGGAAATTAAACGCAATCAAGAAAATAGCCAAACTATCCCAGAAGCTTTAGTATTACCCTTTAATTCCGTGGGAATTGCAGATATTCCCTTGGTAGGTGGTAAAAACGCCTCTTTGGGGGAAATGATTCAACAATTAAATTCCAAAGGGGTGAAAGTTCCCCATGGTTTTGCGACTACTGCTGGTGCTTATAGATATTTTATAACTGCGGCTGGTTTAGAGGTAAAATTAAGGAAGATTTTTGCACATTTAGATGTCGAAGATATGGATAATCTGCGGGAATGTGGAAAAAAAGCCAGATCATTGATGTTAGAAACTCCATTTCCGCTAGAATTACAAGAAGCGATCGCTAATTCCTATCAAAGTTTATGTGCAGAATATGGTATTAATACTGATGTAGCTGTACGTTCTAGTGCCACAGCCGAAGACTTACCAGATGCGAGTTTTGCGGGACAACAAGAAACTTACCTGAATGTTCATGGACTGCAAGGAGTATTAGAATCTTGTCATAAATGTTTTGCTTCTATTTTTACAGATAGGGCGATTTCCTACCGACAAATTAAAGGTTTTGATCATTTTGAAGTGGCTTTATCTGTCGGTGTCCAAAAAATGGTACGTTCTGATTTAGCATCTTCTGGAGTAATGTTCTCTATTGATACGGAAACAGGTTTTCAAGATGCAGCTTTAATTACCGCTGCTTATGGTTTGGGTGAAACTATTGTTCAAGGCGCTGTTAATCCCGATGAATACTTAGTATTTAAACCCACTTTAAAACAGGGTTATAAGCCCATCCTCCAAAAGCGTTTGGGAACAAAAGAAATTAAAATGATTTATGACATAGGTGGGTCAAAATTAACTAAAAATGTTCGTGTTCCTGAAATTGAACGTCATCAATTCGCCCTCAATGATCAAGAAATATTACAATTAGCTGACTGGGCTTGTATCATTGAAGATCATTATTCCCAAATTCGGGGAATAACCACACCAATGGATATTGAATGGGCAAAAGATGGGGTAACTGGTGAATTATTTATCGTCCAAGCTAGACCAGAAACAGTTCAATCTCAAAAATCAAAAACCGTTCTCAGAACTTATCAACTCAAGGAAAAAAGTCAAGTTTTATTAACAGGTCGTAGCGTGGGCGAAATGATCGGTCAAGGTAAAGCTAGAATCATACTTGATGTCCATCAAATTAACCTTTTCCAAGCCGGAGAAGTGCTAGTTACCAATCGCACAGACCCGGACTGGGAACCAATCATGAAAAAAGCCAGTGCTATTGTCACTAACTCTGGAGGCAGAACCTGTCATGCAGCAATTATTGCTAGAGAAATGGGCATTCCTGCTATCGTTGGTTGCGGAAATGGAACTACAATTTTAGAAACTGGACAAGAGATTACTGTTAGTTGTGCCGAAGGGGAAACGGGTCAAGTTTACTCAGGTTTATTAAAGTTTGACATCCAAGAATTACCATTAGATAATTTACCCCGTACCCGCACTAAAATTATGATGAATGTGGGTAATCCAGAGGAGGCTTTGGGTTTGACAGCAATTCCTAATGATGGTGTTGGTTTAGCGAGAATGGAATTTATTATTGCTAACCATATTAAAGCCCACCCTTTAGCATTATTACATTTTGACAAATTAGAAGACGAACTTGCCAAATATAAAATTAGCGAATTAACGGCACAATATGAAAACAAAGCCGAATTTTTTATTACTAAATTAGCCCAAGGTATCGGTACAATTGCAGCAGCATTTTATCCTAAACCTGTAATTGTGAGATTGTCTGATTTCAAAAGTAATGAATATGCTAATCTTTTAGGAGGTAGACAATTTGAACCCAAAGAAGAAAATCCGATGATTGGTTGGCGTGGTGCTTCTCGTTATTATGATCCTCGTTATCGTGAAGGTTTTGCTTTAGAATGTCAAGCCATGAAACGGGTAAGAAATGAAATGGGTTTAACCAATATGATTTTGATGGTTCCCTTTTGTCGTACTCCCGAAGAAGGAAAACAGGTATTAGCAGAAATGGCAAAAAATGGCTTAGTTAAAGGTGAAAATGCCTTAGAAGTTTACGTCATGTGCGAATTACCCAGTAACGTTTTATTAGCTGATGAATTTAGCCAAGTATTTGATGGTTTCTCCATTGGTTCTAATGACTTAACCCAATTAACATTAGGATTAGATCGAGATTCTGAATTAGTTGCACATTTATTTGATGAACGCAATGAAGCTGTAAAACGAATAATTGCTAAAGCCATAACTACAGTTAAACGAAATGGCCGCAAAATCGGTATTTGTGGACAAGCGCCCAGTGATTATCCAGAATTTGCTCGTTTCCTCGTTGCACAAGGTATAGATTCTATTAGTCTAAATCCTGATTCTGTGATCAAAACAATGTTAGAAATTGCCAAAGCAGAAAAAGGGGAATAGGTAATGGGTAATGGGTAATGGGTAATGGGTAATGGGTAATGGGTAATAGGTAATAGTTTTACAACTAACAACTTACCACTGACAACTAACCAATATGCAAACAACAAATCTAGATTTAGACTTATCTAATCCCTGTATTTTGCTTACCACATTACAGGAACTTCGTCAATCTATTAGTGAAGAAGGAACAGAAATATTTCAACAATGGAAAAAGCAAATTCACCGTCAATCTTTCATTAAAAGTAGCCTCAATTTGGCCTATTATCTAGCACTGAGAAGACACGATTTAAGAGAACTACAAGCGGCCTTAATGCCTTGGGGTTTATCCTCTTTAGGGAGGATAGAAGCTAAGGTTTTACCGACTTTAGATGCTGTCATTGCCACCTTACAGGCAGTTTGTCGCCCAGAACAAGACTCAACAATTATACATCCTGCTTTGGAATTATTTTTTGAAGGCGATCGCTTGCTGCAACAAAATACTGAAGATTTATTTGGTAACACGGTCGATAAGCGTCGCGTCCGAATTATGGTGACGTTACCAAATGAAGCCGCGACTAATTATGAATTTATAGAAAATATAATTCGTCAAGGCACAAACTGTGTTAGAATAAATTGCGCTCATGATACATCTGTTGAGTGGTTAGCAATGATTAATCATGTCAAACAAGCAGAATTAGAATTAGGATCTGTCTGTAAAATTCTCATGGACTTGAGTGGTCCCAAAGCCCGAATTAAATCTGCTCTTACCCCCAGCCCCAAACAGCGGATATTTAAAGGTGAATCTCTCCTCCTGGTCCAGGATTTACCAACTGCAATTAATTCTCAATATTTTCAAGTTAGTTGTACAATGCCAGAGGTATTAAAAGAACTCAAAGTTGGCACAATAGTTTGGATTGATGATGGACGTATTGGCGCTTATGTAGAGTCAATTACACCCCAGGGTGTATGGTTAAAAATCACCCATGCGCGGCTTAAAGGTGAAAAGATATTACCAGAAAAAGGCATCAATTTTCCTGAGACTGATTTGCATTTGAGTTCCCTGACGGCAAAAGATAAGCAGGATTTAGACTTTATTGCTAGTCATGCGGCTCAAGTTGATATTATCGGCTATTCCTATGTACAAACTGCTGAAGATATTCAGCTTTTACAACAGGAATTAACAGCAAGATTACCAGAAAATTCTCCCATACCTGCCATAGTTGCTAAAATAGAAACACCCCTAGCCGTTAGCAATCTTCCAGAATTAATTATTCAAGCCGCAGGTAAACAACCCTTTGGAATTATGATTGCTAGGGGAGATTTAGCTATTGAGATTGGTTATCAACGTCTAGCGGAAATTCAAGAGGAAATATTATGGTTATGCGAAGCTGCCCATATACCCGTAATTTGGGCAACCCAAGTATTAGAAAATCTCGTCAAACATGGAATGCCTTCACGGGCAGAAATTACCGATGCGGCCATGTCAGAACGAGCAGAATGTGTTATGCTGAACAAAGGTGCTTATATTGTTGAAGCTGTGGGTATTTTAGATGATGTCCTCACCAGAATGCAAGCCCACCAAGTTAAGAAAACACCCCAGTTAAGAGCTTTACATTCTTGGTAATTGGTATGAAAAAAAATTCAACATAAATCTTCCTTTCTGCCGATGTCTTCACAAAACTATATATAGTAATTGTGAATACTCACCATGGGAAATATTTATAAAATTAAAACTTTATATATCAAGTTTTCAGGTTACAATCTAAGGAGGAAGTTTATAATCGAATTATATCTCCATTATATCTCTAGTACCAAATTGTGCCAGATTTGACTTTCTATTTTGATAGAAATAAATCTTCTAATTCTCCAAAACCAAAGTATTCATATCTATCAAATTGATTAGCTACTCATTATTAGAGTTTTATAAGTATAAAATTAGTGACAACAACATCTACCCCTGATATCAAACCAATGGATTCATTAAATAACGGTTTTCACCAGCAATTTATTAACTTACCTAGTTTAGGTCAAATCATTGATTATTCTCCTTTAACTATTAGTTCCGATAGTTGTGTTATGGATGCTATTAACTTAATAAATCAATCACCAAATTATCAAGTTAATAACCCACTTAAAACAGCAAACGACTATGTTTTAGTAGTAAATCAAAACGAGTTGCAAGGAATATTTACCATTAAAGATGTATTGAGAGTAATTGCCTTAAATATCAACCTATTAGGGGTAAAAATAGCTGAAGTGATGACTCAGCCACTAATTACTTTAAAAGCATCAGCATCTGAGCAGATTTTAACAGCATTCACCCTTTTAGAGCAGTATTGTATTCAGCATTTACCAATAGTAGATAATGCAGGGAAATTAATAGGTATCATCACAGAGAAGAACTTATTACAAGCCTTAAATATAGAAAAAATAGTTGGTAGAATGCAAGCATTGCGTGAAAATTTTGCAGAATCAACGACAGAACACAACCCAGTTAATCAACAAATAGAAGTAATCCGTGGGCAACTTTCTAATGCTTTGCAAGCATGGGCAGAAAAACAAATTGCTGATCATCCAAAAGTTAATGAAGAACTTCAAGAAACCTTAGAAGAATTGCAAATTGCGGAAGAGGAACTGCGTCAACAAAATGAACAACTAATCCTGGCTCGGGAAATTACCGAAGCAGAAAGACTGCGTTATCAAAATTTATTTGAATTTGCACCCAATGGTTATTTTGTAACTGATAGTTTAGGTGTGATTCAAGAGGCTAATCAAGCTGCATCATTCTTATTATCTGTCCCTCAAAAGGCACTTATTGGTAAGCCATTAGTGGTGTATATTGCTGACAAATGCCCTTTTGATTTTGTATCCAGGTTAGGGAAATTGCAGAATTTACAGGAATGGGAAATGTATTTATGTCCTCGTGAAGGTTCACCTTTTCCTAGCAAAGTCAGAGTTAATCCTTTGTATGATCATCTAAATAAAAGCATTCGTTTTCTCTGGTCAATATCTGATGTTAGTGAACAGCACGCTGCACTTCATGAACGGGAAAAATTAGAAGCTGCACTACGTCAAAATAGTGACCTTTTAGAAATCAAAGTAGCGGAACGCACGGCAGAGTTAATAATTGCTAATGAGCGGTTACAACAGGAAATTATTGAACGGGAAAATATTCAACAGTCATTGAAAGAAAGTGAAGAACGACTTAGTTTAGCAATGGCAGCGGGGAATACAGCGATATGGGATTGGCATATCCAAAAGAATGAGGTTTTTTGGTCTCCAAATATGGGTTTAATGTGTGGTCTATCTGGTCATGCTTTGTCTCCTATAGACGCAGAATTTCTCAATTTAATATACAGTGAAGATCGTGAGCATTTTCGTCATTGTGTGCATAAGACTTTTGAGAAAGGAGTTGATTTGTCCTGTGAATATCGGGTGATATCTAGTGATAGTAGTCTCAGGTGGTTGGGTACTAGGGCTAAACTCCACTATGATGAAAATGGTCAGCCGCTACGAATGATTGGCACAACTAGAGACATTACCGACCGCAAGGAAACAGAACGGAAAATATCTGAACAAGCTGCCCTTTTAGATATCGCTACTGATGGAATTTTAGTGCGAGACTTAAAATCTCAAATCATCTTTTGGAATCAGGGAGCAGAAAGGATTTATGGTTGGCAAAGTCAGGAAGTTTTAGTGAGAAATACCCAGGATATTTTCTATAAATCCAATGATAATGAACAAGAAATAGCAGCCCTGAAAACTGTATTTAAATCTGGAAGCTGGGAGGGTGAATTATACAAAAAAACAAAATCAGGGGAGGAAATTATTGTTCAAAGTCGCTGGACATTAATGTTAGATACTGATGGACAACCCAAATCTATTCTGACAGTAGATACTGATATTACAGAAAAGAAACGACTACAACAGCAGTATTTCCGCGCTCAGAGATTGGAAAGTATAGGTATTTTAGCTGGTGGTATTGCTCACGATATCAATAATATCTTAACTCCGATTTTAGGATCTGCTCAATTACTTAAAGCTAGATTTTATCAAGACAATAATCGTGTTTTACAAATGCTGACAATCATTGAAAATAATGCTAAACAAGGAGCAGCTTTAGTCAAACAACTGTTATCCTTTGCTAGAGGATTTGAAGGTAAATATACGATTTTACAAGTTAATGATTTGATTAATGATACTATACAGTTTGCCAAACAAACAGTTTCCAAATCTATCAAATTTTCTACCTATCTTTCTCCCCAACTATATCCAGTTTATGGGGATAAAACCCAACTGCATCAAGTAGTAATGAACTTAGTCGTTAATGCTGCTGATGCTATGCCCAATGGTGGACATCTCTCTATTTCTGCGCAAAATTTATATATTGATGAGGAGATCCAGCAAATCAATTGTCATGCTAAAGGTGGGAATTATATTGTTATTACTGTTACGGATACGGGTATAGGAATGTCACCGGAAATATTAGAAAGAATATTTGAGCCATTTTTTACTACTAAAGACTTTGGTAAAGGAACAGGATTAGGACTATCAACAGTGCAAGGAATTATTAAAAGCCACAAGGGGTTTATTAATGTTGATAGTAAAGTTGGAAAAGGTAGCAAATTTCAGGTATTTTTACCATCAATAAACCAGGAAATTTCACTTTTAAAATCCGATGATCATAAAATGTATCAAGGACGGGGAGAGTTGATTTTATTGGTAGATGATGAAGCCCAAATTATTGAAGTTACAAAAACCATTTTAGAGAACTACAATTATCAAATTATCACTGCTAGAAATGGCAAAGAAGCTATTGATATATATACCCAAAATCAGGACAAAATCAAACTAGTATTAATGGATATAATGATGCCAGAAATGGATGGAAATGCCGCCATTTGCAAATTAAAAGAAATTAATCCCCAAGTGCAAATAATTGCTTGTAGTGGACGCAATATAGAACCAGATAATGAAGCTCAAGTTGCCGCGATTTTATTAAAACCCTATAGCAATCAAGAATTACTGGAAAAATTAAATCTTGTCCTCTGTTTGTAGTCAGGGATTTAGCCTTGGTGAGTGTTACCATAGTGTCTTGAAGACAGGAGTAAAGTCGTGATTGAATGAATATTTGAATGAATATTTGGATATTTTGGACAGATTTTTGAGATTACACAACTTATGCTCATACAATTGACTGATTTCTGAGACTTTTACCCTTTTCTGGCAAATCTATGACACCTCAAGAATTTTTAGAAAATTTGGCAACAGCAGCAACAGACACCGAAAAACTGATAGTTTTTGCACAATACCTTGATACAACCGCGCTAGACAATGCCACAACCCCAAGGTGGAGAAGTATTGGTTACAGTAACGAAATTCAAATGGCACTTAAAAATGTGGCTTTTCATTTAGAAGCACTTGCGGAAGCAGGAAAATAGCATTTTCAATAAAAATCTTGTAGTGTGGGCATCTTGCCCGCTCAAGTTGATTGTGTTATTGAGAGATTAAATTAAACTACTTAGACTTCTTCACCAGTATAAATCCCTAAACATTGAGCGGTTCGGATTAAATCACCGTGAGGATCAACAAGGGAGGGATTATGATTGATAACATCTTCAATGGGGAAAGTTACAACTTTTCCATTTTGCCAAGCTAACATTCTGTCGTACTGTTCTTGAGCAATTAAATCAACCGCAACTTTACCAAACATAGTAGCTGTGAGTCTGTCTAAAGCTGAGGGAATACCACCGCGCTGAATATGTCCTAACACAGAAACCCTAGTATCAATTAAATAATTACTACCATTAGCGATTTTTTCGGCAATGTATTGACCTTTACCACATTTATCAATCATACAACTAGCAGCACCATCTGTATCTTCCGCAGAAACAGATACACCCTCAGATACGACAATAATAGCAAATTTCCTGTACCAGCCATCGCTTTGGCCGTCACGGCCATGGCGTAATTCCCCTAAATGATTGCATATACCCTGAATACTATAGGGAACTTCGGGAATTAAAATCACATCAGCACCGCCAGCAATTCCTGAGTATAATGCTAAATGTCCCGCAGTCCGTCCCATAACTTCGATAATCATGACTCGGTCATGACTAGCAGCAGTGAATGTAAGCCGATTAATAGCATCAACAATGGTATTAACTGCGGTATCAAAGCCAATGGAACGTTCTGTAAAAGCGACATCATTGTCAATAGTTTTAGGAATAGCGACTAAATGCCAATTACCTAAAACTGCTAATTGGTGAATAATATTTAAACTACCATCTCCACCAATAGCAATTAAAGCATCTAAAGCGATCGCTTCATAACCTGATAATATTTCATCAGCATGGGCTAAGGTATCTCCTTGATTAATAGTACCTAAAATTGTTCCCCCCATGTTGAGCAGCGGGTCAATACCGTGCAAATTCCAACTGTGGATACTTAAAGGGACAGTTTTCCGCTCTAGCAGTCCTTGAGTCGCGTAGGGAATACCCACCACTTCCCAATCATAAGTCTGTATTGCATGACTGACAACGGCGCGAATCACACAATTTAACCCAGGACAGTCACCACCACTAGTAAGAATACCAATACGTTTTTTCATTATTTGTTAGTTTTTAGTTATTACCTATTACCTATTACCTATTACCTATTACCTATTACCTATTACCTATTACCTATTACCTATTACCTATTACCTATTACCTATTACCTAACTTTTTGTATAAACTCTACCCGAATCTGGATTATAAGTTTGTAAAGCCTTCATATATTGAGCGCGTTCAAAAGCACTAGGATGAGGACAATTTAACTGGCTCATACTACCTTGCATTTGTTGTACAGATTCATATTCGTGTATTTCCATCCATTCACGCAGGTCTTTTTCTAAACACTGTATATAAGTAATTTTTCTCCGCAATAATACAGAGCAAAGCATAGTAATATTTGCGCCTACCATCAGCATTTTAATTACATCCTGAGCATTATGAATACCACTAGTTGCAGCAAGACTACCGTGAATATGTCCATAGAGAATGGCTATCCAGCGCAGAGGTAAACGCATGGCTTGGGGGGTACTTAATAATACATTAGGTTCAACCTCTAGAATTTCTAAATTAATATCTGGTTGATAAAAGCGATTAAATAATACTAAACCATCAGCACCGGCAAGATCTAAACGTTTGGCCATATTTGCCATATTAGTGAAATAGGGACTGAGTTTAACAGCTACAGGAATGGTAACTGCGGCTTTCACCGATGTGAGAATATCAATATAATTCTGTTCAATTTCTGCACTTATTAAATCTGGGTCTGTAGGAACATCATAAATATTTAATTCTAGTGCTGATACCCCCGCTTCTTCCATGAGTTTACCATATTTAGTCCAACCACCAACAGAACAACCATTAAGACTGCCAATAATGGGAATATCTACTGTTTCCTTAGCTTTCTGAATATGATCTAAATATTCTTCAGGTCCTACCCGAAAATTAGTTATATCGGGGAAATAGGTTAAAGCTTCGGGAAAACTTTCTGTACCATAACTGAGATGATGATGAAGTTGGGATTTTTCTAAAGTTAATTGTTCTTCAAATAATGAGTGCATAACCACAGCACCCGCACCCGCATCTTCCATACTTTTAATATTATCAATTTCCCGTGAAAGTGGAGAAGCGGAAGGAACTAAAGGTGATTTTAATTCTAAGCCTAAATATGTGGTAGTTAAATTCATAATTTTAATAATTTGGGTTAATAATTTGGGTTAATAATTTGGGTTAATAATTTGGGTTAATAATTTGGTAATTTAATGATTTTCTTCCTTTTCCTGAGTTCTGATTTAGGTTTCTTGCAATTTTCCTGCGGCTAAATATTGATACATTTGCCACCGATTGTTAACATCAACTTGTGCTTCTTTTAAAAGTTGTTTTGCTGTTTCTGGATTAATTTTCGTCAACATTTGAAAACGATTTTCCATATACATGGAATTTTCTATTGGTATCTTAGGAGTGCGGGAATCGAGTTGTAGAGGGTTTTTCCCCTGTTTAATGCGGTCGGGGTGATAACGATATAATAACCAGCGTCCAGAGTCCACAGCGGCTTTTTGATTTTGCATTGCTGTACTCATATTAATTCCGTGAGCAATACAATGACTATAGGCAATAATTAAGGATGGACCATTATAAGCTTCAGCTTCTAAAAAAGTTTTTAAAGTTTGTTCATCTTTTGCACCCATTGCTACACTAGCAACATAAACATTACCATAGGTCATAGCCATTAAACCCAAGTCTTTCTTAGTTGTTCTTTTACCACCTGCTGCAAATTTTGTAACTGCACCTTTAGGAGTAGATTTAGACATTTGACCTCCGGTATTAGAATAAACTTCTGTGTCTAATACCAAAATATTAACGTTGCGGCCACTAGCAATTACATGATCTAAACCACCATAACCAATATCATAAGCCCAACCGTCACCACCAATGATCCAAACACTTTTTTTAACTAAATAATCAGCTAAGGATTTTAAATTTTGGATTTGGGATTTGAGATTGCTTTTGGTTATAGATTCGAGAAGTTGATCTAATTTTTGTTTGAGAAGAGAAATTCGTTCTCGTTGTTCATAAATATCTGCTTCATCTTTTTGTTCAGCATTGAGGATATCTGTTACTAAAGTTTCACCTATTTCTGGTGCAAATTGTTGAAGTAAATAGGCTGCAAATTCCCCTTGTTTATCTATAGAAATGCGGAAACCTAAGCCAAATTCGGCATTATCTTCAAATAAACTATTAGACCATGCAGGACCCCTACCTGCGGCGTTTTTTGTCCAAGGAGTGGTGGGTAAATTACCCCCATAGATAGATGAACAACCGGTGGCATTAGCGACGATCATGCGATCGCCAAATAATTGTGTTACTAATTTAATATAGGGTGTTTCTCCACATCCCGCACAAGCACCAGAAAACTCAAATAAAGGTTCTTGCATTTGTTGTTGATTAATATGATGCAACTGCAAATTTTTTCTATCTGGGTTAGGAATATTTAAGAAGAAATCCCAGTTTTCTCGCTCTTGTTCTCGCAATGGTCTTTGTGGTTCCATATTAATGGCTTTTCTGCGAGGTTCGGCCTTATTTTTTGCAGGACAAATATCAACACAAATACCGCAACCTGTACAATCTTCCGCTGCTACTTGAATGGTAAATTTTAAATTATGCCAATCATGTTCTTTCGCATTGGCACTTTTAAAAGTTTTTGGTGCATTTTCTAATACTTCTGCTGCATATACTTTAGCACGAATTACACTATGAGGACACACCATTACACATTTACCACATTGAATACAAACGTCACTATCCCAAACAGGAATTTCTGCCGCAATATTGCGTTTTTCCCATTTAGATGTTCCCGTGGGATATGTACCATCTATTGGTAATGCACTCACGGGTAAATCATCTCCTTGACGGGCTATGATTTTACCTAATACATTATGAACAAAATCTGCTGTAGGTTCGGGAATAGATGATAGTTCTGTTTTTGCTGCTTTGGCTATAATCTGATGAAGATTTTCCAGAGTTTTATCAACTGCTTTAATATTCAATTCGACAATTTCTTCACCTTTTTTACCGTAGGTTTTATGGATAGATTCCTTAATTTTAGCAATAGCTTCTGCCTTTGGTAAAATACCGGAAATAGCAAAGAAACAAACCTGCATAACTATGTTAATATGTCCACCTATTCCCGCTTCACGAGCGACTTTATAGGCATTAATCACATAAAAGTTGAGATTTTTATTAATTATCTCCTGCTGTATGGAAGCTGGTAATTTATCCCAAATTTCATCTTGATGATCAGGTGCATTTAATAAAAAAGTACCACCAGGAATTATCTCTTTTAAGATCGGGAATTTTTCTAAAAAGTCCCATTGATGACAAGCGATAAAATTGGCTTTCGTAATTAAATAATGAGAGCGAATTTTCTCAGAGCCAAAGCGCAAATGAGAAACCGTTACAGAACCAGATTTTTTAGAATCATAAACAAAATAACCTTGGCTATAATTATCAGTTTCTTCTCCAATAATTTTAATTGAATTTTTATTTGCACTCACTGTACCATCTGCACCCAAACCGTAGAAAATTGCCCTGACTATATTATCCGGTTCAATATTAAATTCTGGATTATATCCTAAACTAGTATGTGTAATATCATCATTAATTCCAATCGTAAAATGATTTTTTGGTATTTCAATATCTAAATTATCAAATACTGATTTTACCATCGTCGGTGTAAATTCTTTAGATGATAAACCATATCTACCACCAACAACTTTAATTTGATTAATTTGGTTTTCTGCTAACGCTGTCACCACATCTAAATATAAAGGTTCACCAATAGCACCCGGTTCTTTTGTTCTATCTAAAACTGCAATACTGCGGGTAGTTTTGGGCAGAGAATCAATAAATTTTTGGACATCAAAGGGACGATATAATCTCACTTTGATTACTCCAACTTTTTCCCCGTGTTGGTTAAGATAATCTACAGTCTCCTGGACGGTTTCACAACCAGAACCCATGAGAATAATGATTTTTTCTGCTGCTGAATGTCCATAATAATCAAATATTTTATATTCTCTTCCTGTCATTTCTAAAAATTCATCCATGACCCTTTGAGTTATATCTGAACAAGCTAAATAAAAAGAATTTACCGTTTCCCTGCTTTGAAAATAAACATCAGGGTTTTGTGCCGTTCCTCGTAATACCGGGTTATCAGGTGTTAAAGCTCGTAAACGATGGGCAATTACTAACTCTATGGGAATGAATTTCTCTAAGTCTTGAGTTGTTAATATTTCTATTTTATCTACTTCGTGAGAAGTGCGAAAACCATCAAAAAAATGTAAATAAGGTATCCGTGATTCTAAACTTGCGCGTGTAGAAATAAGGGCAAAATCATGGGCTTCTTGCACAGAAGCAGCGCACAACATAGCAAAACCGGTACTTCTTGCGGCCATGACATCACTATGATCTCCAAAAATTGAGAGCGCTTGCACTGCCAGCGATCGCGCCGCAATATGAAATACTGTAGGTGTAAGCTCTCCCGCAATTTTATACATATTTGGGAGCATTAACATCAATCCCTGGGAAGCTGTAAATGTGGTTGTCAGTGAACCCGTCTGTAAAGCACCGTGTACAGCACCAGCAACCCCCCCTTCACTCTGTAACTGCACCACTGAGGGAACAGTTCCCCAAATGTTCGGTTTTCCCTCATTCATCCAAGTATCAGACCATTCAGCCATAGGTGAAGATGGTGTAATAGGGTAAATAGCAATTACCTCGTTTAATTGATAAACAACCTGAGCAACAGCTTCATTACCGTCTATAGTGGCAAAAATTTTATTTTTCATATTTATATTATTTATATCTTTATATTATTCGTATATAATTACAGTGTTTCCTTTCCTGGGTATAGATACCCCATTAAAGTAGGTTTTTTTGGAATTATCTATACTGTTAATTTTCTGCTTACTGTATTTATCATCTCCACTGATATTTTGTTTTTTTAACTTATTTTTGAATAAATCAATATCGCAATAACCCCCTAAAAAAACCTCTGTTTGCTCTGGAGTAATATCTTCCAGAAGCAACTTGACATCAATTTGATAAATATCGGTATTGGACTGTAATATTTTAGCCATTGTCTTATATCTTCATGAATTAAAGATTACTCTGTCTTCTAGACTGGCAAAAATTATCATAATTTTCATCTATCTATTGGCTAATATTCAAACTAATTCCCTGCCATACTATAAAATACCCCATACTAACTTTAGCATGGGATATATAACAACAGGTATCCGAAATCATTTACAGTTGAGTCTACCTTTCTCCTGCGGTTATAAGTTGAGATAAATCTCTGTAATTAGGACTATTGACAGAAGCTTGAATATCAGCTTTCGTTTTTTGTTTACTAGCTGTTACCAGTGCAGAAATTTGACGGTTTTCTTTAATTAATCGGCTGTAAGTACGTTGAGGAATATAATGGATTGGATTATAACCAATATAACGTAAAATCAGCACACAAGCCCAAGAATACCGACCATCAGCAATAGCTTCGATGATATGATTGAATTGTTCAGGAGTGATAACACTATGAAAATCTTTCTGAGAATAAGAAGCTTGATAGTTCATAACTAACCCTGATTTAATCTTGTAGGACTGAAAGTTAATAAGTCGTAATAACTGAGAATAGAGAATCTTTCTAGTCCAAATTAATAAGACTTTTATGGTCAAATTTGGGAATTTTTATCCTGATTTGATCAGTCTTTTAACTCCTGACTTCTAATCCTCTAAATCCCCACTTACATGGAGAAATTCATGGGATATCTGATCTCACAGCGTTATATGCACGTAATATGCAAAGGATTCAATTCTCTTGGTAAGTAACTTTGATATCTAAATTCGAGTATAGCGATAACTTTTCGATTAAATATCAATATTATTTGTGGTTATCAGAGAACTTTATTAAGTTTTTGTGAGCTTTGTTCAGAAGTGGTTGACATTCAAGTAACCCTATATCTGTCAAGTAATTATTAGTTTTGTAATCTTTGTTATATCATGGGCAATTTTTTATCTACATAGATTAGATTCTGAATTGTTTGAGTGTATAAATTGGTAAATTACTAAACTCACTACCCTTCTATTAGTAAAAAATATAGGTAAATTCCCAGATTTTATACTTAATTTGATTGTTTGATAACGAATAGGAAATACAGCTACTCTAATTATGACACTATTTAAATAGTCATACAATATTGAAATATTTCCTGACATTTGCTATCTACAGTTTTGTAAATACCCATTGTGACACTATTACATATAGAATACTATGTTTTCAGTAACTAGTCAGCCAAATTGGCACTTTGTGCCTCTAAATAGTAGAGAAAATGTCAGGCTTCAATTGCGTATCAAATGACTGTTTAAATAGTGTCATAAGGAGTATTTACAAAAATGTAGATCAGAGGTAATTCAATATTGTATGACTGTTTAAATAGTGTCATAAGCAGTATTTACAAAATCTTAAATAGCCCCTATAGTAGTGGAAATTTTTTTGGTTATTGGTTATTTTTAATTCTCTAGCTAAATTAGTTACACCTGATCACGAAATACCCAACTTATTAAAGCGACTGAGAAGATGATTATCAAGTTTTTGGATTATTGAAAGCCTATTCTTACAAGACTTACGCAAAATATCTCTCCCTAAACCCCCATTTCTCCGTGACCTCTGTACCTGGAGTGGTGTATAGCTCCTGCGTCGCTACGCAAGCTATGGACACGCTACGCGAACGCTATTCCGTGACTCGTGGGTAAGTCCTATCTTATTCAGGGGAACTTCATAAATTAGCCCTACTTTGCGTAAGTCCCTAAGATGTCTAATGTTCAAATAAGTCTTTGAATTGTAATAAATCTAAGGTGACAATTGTGGATAAAGTTTGAAAACATTCTTGGGCCAGTTGCCAACGTTCTTCCCGTTTTAACATAACTGTAAGTTTTTGCTGTATACTCAGTAGGTAACGAACGTCATTAGCAGCATAACTTAATTGTACTTGGGATAAATTACTAGCATTACCCCAATCAGAACTTTGGGCGCTTTTATCTAATTCTACTTTTTCTATTTCTAATACTACGTCTTTTAGCCCGTGACGATTTGTATAAGTACGTGCTAACTTACTAGCAATTTTAGTACAAAAGACGGGCTGAACAAAAATGTTTAAATTGTGCCTTAAAGTAGCCATATCAAACCTAGCAAAGTGAAAAACTTTGACGATATGGGTTGCTTCCATAAGTGTTTTTAAATTAGGTGCGGCTGTTTGTCCTTTAGATACGCGAATAGCGGTGACTTGGCCTTCTGGGTTACAAAGTTGAACCAGACACAAACGGTCTCGTTGTGGCAAAAGTCCCATTGTTTCTGTATCAACAGCGATCGCTGAAGCTTTTAAATACTCAGAAAGGGCAGCATCACTTAAATCGCCGTCACCAACTTGAAAATCCTGCAATATCATGAAGTTATCAAATATAAATTATCTTTATTGTGCCAGATCATAATACTATTTCTCACACTCCAGTTAAAACCCACATTCCGCACCCCAAACTGTCACAGAGGTAAATTACGTAGAGAAAAAATTAAAGAGAGCATCAAAACAAACATATAAAGTGAAAAAAGGCATTTGAGAAACAGTAAATCACCAAAAACGTC
>NZ_BJCF01000044.1 GCF_005402965.1 Dolichospermum planctonicum
CACCACCCCCCTTTTAATGATATGTATTCTCATTAAGCTTATTTCTCTTTAATTGATCGTTAGTTATTATGTACTACTATCTCTGCTTTTTTGATCTGTGACAGTTCAGGGTGCGGAATGTGGGTTTGAACATGAGTAATTTATTTTCATACCCATTTTAACTAATTTATACCAAAATCACAGGTCACGGCTGAGATTTTGGTCTCAATACATAATATAATGTTCATTTGATACTTGTTACTTGTATAACTGCAAACCCCACTCCTGACACGGAGATTGGGGTGCTGGGAAATCGTCATTAATTCACCCCTTTTTTTGAGACTGGGGAAAAATCAATGATCATGGCAACAATAATAGATAAAGGAACATGAAAAAAATAATCCCGTTGAAATTGTTCTTCTTTGACTGCTGCTAAAAATTGGTTAATCAGATGATCAGTAGGTTTTTGATCATATATAGAATCCCAGATTATTTGTAAATAATCATCTTTAATTTTGACAATAAACCCTAAATATTTTAAAGCTTGAAATCCTAAATATAGGCTTTGTTTACTAATACCCAGTCTGGCTAAGATTTGCATACAACTAACAGATTTATTTGTGCGACTCAGATATTTAGCAATACCTACCAAATTTAACCAAATATCTCTGGGTTCTTGATTATGGGTTTTTCTCCAAGCAATAACTAATTGTTGTTGATGATCAAGAGATTTTTTGAACCATAACCGTAAATCCTCCCAATTAGTAGGACAATCTTTCATAATTAATAATGATTTTTTATCTGTCATTTCCTGTAAATTTTCCAGATTTCTCGCGTCTACAATTGCAGGAAAATTATGATTTTTTATTTCATATTCAACATGAGAACGAACCGCAATTAATCTAATTTCATAGCGTTTTTTAAAACTATTAAAATCAATTTCTGCAATACAATCACATCTACCAATAGGTAATTCTTCTTTATAATGTCCCCACCAAATACCTGGAAAAGCATTATTAGTAGAATCATCTCGAATACTAAAATCTGTTTTAATATATTGTACTTTCTTGCCTTGCAAATCCTGTTGATTTTTATGCCAAGAATTTTCAAACCAACAATTTTTAATTAATAATTTGGGAATAGGATTTCCCATACCACAAGGTTCTAAAAGTTTTAGTTCTAAAAATAAATCTTTACCTAAATCTGCAACTGTCACTACTAAATCAGCTTCTACCGTTACAGTCAGATTAATTCCTCCTAAAGATTGCCGTAATTTCTGATTAATTGCGGCCGTAAATAAAGGGATATTTTCTACTAATAAACTCAAACCTGCTGCGAAAGGATGTCCACCAAAACGATGTAATAAATGGGCTTGTTCTTGAACTAATTGATATAAATCAATGTTATTCACAGAACGTGCCGAACCTCGCGCTATAAATTGGCTAGAATCTGCCTCGCTTTCCTTTCCTTCTGTGCTTAACAAAATTGTCGGACGACCTGTTTCCTGGGCTATTTGGCCAGCCACCAGACCTAAAACTCCAGCAGACCATTGAGAATCTTCTAAAACAATAACACTAGTAGTTGATAAGTCTAATTGTGCGAGTTTTTTAGTAACTTGTGCTTGGACATCTTTTTGTAAAGACTTGCGACGGGAATTAGCTAATTCCGTTTCTTCTGCAAGTTTTTGACAACGTTCAATGTCTTTACTCGTCAATAATTCCACACAAAAACTAGCGTCACCATGAATGCGACTAATAGCATTAATTCGCGGTCCCAAACCAAAGGAAATATCTGTAGGGCGATCGCCATTTTTCTGGCATAATTCTAGTAATTTACCCACTCCTGGCCTTCTTCTGTCCGTTGGTAATTTTTGATAATCTGTGTGTAATTGTTTAATTCCCAATTGTGCTAAATAACGACAATCTCCACTTAATTGCACCAAATCTGCAATTAATCCTATTGCTACTAAATCTAATAAATCAGTTAAGGGATTTTCGGCAATATCTGGTAAACTTGCATATAAAGCCTCCACCAATTTATAAGCAACCGCGACACCAGAAAGATGAAACAAAGGATGTTCCTGTGGTAAATAACGAGGATTGATAATTGCGACTACTGGAGGACGTTCTGAAGGTAATGTATGATGGTCTGTAATAATAACATCTATCCCTAAACTTTGGGCATAAATAACTTCTGAAATATTCGTACTTCCCGTATCACAAGTAACAATTAACTTACAACCTGCCTTGGCTAAAATATCAATTCCCGACTTATTTAAACCATGAGATTCTGTGAAACGATTGGGAATATAATAACTTAATTGACGATGTTGTAGAAAAAATTCACCCAAACCATCCCATAATACCGCAGTGGAAGTAATTCCGTCCGCATCAAAATCTCCCCAAATAGCAATTTTTTCTCCTTTTTTTCCCGCAGTTATTAACCGTTGCACAGCCAAATTTATTTCCTGTCCAAATTCCCGAAAATCAGCACTTTGATAACCTTGATAATCAATAAAAGCCGCCAATTTTTCCTCAGATTTAATATCCCGTTGCCAAAATAATTGAGCAGCAAAATTACCATTTATTCCCGGTGCGGAGCGTTTCACCAATTCAATAAACCAACCAGGGGGTTTTTCCGTTGTTTTTAAAATCCATTCCATTTTGGTGCTAAGATGCAAATAAGAATTAAGTATTAAATTAAGTATTAAATTAAGTTTAAAGTGATACTTCTGCAATATTTTCTAAGTTAGGAAAATGCTGGTTAATATTCATAGTTATTTCCTTGTTTTTTTGACGGTGACAACGCACAGCAAATTGACAAGATTCACAGATTTGATCAGATTCTTGAAGCGGTAATGGTGTATTATCTTCATAATCTTTGACCCATTTTGTCAGGTTGTTTAATAATTGATTCAATTCCTGTGCTGTTTTTCGATGTTGTTGTGCATTATAAGTGAATTTGATATTTTTAGTTTGCCTTTTTGATTGTACAAACCAGTAAGTCATGGAAATATTTTCTAATAAATAGTTACTAGTTTCTGCTAATATATACATATACAGTTTTGTTTGCCAATTTTGGGCTAATATTTCTGGTTTTGGTGGTTGGGGATAGGTTTTCCAGTCGAGAATTTGGGCTTGATTTTCATCAGTAATTAATAAATCATAAATAACTGTGAGTAGGTAGTCTCCAATTTGCAAAGTTCGATAATGTTCACTTTCTCGAAAAGTTTGATTATGATGATTATTAATATTAGTTGTAAATATTTCCGGGGCAATTTTCGTAAAATCAGTCATCCAATTTTGTAATTGAGGATTTGCGTTTAACAAATTATCAATGGATAAACCCATTTCTCGCTGCTGCATAAGTAAGTGGAAACGACTACCCAAAATTTGATATTCTTCCTTTTGAGGGTCTATGGGTGTGTTAAGTTGTTCTAAATAGCTATATTGGAATTTGCGAGGACAAACTGTGAGTAAATTCAAATGTCCTTGGGAAAGACGGAATATAAAAGTAGAAGTTTTTAGCATGATTCTTTTGTTATGTATTATGGGGTTGAATATTACTTATTACTTAGTTTGAAAAATATTCTGCACCATTTTCTTCTCCACCCTATTAGCAGCAGCATCTAATTCTATCACCTCACTATCAGTCAAAAACCAACCTAAAGCCCCGATATTCTCTTTTGCTTGTTCCACATTTTTAGCCCCAGGAATAGGAATTGTGCCTTTACTAATACACCAATTAATAGCCACTTGAGACATAGTTTTATCTCTCATATTTGCTATTTCTTGCAAACAGCCCAAAAGCGGTTTCATTCCTGGTAATAACTGCTTGCATAAAAATCCCCGAATACCTTTAGGAAAACTCCCATTTTCTGAAAACTTACCTGTTAATAAACCCAACCCTAAAGGACTATAAGCAATTAATCTAATTCCCAAATCATCACAAACTTCCTTTAAACCTAATTCCGTGACTGGATAAGTAGATAAAAGTGAATATTGTACCTGCAAAGTTTTAATAGGTATTCCTCTTTCCTGAAATCTTTTATGCACCCATTTAAGTCTTTTTGTGCCATAATTAGACAAACCCACACCTTTAACTAAACCTTGCTCATATAAATCTGCTAAACCATCTAATAAACCCACTTCTTGCCAAGGTGCATAATTAGCTGTAGACCAGTGCATTTGCACCAAATCAACATTTTTACCTAATCTTTTTGCCGAGCTATGACAAGCTGATATAATCGAGTTTCTAGTCCACCTCCAAGGGTATGCAGCCAACTTAGTCGCAATGCAAATATTCTCTTTATTTATTCCTGGATATGCTTGGGAAAATCTGCCTAAAAGTAACTCACTGCGTCCTTTTAATTTGCCAGTACCGTAGGAATCACCTGTATCAAATAATGTGACACCACTGCTAACACAGAGATTAAATACCTCTTGCAACTGGTTATCCATGCTCTGATTATATCCCCAAAGTAATTGATTTCCCCAAGCCCAAGTTCCGCAACCCATGGGAGGTAGATTTAGTAAATAGTCGGTTTGCATAATTTAATTAAGATAGGAAAATTTTTGTATTTATTATAAAACTAATTATTCACGAATCACGCCAATTTTTTACACAGTAAATTTTTATTTTAATTTAGTATAAAATTCTGACAGATCCGAAAATAAAAAACCAATGACCATTATTATTTGTCCGGGAATTCATGCACCAGAATTAACTAAAAGTTTTATCCAAGAGTGCTTAAATAAAGACCAAGAAAGTTTGGATATGGGAAAGCCCACAGATATACTAATTTTTCCGGGAGAAGGTTATTTAACTTTATCAACATTTCATATTTTACATTTTTTGCGCGATCGCCTCCGTGATAAACTAGAATCTCCTCTTATATTCTTATGCTTTAGTGCTGGTGTAATTGGGGGTATAGGTGCCGCTACAGGGTGGCAACTTTTGGGAGGTCACGTTCAGGCTTTTATTGCCATTGACGGTTGGGGAGTCCCTCTAGGGGGCAACTTTCCCATTCATCGTTTAAGTCATGATCATTACACCCATTGGACTTCAGCTTATCTCGGTATAAGAGAAAATAACTTTTACGCAGATCCAGCAGTTGACCATCTATCAATGTGGCACTCCCCCCAAACAGTCCCAGGGAAATGGGTAAACCCCCCCGCTGGGTTCTCTCCACCCAAAAACTACCTTACCGCCTCTGAATTTCTCAATTTCATATTACAACAGTATCACAATAAATAGTGATTATTTGAGGAATTACGAAAAATGCGACCGAAGAGCTTATTGTTAATCAAGAGTAATTCATCTGGAAATATCCTTTTTTTCTGCCACCAACCTTGATTATGTTATGCGTAATTACCCCATTTGTTCCCCAATATTAAATATCTAATGCTGCCCACTAAATCTACTACTATTAATCACGGATTTGCCGCACTGGTAAAAAATAGGGGCTTTATGCTCCTGTGGATTGGGCAACTGATTTCCCAATTGGCAGATAAGGTATTCTTTGTATTAATGATTGCCTTACTCAAACTCTATTTGCCCGTTAATGGTGGAGGAGAAGACGGACGTTTTTATTTGTATATGGCATTTACCGTCCCTGCCATGTTGTTTGGTTCTGCTGGTGGGATTATCGTTGACCGTGTACCAAAAAAACTGATTATGGTCGCTTCAGATGCGGTGCGTGGGGTGTTAATGCTCTTAATTCCCTTCCTACCGCGAGAATTTGCCATTCTCCTATTCTTCACCTTTTCTATCTCCACCGTTACCCAGTTTTTTGCCCCCGCAGAACAGGCTGCTATTCCGCTTTTGGTCAAAAAAGAAGGTTTAATGGCTGCCAATGCCCTATTCAGCAGCACAATGATGGCTGCGTTAATTATTGGCAATGCCGTGGCCACTCCTATGTTAAATTGGTTTGAAAGTTTTAACAAGGGTTTTGGTAAAGAATTGGTAGTTGGCTGCTTATACCTGCTTTCTGCCCTGATCATGATGCCCATTCATTTTCGAGAACACAGACCTAACCAGGAAACAGCCCCAATTAATCCCTGGGCTGAATTTATGTTAGGACTACGCTATCTCAAACAAAATCGGCTGGTATGGAATGCTATGCTGCAAATTGTCACCTTATACTGCGTATTTGCCGCCCTGATAGAATTAGCCATTGGCATGGCAGCCAGGTTACATTTAGCACCCGAAGAATTTAGCTCTTTTGTGGCTGCAGCTGGGGTGGGTATGGTTATAGGTGCGGCTATTTTAGGGCATTTCGGCCATCGTTTACATCATAAACCCTTGCCTTTAATTGGGTTTATAATTATGGCATTCTCTTTAGGCTTATTCATTTTTATTGACAACCAACCCTTAGCATTAGGACTGTGTATTTTCTTAGGTGTAGGTGCTGCTTTTGTTAACGTGCCAATGCAAACCTTAATTCAACAACAAACACCACCAGAAATGCACGGTAAGGTCTTTGGCTTTCAAAATCATGCCATTAATATCGCCCTGACCGCACCTCTATTAATTACAACCAAGTTAGTTAATGCCTTTGGTTTATCTGTTGTATTATTGGGAATGAGTGTAGTTGTGGGAGCTATCGGTATCTGGTCCTGGCAAAATACTCGCAAAGTATTGCAAGATGTAATCTAAAGTTGTACAATCTTAATCTATTCTCATCGCATCTCAATTTATGATCTGTGAGAATTTTTAAATTAAAATCAAGTCTTAAATACAAAATCTAAGCGTTAATTTTAGTTATACCTTGAGGCCTAAACCGTGCTTTCGTCTTCTTCAATCAGCCCCCCAAAATCTGAAAATCACAACCAGTCTCCTGTCTCCCCAAATTCCCCAGTTTACCCCCAACGGACTTCTGGAGGTTTCGCGCTCATAGATAGTCTTATTCGTCATGGTGTTGAGCATATTTTTGGTTATCCCGGTGGCGCAATTCTACCTATTTATGATGACCTCTATAAAATAGAAGCAGCGGGTACTATTAAGCACATCTTGGTCAGACACGAACAAGGAGCATCCCACGCGGCTGATGGTTACGCCCGTGCTACTGGTAAGGTAGGAGTATGTTTTGGTACTTCTGGACCAGGGGCAACCAACTTAGTGACAGGTATCGCTACAGCTTACATGGATTCTATACCCATGATTGTAGTCACAGGACAAGTACCACGAGCCGCAATTGGTACAGATGCTTTTCAGGAAACAGATATTTATGGGATTACTTTACCCATTGTTAAGCATTCTTACGTAGTCCGCGATGCTAAAGATATGGCGCGGATTGTAGCTGAAGCTTTCCACATTGCCAGCACAGGTAGACCGGGACCTGTTTTAATTGATGTGCCAAAAGATGTAGCGTTAGAAGAATTTGATTATGTTCCTGTAGCACCAGGTTCGATTAAATTACCGGGTTATCGTCCCACAGTCAAGGGAAATCCCCGCCAAATTAATGCCGCCATTCAATTAATTCGAGAAAGTCGTCGCCCTTTGTTGTATGTTGGAGGAGGAGCGATCGCTGCCAATGCCCACGAAGAAGTTAAAGAACTGGCAGAATTATTTAATATCCCCGTCACCACTACCTTAATGGGTATCGGTGCATTTGATGAACATCATCCCCTCTCTTTAGGAATGTTGGGAATGCACGGCACGGCCTACGCAAATTTTGCTGTTACAGATTGTGATTTATTAATTTGCGTTGGTGCGAGATTTGATGACCGAGTTACAGGTAAATTAGACGAATTTGCCTCTTTAGCCAAAGTCATTCACATTGATATTGACCCCGCAGAAGTCGGTAAAAACCGCGTTCCCGAAGTCCCCATTGTGGGGGATGTTAAAAACGTCTTAAAAGACTTATTACGGCGATGTCAAGACGCAAATAGTAAAGCCACACCTAACCAAAATCAAGAATGGTTAAACTTAATTAACCGTTGGCGACAAGATTACCCTTTAATTGTCCCCCATCACGCCGATAGTATTTCTCCCCAAGAAGTAATTGTCGAAGTTGGTAGCCAAGCTCCGCACGCATTTTATACCACAGATGTCGGTCAACATCAAATGTGGGCAGCCCAATTCCTCAAAAATGGTCCAAGACGCTGGATTTCTAGCGCCGGTTTAGGCACAATGGGGTTTGGTGTCCCTGCGGCCATGGGTGTGAAGGTAGCATTCCCGGACGAACAAGTGATCTGTATTAGTGGTGATGCCAGTTTCCAAATGTGTTTACAAGAATTGGGGACTTTAGCACAATATGGCATCAATGTCAAAACCCTAATTTTAAATAACGGTTGGCAAGGAATGGTGCGACAATGGCAAGAAGCCTTCTATGGTCAACGTTATTCGTCTTCCAACATGGAAGTAGGAATGCCTGATATTGAGCTTTTAGCCCAGGCTTATGGGATCAAGGGGATGGTAATTAGTCAGCGGGAAGAGTTGGCAGATAAAATTGCCGAAATGCTGGCACACAATGGACCTGTCATTGTCAATGTTCATGTAACCAGAGATGAAAACTGCTATCCCATGGTAGCCCCTGGTAAGAATAACTCCCAAATGGTTGGTTTACCTCAACAAACACCAAAAACCGCTGTGGAATCAATTTCTTGCAGCAATTGTGGTACACAAAACCAAGCTAATCATAATTTCTGTTCTGAGTGCGGGACTAAATTGTAATTAGATAAATTGTAATTAGATTTTATAGAACGGTAAAGCACATTGCGCTTTACCCTGTTCTAGTCTTGACAAGTAGAAAATTATCTGCGGTGAACTTCCCTATTCCTGTACATAACTAGGACGGGAAGTGGTGGTTAATAGACTCTAGACATATTTTGCCTAAGTTCTAATTGGGCAGCTTTTCATGTATTGAATGGATCTTCTAATATATAAGAGAATAATTGCTGTAATTTTATAGATGTAGGTTGGGTTAACCTAAGCAAACCTAACATTATCAAAGTTTTTGTTGGGTTGCACTAGCGATTAAGCAAACACACAGTTTTTTATCATCTGTGGTAAATGTATTTTAAATTAATATTATGAATATAACATGAATCAAATTTATACAACGGATGTGTTAGTTGTCGGTGGTGGCACAGGTGGAACTGTGGCCGCTATCCAAGCAGCGCGGAAAGGTGTAAAAACCATCCTAGTGAGTGAATTTGCCTGGTTAGGAGGAATGCTTACCTCTGCGGGGGTATCTGCACCCGACGGCAACGAATTACAAGCCTTTCAAACAGGTTTATGGGGTGCTTTTTTACAAGAATTGCAACATAGGCAACCAGGAGGATTAGATCATAGTTGGGTCAGCTTTTTTAGTTATGATCCGCGCATAGGTGCAGAAATATTTGCCGACTGGGTGCGAGAATTACCTAATCTTCAATGGATTTCCAGAAAAGTTCCTTTAGAGGTTTTGCGAACAAAGGACTGTATTACAGGTGTACGCTTTGCTGACTTCACCGTCAACGCCAAAATTATTCTTGACGGCACAGAATTAGGAGATTTATTAGCTTTAGGAGAAATACCATTACGTTGGGGTTGGGAATTACAGTCAGAATGGGGAGAACCCAGCGCACCCGCAAATTTTAACTCCCTGACCCAAACCTATCCAGTGCAAGCACCCACTTGGGTAGTAGTAATGCAAGATTTTGGGAACAATATCGCCCCAGAAATTTCTCCAGCCCCTAACTATGATCCATCCCAGTTTACAGGAGCTTGGGATGACTATGGTCCAGAAAAATTTTTGAACTATGGACGCTTGCCCGGCAGTCGATTTATGATTAATTGGCCTATTGCGGGCAACGACTACTGCCAAAATGCCAATCGGTTGCTAGATGCAGGGGTGAAAAAGCAGGAATTTGTGCGAGAATGTTGCTGGCACAGTCAGAATTTCGCTCATTTCATTCAAACTCAGTTTGGTAGGCGTTACGGATTAGCTGCAAACCTTTTTCCTCATGCTAATTCCGCTTTTGCCCTTCATCCCTATTATCGGGAAAGTCGCCGCTTAGTAGGCTTAACAACTGTTTGTGAACAAGATATTCTGCCTTTAGCTAACAGTAAAACCGCACCACCATTTCATGATGCCATCGCTGTCGCTAACTATGCCAACGATCACCATTATCCAGGTGTTGAGTTTTTATTGCAACCTAAATCTATCCGTTGGGGTGGAAGATGGACAGGAACACCCTTTACTATCCCCTATTCCGCGCTCATCCCCGCCAATACAGATGGTTTTCTGGTTTGCGAAAAGAACATTTCCGTTTCCCATATTGCTAATGGGGCCACCAGACTCCAACCTGTGGTCATGGGAATTGGTCAAGCCGCCGGTATGGCAGCTGCTATGAGTGTTGTGCTAGGATGTCAGCCCAGAGATTTACCAGTGAAGAGTTTGCAGGCTGCATTATTGACGGATGACTATGCACCAGTCTTAATTGTTCCCCTGTTTAACTTATCAACTGATCATCCTGATTGGTTACACTGGCAAACTTATTATTTAGACCACCCAGAAGCTTATCCTGCTGATGGTAATTGTCCTTGTATTTTGGACCAGACCGATAATAAATTCAACCTCAACTGCTTTACAGGGAAATTTAAACGGCTGGACGAGCAAAACTACCAATTCAATATCACAGAAAAAACCAATTTAACGACGACAAATTGGCAGCTTGTGGCATTGCGATCGCATATAGACCAGCAATTACAAACTCTTCCCTCAGCAAAAATACTCAAGATTTGGGGGCGGCCAAATCCCTCTGGGAATTGGTTACTTGTTGAGCATCTTGAAGAAGTATAAAATTAACTTTTATTCAGTAAAATACAATACTTTTTTGCAAATTTTCCGGATAGACATATAAATATCAAGGATTAATGAAGTAGAGAGTTCTAAAATAGACATCTACTATGCGTGCTGCCATTTCACTTTTAGTATCGAGTCTGGTATTTGGCTCCTTAGCTTTTAACTGCGAAGCAGTACAGACTCGTTTTTCCACTCTGTCTAGGCTCAAGTCCGATTACCAGCCTTCACCTTTGACCAACGAGAGTTTCACTTTTGGTGAAACGAAGTTCAACCTGGCTGATAACTCTAAACCTAGTCCTAATGACCCACAAACGCCCAATCCTCATCGAGGTAGTGGTCGCAGAAGTCTAGATGGATAACTGGGAGTATTGTCAGTTCTGTTATTTAACAGATAGTTAGATATTACCTGCCAACGATAAAGATGATATTACCGGATTATCAGACAATTAATTCTGCCTACCACTTCTTGTATTGAGACGACATAGACAGTTACAGCACTACACTTGTGGGATTCTATCGTCGATAAGTTTCTCTTGTACTGACACTAGATATAGCTAGTTACAAGCACTATATCTTTAATCAGTTATATAGCTCTTCATCGCCCAAGCTATAAGTATTTCAATTTCTCTGCTAAAAACATAGACAGTTACAGCACTTCATATCGACAGAAAATTGTTCACTATTTCATCAAAACATCCGGTAATTACTTACCCTCTTAACCTGTATTCCTCTTAATCAGGAATATAGTTAATCCTTGTCTCTTACAAGAATGTCTCATTAACTTTAGTTTTTGTCCAGCACCACAGGCAACATCTAGACTCGAGAGTTGTACTTGGTGCATAAGGTTAAAAGCTATCAGTCGTGAAAGGAGACATTCCCCTCAAGTGATGGATAGATCAAGTTATTTTGTCGAGCTTACTAACTCGCCTGAATTTTGACAGCCAAAAAAATGGAAAATGTAAATCATTCATCAAAATCTTGACCTGTTAATAGGTGTGAATGGTTTATTTTATGGCAATACTTGTGATAGTCGCCCTTTTAGCCTTTTATATGGCCTGGAATCTGGGTGCAAATGATGTCGCTAATGCCATGGGAACTTCTGTGGGTTCTAAGGCGATTACACTCAGACAGGCAATCATTATGGCTGGGGTGTTAGAGTTTCTTGGTGCTGTCTTGTTTGGACAAGAGGTAACATCTACCTTGGGAACAAAAATTGCTGATCCAGCTTTATTTGCTACGACACCACAAACTTTAGTCATGGGCATGATCTCGGTACTCCTATCGGGTGGAATATGGCTACAAGTTGCCACATCCAGGGGTTTACCTGTATCGTCTTCTCATGCCATTGTCGGGGCGATCGCTGGCTTTAGTTGGGTATCATTAGGAATAGAGGCAATAGATTGGTCGTCTGTCGGTTTAATTACCATTGGCTGGATTTTAACACCCATAATTAGTGGTGCAATCTCCGCTGGTTTATATGGTCTAATTCGACACTGGATTTTTAATCAACTTCATCCCCTGTCCCAGTTACAAGAATGGACTCCCTGGTTAAGTACATTGCTATTGAGTATATTTGGTGTTATTGTTCTCCCCACAATTACTCAACCTTTCAGCCAGTTTTTACTTACAGAGAGAAAATTGAATATTCCTCCTCACGATATTACCCTATTCATCACTGGAATGGCTGCAATAGCCCTGACTTTGATCAGTTGGCGAGAATTAGCAAATAGTCAAATTGACAATCAAATTCAAGGTTTATTTGCCAAATTTCAAGTTATCAGTGCTTGCTTTGTCGCATTTGCTCACGGTTCTAACGATGTTGGTAATGCGATCGCTCCCCTGGCAGTAATTTACTACATCAATCAACAAGGTAAAGTCCCTAATGATCAACTCACTATTCCCCTTTGGATTCTGCTTTTAGGTGCTGTGGGAATTGTGGCAGGTTTAGCAGTTTGGGGAGAAAAAGTTATTACCACCATTGGCAAAAATATTATTTCCTTAGAACCTAGCAGTGGATTTTGCGCCGAACTGGCCACAGCAATGACAATTTTACTAGCTTCCCGTTTAGGTTTACCCGTTTCCACTTCCCACGCCCTTGTCGGTGGAGTTGTCGGTATTGGACTGGTACAAAATCTTCAAGCTATCAAACTTTCCACTATCCAAAATATTGCCGCCGCCTGGTTAATTACAGTCCCCATCAGCGCCGCCATGAGCGCTATTATCTTCACTATCGCTAATAGATAATAGATAATAGGTAATAAGTAATAAGTAATAAGTTAAGTTAATAAATAGGAAAATTCTTCCTCCTCGACTTCAGACCCCACCTGTAAATTCTTGAATTTTGCCACACCCTCTGGAAAAGAGAGAAGATTTTTCCACAATTTCTGCCCATTAATCACTATAATTAAAAGGAATAGACACATATCAGACATTCTTTTAGCTAAGAGATGCCGACGTGTTCACAACTATAATTCCGTAATCATAAGATGGGTACTAATCTTGTATAAGTTAAGTAAATTTATAAATCTAGTGAAATTGTTCAGTTTCCTCTATTTTCTGAAGGAAACTTAATATAAGTGTTGATTCGGTATTCGGAGCAGCTACTTAATCATCAAGGTGTTAGAGGCTAGAAACTGATGGGGCGATTTGAGAAGCGACCAGAAAACCCACGCATTAGAGGTGAGCTATCCAGAGCCGCAGAAAATGCTCTGTGGGATGTAGTTGAGGATTTAGAAAATCTTCAACAAAATCTCTTGAGGACGTTACAGGAAGATGTAAAACGGCTAGAAGCGGAAAAAAACCGATTATCTCAAGATATTCAAAAATTAATTGAGGAAAAAGAACAGTTACAGCAATCACGACAAATTACTGAACAGCAGGTGTTAATTCGTCAGTTAGCAGAAGTTTTAGCTAAACACATCTCTTCCCAATTACAATCTTCATTGAAAACTTTAGCTACCCAAACCCTAGAGCATAACCCCTCTAACCAACTTTCACTTAAAAATACTCAATTTAATGATAGTGCAGTTAATGAGAACGGACAGAATGTTAGTACCATGATAGACAGTCTTGATCATACTGTCACTAATGCCTTTAGTTCACTATCACAAGAACTCAAAAACTATCAAAGTGATCTTTCTCAACAGTTGGCGCGGATGTATAGTCAACAGCAGCAAGGAGAAACAATATTAGCAGAGTTTGTTAACAGGCTACGCAATGAACTAGAAAAAAATAGAGACACAAACTCTCTAAATATAGCCATGGGAGGCGCGCCAACAGTTTTACAATTGGCTGATAGTCTACGTGGCGAAACCATAACTCATCAAAATGGTAATGGGGAAAAATCTACAAAAAAAATCATTATTGAACCGGTTGCTTTGATTCCTCATGAATTACCACAGGGTGATTCTACATCAGCAGCAACAATCGCTATATTATCTCCATCGGCAGCGAAAAACCCTGAAACCGGTTCTTTGATAAATCCAGATTTACCAACCACTTCACCAGAAGATGAAAACCCTGAAACCGGTTCTTTGATAAATCCAGATTTACCAACCACTTCACCAGAAGATGAAAACCCTGAAACCGGTTCTTTGATAAATCCAGATTTACCAACTACTTCACCAGAAGATGAAAACCCTGAACTTACTGCTGTCTTGACTTCTAAAGTATTAACAGCACCAGCACTAGGAAATACACCACCTGAACTTAGTTCTGTCTTAACTGCTAATTTATCAACCAGACGACCTCCTGCACCAAAATTAAGGCGGGAAATAACACCCAAACAACAAACAACTCCGAGACAACAAAGACAACGAACATCTCCCAACTCGTCAGAGTTGCAGATAGGTTTTTTCTTGATTTCCTTGTATACAGTGGTTTCGTCTCTTTACAATGTGGCCATTAAGGCAATCTTCTTTACGGGTTCTAATTTTAATTCTTCGGGAGGATTGGAAACACAGCAGTTGATCTTGCCTACATTGGGTAATATTTTCTTAATTTTAATGCTACGTTTATTAGTGGTTGTGCCATTAATGTTATTGCTGTCGCCTATATTACATCCCCCAATTTGGCAAGACTTAGAAAATTTATTTGCTTCCTTACGGGGGAAAGCAATTCCCAGCCAGAACAACACTAAACAGGCTTTATTTTTATCAGTAATTAGCGGTTTCTTGTTATTTTTATCGCAGGTACTTGTTTATCTGGCTATTGGTGAAGTAACCACGTCCATGGCGATCGCTCTTTTCTTTATCTATCCGGTTATGAGTGTTTTTCTGTCGTGGTTTTTGTTTCAGGAGCGTCCTAATTTATTTATCACTGGTGCAATGGCGGCAATTTTCGCTGGTGAATTGTTAATTTTGGGTGGTCAGGTAGTGGTGAACAATACCTCATTAGGAAGCACTACAGCCATTCTATCCGGGCTAGTATTTGCAATTTACGTCATTGTTACTAGAATATGCGCCACCAAACTCAAATTACATCCCGTATCTTTGACACTAATTAACTTTACTACCATGCTGTTATTAAGTTTTACGTGCTTAATCATACCTTTACCAAGTAATTTAGGTTTAGTAATTAACTCATCTAATGTACTCGAACTGGTTTTAAGTGCTTTTATATTAGGTGTTTTAACCTTGTGCGGTTACTTATTCAATAATTTTGGCATTCGTAAACTAGGCGCTCCTCTCTCCTCTTTAATTGGGGCTACAGTCCCAATTTTTACGGTAATTTTCGCCGGTTTAATGCTGCAAGAATCCCTGGATATTGTACAGATTATGGGAGTTATATTAGTTACTGTGGGTGCGGCCTGTATTAGCTGGAGAAAAACACCAAATCAGCCACAACCTTCTAAATAGTCAGTTCTCAGTGGCTACTGGTAATGGTAAAATTCCTATTACCTATTACCTGTCCTCCCTTTAGAACTTATTCAGTCCAGATTAACGAGTATCAAAAATCATACGTAAGAAAAGACTGGAAGAAATTTTTTTGCAAAATATATAGATATTTAAGAAAGAGAAAGTTATACTGGGTTCTAATAGAAAAAATGCAAATCATTCTACTTTACCCGTCCTCCTCTGTAACCCTGCATCCCAAAACCCTCGATATTTAAAGTTTCCGAGTCATACCAGAGGGAGGGGTTAGTTAGTCTGAGGCAAAAAATTGCCAATTTGCTCCCTGAACATTTACTACCTAAAAATTTCCGAGTCAACCAGTAATTTTAGGTTTGAAGTTGAGAGATCATTTTTTTTAGGTTTGAAGTTGAGAGATCATTTTTTCAAAATGGGTGTATAATCAGTAATTTAATTTGAACATCATACTTGTAACCGAGCCATTAAACCGTCTGTAGAATATGACCAACGACATAGATCTGATTAAGCGTCTTGGACCTAGTGCTATGGATCAGATCATGCTTTATCTAGCCTTCAGTGCCATGCGGACAGGTGGACACAGGCATGGAGCATTTTTAGATGCAGCCGCAACAGCAGCCAAGTGTGCAATTTACATGACCTATTTAGAGCAGGGACAAAACCTGCGAATGACCGGACATTTGCACCACCTTGAGCCAAAGCGAGTTAAAATAATTGTTGAAGAAGTAAGACAAGCTTTAACTGAGGGCAAACTGCTAAAAATGCTAGGTTCCCAAGAACCTCGCTATCTGATTCAACTTCCTTATGTCTGGATGGAAAAATATCCTTGGCAACCAGGAAGATCCCGTGTTCCTGGTACGAGTCTAACCAGCGAAGAGAAAAAACAAATTGAGCAAAAGCTACCGAAAAATCTTCCTGATGCTAAGTTAGTCACCTCATTTGAATTTATGGAGTTAATTGACTTTCTTCATAAGCGATCGCAGGAGGACTTACCCCCTAGTCACCAAATGCCCTTGAGTGAAGCATTAGCAGAACATATCAAGCGTCGGCTCTTGTATTCAGGAACAGTAACACGCATTGATTCTCCTTGGGGTATGCCCTTTTATGCTCTAACTCGTCCTTTTTATTCTCCTGCTGATGATCAAGAGCGCACATACACGATGGTAGAGGATACAGCCCGATATTTCCGGATGATGAAATATTGGGCAGATCGGAAACCAAACACGATGCGGGCTGTGGAAGAACTGGATATTCCGGCTGATCAAATCGAGCAAGCAATAGACGAATTAGACGAAGTTATTCGTTCTTGGGGGGATAAATATCACCAGGAGGGGGGAGTACCAATGATCTTACAAATGGTTTTTGGTCATAAGGATGAATAGAAGACACTATTTGTATCTTGCGTAGGGTGGCACACTTACCAGGAGTACAGTGATAAATCTATTTATTCATGGGAACTGATGGGCTTGCCTATATTCTCTTATTTGGATTGTAACCCAATATATTGGTAGATAATCCGCCAAAACTCTATATCCTTCACTGGCATCAATACAAGTATCTCATGCCTAGGTGGGACACAAATCAATTTGCCGACGTAAACCGGGGACACACTTAACAAAAGTGTCTAAATTTGTTGATATCTGATCACTGTGACTAATCCTATCTACACAGGTTGCTAAATCCTGTGGATATTGTGGTGACAGAAATCAAGGGCAACCACAGGTGTAATTTGTGTAGGCTGATAAATTCTGACTACATAATCAGGATCACTCCCGTGGTTGAAGTGTTGGGGCAAAAATTTGAGATGCTGGTTTAGCTGTGGTACTTATACTCAATGAGCTAGTAGGTACAAACCTGATGGTCGTCTCGATAGGAATCGGTAACAGTCATAGTCGCTAAACTACTGGTTAACAATCACCTATAATTATCAATGATGCTGTAAATACAGTGAAGCAATAATTTGTTGATTTGTTCCCAAAGTTACTAATTTTTTTGCTTTCTTTCGATAACTATTCTCCAATTAACCAAGGTTATGCTACCTGAGAATCTGATTCCCCATCTTCTCCCATTCAGTCAGGTCGGTGTAATCACCAAAAATACGCCAAAAGTTGGTGGATTTAACTGATTGATTGCTGTGAATATTATCTGTAAATAGAAGACAATTTACCTATAAAATGTCTATTATGATTGGGAACTATGTCATAATAGTAGGTCTGAATAAAATTTTAGAAGGATTAAATTAAGGAAACTCATGTCCCGATATAGAGGACCCCGCCTCAGAATTGTCCGTCGTTTAGGCGAATTACCAGGCTTAACTCGGAAGAGTGCTAGACGCGCTTATCCCCCAGGACAACATGGTCAAAACCGTAAAAAGCGATCTGAGTATGCTATCCGTTTAGAGGAAAAGCAAAAACTCCGCATGAACTACGGTTTGACCGAAAAACAAATGCTGCGCTATGTCCGTAAAGCTAGACGAGTAGCTGGTTCTACTGGACAGGTATTACTGCAATTGTTAGAAATGCGCTTGGATAATACCGTTTTCCGTATGGGTATGGCTCCGACAATCCCGGCCGCTCGTCAATTGGTGAATCATGGTCACGTAACTGTTAATGGTCGAGTAGTAAATATTGCCAGCTATCAATGCCGTGCCGGTGAGGAAGTTGCTGTGAGAAACAGAGAAGCTTCTAAGAAGTTAGTGGAAGCTAACCTGCAATATCCCGGTTTAGCTAATCTTCCTAGTCATTTAGAGTTTGATAAAACTAAATTGGCTGGTAAGGTCAATAGTATAATTGAACGGGAATGGGTGGCACTACAAGTTAATGAACTACTTGTGGTGGAATACTACTCACGTCAAGCCTAGGACAATTTTGGATTTTGGATTTTGGATTTTGGATTTTGGATGGGAATTGTTTTTCTTGGCATTGACAATCCAAAATCTAAAACAGAACTTGCTGGCATAATACCCTAAATCGTAGTGAGGACTTTAGTCCTCTCTTCGAGAGTCTACGAGAACAATCATCAGAGCTAAATCTCTAGCTAAAAACAGAAGATTATAATTTATTTTTTGTGACAATTGTGTCAGCCCTATAAAATCTAAGATTCCCTGATATTAACTGACTAACCACCAATCTGGGACATAGTACGGGCATAAGTGCCGAGAGTACCAGAGTCACGTTGTTTAAAGTTTATTTCTGATTTGATATTTAAAATTTGTCTCACTTGTGTTTGTAGATCTGTGGTACTAATACCAGCGCGTAAAGATGATTTTAAGTCAATTTGACCGGTTTCATTTAATAAGCAAGGACGTAGCCAACCATCGGCGCTAAGACGCATCCGGTTACAGCGATCGCAAAAACATTCTGACATTTGGCTAATAAATCCTAGTGTGCCTTTAGCCCCAGGAATTTGAAATATATCCGCAGGTCCATTACCACAAACTTGCGATTCTGTCAAGCCCCAACGCTCATAAATGGATTGACGTAAATCTGCTGAAGATACCCAACCGCGATCGCTAAATAGGTCTTTGTTCCCAATAGGCATAAATTCAATAAATCTAACGTGCCATTGTTTATCAATAGTTAAAGCAGCCAAGTCTAAAATTTCATGGTCATTAACGCCAGGAATTACCACTACATTTAATTTCAACGGGTTAAATCCCACCCTATAAGCAGCTTGGATACCTTGCCACACTTGTTGCCAGCGTCCACGTCCATGATTACCGGTAATTTCTGCAAATATATGTGGATCTAGAGAATCTAAACTAATATTAATTCTTTTTAAACCTGCATCATAGAGATTTTGGGCTATGGGAGCGAGTAGAAATCCATTTGTAGTCATTCCTAGATCTTCAGTTTGGGGAAGATGAGCAATTTTCTCAACTAAATCAACTACATGAGGACGGAGTAAAGGTTCACCACCCGTTAAACGAAAGCGGGTAAAACCAACGGGGATAAATACCTCTTGAATGAGGGTAAGCAGTTCCTCATCAGTTAATAATTGCTGTTTGACGATATAATCAAGTTCTGCACCTTCGGGCATACAGTATTGACAACGAAAGTTGCAGCGATCAATTAAACTGATGCGGAGGTAGTCCACCTTGTTTATAGTTGCGCTGGTTGTCATATTAGGGAAGTCAATTACTTAGAGCGGTTGTACCAACATCATCTTAACTGATTTTTCAAAGGCATCAAATTTTATAAAAATATAAAATAAATCCCCGACTTCTCAAAGAAATCGAGGATCTAAGTTGTACTTGATCAGAAGTATTTAAATTAAACAGCAGCTAATTCTGGAGTTGGACGCTTACTGTTACGGATATTGTGAATCGCGTCAGCATAATCAGGAGCATTGAATACAGCCGAACCTGCTACAATAGCATTAGCACCAGCTTCCAAAACTTGCCAAGTATTATTAGCTTTCAGACCCCCGTCAACTTCAATCCAAGGATCTAAACCGCGTTCATCACACATTTGACGCAATTTGCGGATTTTAGGAACTACGCTAGGAATGAAGCTTTGACCACCAAAACCGGGGTTAACGCTCATAATTAGCACTAAATCGCACAATTCCAGCACATATTCAATTAACTCCAAAGGTGTACCAGGATTCAGTACAACTCCAGCCTGCTTACCAAGTTCTCTGATTTGTCCCAAAGTGCGGTGTAAGTGAGGAGATGCGTTATGTTCAGCATGGACGGATATAATATCAGCACCAGCCTTAGCAAAACCTTCTACATACTTTTCTGGTTCAACAATCATCAAGTGGACATCTAGGGGTTTAGTTGTAACCGGACGAATCGCCTCCACAATCAGAGGACCTATTGTAATATTAGGGACAAAACGTCCGTCCATTACATCAACGTGAATCCAATCTGCTCCCGCTTTGTCTACGGCGCGAATATCGTCACCCAGACGGCTAAAATCTGCTGATAGGATAGATGGAGCAATAACTATGGGCTTTTGAGATGAATTTTGGGTCATGGTTAGTGGGTTTTAAGCGTCTTCGTCTGTAGGTATTGTAACAAAATATGGATAAATTATTAATTAAGGCAAGAGTAAAAAAGTTTTTTAGTGAAAATCAGGAGTCAGAAGTCGGGACTCAGGAGAAGAAAGAAAAGATAAAAATCATATCTTTCTGATACCCTATACATTGCCTTTTGCATTTTTTCTTTTACCTTTAGCATTGTATACATTGCCTTTTGCATCTTCTCTTTCACTTCTTAGATTTTATACATTGCCTTTTGTACCATATCTTTTAAGTCTTGTATTTTACTTAGTAGCTCATGAACAAAAATTGGATAATTTTTTGGGGTTTAAGTTTTTCCTGCTTAACTCTACCAACCTTTGCTGGTGTAAAAGTTACAAATTTTTTAGGGAAGAATGGTATTGATGCTTTAGAACTACATCAAGCTCCTTATAATTTAACCGGAAGAAAAATTGCTATTGGTCAAGTAGAAATCGGTCGTCCAGGAATGTTTGGCTGGGACAAAGCCGTGTCTAAAAATCGTGCTGTATCACCAACAGCGGTTTTTATCCGCAATCTTGTAGCTAAGTCAAATTTTAATGTTGAGTCTCATGCCTATAATGTTTCTGCTGTCATGGTAAGTCAAGATAAAGCTTTTCCTGGTGTAGCACCCAATGCACGATTATATTCTTCCGCTGTGGGGTCTATGAGAAAAAATGGTCAACCGGAGGAGTGTTTATCAGCGCAACACATCGCTTTACAAAATGGTGGTGATGTTCGAGCTATTAATTTTAGTTTTGGTGAACCATTAAATCGTGATTCTAGACCAGAAGCTATTTTAGATGGAAATGCTTTACTCACATTATGTATTGACTGGTCTAGTCGTGTGCATGATGTTGTGTATACTATTGCGGGAAATCAAGGTAAAGGCGGGATTCCTATTCCTACAGACAATTTTAACGCAATTAATGTGGCTTTTTCCTCAGAACGAAACGGAATTTTTGATAAAGTTCACGTTTCTAATTTGACTAATAACAGTCAAGAAATAAAAGATCGTTTAACTGGAAAAGAATTTAATATTGGTAATAGAAGAGCAATTAGTTTAGTTGCTCCTGGTACTAATATTCCTTTACTTAATCCCGATGGTAAAATTAATAAATCTACAGGTACTAGTTTTGCTGCACCACAGGTTACTGCTACTGTAGCATTATTGCAAGAGTTTACTGATAGACAATTGCGAAATAAACAACTAAATTGGAGCATTGATGCTCGTCGTCATCAAGTGATGAAAGCTATATTACTCAATGCAGCAGATAAAATTCAAGATAGTGGTGATGGTTTACGGTTAGGAATGACGAGAACATTAGTTGATAAACAAAATCAAGATTGGTTAGTAACGGAAGCTTATCAAGATGCAAAAATTTCCTTAGATGCTCAAATGGGAGCAGGTCATCTAAATGCTTTTCGAGCTTATCAACAATTAAATGGTGGTCAATGGAAAGCTAATGCGCCTATACCATCAATTGGTTGGAATTATGATAAAGTTAATGCTAATACTGCTCAGGAATATGTTTTTCAAAGCGGTTTAAAAGCAAATAGTTTTGTAGCTATTACTTTAAGTTGGGATCGTTTGGTAGAGTTGAATGATAAAAATAATAATCAACAATATGATCTGGGGGAAACATTTAAAGATCAGGGATTAAATAATCTTGATGTTTATTTGGTTAAGGAAAATGGGAAGAACAATGAAGTTGTTATGTGTGCTTCTGTGAGTGAAGTGGATAATATTGAACATATCTTTTGTCCAGTTTCTACTAATGGTAATTATAAAATTCGGGTAGAATTTAAGAAGCAGGTTAATGAAGCTGTTCAACCTTATGCTTTAGCTTGGTGGACTGTAGGTGAAAAGTGATCTATTTTTTTATAATTGCAATAATGAAGATGAACCACTAAAAAACGCGCTATCAGCTATGTTACACCACAAGTATAATTGTCACATACTGCATACTGCTAATCCAGACAAGTTATGAGTGTTTGCACCATGTAAAGAAGCGGTGATACCAATACCAAAGGTAAAAGCACTAACTAGCAGCCAGTTTGGGAACTGTCCCATCTTGACACCTTAACCATTTCTATACTAAACTACTCAAGTAATTTCATTAAATCACAATTATAAACAACAAATATAAACAACAAAGATGTTAAAATTACTCAAGTTATGTTACATTTATATGGCGGTGAATTAAAATAACTTCCGGTAGTATCACCCACCAAACCATATTCCAGATTGACAAGTGACCACTCACTAACGAATAATGACTATAATTTTAACCAATGACGACGGTATTGATGCCCCAGGTATTGCAGCTTTATTCAAAGCCGTAAGCACTAAATATGACAAGACTAAACTGATTATTGCGGCACCACAATTACATCAATCAGGCTGTGGACATCAAGTGACTACCCATCAGCCAATTAACGTCGAACGTCGTTCTGATTTGGAGTATGCAGTAGGAGGAACTCCTGCTGATTGTGTGAGAGTTGCAATATCACATCTTGATCCAAATGTCAAGTACGTAATCTCAGGTATTAATGCTGGTGGAAACTTAGGAGTTGATCAATATATTTCCGGTACTGTCGCTGCTGCGAGAGAAGCAGCAATACACGGTATTCCAGGAATTGCTGTTTCTCACTATCGTCGCGGCAATCTCGATTATAATTGGGATGCAGCTAGTAAATGGACTTCCCAATTATTAGAGAATTTAATTCAACTTCCTCTAGAACCCGGATGTTTTTGGAATGTCAATTTACCCCATTTGTCACCAGAGGCGGCATTTCCAGAGGTAATATTTTGTCAACCTTGTACAAAGCCTTTACCTGTTAATTATCGCATACAAGATGATGGTTTTTGCTACATAGGAGAATACGGGCAACGAGAGCGAACTCCTAATAGTGATGTTGATATATGTTTTTCTGGAAAAATTGCGGTGACAAAGTTAAGAGTTTAACATTAGCTTTTAACATCAACTGTGGTAATTATTCATCTGAATTTTGCAGTAAAGATAGGAGTCCATCTAAAGTTTGTGACAATTGAGTGATTTGTCGTATTGACTCCTTATGAGAGTCCGCCAGACTTTGGACAGCGTCACACAAGGCAAAAATCTGATAACTTTGCTGCTGTACTTGTTTTCCTTGGATTTCTAGTTGTAAACTCAGGGAATCTACTCTTTGACCAAGACGTTCAATTGTTTCAGTTGTAGACAGTACAGCGTCTCCAATTTGTTCAACAATAGATTCTAACCTGCTGACTTTGGTTTCCACTCCAATTGCAATCATTTCTGGCTTGCTCCAATTTTGAGAAAAAATCATTACAGTGATATTCCTATATATTCAGCCAACAGTGAAATCATCAGCATTATTAGGACTTAAACAGAATATAGCTAACAGTCAGGTGTAGCTATAAGCCTTATTATTACTTAGGGGTAATTCATGAATTACCCTTACTTTCCTGGCGTTTTACGTAAGTCCTGATTATTAAGAGAATGCTTGGGAAGTGATAAAATCTACCCAAAATATCTCTCCAAACCCTGAGTATTTCTTTTTCTGGAGTTCTCTTATTAGTAATATAACCACTAATTATCCACAAAATCAAGCTATTTTAGTTCAATGGAGTAGTTCTTCTACAAGATGTTGATTCCACAAAATCTTATAAAGTCCAGGCTGTTCTACAAGTTCTGAGTGATTACCGCTTTGGACGATTTTGCCCTGCTCCATGACCAAAATTCGGTCAGCGGTGGCCGCTGCGGAAAGTTGGTGAGTAATGAAAATCACAGTTTTTCTTTTTGTACCTGTGGAGAGATTAGCCAGAATTTGTGTAGCAGTTTGATTATCTACACTGGAAAGGGCATCATCTAAAAGCAAAATTGGGGCATCAATCAACATAGCTCTTGCTAAAGCTGTGCGTTGTCGTTGTCCACCAGAAAGGGTAATACCGCGCTCTCCCACAATGGTTTCGTATTTTTTGGGAAATTTACCGATTTCTGAATCAATTTGCGCCATTTTGCCCGCGTAAATTACATTTTCTTCTGGGGCTAGGGGGTCGCCATAACGGATATTATTTTTGATGGTGGTACTGAATAAAAAGCTATCTTGAGGTACGTAAGCAATGGCTTTTCTTAAATCACTCACAGCGAGTTGAGTAATATCCCAGCCATCTAAAAATAATTGTCCGGGCTGAATATCTAATAATCTAGGGATAGCATTGGCTAAAGTTGATTTTCCACAACCCACAGGACCGATAATGGCGACTATTTCCCCAGGGGCAATGGTAAAATTGAGATGATCTAAAGCTGGGGTATTGACACCAGGGTAAGTGTAATTAAAATTTACTGCTGTTAGTTCTCCTTGGATATTACGGATTTCAATATGTTGACTATTAGCTGTGTCCTGAATTTTGGGGGTTACACTGAGAATAGTCTCTAATCGGTCAATACTAACTTCACCTCGTTGATAAGCTGTAATGGTAAATCCTAATAAAGCCGTGGGGAAAACCAAACGCTCTACATAAATTAGTAGCGCCAAAAAATCCCCAATTGCTAGAGAACCAGTAGATATTCGTGCTGTACCTAACCAGATGATTATTAAAGAACTGAGACTAGCTAAACCACCAATGAGAGGAAATAGAGTGTTACGAGTTTTAGCTAATTGCAAATTAGCAGTTAATAGCTGTTGATTTTCTCGATTAAAAGCCTGACGCTCATTTTTTTCTTGGGCGTAAATTTTAATGAGAGTAATACCACTAATATCTTCCCGGACAAGTTCGCTGATATTTGCAAGTTTTTCCTGGACAGCGGTTTGTTCGTCACGCAGGCGATCGCTAAAAAAATGCACCACGAGAAACATCAGGGGATAAACTGCTAATGATGCCAATGTCAGGTCTACACTCAAGGATAACATGACTGGTAATGTTAGAGCATAGGCGAACATGGTATTTGCCAAACTCAAGACAGCAAAGCCTAATAATCGTCGAATATTATCTACATCACTAGTAGCGCGACTAATTAAATCCCCAGGGGTATTAACGTTAAAATAAGCAGGTTCTAATCGGAGTAAATGTTCAAAAATCCGCTGTTTGAGGTCAAATTCCACCTGTCTTCCCACACCAAATATCCAAATACGGGAAGCCATTCGTACCATCCACATGGCGGAACTGAGTAGAGTAATGATCACCACGTAATGTATTACCTGGTGAAAACTCACATTCGTGGAAATTGAAAGTGTATCTACTCCAGAACGAATTAACAAAGGAATATACACCCCCAGTCCATTGACGAGTAATAAGGCGATAATACCTGATATAGTTTCCCGCCAATAGGGACGTAAATAGTGAGCGATTTTAGCAAGTCTGTGCGATTTGGCCATGCCAGCAATTGATGATTAATGATTAATCTGTTCCCACCTTCATCCCCTAACCCCAGTCACATTTTAAACATGATCACGGGCGACCACGCAAGAAAACATAAATTTGGTTGAGATAACTTTCCCATACTTGGGTAGTAAGTTGCAGAGTTTCTGCACTAGGGACAAAATCCTCTACCCGTAACCCACGGTTTCTGATTTCTTGGGGATTTTGGAGTAGATAGGAGGGAATGTTCCTATTCATACTATTGAAAGCTATAATGGGAGAATTGATCTCTTCCTGATGTAGGATGATATCTTGCTGTATATCTGAGATACTAGGACTAGTATTGACTGGAGCTAAGGCTACTAAAGCAGATGAAGAAGATTGGTAATTGAGATTATTACCCTCCACTGTAGCAATTGGTGATCTAACTAAGAAATAAGCGATCGCTGGTGTACTAGATAAAAGTAAAATACCTAAAGCCCATCCTAGTAAGTAACCGCCCGGTTTGTCTATACCACCTCCTTTGATTTTTTGAGCAGCGAAACACAACATTAAAACCGAAGCACCCAAGGGCTTGAGGGGAAAGGAGATAAACCGCCACAAAGAAGATACTGCTGGTTCATTGGGATTAAGAAAAGCCAAGGCTAAAACAACAATTACCAGCCCTAAAATGAATCTACCGACAAAAGTTCCTGTGGGATAGAATCTTTGAAACAAGGAATAGGCTACAACACCAATTAAGAGCCATAGCAAGACCCGGCTTAACAACTGAAACATCATAAGTAAGTTAACTCTCTAATTTTTTAGGGACGTAAGCCCATAGGCTACAGATAGTGGATTAATTTTATCGTCAAGCTGACTTCAAAATACCCCATACCTGACACCCAAAGATTACCGTCGTAGTGATTTTAGTGCAATTTTTTGACACTGGGTGTATTATTGCCAATTTTCCTGAAGGAATTTTTGGAAAAATATCCGTGTATTAAGTTTGGATAGTGTTACTAATGTCTAGTGATAAGGAATGCTCACCCCACAGGAGTTAAACTGATTGCGTTTATACAATCAATTTAAGTGATCATAAATACTCATAATTTATTTAAATTTATTTACAACAAATATTTACTATTTACAACAAAAAAGAGGTGGGGTATCTTTATTAGTTTAAGTGAAAATTGTATTGATTTTTATAAACTTACTTAATTGAGAATATCTATCTAATGACATACAAACATAATCAGGCCTTTGATGGAAGGTCTTAATCATAAAAATATCTAATATGAATCTATTAGAACAGAACAACTAAGAACTAAAAATTCAATTTTACCAGGTTCTAATGTTGAGAATAATCAATTGAACTTGAACTTAATCGCTTTCCGGGTAGTCAATGACCTCAGATCATGATTCATGATGAAATTTGCACACAATAGGAATTTAAACCTGGAAACAAGCTAATAAATTGGAGAGGAAAAAATTATGACTCTTTTAAAAATCAAAGAATTTGATCCAAATTATCGTGATAGTTTTGAAGGCAAAGACATCAAAGGCATGGGTGTCTATGTAAGTGTAGATGAAAAGATTGGTACAGTCAGTGACATTTTAGTAGATGAAAAAGGACATTTCCGGTATTTTGTTGTTGATTTAGGCTTGTGGATTTTCGGTAAAAAAGTTTTATTACCGGTTGGTCGTTCACGAGTTGATCATACCTCTGGACGGATTTATACAGTGGGAATGACCAAGCAACAAGCGGAGAATTTACCTGAATTTAACGAACACAAAGAAATTGATTATAACTATGAAGAACAAGTAAGAGGAGTATATCGTTCGGAAGCATTCTTAGAAAGTTCTGGTTCTATGGATACAGCTGCCTCTAGAACTGCTGGAGCTACCATGGTAGCGCCTATAGCCCCACCTCAGAAGTCTGGTAATGGCAGTGGCTATGACTATCAACAAGAACCAGCTTTATATGCCCTGAATGAGCAAGATCATCAAACATTCAAACTATATCAAGAAAGATTAATTGCCAATAAAATCCGCACGAAGACGGGAGAAGTTATTGTTGGTAAACATACAGAAACAGAAAAAGCGCGGGTTTCTGTACCAATAGATAAAGAACGAGTTGTAATTGAAAAAATAACTCCTACAAATGCGGGAGAAGCAGTTACTTTAGGGGCTGATAGCTTTGGGACAACAGAAGTAACTCATATAAATCTTTATGAAGAAACTGCGGACATTCATAAAGAAGCCTTCTTACGTGAAGAAGTCAGAGTTGATAAAGTTGTAGATCACGAAACCATTGAAGCCGAAGAAACTCTGCGTCGAGAAGAGTTAGATATTAACACCCAAGAACATCCGAATGTGGAAAGGAGATAAAACCCAGATTTCACATCATTTGATATCAATTAATTAATTTTCATCATTTTCTATCAGGAGCAGATTATGAGTATGCAAAATAGAGCCGAGGCAACTGCTAAAAACATTGAAGGTAAGATTCAAGAAGTAGTAGGTGATGTAACTGGAGATCCAAAAACTCAAGCAGAAGGTAAAGAAAAACAAGCAGAAGCCAAAATTCGCCACGCAGTTGAAGATGTAAAAGATGAAGCCAAAAAACTGATTGACTAGCATAAACAGGCAGGGCGGGGGTTTTCCCTGATTACCTGCCACTTGTTCACTTTTTGAGAGGAGAAAAAAATGACTTTGATTTCTCATAAACGAGCGGTAGGAGTGTTTTCTAGTCACCAACAGGCAGAGAATGCTCTGAGTGAATTGCGAGATAACGGATTTGCCATGAATCAGGTATCTGTAATTGCCAAAGACAATGAAAAGTTGAGTCAGAGTTACCGGATTGGTGACACACGGATTAGAGACGTAACCGAAACCACTCATGTTGACGAAGGAGCGAAAACTGGATTGGAAGCAGGAGGAGTAGTTGGGGGACTAACCGGTTTGCTGGTGGGGTTAGGAACTCTAGCTATCCCTGGAGTCGGTCCGGTAATGTTAGCAGGGGCAGCAGCTACGGCGATCGCTACAACCCTAACTGGTGGTGTAATTGGCGCAGCAGTTGGGGGTTTGCTTGGTGGACTGGTGGGTTTAGGAATTCCTGAACACCGGGCCCAGGTCTATCACGATTATGTGGTTGATGGCAATTATTTGGTGATTGTAGATGGTACAGAGGCGGAAATCATGCGGGCAGAAACGATTCTCAAGAGTAAAGGACTGCATGAATGGGAAGTTTACAATCCCCCGGCGACTAGTCGTTATGCCGATACTGCTGTCTCTGGTTTCTAATTTACTGCTAAAGAATGTTTTTGAATTTCTCCACCGGAAAGAACCCAGTTTTAAGGGGTAATAACGGGACATTGACATACTCACCGACCTGAAGGTGCGATGATTCTTGACACTTCACTGGAACACGCCACAAGTGGTCTTATCGTCCCTCCATGTCCGTTTAAAGTCTCCCAATGCCCTATGGCGACTATAACCAAATTTTAACATAAAGCCGTCCTAAAAGGACGGGGCTTGTATCCCAGATTTTTGGTCAAGGATTTGAACCATGAAAAAAATCATGCCTTTAGTTCTCGGCGGGATTCTACTTCTGGGAACCGTTGCCTGCGACAATAAGGCTAAAACTAGCAGCAGTGCGCCCAATTCGACTGAGGAAACTGGTGAAGTTCCCACAAGTAAAACAGTCGAAAGTAACCAAAAAGATGCAACTAGCAAAGTCCGTCGAGATCAACTTAATGCAGATATTCGCGCTCGTGAGGAACGTCATAACATCACTGGGGGAAGTTCAGATCGGGCTAATGCCGATCTTGCCAGTGAAGTGCGCTCTAAGTTGGAAGCCAATATTCCCTCTGGTCAATTAACAGTTACTTCTAAAAATGGGGAAGTTGTCGTAGCTGGAACTGTACAAACTCAAGAACAATTAAACAAAATCGATCCTCTTGCTAAGGAAATCAGAGGCGTTAAAAGTGTGAAAGTTGTCGTTAAAATTGCCCCGGCTGTGCGAAATTGACCATGATCAGGCCTTTAATAAATTAATTACCAACTAATTACCAATCTATAAATGAGGGAGCAAAATTCAATGATATTACTTCAAGCATTTCGCAAATTTTTTCTCACCATTACTTTAGTTTTATTTTTGGTAACTTCTACAGCTTTTGCTGCTGAGGATAGTTTGGCTACAACTTTGTTGACTCAACCAAATAGCCTAACTCAAATTGCAAGCATGAATCGAGTGGAAGCAACAACTAAGAATATTGAAGGTAAAATCCAGGAAGCTATTGGTAATGTTAGAGGAAACAAAAAAGATCAATTTATGGGAAAAGCAAAGCAAGCGGAAAGCAAGGTTCGTAATGCAGTTGAAGATATAAAAGATGGGATTTGGAAACAAAAGTCAAAGTCGGTGACAAAAGATATTGAAGCTAAAACTGAAAGGGCAATAGACAATAGTATTGTTAATCCTAATTACCTACCTGGGGGAAAAACTAAGGATACGAAAAGCGAATCTCGTCACCCCGCAGATAAAATGAAAGATCAAATCCGCGATACCTTTAAGTAGTTCTTGATTAAGATTTATAGTTTGGGTTGACTTATGTTACCCAACAATTTTAGGATTTGTTTAGGATTTGTTTAGGATTTGGTTGGGTTGCGCTGTCGCAGCACCCAGCCTCCAGTTATTTTTAATATTATAAGAATGGTTAGTTTATGACGCTACAGACTTTGAGAATCTTGTTTTTACCCTCCCCTTCCCCAGTAGGGAAGGAGTTAGGGGTTAGGTTTTTAGAGTTTTTATGTTGAACATAATACTTTTGATTACTCAGCAGGTATACGAGTTGCTTCTAGTAAGCGAGAAAAGTAGAAGCGTGTACGAGTCATAGCCTGTCTTTGCACTGAAAAGCCATTTTTTTGTAGGACTTTAATGACATCAGATTCACGGTGTAAATAGGCACGAGTGGCTTTACTCGGTCCAGGAAAGAAACTACCGATTTTTTTGAGGATAGTCAGAAAGCAGGTTTTGGGCGCGAAACTGAGAATAATTCTTGATTGTGCTAAAGAACACAGGTGAGAAATCATTTCATCGGCTTTGTCTTGGGGGTAATGAATCAGAACATCTAAACAGATGATGGTGTGATAATTACCACTCAAAGATTCTAAATCCTGTACCGCAAAGGAGGGATTTATGGTATTGGAAAAAGCCTTTACAGCCCTATCTTGGGCTTCTGATACCATTTTAGCAGAAATATCACTGGCATAGACTTTAGCGCCTTCCATAGCCAAGGGAATACTTAAACTACCCACACCACAGCCAGCATCACAAATTGATAATTCTGGTAAATTGTTGTCAGCTTTTAGCCAGCCAATGACATTATCTACAGTTTGCTGATGTCCAGTGCGAATATCTAACTGGACTTTGTTGACTTCACCATCACCATAGATGCGTCGCCACCGATCAAAGCCTGTGGAGTTAAAGTATTCGCGGACTATTGTTTTATCCTCGGCTGCATTCATAAACTCAATTGTTAACGGTTTACAATTCTTAAAGTTATCATTTGTCGGTGGATTCCCTGCTATAATGTTTGAACAAATGCAGTCGGGATGAATCAGGATTAAATTCTTAAAAAGCGACTAGCTAATTTAAGTAAATCAGCAATATCAACATTACCATCACCATCAATATCTAGAAATTTATTTAAGAACGGATTGCCACTAGATTGCAAGAAACTCAAGATTAAAGGCACTAAACTGGGTAATAGTTCTTGAATTTTCTCAACATTTAAGCCGGCGACCTGGGCGGCGTTTTCAGTGACTTTTGCTTGAATATCTGGAGAAAATAGGGTATTTACCGCTTCAGAATTAGGTGAAGTTCCTGCAAATTGATTGACAAAATCCTGTACGGATTCAGTTCCGTCGGTAGCTTGCTTCACCTGCAAAGATGATTGTACTTCTTTACCAACAACTGATAAAATTGATTGGATTGTCGAGGAGTCTGCACCAACGTTATTACCTAATTGTTTAACTGTATTGGCAATATTTAGCAAGTCATCCAAACCACCACCTTGAGTGGAATTACTAACAACATTTAGTAAGTCATTTAAGCCACCGACTTGAGTGGAACTATTAACAGCCCCAAGAATTTGATCAAACAGTCCCATTGATTTTTACCCGTTATTTTTAATGTTTCTCATGATCAATTCTATAGCAGAATTGAGGATTAAGTAGTGGAATTATATGATTCTACAGCATATTTCAGGTAAATGAAAGACTATTTTTCTCTACTCTCCAAGCCGGAGAATCATCTTTGCCCAGATCGGATTTACATAGATGTCACAAAAATTATATTTTTTATATTTTTTTCTTTGTTGTCTGGGCTTTATCCCTGATTTTGTGGCGGTAGGGTTGGAAAAACAGGACTAAAGTTCTGACTACAGGCTAGGATATGGAAAAAAAGTGCTTTGTACTTGATACCTGGTACTTTATACTTGAGAAAATTAAACAACCCATTATACAAGTAATAAATTTATCATTCATGCCTTTGTCTCGCGTAGTAACACTGATTGTTGGCCTAATCGTCATTTTGGCGTTAACCTTATGGCTGATTGATTCTCTCTCTCGGCTGTACTGGCAGTTGTCCTATTCACCATTGTTGGGTAATTTACTATTATTACTGCTAATTTTCTTGATTGGTGGTTTAATCGCCGCCTTTGTCTATTATGTACTAGTGCTGCGAAAAGGAGAGGAAAAATCCCGACGACAACGCCAAAGAGTGACTCCAGCCCAAATTCCTGCGGCTAAATCTGATGCTGCTTCTTCCACTTTACAAGCAGTGCGTCAACAAGTAGCCCAAATTCAAGATGAGGTGACACGCCAAGCTTTACTCAGTCGCACTAGGGACATTGAGGCTAATTTAGCTAGGGGAGAAATTCAAGTTGTTGTCTTTGGTACAGGAAGCGCCGGCAAAACGTCCTTAGTTAATGCCATTATGGGGCGGATAGTGGGTGAAGTCAACGCGCCTATGGGGACAACTCAGGTGGGAGAAACCTATTGTTTACGGTTGAAGGGTTTGGAACGGAAGATATTAATTACCGATACTCCAGGGATTTTAGAACCAGGGGTGGAGGGTACGGAACGGGAACAACTGGCTAGGGCTTTGGCTACGGAAGCGGATTTACTGCTATTTGTGGTAGATAATGATTTACGCCGTTCTGAATATGAACCACTGCGGGGGTTGGCGGAAATTGGTAAGCGATCGCTTTTAGTGCTAAATAAAACGGATTTATATACTGATACTGATAGGGATGTGATTTTGGGGAGATTGCGGGAGAGAGTACGTAGTTTTATTGCTACTAATGATGTGGTAGCGATCGCTGCTAACCCGCAAATAGCTAAGTTAGAAACCGGCGAAACCTGCCAACCAGAACCGGATATTATCCCCCTGTTGCGGCGCATGGCTTCTATCTTACGGGCTGAAGGTGAGGATTTAATTGCGGATAATATTCTCTTACAATCTCTGCGCTTAGGAGAAGAAGCCCGCAAACTCATAGACTCCCAGCGTCGTCGTCAAGCTGATAAAGTCATCGTCCGTTACCAATGGATTGGGGCAGGTGTGGTTTCTGTAACACCATTACCAGTAGTAGATTTACTGGCAACTGCTGCCGTTAATGCCCAAATGGTAGTAGAAATTGGTAAGATATACGGTTGCGATTTAAACATGGAAAGGGGTAAAGAATTAGCCCTATCTTTAGGAAAAACTATCGCTGGTTTAGGTATCGTCAAAGGGGCAATTCAATTATTATCAACAGCTTTACAACTCAATGTAACTACTTTTATTGTCGGTAGAGCAATTCAAGGTGTAACAGCCGCTTATTTAACCCGCATTGCTGGGAAAAGCTTTATTGAGTATTTTCGTCATGATCAAGATTGGGGTGACGGGGGAATGACAGAAGTAGTACAACAGCAGTTTCAGATTAATCGTCGAGATGAGTTTATCAAAGTTTTTGTTCAAGAAGCGATCGCTAAAGTCGTTAAACCTTTAACTGATAGCTTTACAGACAAAGAAGAATATAAGTAAAAATATTGACGTTATAAATTACATATAAATTACATATAAATTACATATAAATTACATATAAATTACATTTTTAGATTTTGGCATTTTGGCATTTTGGCATTGTTTTGAGTTGTTGCTTTGCTATGTTAGGTACGCGAATGTCTTTGTGCGATAATTCCGACTTGCAGAATCCCTCGGTTTCTAACCGGGGGTCTTTTTTAGTATATATGTGTCTTTATACAGTAATTTTTAGTCCCTCTACCGGAATCCGAGTCTGGCAACACTAAGACTAAGTTTGACAGCTTGTCTTTTGACATGAACCTCATGGTAAGAGATGAAAAATAGAATACTTCCCCAGTTTCCATAATTTAATTAATATGCTAGACTTGTCACTTATAATCCTGCTAGGTTTTCTGGGCAGTTTTGGACATTGCTTTGGAATGTGTGGACCATTAACAGTGGCCTTTTCCCTTTCTAAGCAGCCAGAAAATCCGAGTTGGCAACAACAATTAAAATTTCATACTTTACTGAACTTGGGGCGAATGTTGAGTTATACTTTAGTCGGTGCTGGCATTGGCTCACTAGGTTCAGTATTAGTAGAAGGTGGACAACTAGCGGGAATTGGTAGCGATTTGCGGCATTGGGTAGCCATAATTACGGGTACGATGCTGATTTGGTTTGGTTTAGGACAAATTAAACCGGGTTTTTTACCGCATATTCCCCTTTTACACCCTATATTAAAAGGTAACTTACACAACCGCCTCAGTGCGGGCATGATGAAGTTATCTTCACAAACTCAATGGTGGACACCGGCACTTTTGGGCATGACATGGGGACTAATGCCCTGTGGTTTTTTATACGCTGCCCAAATCAAAGCAGCGGCTACAGGGAATTTGTGGCAAGGTGCAGGGACAATGTTAGCTTTTGGGATTGGCACACTACCCATCATGGTGGGTGTAGGTGTTTCTACGGCATTAATTAGTAAAGATCGCCGTAGTCAATTATTCCAGTTGGGGGGGTGGGTAACTTTGATTATTGGTGTTATTACCCTACTGCGGACGGGAGACACCATGACAGACTATAACGGCCACGCTGCTCTAATCTGTTTAATTCTTTCATTGATTGCTCGGCCTGTCAATAGTTTTTGGTCTGCACCACTGCGTTACCGTCGGGCTTTGGGAGTTGGGGCTTTTATGCTATCTGGGGTACACACTATTCATCATCTTGAACACTCCCTCAAATGGAATTTCAGCGCTTTTTGGTTTTTACCGTTAGAATTTCAATGGGGAATAGGTGCTGGGGCTGTAGCATTAGTATTAATAACTCCTGCTGCTTGTACAAGTTTTGATTTTCTGCAAAAGTCATTAGGTAAATATTGGCGGCAAATTCATCTTTTTAGTGTACCAGCTTTATTATTAAGTGCTATTCATACGGTTTTAATGGGTTCTCATTACTTCCAAAACCAATTAACCGTCATTTTGTTGGGGATAATTACTTTTGGTGTTTTATTGGTACGTTCTCGATATTTTTGGATATGTTTAGGGTTAGAAAAGTTTTATGTTCCTCCTAAGAAATCGCGGTAGATTAAATATCTTCACTATTTTTAATCGTCACAAAATCAAAATAAAGTATCTATTATTATTAGTTTTATCTAGTTTAATAGTAGCTGAAAATACTCAAGTTTTAGCCCATACAGTAAAAATATCAGCAGACGTGGGTGGTACTGTCCACTTAGAACCTAATGATAATCCCCGCGCTGGAGAAGTTACTCAAGCTTGGTTTCTCCTGACCCGTAAAGGTGGTCAGGTAATTCCTTTAAAAGATTGTGATTGTCAATTAGCTGTTTATGCTGAACCTCATGTCACAGGAGAACCGGCATTAATTCAACCTCTATTAAAACCCATTCAGGCTGAACGGTATCAAGGCATACCAGGAACAGAATTTATTTTTCCTAAACCAGGGGCTTATCAGTTGGAATTGAGTGGTACACCTGTGACTGTCGGGAGTTTTCTACCTTTTGAGTTAAAGTTTCTTGTGACTGTGGCTACGGGAAAGGTTGTTAATAGTCCTCAAGAGGTGGAAAATGCAATTTCAAAGCAGCAAGGGAGAAAAATTGGGTTAACACAACCTTTGATTTGGTTAGGAATTTTGTTGATATTTGGAGGAATTGTCATTTTTTTGGTGCAAATTAAGAAGAAAAACTAGGGAAAAGGAGAAAATTAGCGTTTCAAAACCCAATTATCCCTGTGCTGATTAATTACAGCAAAAGTTATTTATGCCTTTTTTGATGCCATTGCCAAGCGTGAGAGACAATATCTTTAATATCTGGATATTGAGGTTGCCAATTCAAGATTTTTCGAGCTTTTTCGCTTGTACCAATTAATGCGGGAGGATCTCCGGCACGACGATCGCATTCTTTGACTGATATTATCATACCTGTAACATCTTCGGCTGCGGCAATTACTTCTCTAACTGAAAAACCGTTACCATTTCCTAAGTTAAAAACCTCACTTTTACCACCATTTAATAGATATTCTAGTCCTAAAATATGGGCATCTGCTAAATCATTGACATGAATATAATCGCGGATACAAGTACCATCAGGAGTAGGATAATCAGTACCAAAAATACTAATAGCTTCCCGTTGACCTAATGCTGTTTGCAATATTAAAGGGATTAAATGGGTTTCGGGATGATGATCTTCTCCTAATAATCCTTGGGGGTTAGCACCAGCAGCATTAAAATACCGAAAACGCACCGATTTAAAATCGTATGCTACATCAAAATCAGTTAATATTCTTTCTACCATTAATTTGGTTGCACCATAGGGATTAATGGGATTTTGGGGATGATCTTCGGTAATGGGAATAAAATCCGGCACACCATAGGTAGCACAGGTGGAAGAAAAGACAAATTTATGAATAGAAGCTGCTAACATTGATTCTAATAATGTCAATGTTCCTAAAACATTATTCCGGTAATATTTAGCAGGATCTGTAACAGATTCACCTACATAAGCATAGGCCGAAAAGTGCATAACTGCGGCAAAATTGCGAGTCTGAAAAAGATTATCTAATAAAGTGCGATCGCTTGTATCTCCTTGGATCAATTCTACTTGTAAAACCTGTTCTACCAAATCCCGATGTCCATACACCAGATTATCTAGAATTACCACCTCATAACCGGCTTGCTTGAGTGCTAATACCGTATGAGAACCAATATATCCTGCTCCCCCCGTTACCAAAATACTAGGTTTTACCACTGACATAGTTTCTCCTGGATGATGATTTGATTAATCTAATTTAGCGTGAGTTTTAATGATTATAGAAAATAGTCAACTGATAATTATATAGTTTATATTAAGTTTAACCCGAATTGATTTGAGGGAATAACCATGACAGTATCCGTAGAATATATACCTGTTACTCCTATTGAATACCCGGAAGAGGACGGTAAACCAATGGCTGAAGGTGATCTACAATGTAGTTATTTGACCTATGCGAGAAATGTCCTCCGGATTTATTTTCAAAATCGTCCAGATGTGTATGTAGCTGGTAACTTATTCATCTATTATGAAAAAGGTTATCCTGGGTCAGTTGTCGCACCAGATGTATTTGTGGTATTTGGTGTGGAGAAACATGATCGAGGTAGTTATAAAACCTGGGAGGAAAATGATCAAACTCCTGGTTTTGTCTTAGAAATTACCTCAAGAAGTACCCGCAGTCAAGATCAAGGAGCAAAAAAAGGAATTTACGCTTTTTTAGGTGTCAGTGAATATTTTCAATATGATCCTACAGGGGATTATCTTAGTCCTCAATTGCAAGGTTTACATTTAGTTGATGGTAATTATTTACCGATTTTACAACAGGGTGTAAATGATCATATCATCTCTTTAAAAAGTGAAGTATTAGGTTTAGAGTTGCGACTAGAAGAGGGAAAATTACGTTTTTACAACCCTGTTACAAATCAAATTCTTCTCACTCATGAAGAGGAAGTAACTGCTAGACAGGAATCTGAAACAAAAGCGCGGAAGTTAGCTGCTAAATTACGCGAGTTGAATATTGATCCTGATAGTTTATAATGAATAAGATATATCCCCAACTTTTTTAATAATTCGGGGATATGAAAATTACGTTTTTAATTACGTTTTTAATTACATTTTCTGCGTGAAAAACAAATGAACTCACAGAAACTACAACCCAGAGAATCATTAAATAAAGCATTTCTGAAAATCAATCCTTTTAGAAATGATATTGAAACTTTCAAAAAACATCTAAAAAACCTAATTGCAAAAATTAACGAATCTGAATCAGAGGAATTTCATAAAAACCTCATTGCTGACTTTTTCAAGAACACATATTACAGTTATCATCACTTTATTAATACTAAAGGACGAAATGACCTGGTTATTCATAATGGTCAAGACCCTAAAACCAGTGTTGGTGTAATTTTAGAAGTTAAAAAGCCAACAAATAAAAGCGAAATGCTCAAAATTGATAATTTAAATACTAAAGCATTTCAGGAATTAGTTTTATATTTTCTCAGAGAACGTTTAACCGAAAAAAATCTAGAACTGAAATATTTAATAGCAACTAATATTTACGAATGGTTTATTTTTGATGCTCAAGATTTTGACAAATTCTTTCAAGACAATAAAACCCTATTTCAACAATTTAAAGATTTTACGGACGGAAGATTAATAAGTAAAAAAACTGATTTTTTTTATCAAGAAATTGCTCAACCTGCTATTACCGAAATTGCAGATAAAATCACTTTTACCCATTTTGATATTCGAGAATATCAAGAATATTTACAACCTGGAGAAAATCCTGATGATCATAAATTAATTCCACTGTTTAAATTACTTTCTCCAGAACATTTATTAAAGTTACCTTTCGCTGATAGCAATACTCTTGATAAAGGATTTTATCATGAATTATTACATATTATCGGTTTAACAGAAGTTAAAGAAGGTGGTAAAAAACTCATTCAACGCAAAAAATTAAATGAGAGAAATGTCGGTTCACTCATGGAAAATGCTATGATCCAACTTGATAGTTTAGATAAAATCTCTCAACTCAAAGAACCAGAACAATTTGGAGAAACTGACCAAGTACAACTTTTTAATATTGGGTTAGAATTAGCAATTACTTGGGTAAATAGAATCCTCTTTCTCAAACTATTAGAAGCACAATTAATTAAATATCATCAAAATGATTTAGCTTGGGGATTTTTGAATTTAAATAAGGTGCAAAATTATG
>NZ_BJCF01000045.1 GCF_005402965.1 Dolichospermum planctonicum
CTGGAATATTTAATTGATTGGTGGTGTTACTGGTATCTATGGAGATAAGATCATTAGCTGTTCCTCCGCTGATAATTAAGGTGTCTGTGCCATTACCACCTTTGATGGTGTCGTTTTGTTGTAAATTAGCCCATGTACTGGTGATGGTGTCTTCTCCATAGTCAGCATCTATGATATCTTGTTGGGCTGTGGTGGTGAAGCTGTCCTTATCGTTAAGGTCAGTGACTCCAATGGTTAATTGTGTTTCAAAGAATAACCCACCCTGGTCTGTTGTCCTCAGTCGAATACTATAACTGTTTTTGGTTTCAAAGTCAAAGACAGCGTTGGTTTTCAGTTGATTTCCAGTAATGGTAAATAAACTATTATCCGTTGCACCGTCTCCGGTGACTAAGCTATAAGTAAAGGTGTTTGCTGTATCTGGGTCTGTGGTGGTGAGATTACCCACTACTGTACCAATAATTTGGTTTTCCGCAACTGTGCTGGTGGAGAGTGTCAGGTTGGTGGGTGCTTTGTTAATAAACTCACTCACGTCTATGATTTGTAGTCCTGAAGTATTATCAGCTACGTAAGCGTAGTTACCGACTACTTGCACACTTACAGCTTCGTCAGATGTATTATAATTGCCCTTGAGGGTGGGGTAGTGGGGTTGCTTATGTCAATTATTTGTAGTCCTGAATAAGAATCAGCTACGTAAGCATAGTTACCGACTACTTGCACACCATAAGCATAGCCAGATGTATCATAATTGCCCTTGAGGGTGGGGGTTGTGGGGTTGCTAATATCAATGATTTGTAGTCCTGAATAATAATCAGCTACATAAGCATAGTTACCCACTACTTGCACACCTAAAGCTCTGCCAGATGTATCATAATTGCCCTTGAGGGTGGGGGTAGTGGGGTTGCTGATATCAATGATTTGTAGTCCTGAATAATAATCAGCAACATAAGCGTAGTTACCGACTACTTGCACACCCCAAGCATAGCCAGAAGTATTATAATTGCCCACTAATGTGGGTGCAAATACTCCCTGGTAGGTGTGGAGGGTGTCTGCAACAATATCTGACAAATGTAGAGATGTTCCATGGAATGTCTCTGTAACGGGAAAACTAACTTCTAACTGCCAATTTCCCCCTAATGCTGCATTGCCGGTTTTTGTGGTGGAGGCGCTAATGGTGGCGTTGGTAATTTGATGTAATTTGTGAATAAATTCTGCCCCAGCATCCCCAGCAGCGACGTTACAACCATATAGTAAAATATTCTGACCTTGCCACTGTTGTAATTGTTGGGTGTAATTATGAATATTAGTTAAGTTTAATTGACTATTGCCTAAATATAAGCATCCGGGCGCACCGTGGGAAAGGATGTGAATGGTGGTGATGTGGGGATGTTGTTGTAAAATTTGGCTAATTTGCTCAATTCCGTCTTGATCTGGGGAAATAATAACTGTTTTTACGCCTTCGATAATTCCTGCTTGGAGGGTCTGATAGTCGGAAAGGGAGGCATCAATAAAAACAATTGTTGTTGCGGTTTGACGGAGAAAAGAGTTGTTAGACATAATTTTTTCCTTTGCACCTGGTACTGTAGGTTTTTGTTATATGGGGTAGAAAATGAGCAACTTCACGTAATAAAACCTTGTCATAAATAATATGATGGTAATTGATTAAAGTCAGAAGTACAACCGTATATTTTTAGATTTAATATGTGTTAATTAGTGTCATATACATAATACTCTGGTAACATTCATGCTTTTACATTTGTCAGAATCAGGATGTACAGGATGAAAGGATGTACAGGATGAAGATGGGGATTTTCTGATGATGATTTAATATGGTGCGTTACTATATACTCTGGTAACATTCATGCTTTTACATTTGTCAGAATCAGGATATCCAGGATGAAAGGATGTACAGGATGAAGATGGGGATTTTTTGATGATGATTTAATATGGTGCGTTACTATATTATATAGCGATAATGTAGCGAACTGCTTGCAGCAGCGCTTCGCTATCGCTATGTTACACACAAATGCTTTACCCATGGTGCGTTACGCTGTCGCTAACACACCCTACTAAATAATTTAAGGTAGTTCTTCCTCATCAATATGATAATAACATATTTAAAATCCTTTGTCAACACCTGAAAAGCAAATTTTTCGCGGTTTTTTTGCGTCTTGTTCCCTGTTCCCAGTTAAGAGTTCCCAGTTAAGAGTTCCCAGTTAAGAGCTCCCTAACAAGATACCCGAATTCTTTAAGAAGTCGGATATCTAGGTTTGTCTAAATTTGTCTAAATTTGTTAGTTAAGATTCAGAAGTTTTTTTACCGACAACTTGAGATTTGAGGGTGGTAATTTCGCTAGATAACTCCTGTCTGCTGGAAGCTTTGAGTAAATAGCGATAGACAAACCACACAGAGTAACCAATACCGATTAATTCAAAGCTGGGTGCTACTAAAGGAATATCATTAAGAGCACTTAGTACAGCCAATAGTACCTTAACTGCGACTACAGATGTCACTACTAAACCAATAGTAACTATAGGCTGCTGATATTGACCAAAGAACTTACCTACATAATCTGGTAATGTACCCAGAAAACCAGAAACTTGTTGTCCATATTTGAGCCATTGTTCTTGAGGCTGCATAGGCGGCTGAAGTTTGGTAAGATTTCCGGTTTGGGTGTTAATTTGGGGGATAGTTGTTTCTTTGGACTGGGTTTCTTGGTATTCTGGTTCTTGCATTTTTATTTCCATGATTTTAATCGTTGAGTTTTTTACCTAGACATTTACAACCAAAAGGCTGTTAATTGACAATTCTTCCACTAATAAGGATGGGAAATCAGAGATTATTGGTTTATTTTATCAGAAAACGCCGTAATACCCCATCCCTCTACAGGGTGGAGATGTAAAGCAAGTAAAATTAAACACCCTCCAAGGGATATTAAGCGCAGCTTAATCGTGAGAGAGGGTAGTTTCATTTTTACCAATCTTAAAGATTGACTAATTCCTTAAAGTATATTATACTTAAAACAGGTCGAATTAGTAATAAAAAAAATGATTGTTTTTGAATTTAAAGCCAAAGGCACAAAGCAGCAATATCAAAAAATTGATGAAGCTATACGGATAACTCAGTTCATTCGTAATAAGTGCTTGCGCTTTTGGATGGACAATCAAAATGTTAAACCTTACGACCTAAATAAATACACTGCGGTCGTAGCTAATGAATTTGATTTTGCAGATAAATTAAACTCAATGGCTAGACAAGCAGCAGCCGAGAGAACAGCTTTTGCAATTAAAAGATTTTTTGATAATTGTCAAGCTAAAACTCCTGGAAAGAAAGGATATCCAAAGTTCCAAAAAAATAACCGTTCCATTGAATATAAAACATCAGGATGGAAACTATTAGAAGACCGAAAACACATTAACTTTACGGATAAATGTGGAATTGGTCAGCTAAAATTAATTGGAACTTGGGATTTACATTTTTACCAGATTAAGCAAATCAAAAGAATCAGAATAGTTAAACGTTCTGATGGATATTACGTTCAATTCTGTATAGATGCAGAACGGAATATTGATGTTAATCCAACTGGTAAAACTATTGGTTTAGATGTTGGTCTTAACAGTTTCTACACTGATTCTCAAGGGGATAAAATTGATAATCCAAGATATTTACGAAAGTCAGAAAAATCTTTAAAACGACTACAAAAAAAAGTTAGTCGTAAAAATAAAGGTTCTAATAATCGTAAAAAAGCTATTAACCGTCTTGGTAAAAAACATTTGCAAGTTTCACGTCAACGTAAAGACTTTGCCGTTAAGACAGCATTGTGCGTAGTTAGATCTAACGATTTAGTGGCGTTTGAAAAACTGCAAGTGAAAAATATGGTTAAAAATAGCAAATTAGCTAAGTCAATTAGTGATGCTGGATGGTCATTGTTTACTCAATGGTTAGAATATTTTGGTAAAGTCTATGGGCGTGTAGTTGTACCAGTTGCACCTCAATACACTTCTCAAAACTGTTCTAGTTGTGGAGAAATCGTCAAGAAGTCACTTTCAGTTAGAACTCATGTTTGTCAATGTGGGTGCATACTTGACCGTGACCACAATGCTGCAATTAACATTCTCACTAAAGCACTAAGACAAAGTGGCTATGATTTAAGTACCGTCGGGCGGACGGAAACTAATAACGCTTGTGGAGAGATGACCCTCTGCTCAGACTTGGTAACAAGGTTGGGTAAGGTTGCTCATTGAAGCAAGAATCCCCGTCCCTCTATAGGGCGGGGAGCGTCAAACTCCTCATCGTCTTTATATTTTATGATAACAAGTATTGATTTCCTTAATCACCTCAATCCTAGTCAACGTCAAGCCGTAGAACATTATTGCGGACCATTGTTAGTAGTTGCTGGTGCTGGTTCGGGTAAAACCCGTGCGCTAACCTACCGTATTGCTAACTTGATTCTACAACACCGTGTTAATCCTGAAAATATCCTCGCGGTGACATTTACTAATAAAGCTGCTAGGGAAATGAAGGAAAGAATTCAAAGGATATTTGCTGAACAATTAGCAATCACAAAACATGATAAAAAGTTTGATTTACTAACAGAATATGAACAAACTTTGATTAAATCACAAGTTTACCGCACTACTATTAAAGATATGTGGTGTGGAACTTTTCATAGTTTGTTTTCTCGGATTCTCCGTTATGATATTGACAAATATCAAGATGAAAAAGGGAGAAAATGGGAAAAAAACTTTTCTATTTTTGATGAGTCTGATGTGCAAAGTCTGATTAAAGAAATTGTGACTAAAGATTTAAATTTAGATAGTAAGAAATTTGAACCTAAGTCTGTGCGTTACGCTATTAGTAATGCTAAAAATCAAGGATTTTCCCCTAGAGAATTTGAAAGTGAACAGCCAAATTATCGCGGGAGGGTAATTGCTGATGTTTATAACCGCTATCAAGATAAACTTGCTGAAAATAATGCTTTAGATTTTGATGATTTGATTTTAATTCCTACTAGATTATTTCAACAAAATGAGCAGGTTTTAGGTTATTGGTATCGCAAATTCTGTCATATTCTAGTTGATGAATATCAAGATACTAACCGGACTCAATATGATTTAATTCAGCTTTTAGTTACCAATGGGGAAAGACGTAAAAGTGAATGGGAATGGGAAAATCGTTCTGTATTTGTGGTCGGAGATGCTGACCAGTCAATTTACAGTTTTAGAATGGCAGATTTTACGATTTTACTGGAATTTCAGGAGAATTTTGGCGATGGTTTAGCAGATGATGATACCCGTTCTATGGTAAAATTAGAGGAAAATTATCGCTCTTGTGAAAACATTCTCCAAGCTGCTAATGAATTAATTGAAAATAATACCCAACGCATTGATAAAATTCTCAAGGCCACAAGACAACCGGGGGAAGCAATTTATTTTTATAAAGCTGAGGAAGAAATGGCCGAAGCGGCTTTTGTTATTGACCAAATTCGCAGTTTAGAAAATCAAAACCCGGAATTAAATTGGGGTGCTTTTGCAATTTTATATAGAACCAATGCTCAATCTCGACCTTTTGAAGAACTATTAGTTAAGTATCAAATTCCTTATACGGTTGTGGGAGGAATGAAGTTTTATGACCGGAAAGAAATTAAAGATGCTATTGCATATTTAAGAGCTATTAATAATCCAGCGGATACTGTTAGTTTATTGCGAGTTATTAATACACCTCGTAGGGGAATTGGTAAAGCTACTATTGACGCTTTAGTCAATGCTTCCCAGCAATTAGGAATAACATTATGGGAGATAATTAGTGATGAAACATCAGTTAATAGTTTAGCAGGACGTTCGGCAAAAGCTGTGAATAATTTTGCGGCAATGATTGAAAATCGTCAAGCACAAATCACGGTTATTCCCGGTTCGGAGATATTACAAGGAATTTTAGAAGATTCTGGTTATATCAAGGAATTGCAAGACCAAGGTACAGACGAAGCTGATAACAGAATTAGCAACGTTAATGAATTGTATAATGCCATGTTGCAATTTCAAGAAGAAAATGAAGGCGAAGATATTTCTTTACAAGCGTTTTTACAAAGTGCTGCGCTCAGTTCTGATTTAGATAATTTAAAAGAGGGACAAACAGCAGTTTCTCTAATGACTTTACACGCTTCTAAGGGTTTGGAATTTCCGGTGGTCTTTCTAGTTGGATTAGAACAGGGATTATTTCCGGGTTATCGTTCATTACAAGATCCATCGTTGTTAGAAGAGGAACGTAGATTGTGTTATGTAGGTATTACCCGCGCTCAAGAACGTCTATTCCTATCCCATGCTAGGGAACGCCGTTTATATGGTACTAGAGAACCGGCAATGCGATCGCAATTTTTAGACGAATTACCAGCAGAGTTATTAACTACACAGAATAAAGTTAACCGTAGTTTCACTAAGACAACATCGGCAAACCCTAATAAACAAAGCACTTCTCAAGCTTGGCAAGTAGGTGATAATGTATTACATAAAACTTTTGGTATTGGTAAAATTACTCACGTTTTTGGAGAAGGAAATAAAGTTTCCGTAGCCATTCAATTCGCTAGTTTGGGACAGAAAATTATAGACCCTAGAGTAGCACAGTTACAGAAAGTCTAATGGGAGGAAATATTCATAATTAGGGCTTGCTGAATAAGTTGTCTGTTCCCAGTTAAGAGTTCCCTTGTCATAACGACAATTTTTAACGCTAACCTACTTAGTTTCTTAGTTTATATGATTTTAGCGGGCAAGATGCCCGCACCACCACATTTAGCTAAATACAACATATCACTAAGTAGGTATATGATTTTAGCGGGCAAGATGCCCGCACCACCACATTTAGCTAAATACAACATATCACTAAGTAGGTATATGATTTTAGCAGGCAAGATGCCCGCACCACCACATCTAGCTAAATACAACATATCACTAAGTAGGTAAGAGATTACCGGGTATTTAAGCTGGGGTTTTTACCTGGCTTGCCATTTCTAAAAAGCTGTTCATATTTACCCCAGGACGACGACGAGGGGTATTCTTAGGAATGAGATACTTGGTGGCAAAGTTGGTTTCAGTTGGGACTGATATTTTAACGGGTTCAGCTTTGGTGGCTTTTGCTGCTACTGGTGCTACTGGTGCTACTGCTACTGCTGCTACTGCTGCTGGTGCTGCTGGTGTTGGCGCTACTGCGGCTACTGGTGCGGCTACTTGAGTAACATTAGCTTCAGCTTCTTCCTTTAGTTCCAGGTAGTAGCTGTTTCCCTTGTTACCAAATAATCCAGTGATAAAACCGACAATACCCGCAATCAGATTTTTGATAAAGCCCATAAAAAATACTCCTGGTTTATTCTGTTAATTGCTGCCAGTCATAAAAATTACTGGTTGTCACTTAGCACACTGTGAATTAATACTGATTAGTATTTTCAGGTTTTTGGTGTCAACAGTTGCAACTGGTAGATCACATTTCACAAAAATTAAATTAATTATTAAATTTTATTATGAAAATAACATTATGAGAAATTTTTTAACAAATCTTAATAGTTTAGCTTTATGCTCATGTCACATTTTCTATTATCTTCATGATAATACTGAGTTAAATTCTGGAAAATCATGAAAAATGAAAATTACCACCACAAAACAGCAGAATCCGGTTTTATTAGTCCATGGTATCAACGATACTGGGGCGATTTTCGATAAAATGGCGTTGTATCTCAGACAAAGAGGTTTGTCTGTGTATACAGTAGATTTGGTCCCGAATAATGGTGCTGAGGTTCTGGATAAATTAGCGCAACAGGTAGCTAATTATGTAAATGATACTTTTGCACCAGAACAACCACTTAATTTAGTTGGTTTTAGTATGGGTGGTATTGTTGGTCGTTATTATATTCAACGTTTGGGAGGAATAGAAAGAGTAGAGCGATTTATTAGTATTTCTTCACCCCATAAAGGAACAGTAATTGCTTATGGTTCATGGTTGCCAGGATGTGTACAAATGCGTCCTAATAGTCCTTTTTTAGCAGATTTAAATGCTGATGTTGAGATGTTAAAAAAAATAAATTTTACATCTATTTGGACACCTTATGATTTGATGATTTTACCTGCTATAAGTTCCCAGCTTGGGATAGGAAAAGAAGTAAATTTACCAGTGTTATTACATCCTTTAATGCTAACAGATACTAGAACTTTAACAATAGTAGCAAAGGCGTTAATAGAACCTGTGAAATTATGAATTTCTACTTTCTAATATATATACTATTAAACTGCCATCTAATCTCTATCCCCAATTTTGGTATATTCAGCACTGCCAAAAATAGCTTCTGGATGACGATAATACTTAAATTCCATTAAGTTATAAAAAGGGTCTTCTAAAAAGAAAGTGCGATGTTCTAGAAGGGAGTCAACAAAGCGGTTTTTCGGTTCTTCTCGAAATTTTAGATCTTGGTTTTTTGCCTTTTCTAGTAATTCTTGCCAATCCTCTAATTGAGAAAAAATTAGTCCAAAATGTCGGGGATAGATAGCTTTTTGAGGTGTTAAAATATCCTGGGTAACGTGGGCTACTAATTGATGTCCATAAAGATTGAGAATTAAAGCGTGGGGGTTTTCACGTCCGGGTATGCAGCCTAAACCATCAACATAATAGGCTTTGGTGTCGGGGATATTGGTGACGGGGAAAGCGAGGTGAAAAATAGGTTGGTTCATGGTGGGGGTGGGTGAGAGAATATAACTATTGTGGGTTTCTTTATTCCCACAGTATGGAAAAGCCAGGGAGAAAAGAATCTTAATATTAATGTAATAAAAGAGGATAAAATCATTTTATCACATTAAAAACCTGAAAATACTCATAATTGATCACAGATGTTATCTTTAATTGATTTGACAAATCCCTGGTTAATGGGATTAGCCTTAAATACGATTTTACTAGGAATAGTGGCAATTCTTCCCAAAAAACTGCTCACCCCCGCAGGTATACTTAATGCTGGGTTATTGGGAATTATCATTTGGGGAACGCTGGGTTGGCCAGGATATCTAGTGGTAGTGTTCTATTTTATTGTTGGTTCTGGGGTAACGCGTATTGGTATAGCGGAAAAAGAAGCCGCAGGAATTGCAGAAAAACGTGGTGGTGCAAGAGGTCCAGAAAACGTTTGGGGTTCTGCATTAATAGCGGCTGTATGCGCTTTAGGAGTGTTGTTTTTACCTGATTTTAAATATTTGCTATGTTTGGGTTATGTTGCTAGTTTTAGCACCAAACTATCGGATACTACCGCTAGTGAAGTTGGTAAAGCTTATGGTAAAAGCACATTTTTAATTACGACACTGCAACCAGTTCCTAGAGGTACAGAAGGGGCGGTAAGTTTAGAAGGGACTGTAGCTGGTATGATAGCATCAATAGCGATCGCTCTGATTGGTTGGGGCGTAAATTTAATTAATCCTGTTGGTATGATTTGGAGTGTATTAGCTGCATTTATCGCTACAAATTTAGAAAGTGTCATTGGTGCAACTTTACAATCTAAATATACTTGGCTAACTAATGAAGTTGTTAATATTTTTAATACCTTTATTGGTGCTATTTCGGCGATGATAATGGCGTTAATTTACCAAAGTATCTTTGTTTAATTATTCATTGACTAAAATCAAAATATTTGTAGGTTGGGTTGACTCGCGTTAACCCAACATTATGATTTTATTTTTGTCATCGTGTTTACAGATTTCCAAATACTTATTAGTTAAAATTCTTGAGATATTGCCGACTGATTAAGCATATATTTAATTTATCAAATCTTCATGATTACTAAATATCATTCTCTACTGTTTTCTCTATTATTTAATGGAAAGTCTTAGAGATGTTTTAGTTTTATTTTCAGAATCACTTCATGGAATCTGCAACTTTTTTAACTGTAAATAACCAAGAAATCGCTTTAGCTGAAGTAGTAAAGTACCTACAGATATCGGGTAGACTAGGAAATTTTATTAATGATGTACTGCGTCAGCACATAATTGAACAAGAAATTAATACCAGGACAGATATTGAGATTAGTTCGGCATTAATTGAACAGACAATTATTGATTTTCGCCTCAAAAATCAACTAACTGATCCACAAAAGTTTCAAGAATGGTTAATCAATAATGGTACAGATTATACAACGTTTCATACATCTATCACCTTTAGCTTTCAATTAGAAAAACTCAAAGCATTGGTGACAGAATCAAAATTACCAGAATACTTTATTGAAAGAAAGATCTACTTAGATAGAGTCGTACTTTCACGAATTTTAGTTGATAGTCGAGAATTAGCAGAAGAACTGCAAACTCAAATTGAAGAAGGTGCTAGTTTTGAACAGTTAGCAAAAGAGTATTCATTAGCAGATGAAAAAGTATTTAATGGAATGATGGGACCAATTAGTCGGGGAACTATACCGGATATTTTACGTGGGGCTGTAGATGCAACTATCCCTGGAAAATTGATAAATCCCATAGAAATAGAAGGGCGTTTTGCTTTATTTAGATTAGAACAAATTCTCCCAGCATCCTTAGAAGATCCTCAATTAAAACAATCACTACAAAATGAATTATTTGAAAAATGGCTAGGGGAGAAAATTCAAAATCTCACGGTGAAAATCCAAGTTAATTAAAAACTCTAAATTAGCAATCTTTACGAATAAATGTGTTAAACAATTTACTCTGGAATGAACCACCGCTATCTTGGCTAAATGCGGAAGAACAAAGCGAATTAAAACAGCAAGCGGAAATTCGTAATTACAAACTTGGTGAGAAAATTTGGTCACCAGAACTAGGAGGTGAACAGTTTTTAATTATCACTGGTAAAGTACGTTTACGAGAAGAAGGAGAAAATAAAACTGTAGCTACTTTACAAACAGGAAATTGGTTTGGTGACTGTCAGGAATTATTTACTAATTTTAAAGCTGTAGCTGCTAGTAAGGAAGTAGTAGTAGTCTGTTGGAATTCAGAGGTGTGGAAAAAGTTTTTAAATCCTCAGATTGATGAATTTTGGAAAAATTCAAGGAATCAAGAGGAGAAAAAAATCGTTTTACCAGTTACTAACTCTCGCATTTCTGCACCAGCTTTCACACCGCCCCAACCAATAATTTCCCATTATCCCTTTGTGGGAAGTGGGAATACAGGTGCTGCCTGTTTAACAATGGTAGCGCAACATTTACAAAATCCTGTGCAGTTGGAATGGGTACAACGTCAATTGCGGGGACAAAAGCCACAAAATCTAGTAGAAGCAGGAGAAAAATTAGGGTTAGTGTTGCGGAAATTGCAGGTTAATTGGAGTGAATTACGTCAATTATCTTTGCCGGCTTTATTGTTGTGGAATCAAGAGAATCAGGAAAGTGAGAATGATAAAAATGACCAATTAAATAGTCAATTAAATTGGGTTGTAGCATATCAAATGAAAGGTAATTATTTGATTATTGCTAATCCCCAAAATCCTGATTATATTTGTGAACAGTTACCTCAATCTGTAGTAGAAAATTGTTGGGATGGTACATTATGGCAAGTTGAATTAATTTCCCAACAAGAGAAATTTAATTTAGGTTGGTTTACTCCCGCAGTGTGGAAATATCGGGGATTATTAGGTGAGGTTTTATTAGCTTCCTTTACCTTACAATTATTAGGTTTAGCTTCACCATTAATTACCCAAGTTATCATTGATAAAGTCATGGTACAGGAGAGTTTAGCCACCTTAGATGTGATGGCGATCGCTCTGTTGTTAGTGGCGACATTTGAGTGTATTCTAGGTATTCTGCGGCTATTCATATTTACTCATACTGCACGGCGGTTAGATTTGAGTTTATCGGCTCAACTTTTTCGCCATTTAATGCGTTTACCATTGGCTTATTTTGAGTCGCGGAGAGTGGGAGATACAGTTGCTAGAGTTCAGGAATTAGAACAAATTCGTCAATTTCTCACAGGTACAGCTTTAACAGTAATTCTGGACAGTATCTTTGCTATAGTTTACCTGGGATTGATGTTTTATTATAACATTCCTCTCACATTTGTAGCCTTAGCGGTATTACCTTTGTTTGCGACTTTAACGATTATTGCCACACCAATTTTGCGAAATTGGTTAAATGAAACCTTTAACCGCAGTGCGGACAGTCAATCATTTTTAGTAGAGACAATTACCGGCATTCATTCAGTTAAAGCTCATGCGGCTGAACCAATAGCTAGAGAAAGGTGGGAAGGCTTATTTGCCCGCTTTATTCGCACCAGTTTTAAAGCTTCCACCACATCCAATATTAGTAGTAATATCGGTGATTTTCTGACTAAATTTTCTACTTTAATTATCCTATGGTTTGGGGCGAAATTAGTCATTGATCATCAACTTACCATTGGGCAATTAATCGCCTTTCAAATGTTATCGGGAAGAGTTACCAGCCCTTTATTAAGGCTAGTACAACTGTGGCAAAATCTCCAACAGGTGCTATTATCAGTAGATAGAATTGGTGATATTCTTAATGCAGCCCCAGAAACCGAAGCAGGAACAGGTTTAGTATTACCTCCCCTGAAAGGTGAAGTTAATTTTGAACAGGTATTTTTTCGTTATTCTGCTAATACGGAACCAGTATTAAAAGGAATTTCTTTTCATGTTAAACCGGGGCAATTTATAGGTATTGTTGGTCGTAGTGGTTCAGGGAAAAGTACCCTTTCTAAACTTTTGCAAAGACTATATCAAATTGAATCAGGGCGCATATTAATTGATGGATTTGATATTAAAAGTGCTGACTTAGCATCTTTAAGACAACAAATTGGGGTAGTTCTCCAAGAAGACTTTTTATTTAATGGTTCAATCTTGGAAAACATTACTTTAGGAAATGCAGATATTAGTGCGGAAAAAGTTATAGAAGCTGCGAGATTAGCCGTAGCCCATGACTTTATTAGTCAATTACCTTATGGTTACGAAAACAATGTTGGTGAAAGAGGTACAGCATTATCAGGAGGACAAAGACAAAGGATTGCATTGGCAAGATTATTTCTGAGTTCTGCACCTCTTCTTATCTTAGATGAAGCCACTAGTGCCTTAGACAGTGAAACCGAACAACAAGTTTTAAAAAACCTGAAAAACGTCTCTTCCCACCGCACAGTTTTTTTAATTGCCCACCGTTTTGCCCCTCTCAAGCGTGCAGATTTAATATTAGTCATGGAGAAGGGAATTATCGCGGAACAGGGAACACATTTAGAGTTGTTAAAACAAAAAGGTTTATATTGGTCACTATATCAAAAACAACAGACCAATATTTAAACAAAAGCTTTAATTCCTCTCTGCCCTGGGAGCGTATCTGTGTGAAAAAACCTAATTTAATAAGTCTAGACCCAAAGCAACAGCACCCCATAAAGGGGCATCATCACCCAACAATGCCCGGACAATTTCAAAATTCACTTCTGGTAATGCGGTTTCTCTGGCTACTTTTCGCACCGCAGCCCAAAAATTATCACCAGCTTTAGTCACACCACCACCTAAAACAAAGCGTTGAGGATTCATAAGATTGGCTACATTACCAATACCTACTCCCAATGCCCAAGCTCCCCTATATAATACCTCTTGGGCGATTTCATCTCCGTAGGATGCGGCGGCACTGACGACTTTTCCCGTGAGTAAATCCAGATTATTACCGATCAAATACCTAAGTATTTCTCCCCTGGCTTTACCCTCAGGGCTGGGTAGTTCTTTTTCTAGCATTTCTCGCGCATTTTGTGCCATGTAAGGGCCAGAAGCCAACCGTTCTACACACCCTCGTTTGCCACATAAGCATAATGGACCTCTAGGATCTACTACTATATGACCAATTTCCCCCGCCATGCCCAATGCACCTCGCCAGAGTTGGCCATTAATTATCCAGCCTCCGCCAACACCTGTACTAATAGTAATATAAAATAAGCTATCATATCCTTGTCCAGCCCCAAAGCGATATTCACCGATGGCTGCAACATTAGCATCATTATCTATACTCACAGGTACATTATAATCTTCCTCAAATAGTTGTTTGAGGGGAACATTTTCCCACCCCGGAACATGATGAGATAGTCTCACTAAACCTGTTGTTGCGTCCACTGGACCACCAAAGCTGATACCAATAGCATCCGGTTTATTTCCTTTTAACACAGATTTGATGAGCGATCGCATAATTTCTAAATCACTTAAAGCATCAGCATTTGCAGGAGAAAACCGTGATTCATGATACAACCACTCTCTAGTACCAGCCTTAACTGTTGCTGCTGCTAATTTTGTACCGCCAAAATCCAAAGATAAGATTAATGTCATATAATTAAACAATAGGGAGTTTAGGAAACAACTATCAACCATTCACCATGATTACTTAATTATAATTTTTTTGTAGTGCATTAGGAAACCATCTTCACAGCCCGGATCTAAAATATTTCTGGTATTTCTGGATTGATTATCTTTGTAACATATATATAACCTAATTTATTACATTTATAAATGCAATCACAGTGATGCTAAATTTTGGTTAACTTATGTATATTTAAGATTGTCCTCAGGACTTTATTTTTTTTTTTAAATTATTGAGAATATTTTGCAATATAGATAAATTCAGCTATAATTTGAAATATAATTTAAAAGTTAGTGAATGTATGCTATTGGGTATACAGACAAAAGATAGGATTTTTATTTAGATAATTGAGGAAAAACATCATTTAGGAGTCAACACAGAAGATTAAAAATGCTGGTCGAAACCGATATAAAGTATAAAAAATATTACATAAATTCTCCCGCTAAAATGTAAAAAATCTATATTTGAGATGATTACATTTTTGATAACAGAATTTATTTAGCCGGAAAAACTTAAAAAAATTAGAATATGATCAAGTGTCCTCTTGAATTTCTGCTAAAAATTGTCCATAAAATCCATCCTTGAGTAAATGTAAATGAATAAATTTTTTTGTGCTGATAATTCACGACAACTACAAGAAGATATGATTGGTACTGCTACCAACTACCAAACCTATATTTTAGTAGAATGTCCTACACCCTGGACCTATGAAGCCTTCAATTCCAAATGGGTTCCCGACAACTTACGGATTTTAGTAGAAGAAGTAAAACGTGCTAAAATGCCAGTTTGCTTTCTGCTAATTGCTAATGATCAATCCCATGGAGTTAAAGAGACAACTTTGTTAATTTATGAGCAGCAAAAGGGATTAATCAAAGGATATAGTAAGCAAGAATTTAAACTACCGAATATTGAAAAAGCCGCGGGAGTTGTTAGTAAATATTTAGCAGGTTTTAATACTGATTATGAAATAGAAACACCAAGCAGCAGAGATATATTAATATGTACTCATGGTAGCCATGATCAATGTTGTGCGAGATATGGTAATCCTTTTTATTTTTATGCTCAAAATTATGCTAAAAATTATGCTGAAAATAAAAGTTTTGATTTACAATCAAATCAGGTGAGAATTTGGAAATCGAGCCATTTTGGTGGTCATAGATTTGCTCCCACAGCCATAGATTTTCCCCAAGGAAGATATTATGGGATTCTTGATCAAAATACCTTTCCATCAATTCTTAACTATAGTGGTGATATAGAATGCTTCAATAAAATTTATCGTGGTTGGGGAATATTGCCTAATCCTTTGCAAATTTTGGAAAAAGAACTGATCCTGCGTTTAGGATGGGATTGGTTTAATTATAAAGTAACAGGTAAGATACTAGAAAAGAGTTTAGATAATCAGACAATTCTGGGTGAGTTAAGTTTTGAACAACCCTCTGGGACACTCTACACTTACCAAGCCAAACTTGTAAAAGATAATGTAAAAACACAAGCATTGAAAGTTTCTTGTCATGCTGCACAAGAAGTAGTATGTATGAAATATGCTGTATCTAATCTTTGGTTGGTAGCTAAAAAAGTGGCAACTTATAGTTAGGATATGATTGTGAATAGACCCAGATCCCTGACTTCTTAAAGAAGTCGGGGATCTATTTTAAGTTAAGGAATATCTAGCAATTGTCTCAAGAGCATTTGATCATCTAATTTAGCTTTTAAACGACCTTTCTCCACGTCACGAATCCAGCTTTGGCTTTTTTCCATTAACTTAGCTAATTCCCTTTGGGAAAGGTTCATTTTTTTGCGTCCTTCTATCACTTGTTCCCCTAGTAAATTACCTGTTTGTTGATGATTGCTTTTAGGTTTAGTAGTGCGACGTTGTTTCTTATCTGATTCTGAATGCTTTTCCCAATCTGGAGGCAGTTCAAAAGCTAAAATTCGGGCATTCAGGAGCAGATTCCATTTACCACGAGGTCCGCTATCGGTGAGACGATTTTCACCACTACCGTCATTAATCCAAAATTCTAAAGCTTGATCAGGATCTTCAGGAATATCAACTAATTTAGCCCATAAAGGTTGAATTTCTGGGGGATAGGTGACAGGATCAAATAATGGTTTAATTCCATAATGATTGAGAACTTCTAAATCATTTTCATAGGCTTTAAGTAGGCGTTTGCGCTCTTCCCTATGTCTAGAAGCTTGAGTTAGTTTTTCTTCACCATAAGCAACGCGCAGCAAGGTAGGAATAGTGATGCGTTGTTCCCTACCCATTTTAGTTTTAAATAATAACCAAAGCATGAGTCTAACAGCGCCCTCATGTTGTTGCCACAAACTCATAACCGTGGTTAATAAGCTTTTAGGAAGGCTGCCATATTGATAAAATGCAGTGCGTTCTTTACATCCTTGTCTGTTGCAAAAATGTTGCGTCCAAATCCCAGCTTTGATTGTAAATGTTAAGCCAATCAAATATTTACACCCTTGATCATCTTCTTGAAAATGGTGTTGAGTATCTATCAAATTCCAGAGATAACTATCTTTAATAGCAAAACTGGGAACTCTACCTTGTTGCGGCCAGTCAATAGAAACCATGAGAGAACAGGTTTGATAAACGATATTTTTGATTAAACCGAGTTTGGTACTTTTGCTCAGATCCTTACGTTTTTCCAAGCCCAAATACTGTTCAATTTGTCGTTCATCAATGGTAAATTCTTCTTGCCAAGGTTGATCTAAGGCTGTGATTTTAGCCGCAAAAATGAGATGAATACAAGCAGCACGAATATCTAAATAATCAATTGCTTGTAAATTATTATTGGTGCAGTTATTAACTGGAAATAGGTTGTGAATTTGAAAAGAAATTGTCCCTTTTCCTTGATTAACTGAGCGGTGGTAATGCCAATTACCTTCTGCATTTTTTTCCCATTGTAAAGATGTCCGTTGTGCTAATAGATTACAAGCTTCCCAGATAACTATTGCTGAAGCAAAGGGGTTATTCTTACCATTAGAAAATAAATCGGAACTGGTAGCATCTCGTGGTTCAATTTTGCATCTTCCTTTTTTTGCCTGTATAGGTATGGGGGCATTTGTTGGACAAGCAATTACGCATTGTGGTTGTGAATGATGACCATCACAATTATTACAAAGGACAGGATCAACCCAATATTCATCATCTTCGATTTTGATTGCACCCGTAGGACATAGGGGTCGGCATTTGTCACATCCCACGCAATTGTTATTAGGAATTATATGCGGCATAGGAGGTCTTCCTACTTTAATCGTTGAGATGTTTGGCTCAAGTCTCCCCTTACAGAATTTTTGGATAAATGAACTACATTTAGATTTGGTTTCGCGCTATCACTCTTAGTGATCTTGAAGAGTAGACGCTAAGGAACAAAGGCGCAAAGGACGAAGGAGATTAAATACATAAGAACTGCTATAATGTGTCCTTTTGATTGATAATTTGTTACCCAATTACCTCTATAACGAGAAGATATTTTTCTCCTCTGATTAATTACTTATAGGGTTGATGAAGCCAGATTTTGTAGCTATTGATATTTGGCAAAGTTAGACTTTATTACTTCTTCATTAACTATAAATTTCATAAAGATTTGCATAAGATTGTTCAGTATGAGCTTGGCGGAATTTCTTAATATTTACCTAGATATTTATTGTGATAATGTTTATGCTGGGCTATATAAATTAGTCTAAATGTTTTTTATGAACATCTTGAGTAGTTAGGCACAAAATGGTTCAAAAATAAAGGAAATTATTTTTTTAAGTTTGTATTTATAAATACCATGAACGGTATATTTTCATCTAAATAAAAAATATTTGCAAGTGGCAAGTCAATTTAGCTAATAATTGGCGGTAATAATTGATGATAATTCCTATTAATTAAGGTGTTTTTTGGCTAATTGAATCAGATTTATTGAGAAAATAAATTTCAACACAATCGTGGAAAACTTTGGCTAATAAGCTTTTTAGATGCGGATATAATCTAAATTTATCAATAATTAATATTATTTAATAATTTGAACTAACTAAAAATAAATAATATTGTTTAGCAAGTCATGAAAATTTGACAAAAAAGTTAATTTTCGTTATTGAAAAAATTAAATATTAGGCTAGTATGAAGATTAAAGGATTAACTAACATCTAGCTAAAATTGCTGAGGTTCGATTCATGGCTACATTAACAGGATTGACTTTTGGAGGTACTGCTTGGACTCCTAAATTTGCTCAAGAAATTGACAAGGATAAATGTATTGGTTGTGGCAGATGTATGAAAGTTTGCGGTCATAAAGTTTTGGGCTTAATGGCTTTGAATGAAGAAGGTGAATTTGTAGAAGATGAAGATGATGAGGAAATTGAACGGAAAGTAATGGTTGTTATTAAGCCAGAAAACTGTATTGGTTGTGAAGCTTGTTCTCGGATTTGTCCCAAGAATTGTTACAGTCATACCACTTTAGACCAGTAACATTTTGGGTGATTTTTAAACAGTTGATTTTTGTCATTCTCAGCAAGGTAATTAGAGGGGAATCTCGATATTTACAGAATTTAGTTGAAAAGTTCACGGTAAACAGAAACGTAAATCGTCAATTGTTATTATCTAAATAAATCATACTTGCTACTATTTTTTCTACTTATATTTGGTTTATGAAAATATTAATTCTCAGATCCTCGATTTCTTCAAGAAGTCGGGGATTTTGTGGTTATCAATATGAAAAAATATGGAAGTTTAGCCATTTTTTGCTAGTTACAAGTTAGAACAGTAATAGTGAAAAATAAAAAGATGATTCTCTCTGCAAAAGAGAATTATTGATCTATAGAAACAAAGTCTATCTTCACTGACTATTGTTTTATTACTGTTTACAAAGCAGGTAGCATTTATGCAAAAAGTTCCTGTTTCGCTGTGGACACTGTTAGCTGGGATGATCATAGCCCCTATCAGTATCTGGATTGGTCAAAATCATCATTTATTACCGGAAGCAGCATCGCAACAAGCGCCTTTGGTAGATGGTTTTTTCAATATCATGTTTACAATTGCAGTTGCCCTTTTTTTAGTTGTTGAAGGGACAATTCTGCTGTTTCTAGTTATCTACAGACGACGAAAAGGAGATAATTCCGATGGTGTAACTGTAGAAGGTAACTTGAGTTTAGAGATTTTTTGGACAGCAATTCCTACGGTAATTGTGATCTTTTTAGGCATTTACAGTGTTGATATTTATAACCAAATGGGTGGTTTTGGTGTGGGTAGTCATCCTCACCAGGGGTCAACAACTGCTATGAATGTTAGTCATACAACTAATATTGGTATTGGTGAAAATCCTCAAACCAAAAATAAACCTGCTGATTTAGTTGTAGATGTCAAAGGAATCCAATTTGCGTGGTTATTTAATTATCCTGTAAGTGGTGTTTCTGCTGGAGAATTGCACGTTCCCGTGGGTACTGATGTCCAATTAAATTTATCGGCAGATGATGTAATTCACTCTTTTTGGGTTCCCCAATTTCGTCTCAAACAAGATGCTATTCCTGGTGTTCCTACTCAACTGCGATTTACAGCTACAAAAACTGGTACTTATCCAGTAGTTTGTGCAGAATTATGTGGTGGTTATCATGGTTCAATGCGGACACAGGTAATTGTCCATGAACGAGAAGATTTTGATGCTTGGATGAGTGAAAATCAAATTGCTGAACATCAAGAGATAAATCATGCAGTGGCTGTGAATTTAGAGAATTTATCCCCATCAGAATTTCTAGCCCCCTACACTCAGAATTTAGATGTAACTCCCGCAAATCTTGAGTCATTAGCCCATCAATTTTAGATTTTAGATTTTAGATTTTAGATTGATTCTTGTCTAAAATTTTGGATATTGAATCATCCTCGAAGTTTAAAATCTAAAATTCAGTCGTTAGTAATTATTAGCTAATAACTGAAACCTGACAAAAGACAACCAACAAAAATATGACACAAGTAGATTTTCCAGTTAATCCTCCACCAAATGAAAATCAAGCACCAACGCTGCTAAATACTCATAGTTCTCATCCCACAGCGTGGAAAGTTAGAGATTATTTCACATTTAATACTGATCACAAAGTGATTGGTATTCAATACTTGGTGACAGCCTTTGTATTCTATCTCATTGGTGGGTTAATGGCGATCGCAATTCGTACGGAATTAGCCACACCAGACTCGGATTTTATTGATCCAAATCTCTACAATGCCTTTATGACAAATCATGGAACAATCATGATTTTCCTATGGATTGTACCCAGTGCCATTGGTGGATTTGGTAACTATCTAGTTCCTTTAATGATGGGTGCTAGAGATATGGCTTTTCCTAAATTAAATGCGATCGCTTTTTGGTTAAATCCCGTCGCTGGATTATTACTATTACTAAGTTTTTTCTTTGGTGGTTCTCAATCTGGTTGGACTGCTTACCCACCATTAAGTTTAGTTACCGCCAACAACGCCCAAAGTTTATGGATTTTGTCCATTGTTTTAGTCGGAACTTCTTCAATTTTAGGTTCTATTAACTTTGTCATCACCATTTTGATGATGAAAGTTCCCAGCATGAAATGGGATCAAGTTCCCTTATTTTGTTGGGCAATTCTAGCAACTTCCATTCTCGCACTTTTATCTACTCCAGTATTAGCAGCAGGTTTAATCTTGCTGTTATTTGATATTAATTTCGGGACATCTTTTTTCAAACCAGACGCAGGTGGTAATGTGGTTATTTACCAACATTTATTCTGGTTTTATTCCCACCCGGCAGTTTATTTAATGATTCTGCCGATTTTCGGAATTATGTCCGAAATTATTCCCACCCACGCCCGAAAACCGATTTTTGGTTATAAAGCCATTGCCTTTTCCACCGTTGCTATTTGCGTCGTTGGTTTATTCGTTTGGGTACACCATATGTTTACCAGTGGTACACCTGGATGGATGCGGATGTTCTTCACCATTTCCACACTCATAGTAGCAGTCCCCACAGGTGTAAAAATATTCGGTTGGGTAGCAACCCTCTGGGGCGGAAAAATCCGCTTTACCAGCGCCATGTTATTTGCTATCGGTTTACTTTCCATGTTCGTCATGGGCGGTTTAAGCGGTGTCACCATGGGAACAGCCCCCTTTGATGTTCACGTTCACGATACTTATTACGTAGTCGGTCATTTTCACTACGTTTTATTTGGTGGTTCAGTCTTTGGTATTTACGCAGGTATCTATCACTGGTTCCCCAAAATCACCGGTAGAATGATGAACGAAACCTGGGGAAGAATTCATTTTCTACTGACATTCGTCGGTACAAACCTGACATTTCTACCCATGCACAAACTGGGTTTACAAGGAATGCCCCGCCGAGTTGCCATGTATGACCCCCAATTTGCCAGCTTAAACCAGCTTTGCACCATTGGCGCAATCCTTTTAGGTATTTCCGTCATTCCCTTCGCTTTAAACGCCATTTACAGTTGGCAAAAAGGCGAAATTGCTGGTGACAACCCCTGGGAAAGTTTAACTTTAGAATGGACAACCAGTTCTCCACCCATTATTGAAAACTGGGAAGTTCTACCAGTTGTTACCCATGGACCCTATGACTACGGACATCACCATGAAGAATCATCAGTGACAGAAGCTATCAGTTAAAACCCAGAGGTATGCAGAGGTCTTTCGCGCCTTTGCACCTTTGCGTAAGACGAGAAAAAATTTACCAGGAAAATAATATGACTGCAATTACACCCAGTGAACATCACAGCGACGGAGAACATCCAGATTTACGAGTGTGGGGTTTAATCACATTTCTCGCTTCTGAATCTTTGATGTTTGGCGGATTTTTCGCCACTTATTTGTTTTTTAAAGGGACGACAGCAGTTTGGCCACCAGAAGGCACAGAAGTAGAATTATTTATCCCCGCTATTAACACTATCATCCTCATTTCTAGCAGTTTTGTCATTCATTTTGGTGATATGGCAATTAAAAGAAATAGTGTGGGTTGGATGCGGTTTTGGTATTTTATCACCGCCATTATGGGTGCTGTATTCCTAGCTGGTCAGGTTTATGAATACATGAATTTAGGTTATGGATTCACTACCAATATTTTCTCGAATTGCTTTTATTTAATGACAGGTTTTCACGGCTTGCACGTCTTTGTAGGACTGTTATTAATTTTAGGTGTCCTATGGCGTTCTTTCCGTCGTGATCATTATTCTGCTACTAAACATACTGGCATAGAAATGGCAGAAATTTACTGGCACTTTGTTGATATCATTTGGATTATTCTCTTTACTTTGGTCTATCTTCTCAATATTTTGTAAAAATGGATTGTGAGTAATTCCTAATTACGAATTACTCATATTCTTGTCTAAAATAATTATCATAATTTCAGCAAAAACTTCTAGGGATTAACTATTATGAAAACTGATAACAATAGATTTTCATGGTTTGATGTTGCAGATGATATCAAAGAATTATTGATATTAGCCGCAGCCACCTGGGAAAATACAGAAGAATCGACAAAATATATGCAGCAAGCTTTGGCTAAAACAGCAGATAATACAGATATTTTAGTCGCAGCTTATAGATATTTTTACTACAAAAATAATTATGGTTTAGCACTGACAACAGCAGAGAAAATAACCGCTAAAATCAAAGCAGTGGAAAATCTACCTGATAAGTGGGAAGAACTTAAACCTATCTTAATCAAACGTCAGGAAGAACCGCAAATCAGATTGTATTTGAATGCTTATGCTGCTTCTGGTTTGGTATTAGCTAAACTAGGAAAAATAGAAGAAGCGAAGGAAATTAGTAGCAGAATTAAAGGAATTGATGACAAAAATGATTTTGGTGCTGGTATTCTGCTAGAGATTTTAACTCGTCCACCGGAAGCAGATGATTAAACTTTCGTTAACTTTCATAAACGTTCATAAATTATGCAAGGTAAAGATTGGTTTGTTGCGGAAAATGGAGAATATCAAATTTGTAAATCAGCAAGGTCATGGGATTTATTGCAGGATAATTATCGTCTGTATCGCTTTTTAACTGAAGTGGAAGATGTACTCAATCATGTTGAAGAGGAATCAATCCAACTTCCAGCAATAAGAACCCTGGTAAGACGATTAATTGTTAATTCCTATTGGGTACAAAGTCAGTTTTTAAAACCTGATGCCAAAACGGGAATTTCTGTTTTATTATTATATGATGAATTAGGATTTCCCTTGACCGTACAAACAGTAACATTTGCACCAGGAACAACTTCCACTATTCATAATCATGGCACATGGGGAGTAATTGCTATATTAAAAGGTCAGGAAAAAAACACATTTTGGCGACGTAGTGGAAATCCTGATTTTCCTGATAAAATTGAAAGAACAGGAGAAATCAACTTATTTCCTGGTGATATTATCAGCTTGACACCTGAGACAATACATGATGTTCAAGCAATGGGTGAAGAACCAACAGTAACATTTAATATTTATGGAGAAACAAACCCAAACCAGAGATTTGAATTTGATGTAATTAACCACGTTGCTAAAAAGTTTTAAAGAATTTTCAAGCTAATGGCAAAAATAGCAAATGTTATAATTTCGGGATATAGGTGTTAGCTATCAATCAAAAAAATCATCTTGAATCTGCGTTGATCTGCGTTGATCTGCGGTTAATTATTTTCCATCTAGAAACCAATAGGAGAAATAGCAATGGCCAGAGTACTTTTCTATGAAAAACCAGGCTGTAAAAACAATACCAGACAAAAAGTATTACTCACAGCCGCAGGTCATGAAGTGGTAGCATATAGTTTATTAACAGAACCTTGGACTGTAGAAAAATTGCGGTCATTTTTTGGCGATCGCCCGGTAATAGAATGGTTTAATCAAGCCGCACCCAGGGTAAAATCAGGAGAGGTGAATCCTGAAAATATCACGGCTGAAAATGCTTTGATCATGATGCTGAGAGATCCTTTATTAATTCGTCGTCCTTTGATAGAAGTAGGAGACAAAAGAGAAATCGGTTTTGATGTGGAGAAAATTGACGCATGGATAGGCTTAAAACCTGTGGATGAATCTTTGCAACAAATGAGCGAAAACCTCCTACAGCAAGACCTCCAAGGATGTGCTAATAAAGATAATCACGACCACCATCATGGTCAAGGTGGTTGTAAAAATCACCAATAATAATTGACAATTTTAGTAGGGTGTGTTAGTGTTAAAGTAACGCACCCTCGAATTTGGGTGAATTAATTAACTCATCAAATCTTGAAACAGAGCGGTACTTAAATAGCGTTCACCAAAGGAAGGTTGAATCACCACAATTAATTTACCCGCATTTTCTGGGCGTTTACCGACAACAATAGCCGCAGATAAAGCCGCACCAGAAGATATTCCCGATAATAAACCCTCTTCTCTGGCCAATCTACGCCCATACGCTATTGCATCTATATCATCAACTTGGACTATCTCATCAATTAAGTCTTGACGCAACACATCAGGAATAAATCCCGCACCAATACCTTGAATTTTATGAGGACCGGGTTTACCACCTGATAAAATGGGACTGTTGCTAGGTTCTACCGCAATAGCTTGAAAACTGGGTTTACGTTGTTTAATCACTTCTGCAATACCAGTAATTGTACCGCCTGTTCCTACCCCAGCAATTAAAATATCAACTTCTCCGTCCGTATCCGCCCAAATTTCCTCAGCGGTGGTTTCTCGGTGGATTTTCGGGTTTGCAGGGTTAGCAAATTGCTGTAACATAAAAGCATGGGGAGTATTCGCCACAATTTCCTCTGCTTTATTAATTGCTCCTCGCATTCCTTGAGTTCCTGGTGTTAACTCCAAACTTGCACCATAAGCCCGCAGCATGGCGCGTCTTTCTTGACTCATGGTTTCGGGCATGGTTAAAATCAATTTATAGCCCCGCGCGGCTGCTACCATGGCTAAAGCAATACCTGTATTACCGGAAGTTGGTTCAACTAAAACCGTTTTTCCTGGTGAAATTAAACCTTCAGCTTCAGCGGAAAGAATCATACTTACGCCAATTCTGTCTTTGACAGAGGCCGCAGGATTCATACTTTCTAGTTTGACAACTATCCTGGCCTTCACTCCTTCGGTTTGGGGAATTTTATTTAACTGAATTAATGGAGTTTTTCCAATCAGTTCTGTTACATCTTTAGCAATTCGCATTTTTTAACTCCTAAACTTCTAAAGTTTATATATTAATCTATTTTGCTCAAGTATTTATCTCATTGAGTATTGGTATTAACCACGCTTATTTTAGCATAATTTCTATCTATTTCACCAAAAATATTAGTAATTATTAAAAACTATTAGAATATCTTAATGTTGTTTCTGAGCTATTTAAGATATCTTAGGTTTATCTTTGTCATGGAATGATGTAATTTGAGTACAGTTTGTACTTGGGAATTTTCTTAGCAAAATATCTAAAACTAATAGTCTGTCTTGGTTTGAGTTTGAGTACAAAATACCCCGTCCCCTTTTTCAAAAATGCTAGTCCCCCACTCAATAAATACTAGCACCCCAACCCCAAAAAATATTTTAATTTCTTTTAAATGCTTACCAAATCAGGATCACAGAATTTGAGTAATGTCGTAATTATCTTAATAATATTAACTTGAGTTGCTGAAAATCGGGACTAAAAAGGGAACTGATATAAACGATATAGGATTTACGCAGAGATTCCCCTCTACCCCCCGAAGTTCTCCAGATGAAAGTCTGACGAATCAGGGGGGACTTCTTAACTCCTGCATTTGTCATCAGCATATTTTGAATAAAAAAGGGGCAAAAAATAAACATACTCATAAAAATTTTCTTTCTAGGTAATTAAGTCCTGGTAAGGGAGAATAAACATGAAAGTGAAATTTTTAAATCTGCTGACTGTAAGTTTAGTAACTTTAGCATTAATTTCTCCAGGGATAATAGTATTTGCTATGGTTTGGGGACAACATAAAGAGTTCGTTAAAACACAGAATTTATCCTGTGAATTGCAGAAAATAAATATAGCATCTTCAGCATTATCTCCCCAAACAAAAATTATCAATACTCAGTTATCTTTAGTCAAATCCAAGCCATCTGATCACAATTTTCTGCACCAACTCAAAGTTACTGCAAAAAAATATAAATTAGCGACAATTTTGCAATGGTTATTTTTAGTAACACCTATTTGTATTGGTGTAGTAATTATCGCTTATGACAGATATCTTGTCTATCGTGCTGCTGTATTAAAAGAACACATTGCTATGTTAGAAAGAATGTGGAAACAAAGCATCGAACAGTAATTTTTCAGCTTAATCATTCACAATAAACTAAATTATCATGACAGACGAACGCCAAACCCAGTATTTTAATTTAATTGATGAACTTCTCCAATGTCCTAATGGTCAAGAACCAGAAGTTTTAGAAGCAAAACCCGAATTAATTGACTCTGGTTTAGTGCAATCAATGTTACAAGTAGCCACAATGTTTGCTCATCAAGGTAATCAAGATGGGGCGCAATTTCTATTTTTTGTTGCTAAACAATTGGCCAAAGAATTAGGTTTATATCCTGAAGTTTCTGATCAAGTTGTCACTCAGGAGTAATCATGTTATTGACCGCAACTGATGCTGGAAAAATATCATTAGAATTTCTCTTAGCAGATTGGAATATTGCTGATGATTTTAGAGATTGGTTTACAGTATTTAATTCTCGCTTAATGGGTGAGAGTTGGTATATTGTAGAATTGGGTGTAGAGGGATTACCTGATAGATGGTTTATGCAGGTTTATGACACAGGAGTTTGTGACCCTAATTATACTTTTATTTCCCCAATTGCTGGTGCAGAAGGATATACAGATTTAAAAAGTCTACCAGATATTATTGCCGATGTTTTAGTCGCAGAACGTAATTCTCGATAAAAATTGGAGATATTCAGATCCCCGACTTATTAAAGAAGTTGGGGATCTAATATTTTATGTATTTTATGATTAATTTTGTTAGGTTTATTTGATAATAATATGTTATACTAAATAGAGTTATGGACGCTACAGAAGAATCAGTCAAATGATTACTGAAGACATCCTAGCCCAAGAATTTCTCAGAGTGGTAGATGACTATTATCCGTCCGTGGGAGAACTTTTAGAAGGCTGCCACGTGAAAGTTATCACTTGCTTTTGGGGACGACCTGCAAAACGGTTTCAATATATAGGAATTTATTGTCGAGAAGACATAATGCCCTATATTCAAGCCCAAAAACAAATCCTCAGAGAATTAGCTGAAAATATGGGGCTAATTCAAGTAGTTTGTCTCAATGCTAAACGATTGCTACGTGATCCTATGTCGAAGTTAAAACAGTCTGAACCTCGATTATGGTTGGAGTTGCAATTAGTGGCAGCCTAATCTAATATTTGGTTAACAATGAAAACAGGACTTTTCTGCAATTACGAAAATCATCACCATGATGCTAGACGCACTATCTTTGAACAAGTTTTATTGGTGAAGGAGGCTGAAAGTTTAGGTTTTGAAGAAGCTTGGGTAACAGAACATCATTTTAATGAGTTCAATCTCAGTCCTTCAATTCTGCTATTGTTGGCACATTTAGCAGGTGTGACTTCGCAAATTCGTCTAGGAACTGCGGCTGTATTATTGCCATTTCACCAACCAATTCGCGTGGCTGAAGATATTGCTACTTTGGACAATCTTTGTAGTGGTAGGTTGGCTTTTGGAGTAGCTAAAGGTGGACCTTTTCCACAGCAAAATAAACATTTTGGTGTGAAAATGCAGGAATCTCGCACCAGAATGTTAGAGTCAGTGGCATTGATTCAAAAGCTATTATATGAAACTAACGTATCATTTAATGGCGAATATTATCAATGCGAAAATCTGACGATACAACCCCAACCACTGCAAAAACCAATTCCTATATATGTTGCTAGTGGTGATGATGATGCAGTTAATTTTGCTGCTAAAAATTCCTTTGGTTTAATGGGGGGTCCGCCGTTTTCTTTAGCAAGACTCAAGAAGACGGTTAATAAATATCGGGAATTTAATCAAAGTGGTGCAGAAAAGTTCCTGTTAGCGCGGTTCTTTTTTGTGGGTAAAACTCATGATCAAGCGGTAAATGAAGCATTACCTTTTATTCGTCATTTTAGCAAAGAAATGACGGCTAACTCAACTCAAGTAATGGAAAAAAGTCCTCAACAACCAGCATTTGATCGGACAAATATTTGTTTTGATGAGGACTATTTGCTGGAAAACTCAATTATCGGTGATGTCAACGGTTGTCGTGACAAAATCAAGAAATTTCAGGACGAATTAAATCTCAGCACACTAGCGTTAAAACCTTCATCTTTTTCCTTACAAAAAAATCGAGAAAGTTTGCAACGCTACAATCAAGAGGTGCGGAATTATGTCTAAACTTTCCCTACTTCCTCCCGATGATTTACCTCCGACTCAGGTAACAAAAGAGGATGGAATGCTACATTTAGAGTTGGAACAGTCTATTGGTAAGTGCTTCTTTTATGCGTGCGATCGCATTACCCAAGTATTACTATCTAATTGTCAGTGGTACATGACCACAAATAAGACGACTTTGATGTTAATTGTAGACTGTCCCGATCTGGTTGCCTATTGGCATATAGTTAGTAATATTCCCCAATTAGGAAATAGGCTGGAAAGATTCACTAAAGATGCCAAAATTCGCGTTTATCCTCCTTTTGGCAAAGGATCACCCTTTGAAATTGGAGTGAATGAAATTTCAGCCTATCGAGATTGGTTGTAAGTCCTAAATTATATTTTAATCACTAAAATCACCTGATCCTCGACTTCTTCAAGCAGTCGGGGATTTATCTTCTATCTTGTTATAATAAAATAAATACAATATACCAGCCATGATTAACAACATGATTAATAACAAAAAAGCACTATTTGATCGTTGGGCAAATAGTTATGATTGGACATTTCCTTCCTTTATTTATCAAGCAATTCATAAAAGATTACTTTCCCAAGTTGAATTATCAGCAAATGCCAATGTACTTGATTTAGGTTGTGGAACAGGTAGATTATTAAATAGATTAGCAAATCAGTTTCCAGAAATTACAGGCACAGGTTTAGATTTATCTCCGCAAATGTTGCGGGTAGCGAGGCAAAATAACCGCCACCGTCCCCGCTTAATTTACCTTGAAGGTAATGCCGAAAATCTCCCCTTTGTAGAGGGACAATTTGATGCGATTTTTAATACTATCAGCTTTTTGCATTATCCCCAACCAGACCAGGTTTTAAAAGAAGTAGCAAGGGTACTTTCTCCCGGTGGTAAATTTTATTTAGTGGACATTACTTTTAACAACTCATCATCATGTCAAATTACACCCCATTCTCATACAGCAGTTAGATTTTATAGCCAAAAACAAAGAGAAGAAATGGGGAATAATGCTGGTTTAACTTGTGTAGGTCATTATCCCTTATTGGGGTTTGTATTATTAACTGTTTTTCAAAAATAATCCTCGTAGGGTGCGTTAGCGACAGCGTAACGCACCATTTTGATTTAATATTTAAACAGAAATCAAATTTGATGAATTATTGACCTGTTCAGATAACCAATTATATAAACCTTCCAACCCTGCCCCAGTAGTAGCAGAAACTTGGAAAACTTGGATTTTGGGATTCACCTGTTTAGCATATTCAATACAGCGCTGAACATCAAAATTGATATAAGGTAATAAATCAATTTTCGTTAAAATCATAATATCACTACTGCGAAACATATAAGGGTATTTAATGGGTTTATCTTCCCCTTCCGTCACCGATAAAATTACCACCTTAGCCCCTTCTCCCAAGTCAAATAAAGCCGGACAAACCAAATTTCCGACATTTTCAATCATCACCACAGAATTAAGGGGCGGATTTAATTCTTGCAGCCCTTTTTCTATCATTGATGCTTCTAAGTGACAGCCTGTACCCGTGTTAATTTGTACGACTTGACAACCAGTGGATTTAATTTTTTCAGCATCATTTGTAGTTTCTTGATCACCTTCAATAACGCTGATAGTTAGTGTATTTTTTAAATCATTAATAGTGCGAGTTAATAAAGTAGTTTTACCTGCACCGGGAGAACTCATTAAATTTAAAGCCAGAATATTTCGACCTTTAAACCAGCCGCGATTTTGGGCAGCTAATAGGTTATTTTTACCTAATATTTCTTGTTCTAAAGATATGGTTGTATTATGAATTTGAGCATGAATTTGGGTTGTTTCCTCATGATGATGAGAATGAGTAATTACAGTTCCATCTGCTAAAGTATGAGTATGATGGTGTTCATTTTCCATATTTGTAATTGTTGTTTGATTATCACCAGAACATCCGCAAATTACACACATAATTCCTCTACTTCAATTTCTTTAATTTTTAGTTCTTCACCAGCTATTATATCTAATTTAATACTACCACATTCACAAATACCAAAAGGTTTTTCGACATAAAAATTTGTACCACATTGACGACATTTAGCCATTCCTGGTATTTCCAAAATTTCTAATCTTGCCCCTTCAACTATTGTACCTTGGGCGCAAATATCAAAACAAAATTTAATGGCATCTGGCATAATAGCCGATAATTTACCAACTTCTAATAATACTCTTTGGACTTTTTTACCTTGGGCATTTTCGGTGACTATGGCAATGATATTTTGAGTTATTCCGAGTTCGTGCATATTAGGTGACAGTTGAGCCGTTACGGACAAGGAGTATAATAAAGTATACATCAATTTATTTCCTGTTCCCTAAAACTAAAAAACTTTGTATCTCACGAGCATGGGAACTGCTACAATAATTTTTGTAAGAGATTATAAATATCTTCCTTATTACCTTCCTTTCTTAAACCTATGCCAACTACTAAAACAACTACCTTATCATTTTCCACTTGATAAACTATACGGTAGCGTTGCCCTACAGCCCTAAGACTACGATAATTTATTAGTTGTCCAGTTAAAGGTTTTCCCTGCTTTTCAGGTTCTATTTTTAGTTTATCAATTCGTGAAATTAGAGCTTTTTGGTGACGTTTATCTTTAATATTTGTTAACATCTCCAATGCTAAAGGCGTTAACTGAATTTCAAATTCAATATTATCAGTTTGTGGTTTTTCAAAGTCCGAGTTTGAGTTTTGCATCATGCCAACTAATAGTTTCTCCCCTGTGTGCTTGAGCTATACTTTCTTGTAATTGTTGGTTAAATTCTTGATCAAATAAAATTGCTAAAGTTTCTAATAAAGATTCATATTGCTCAAAACTAATAGCCGCCATAACTGGTTTACCATGTTTGGTAATAATTATTGGCTCTTGTTGTACATCATCTGGCAAATGTAAAATTTGCTGTTGTGCTTCTGTAATTGTGAGGTGTTTTAACATATTCTGGTAAAAAATAAGTATTGTATATGATTATATCACTAATTCATGCACAAGATACCCGACTTCTGTGTTGATGATAGAATTTGTAGGTTGGGTTAAGCGACAGCGCAACCCAACAAAACCGCAAAAATGTCAGAAGTGTTGGGTAACATAGGTCAACCAAACCTACATAATTTATAGATTTTAACATATTCTGGGCAGTTGATCACCTACTAGCATATCTATGATTCTTTCTGCACCAAAGGCGGTTTTTAAAAGGACTATTCCTGGTGGGTGGGGAATGATTTCACCTATAATAGAGGCTTGTTTTCCCGTGGGGTGGTTTTTCATTGTTGCTAAAATCAAATCGGCTTTTTCTGGAGGTGCAACTATGACTAATTTTCCTTCGTTGGCTAAATATAAGGGTTCTAAACCTAAGATTTCACATACTCCATTTACTTCTTCTTTAATGGGAATTGCATTTTCATGAATGCGTATTCCTAAGTTAGAAGTGAGGGCAAATTCATTTAATACTGTGGCTAAACCGCCTCTGGTTGCGTCTCGCATGGCGTGAATTTGGGGACAAATTTTAATAATTTCGGCGACTAATTCATGCAGTGGTTGACAGTCACTTTCTATATCTGTTTCTAATGCTAATTCTCCTCTGGCAATTAATATTGCTGTGCCATGATTTCCTATTTCTCCATTAATAATTACCACGTCTCCCGGTTGAATGTTGCGAGGAGAAATGTCAATGTTTGGGGGAATTATCCCAATGCCGGCAGTATTTATAAATAATTTATCGGCACAACCTCTATTAACAACTTTGGTGTCTCCTGTGACTATTTGCACTCCAGCTTTTTCGGCTGCTTTCTGCATACTAGCCACAACTTTTCTTAATGTTTCTATGGGTAAACCTTCTTCTAAAATCATGCTACAAGTGAGATATAAAGGTTTTGCCCCACTCACGGCTAAATCATTAATTGTACCATTAATTGCTAATTCTCCTATGTCTGAACCAGGAAAAAATAAAGGATCTACTACATAGGAATCTGTAGTAAATGCTAATCGTTTTCCATGTTGAGAAAGACTCAGTAAATCAAATGTGGCTTGGTCTTCTAATTGGGATAAAATGGGATTATCAAAACTTTTCACAAAGATATCATCTATTAGGTCTCTCATGGCTTTACCACCGCTACCATGGGATAAGTTAATGTGAGTATCTCTTATCTTTCCTTGACGACGACGGACTTGCTCAATTTTTTGGAAAAGTGGATTCTGATCAGAGTTAATTGTCATTTTTAAAATTGCTTTGTAATTATTTGTAATTATATTTTTTGTTGTGGGACAGGCATCTTGCCTGTCATTATTAGTTAATTATCTGCCAGTTTCTTCATGTCTACCAGCGTGTTTATCAGAGTGTAAAACCCCTCCAACCGCCCAATTATCTCGTTCAAATTCATCAATATGAATAGTTATCCATTCGGGTTTTGTTCCTAGTGCAGAAACTAAAGCTTCAGTGACAGCTTGGGCTAGTTTACGCTTTTTTTCTATGGAGTGACCCTTACCAATTTGAACAGTGACAAAAGGCATATAATTTTCCTCAAATTGTGCGATTTAGACTGATATAGGTTCGGTAGATACACCTGATTTATCTCTTTTTGCCATGGTTGACAGTCGCCCATATTTGTAATATGCTGCACAAGCACCTTCAGAAGAAACCATACAAGTTCCTATGGGTGTTTCCGGTGTGCAAGCTGTTCCAAATACTTGACATTGCCAAGGTTTTAAAACTCCTTTGAGAATTTCTCCACATTGACAAGCTTTATGATCTGCTATTTTTAAATTCGGAATTGTAAATTTAACTTCAGCATCAAATTGGGCATATTCTGGGCGAATTTTGAAACCGGAATTGGGTATTTCTCCTAAACCTCGCCATGCAAATTTTTCTCGCACTGTAAAAACTTGATTCATGGCTGTTAATGCGTTTTGATTTCCCCTAGTTTCTACTAACCGGTTATATTGATTTTCAACTTGACAACGATTTTCTACTATTTGTTTTAATAACATCCAAATTGATTGGAAGATATCTAATGGTTCAAAGCCAGAAATAACAATTGGTTTATGATATTGTTGGGTAATAAATTCATAAGGTTCTGTGCCTATGACCATACTTACATGACCAGGACCAACAAAACCATCAAGTTGTAAATCGGGATTTTCTAATAATGCTTGCAAGGCGGGAATTACTAATACATGATTAGAAAACATACTAAAATTAGTGATATTTTCTGCGGCTGCTTGAAGTATGGTAAATGCAGTGCTGGGGGCGGTGGTTTCAAAGCCTAAACCGAAAAATACTATTTCTTTATGGGGGTTTTCTTTGGCTATTTTCAGGCTATCTAAGGGTGAATAAATCATGCGAATATCCGCACCTTGGGCTTTAGCTTGCAAAAGGCTGGTTTTTGCACCAGGTACACGCATTGCGTCGCCAAATGTGGTAAATATGATGTTGGGTAGTTGACACAGTGCGATCGCATCCTCTATTCTACCTTTAGGCATCACACAAACTGGACAACCAGGACCATGAATTAATTCTATATTATCGGGTAATATTTCTTCGATTCCATATTTAAAAATGGCATGGGTATGTCCTCCACATACTTCCATGATTTTTAAATGTCTATTTATTTGTTGGCTGAGTTTGGTTATTTCTTGTTGTAATGCTTGGGCTTTTGCGGGGTTGCGAAATTCGTCTACATATTTCATATCAATTTTAGATTTTAGATTTTAGATTTTAGATTTTGGATTAATTACTTTACAAAACATAAATTGATTAGCTATGATTAGCTAGAATGTCATTATTTTGTTTTTCCAGTCCGTTTTAACGGACTTTTTCTATTAGCCTTGTACTTTAGTGCAAGGCGGCTATTTCTTGCAATAGTTTTAATGTTTCTGCTGCTTCTTGTTCGTTAATTCTGTTCATGGCAAAACCAACATGAACTAATACCCAATCTCCTATACAAGCCTCTGGTGGGTGTTGTTGGTCAACTATACAGGCTATATTTATTTCTCTTTTGACTCCTCCAATATTAACTGTGGCTAGTTTGTGTTCTCTGTTGGTTATTTCTGTTATTTGTCCGGGTATTCCTAAACACATTTTAGTTTTCCTTTTTTTAGATTTACATCCCACTCCAGGCACAGAGGACGAATTTTTTGTTACTTTTTTAAGTATTTGGCGGCTGCAATTACACTTTGTCCTAATGATAAACCGCCATCATTTGTGGGTAATATACTATGAGTTAATACGTTAATTTCTAATTTTTCTAACCGCATTTTTACCTGTTTTAATAAAATTTGATTCTGAAATACTCCTCCTGTTAATGCTACTTGATTAAATTGATGTTCTTGTCTAAGTTCTTTAACAATTGTTACAATAGCAACAGCTAAACTTTTATGAAATTTTGCTGCTATTTCTGGTGATGAAATATGCTGTTTTATATCATTCAAAATTTCTCGCCATGTCGGGGATGTATCTATATAATATATATTAGCTGATTTTTCCAATTTAAAGGAATAATTTAGAGTTTCTTCATCATTGTTTAAAATATTGGTATCAGCTATTGCTTCCATTTCTATGGCTGCTTGTCCTTCATAGCTGCATTGTTCTGGACAAATACCTATGGCTGCTGCAACTGCATCAAATAATCGGCCTACTGATGATGTTAAGGGTGAATTAATACCTTTTTCTATGATTTGGTTGAGTAGTTTAGGGTTTTTATGTTCTAAAAATTTGATTATTGCTAAATCCCTGTATTTTTCTCGTATTTCTTGCCAACTAAAAGCATTAATTAATTGAGAATAGGTATTTCTCCAAGGTTGATAAATTGCCTGTTTTCCTCCTATCATTGGCATAGGTTTAAATGTTGCTAATCTTTGAAAATTTTGATAATCTGCTAATAAAAATTCTCCTCCCCATAATGTATCGTCTTCTCCATATCCCAAACCATCAAAGGCTATTCCTAAAATCGGTTTTGTATCTAAATAAATTTGATTTTCTGCCATACAAGCGGCTATATGGGCGTGATGATGTTGAATTTCTGCTAATTTAATATGATTAACCGTTGCTAGTTGTTTACCAAGTTTAGATGATAAGTATTCTGGATGTTTATCAATAGCAATTATTTCTGGTTTATGTTGAAATAAATTTAGATATAAATTCAATGTTTCTTGATAAGCATTAAACGCGGACGCATTTTCTAAATCTCCTAAATGTTGTGATAAAATTGCCTCACCTGCTCTTAATAAACAAAAGGTATTTTTCAACTCACTACCCATGGCTAAAATAGGCGGTATTTTTTCAAATCCTGGTGGTAAAATAATTGGTGCTGGTGCATATCCTCTAGCACGTCTGAGGGTTTGAATTTTATTATCAATAACTCTAACTACCGAATCATCTACTCTATTAACAATATCTCGATTATGTAATAGAAAATAATCAGCTATTTTCGATAATTTATCTTTAGCATCTTGATTATTTATACATTGTGGTTCATCAGAAATATTAGCACTAGTTAAAACTATTGGTACTTTCATTCTTCTGAGAATTAAATGATGTAAAGGCGTATAAGGTAACATAAAACCCAGGGTATTTTGTCCTGGTGCTATAGCAGATGCTAATTGATGATTATCTTTTATTTTTAATAAAACAATAGGTGCAGCCGAACTTGTTAATAATTCTTTTTCTAAATCATTAATATGGCAATATTCAGAAATAATATTCATATCTCTGGCCATTAAAGCCAAAGGTTTATGATATCTATGTTTACGATTTCTGAGTTTTATCACTGCATTTTCTAAAGTAGCATTACAAGCCAAATGAAAACCACCTAAACCTTTAATAGCGACAATTTCACCCTTTTGTAATAAAGTACAAACAGCATCCACATCATCCAACATTGAGAACATATCAGATATCACAGGTTTACCGTCAGCCCTTTCTAACCATGCACGAGGTCCACATACAAAACAAGCCACAGGTTGAGCATGAAAACGACGATTTTCCACATCTTGATATTCTCTTTTACATTCCTTACATATTGGAAAATTGGCCATACTCGTATTATCCCTATCGTAAGGAATAGCGCGAATAATAGTTAACCTTGGACCACAATGAGTACAATTAGTAAAAGGATAGCGAAAATAACGACTAAAAGGATCAAAAATTTCCTTTTGACATTGGGGACAACTTGCAGCGTCAGGAGAAACTTGAGTTTTTATCACACTATTAACACTTGGAGAAATCACAAAATTATCAAAATTAAATTCTCCCCAATATAGACCTCTAACCACCTGATTAATTCTTGCCAAAGGCGGACATTCTTGATATAATTTATTCACAAACTCCGTTATTATTTCCTCACTACCAGAAACACGAATTAACACCCCTTTGCCATCATTATAAACCTCACCTTTCAAACCTAAAATATTAGCTAAACGATAAACGGTAGGACGGAAACCCACACCTTGTACAGTCCCACTAACCCGAATTTCTTCTATTCTCATTCTTCCTCTTCTGCGACTTTGCGTGAGATAATCAAAACTTCCAAATCAAAACGCGATTATTCCCAGAATCGGCAATTACCGCAACTTCTCCACAAACCTTAACTCCATAACACCAATTTAAACTTTGTCGTGTTGGTAGTCCAAAATTGCGATTTTCACTTTTATTTGTAAAGTTATCTTGCCCAATGACAATATCAGCATCTGCACCCTGTAATAATAAAATAGATTCTCGTTTTTTCCATCCTACTAAACGCGAATTAGCTGTATCAGCTACCATTAAATAATCTCCCCAAATATCTACTCCATAAGGCATACTTAAACTACTAGCACTAGGAAAATAAACCCCTTGATTTAATTCTACAAAATTAAAGTTTTTTTGTCCTAAAATCACCGCACAAGGAGTATTATTTTCTGTTGGTATTCCTGGCCAAATCATCACCCTGTTATTACCTGCATCAGTCACAACTAAATTATCATCCCACATCGTGATATCATGACACCAACGCATACTAGCAGCAGTGGGAGAACTACCCCCATTTTCATTGCGTGATATCATGTCTGGTTGTCCCAAAACTATATCCGCAGGTTGACCATTTTCTGTGGGTAATTGATTCCAAATTAATAACCGACGATTTCCGGTATCAGCTACAAATAGCTGACCTTGATAATGGAAAATACCGTAAGGCCAATGTAGAGTATTAGCTGCGGGTTGTTGGTGTCCTCGATTTGGTTCATGATCAAGAAAGTTAGTTTGTCCTAATACTAAATCTGCGGGAATATGACTATCCTTAGGTGTATTATACCAGATTAAAATACGATGATTCCAAGCATCTGCAACCGCTAAACCATGACCACATTTACAAATACCCGTAGGTACACTAAATGTAGATTTTCCTGGTGTATTTTTTGCATTTTGTCCTTCATGAAAAAAGTCTGGTTGTCCTATTACCCAGTCCGCAGGTTCATGGTCTTTTGTGGGTAAATTTTGCCACCCCAATAAACGATGATGTCCTGTATCTGCTACCCATAACGGTCCGGTTGGTGATAATAAACAAGCTGCACGGGGTCCAAACATTGTTGTCGGAGTGGGTACAAGGGGAATTACTAACTGTTCTGGTGTAATATTATTTCCTAATATTATTTTGGCGCTATGAGGGAAGAGGGAGAAATGGGATATATTTTGGGTTTGCAATGTAGATAGGGAATTATTATTGGTTAATATTACCAGTTTTTACTCTATGGGAAAACCTGGAATAATTCTATCAATTTCCTGCATTATTCGGAAAGTTTCTGTTAAGGAGATAACAATTTTTTGATAATGGTTAATTTCTTGGGTAGATAATTGACGTTTGGCGTTTTTTCTGTCTTTTAACCATTTATCTAATACTTGATATCCTCCGATTTTAAATTCCCAGATATGTTGAGGAATATCTGTAAAATAACTTTGCTTATTAATATATACTCTTTGCAATTCTGAATTATAGGTAACTTCGTTAACTTGATTATCTTCTATTGTTTGATAGGTTGTAATTAAATTATTGAGTTTATCGGATTTGATTAAATGTAAGTCAACTAATTCTTCTCCCTTGATAGCTAATGAGTTAAATAGGTTTTGATTACTAGTTAAGGGAAGACGGGGAAAATCTATTTTCAGAAATTCAGCGTATCTAGTGCGGTATGTAGGACTGTGAAATATAGCATAAGCATAGTAAAAGATTTGTTCTGGTGTGGGTATTTTACCAAGTTTTTCTTTGATAGCTTGTAAGAATTTTGGGGATAAGTTAGGAGTTTTTTCTACAAAAAGATTTGTTTGTTTATTTTCTGTATTTGGGTAGATATAAAGAGGAAAAACATAAGTTGCTTCTCTACTTTTTAACGATACAGTACAATGTTCTGTGAGAATTTCT
>NZ_BJCF01000046.1 GCF_005402965.1 Dolichospermum planctonicum
GGTATCGTTACCTATACCGTTGATAGCGGTTGTTCCTGTAAGAGTGAGGTTTTCGATATTGCTGAAAGTAGCAAGAGCAAGAGCGACACTGGATTGAATGCCATCTGTACCCTCTCCCTGATTTTCCGTTATGGTGTCAGTTATGCTATCTACAACATAGATATCGTTACCTAAACCACCAATCAAAGTATCATTACCTAAACCACCATTAAGGGTATCATTACCTAAACCACCATCAAGGATGTTATTAGCTGTGTTACCTGTAATGGTATTATTCAGGCTGTTTCCAGTACCGTTAATAACGTTTGTTCCTGTGAGGGTGAGGTTTTCGATATTGCTTAAGGTAGCAAGAGTAAAGGTGTCACTGGATTGAATGCCATCTGTACCCTCTCCCTGATTTTCCGTTATGGTGTCAGTTATGCTATCTACAACATAGATATCGTTACCTAAACCACCAATCAAAGTATCAGTACCTAAACCACCATTAAGGATATCATTACCTAAACCACCATCAAGAATGTTATTAGCCGTGTTACCTGTGATGGTATTATTCAGGCTGTTTCCAGTACCGTTGATAGCGGTTGTTCCTGTGAGAGTGAGGTTTTCGATATTGCTGAAGGTAGCAAGAGTAAAGGTTTCACTGGATTGAATTCTATCTGTACCCTCTCCCTGATTTTCCGTTATGGTGTCAGTTGTGCTATCTACAACATAGATATCGTTACCTAAACCACCAATCAAAGTATCAGTACCTAAACCACCATTAAGGGTATCATTACCTAAACCACCATCAAGAATGTTATTAGCCGTGTTACCTGTAATGGTATTATTCAGGCTGTTTCCAGTACCGTTAATCGCTGTAGTTCCAGTCAGAGTAAGGTTTTCTACATTATCGCTCAGAGTGTAGGTGACAAATGATTGGATCAGTTCTGTACCTCCATTCAACGCTTCTGTAACTACATCACCTGTGTTGTCAACAACGTAAATGTCGTTACCCACACCACCAATCAGGGTATCTGCACCAGTTCCACCATTGAGGGTGTTATTCCCATTGTTACCTGTGATAGTATTATCCAGGCTGTTACCAGTACCGTTAATGTTAGCTATTCCAGTCAGAGTGAGGCTTTCTACATTATCGCTCAGAGTGTAAGTAACAAATGATTGGACTAAATCCGTACCTTGATTAGCTACTTCTGTAACTACATCACCTGTGCTGTCAACAACATAAGTGTCGTCTCCTAAACCACCAAGCAGAGTGTCATTACCACCACCACCAATCAGAGTGTCATCACCCGCAAGACCAGTGAGTCTGTTATTTCGACTATTGCCAGTGATGATGTTATTAGCATCGTTACCTGTACCATTAATGTTGTTAACACCAGTCAAAATTAGATTGGTTTTTGCTGCTGCTAAAGTAGCAGTAAAACCAGAAGTAACAGTATCAGTGATAGTGACAGTGCTAGTAACAAAGGGGATAGTTGCACCAACAGGGTTAGTTAATGTGATGGTAAACTTCTCGTCAGCTTCAGCGATCGCATCAGCCCTAACAGGAATAGTGATAGTCTTGCTTGTCTCCCCAGCCGCAAAGGTGAGAGTACCAGTAGCAGCAGTGAAATCAGTACCAGAAGTAGCAGTACCACCGCTGGTAGCGTAGTCAACCGTTACCACAGTATTACTAGCTTCACTCAGAGTAACTGTAACTACAGCATTTACATCTACAGATCCCTCCACCACAGTCACATCATTAATACTGATTCTGTTGACCAGGTTTAAAGGTTTCTCCAACCTCAACAAAATTTGTTCATTGTTGTCTACCGCAGGAGGACGACCGACTGAGAAAGGATAGTTGTTGTCATTGGCAACTAAAATCGTATTTTTGTCAATAACTACAACACTCTCAATAGTTACGAAGGGGAAGGTAAAGGTAGTTTTGCCATCTCCGTTAATGTCGTTGGGGTCTTTGATGTTGAGTAAGTCTACAACTTCCTCCTTGGTTACATAACCATTGGCATCTGCTCTAGACAAGTCAATCTTAAAGATTCTCTTGAACTTAGCAGCATCTCCTTGATTATTATCCCGCTCAATCACCAGGTACTCATTATCATTAATGACTGTGATATCACCAATAGCATTCCCTGCATCATCCAACCTGTAGAACAATTCCCTACTAGTGTATTGGCGGCTGGCAATGTCAAACTCATTAATCCGTAAAGCACCCGCAGCATCACCTTGAACCGTACCCTCTAGGAGCATATAGATCTTAGTTTTGCTGGCGTTAATTGCACCACCCTCAAAACCCTTAGAGCGACCTAAATTAGCAACAGCAGTTCCTGCCAGGACATCAGGATTTTGGGGAGAACGAACAATGTTGTACCCAGCATCACCAACTAATCTGTCTCTGACAGTATCGCCTGTATCAGGAAAATCCGTAAACAGTGCATCTACACCTAATTGGAAGAACTGTTGGAACTCTAGCTTAGGATCACCCTTGTAATCTGCCGCTAAATAGCGTCCCTCATTACGGAAAGTGTAAGGATGAACCAGCAACCCTGCATTATGAGCATCTAGAACCAAGCTAGTAGGAGCTAGTGTAGTTCTATCAGCATCATTAACCGTACCATCACCATTCACATCATCAGCTCTGCCGTCGCCATTAGCATCAGTACCCTTAACGCTGACAATCATCCGTTTCCAAGGACCAATGGCATCAGCATATTTAGCAACATCAGCCAAACCTTGAGAACTCCGCAAATCGCCATAGGTGCGAGAGTCACCACTAACAATGAAGTCGTAAGGTTTATCTTCAATAATATTGCCATTGATATCAATACCACTGGCATCTAGAAGTTGAACCAGCGGGATATTTACCCCCGCAGCCGGCATGATAGTATCATGCAACTCCTTGAGGTTGCCAACTTCAAAGGACTGGATGAAAATGCGACTAGGATCAGTGAAATTATTTGCCTTCAGAGTATCTATGAGGATCTGACCCAGATTACGGTTAATCTTAGTAGTTGTACCTACATAAGTAGCTTCAGAAAGCGAATAGGTCGGATGCTTGGTTTCGGGGTAGATACCAATTTTCTTACCTGTATTGGCTTCCACTCCCTTAACTAAATTAATAATTTCCGTCAAGGTAGGAATTTCAAATTGACCGTTAAAAGACTGGTCACGGAAAGACAGACGCTCAATAGCGCGTAATTCCTTAATTTCTGCCAAAGTAAAATCTTCAGCAAACCAACCCGTAACCGACGTTCCATCTAAAATTACAGTCTTTTTCCGATCTGCAAATTTAGCAATAGTAGCCACATTGGTAGTTGTATTACCAGTATTTACAGAACCATCAGCATTCAAAATCGCCAAAGCAGGTTCATGACGAGCAATGAGTACACCATCTTTAGTAACAACCAAATCAGGCTCAACAAAATCAGCACCCTGCTCAATTGCCAACTGGTAAGCAGCTAAGGTGTGTTCTGGACGATAGCCACTCGCTCCCCTATGACCAAGAACATCGGGCGCTGTGCCGTCTAGAGTCTTAAATCTATCTGGTGTAGCAATGGGAGCTTCTAGTAACTTACCAGTAGCATCAAAATGTAGAAGGTAAGGACCAAATTCTTCACCAACCCAGATAGTGCCATCCTTATCAAAAACAAAAGACTCAATATCAAAATCTGCACCAGTCAGGTTTCTAGCCGCCGTTGCATCATTGACAATAGTGAAATTAGTAATCTTCCTGTCTGGGTCAGAGAATTGGATGTAATCTAAAACCTTAACTTTACCGTCTCCATTCTCCGTACCCCTAAAGTTTGGATCTACACGATAAATCCGTAATAAGTAGTCAGCGCTATTTTCTTTTGCACCGTAACCATTATCAGGTTGGAAGTAAAAACTGTTATTGTTGCCAATTTGAACAGCACTAAAACCTTGAATTGGTTGACCAGGGAATGGACCAGTTTTACCATTAGCAGAAATACCATTACCAGATTGTGGCCCTTCGGCAAAAGTATCCGCAGGTAAAGCAGAAAACCCTAGCAACTCAACATTTGGTACTGGAGTAGCAATCAACAATTGACCACCATTTGAATGATTACCATTGAGGACATTCAACTGGTTGGGGTCTAAACCATTGCGAACACCAGCTTGGACATCAAATAAATAGGAACTGCGACCAAGTTGGGAATTAGGCGTAGTTTCTTCGATACCGGATGTCTCCCAGTTTCCAAAAGAGGTGTTAAATGCCGTACCTTGAGCATTCTGGTCAATTTCAAACAGAGGTTTCACGGTATCGGTAGCGATATCATAAGACCAAATACGACCATTGCGCTGTTGAGCATTGACTATTTCAGGACCACGACCGGCTGTGTCCTCTTGTAGTAAGAGTTTGCCATTGTTATCAACAACGATGTTATCGTAGCTAATCCCCGTGTTTGCACCACCAGTTAGCACCAATTCAAAATCGCTAATTTCTCCCGTAGGATCTGCCGCATTCAAACTAAAGCGATAAGCCTTACCGTAAGCATTATCCTCAGTAGTTGTACCAGGGATTGTGCTTGTATTACCAGTGGTGACAAAGTAGAAAGTACCTGGATTGTTAGGATCTTCGCTGATGTCTTCAAGACGACGGAAATTAGTAGAACGGGTGACATCATTTACCCAGTTAGTCAAGTCAGTACCACTAGTCCAGGGCTGGTCATCTGCACGGTCTGCTGTACCTTTGGTATCGTAAATCACTGACCGATCAACCTTTGTCCAAGTGGCCGTGACCTTTGTACCTTCCGCCAAGGTTTCGTAGTCATATCCTGTCACCTTGAGGACATACAGTTCACCGTCTTTGAAGCCATTGGGGTCTGCTGCTGTTTGATTACCTACAAACATATACAGTTCACCGTCTCCAGAATCTTCTGATGACAGTAGTACCGTTTTAGTGGAGTTAGTAGCCCGATATTGAGATGTTGCGATTACATTTTCCTTAGAAAAGCGACCGAAACCGTCTAAAGCTTGAGCAGTTCCATCCGTTGCTACAGCCCAACCACGACCGTTACCAAACTCTTCTGGGACAAAGTATACTGGGCCACCTTCAAAGCCATAAGTTGCCAAATAACTGGAACAGAATGGACCGAAAGCAAAATTTCCTGTTTGAGTAATACCATCAGGTGTAATGGTGATATTACTGATTTCTTGACCTTGGCTATCTACTACCTTCTCAATTAAATTCTTACCACCAATTACCCGCCAATTTTTATCAAATTGGAACAAGGAAGCCCGCGCACCAGTGATTTGTCCGGGAATGGTGCTAGAAATATCTGTTTTTGTGGTGCTGCCAAATTCGTGGTTAACAAAGACATAGTAAGAATCAACGGTTTCATAAATGCCCAGTCCGTCAGGAGTACCAGTAAAAGCGAATTTTTCGGTATTACTAGCGGTAAAAGCACCAAAACTACCTGTTAATAGAGGCACTTCATCCCCAGCTGTCAAAAGTGCATTGAGTCTGTAATCAACACCACTCAACACTTTTACATAAGCAGGATCAGTGGTTCTGCCATTGACTACCGGCTTGTCGGCAACTTGAGGAACAGCTGCTAACAATTGTCCACCCTCTACATGAGCGCCATTGAGAATATTGGGCTGGTTCGGGTCAGCAGTGTTGTTGAGACCGTGAGCTTGAACATCGAACAAGTAGCCACTTACACCAGTTAGACTATTTTGGGGTAGTTCAACAATTCCAGAGCTTTCCCATGCACCAGTACCGATATCATAGGCAGCGCCAGCAGCCTGTTGGTTAATTTCAAACAAGGACTTAACGGTATCGGTAGCGATGTCATAGGACCAGATTTGAGCATCGCGGTTCTGGGCTGCCATGACACTACCACCAAAAGCAGTGGTGTCTTCTTGAATGGCTATTTTGCCGTTTTTGTCAACAACAATGTTGTCGTAGCTAACTCCAGTATTGGGTCCACCAGTCAACACCAATTCAAAGTTACTAATTGCACCTGTGGGGTCAGCAGCGTTGAGACTGAAACGATACATTTTACCGTAGGGGTTTTCTGCTTCTGCTGCTACTGTGGTAGTAGTACCGTCTACCTTATTATTTGTACCTGTGGTGACAAAGTAGAAAGTACCAGGATTATTTGGGTCTTCTGCTATGTCTTCTAAACGGCGGAAGTTGGTAGAGCGGCCACTGGCATTCACCCAATTAGATAAATCTAATCCAGTGGTCTTAGCTACATCATCAGCCCTGTCTTCCGTTGCTTGAGTGTTATATACAACACTACGGTCAACCTTAACCCAAGTAGCGCCTACCTTTACCCCTTCTATCAAGGTTTCACCACTGTAGTCAGTAACTTTAAGAACATACAAATCACCATCTTTGAAACCGTTGGGATCTGCTGCTGTTTGATTACCAACGAACATATAGAGTTCGCCATCACCAGTGTCTTCAGTAGACAATAATACCGTTTTGTTGGAGTTAGTAGCTCGATACTGAGATGCTGCAATTACGTTTTCTTTGGAGAAGCGTCCTAAACCATCTAAAGCTTGAGCAGTGCCGTCGGGTGTGACTGCCCAACCCCGGCTGTTACCGTCAGATTCTTCTGGTGCGAAGAATACAGGACCGCCTTCAAAACCACTCTCCGCTAAAAAGGATGAACAGAAGCGACCAAAACCTGGTATGGTGGAGGTTAGGCTGACAATATCTGCTCCGCTAGTAGTAAAGGTGATTTTGCCTAGTTCAGTTCCCGTACTATCAACGGCTTTTTCAATTAGGTTTTTACCACCGATAACTTTCCAGTTTTTATCGAATTGGAATAGGGAAACTCTCGCTCCGGTGATTTGTCCTGTGACTGTGGTGGAAAAATCTGACTTGGTAGTGCTACCCAATTCGTGACTGACAAACACATAGTAACCTGTGGCTGTCTCATAAATTCCCAAACCGTCGGGAATGCCTGTGAAAGCAAATTTATCAGTAGCACTGGTAGTAAAAGAACCAAAAGCACCTTGTAATAAAGGAACTTCGTCACCTACAGTCAATAAAGGAACAAGGGCATATTGTGCGCCTTGGGGAAGTTTATTGACGTAAGCAGGAGCGGTTGTTCTTCCGTTCTGAATTGCCATACTGAAGATGTTTGTATTTTTGTTTAGTTTTTTGCATTGCTATTCAAGTTATTTGTTCAAGCTATTTGGTTAACTCTATCTTTCCCAAATCTCCAGCAGCTTGGTTTTCATAACCAGTAACAGCAACAATTCAAATAATGACATTCAAAGATTAAGGGAAAGATAAGCTTAATAGAATAATCGGTTAAAATTAGATTAGATATCTGAAACTTTCTTTCTCATCCTTAGGGAATATTTTCGCTGCAAGCTTGATCGTGGTTCATTCTTTCATCACTGCTGACTAAGCCTTATAAATAAAATAAAGTCAAATAAAGTCAAAAAACTTATATATACCAAACAAGTGCAAAAAATCGTCTAATTAGATACAATTTATAAACATTACCAGCAGCTTTGGAGAATAACATGATTTTATCAAAAGGCTTTGAAATTGAGATGTATACTGGTACGCCTCAAGGTGAAATTGTGGGACTATCGGACAAAATTATTTCCGATTTAGATGGTTTTATGCGTGAACCAGATAGCCGCAATGTGGAGTACATAACTCAGCCCTCGACGAGTTATGAGAATTTATTGTGCGCTTTATTAGGTCCTAGAAGAAAGTTACGGAATTATTTACAAAAGTTGGATAATTACACTTTAATACCGGGTAGTACCTTGTCCTTGCCAGGCAGAGATGCCTCCGGGGACATGAACCAACGCTTTTTCCGTTCTGACCCCACTAATCCCTATCATGACTACATTGAACAAACCTATGGGACAAAGGTGGTGACTGCCAGCGTCCATATCAATATCGGTATTAGTGATCCAGAGGTATTAATGCGTGCCTGTCGGGTGATCAGAATGGAAGCACCTCTCTTCCTAGCCATGAGTGCTTCATCTCCTTTCCTGGATGGTAAAACTACTGGTTATCATTCCACTCGCTGGGGCATATTCCCGCAAACTCCCGATCATGTACCCTTATTTACTAGTCATGCCCATCATATTCAATGGGTTAATGAACAATTAGACGCGGGTAAGATGCAAAATGTAAGGCATTTATGGATATCAGTGCGTCCAAATGGCGATCGCCGTCCTTATGATCTAAATCGTTTAGAATTGAGAATCTGTGATTTAGTGACAGATCCCATTGCTTTATTAGCAATGACTGCTCTGCTAGAAGCGCGGTTAATCCAAATTATTGACAATCCTAGCATTGATCCCTTAACTCAAAGCCCTTTTTCTCCCGAAGAACTGATCACCTTAACCATGAAAAACGAAATGGCTGCTGCCACGGATAGTCTTGACGCTAGATTGCAGCGGTGGCAAGATGGTAATAGTATTCTGGCTAGGGATTGGATCAGAGAACTCGACCAAGAAATTTGGGGTATTGCCAAACAACACGGCTTTAGCTGTTTTTTGGCCCCACTGCAAAATATCCTACAAACAGGTAATGAAGCTCAACAATGGTTACAACTACATAAAATAGGCGTTGAAATTCAGCGTGTAATTGCTCAAGCGATTCTGACGACTCAGGAACGGGAAACCGAACTAGAAAGCAAACTATGTTTATCTGTCAGGGAATAGGTAAAAGAGGAGGTGGGGGGACGAGGGATCATCAACTTTGTACCCTCCCTCAGATTTGGTTATCAAATCACCTGGTGTGATTTAAAAAACTAATCAATGGAAAATACTTTTGACATATAAAAAAAAACTATATATCGCCTCTGTATTTTGATAGATTTTGAGATGAAAAGAATTTCTAGAATAGACGACTAAGATTCAAAAAGATGCCGCAGATAGTTTTAGTGAACCCGCAAATTCCTCCTAATACAGGCAATATTGCCCGTACTTGTGCAGCCACAGCCACGGAATTACATTTAGTCGGACCCTTGGGATTTGAAATTAGCGATCGCTATCTTAAAAGAGCAGGGTTAGATTATTGGCCTTATGTTAAACTCCATTATCATGAATCCATAGAAGCATTTCAAAATGTAAAGCAACAAAGAGGGGGTAGGTGTTTGGGCTTTAGTGTTCGTGGTGATTTTAACTACATTAATTTTCAATTTCAAGCGGAGGATTGGTTATTATTTGGCAGTGAAACAGCAGGTTTACCCGGTTCTATTCTTTCCACCTGTGACTCCACCCTATATATTCCCATGTATGAACCGGGTGTCAGGAGCTTAAACTTATCCGTCAGCGTAGCCATAGGTTTATTTGAATGTCGCCGCCAGTTGGGCTACTTACAATAATCTATTAACAATATTAATATTATTGAGAAATAATATTGAAGAATCAAAATTTTTGATTAAATGTGATAGAAATATCTAGATAAGAGGAATCATGGTGAAACTTCTGGCATTTTTGTTATTTAAATAATATAAATGCCGTGGAGATAGTGATAAATACGGATAAGTATCCGGGAAATGACATAAGAAATTTGTATAGATATTTTGAGAGTAAATAGACTGCCAAGGATAAATTTTTGTAGCTTCCAGGTTTTGATTCCTCAGGAGAGAAAATTAGCAAAAACCTTGACTGTTAATGATTATGAGAGATATGTATCCAAGACTACGACAGAAAGATGCAAAAATTGCTGATATTAGATACGGTTGTTTTTTAGATCATAATAAACGTAAAGTGTGCTGTTGATAGAACGGATTGAGTCAAAAAATCTTGAAAATAGTTAAAGCCGGAGGATCGCCTGTGCAGAAGCTGATGAGCCAACAGCGCCAATAGACCAAGACTTGCTATGATATTTGTTTAGTTCGTGCTATTTGCCGCCAGCAAATGAGCTTAGATAATTGTCAAGAGCTAACATTCTTGGGTTGTGAGGAGGGACTCAGACAAGGCATCACCAAAAATTTTCAGATTTACCAAGGTGCATGAACTTGTCCAAATTACCAGAAGCAGGTTAGTCTTGCGTAAATATCTCTGGTGAATGTGATCTTGATGTGTAGTTTGATGTGATATCAATCATTAAATAATATCTAACTTAAAAATCAAGGTCAGTTAAAAAGTATTGATCATAGGAGGTTGTCTTTGAAACGAGCATTGAAAAAAAGAGGGCAGGCTGTGTTAAAAAATAGCCCCATCCGTGATGATGCCCCGGGAGGGCAAACAACTGATGACAAAAATCCCCAAATAACCCTCCGGTCACGGACTCATCAGGCCGCCATGATTGGCTTGGCAATATCCATGGGAGCAGCCAGCCTTTTGGTGACTCGACAAAGTGATCAAGCCCAAGCAGCAGCTCCTGTTGACAGTCAAAAAGCAGCTTCAACAAATTCTGTTGTTTCTGAGACTGAGATGAAATTTACCGCCACCAAGCTGGAGTCCCAAAGTATCTCACAGGTAGGGGGTGTAGTAAATCCTGTCATATTAGAACCAACAGTAGTTTCACGAGTACCTGGACCGGAAGCTAAATGGCAAATTGCCACCAACAACACACCTGTCCTCAGTGAAGCGTCTCGAAGAGAAGAAACTACATCCAATGTAATTTCACCTATTAACGCGGCTGAAAAAAATTCTGTCCACTCACAAAGCCAATTAGCACAGGGAGTGAGCAACCGCCCAATTCAGTCTACATTAGCAGCCGATAACCAAGAAACCGAAGCAGCACAACAATTGTCTAACGAGGTTGCAGCGGCGGAATTAGCCGGTGGAAGTGTTGATGCCAAACTAAAAGCACAGCAAGAGGTAGCTCTCAATCGCTTGCAGGAGAAATCAACCCGGTTAAGAAATAGTTTGGCACAGTTACGGGCTCAGAGAACGCAAAATCGATCAAACACTGGTATAAATGAAGAGCAGCCAACCACTGGATCTAATAACTCTGTCGCAAAACAGTCCAAGAATTTGACTGGTTCGAGCCAAGCTGAACTTGTAACTGAGTTAAAACAGAACCAGGAACCCAGTGCGACGGTACAGCAAATAGCAATGCCTGGATCAACTTCCACAAAAGTTGCCGCACAATTGCCTCCTTCAACATATCAGGTTAAGCCCGGAGATACATTAGCAGAGATAGCTAACAATTATGGTATTTCAGTTTCCGAGCTAATTAAAGCTAATAATCTTAGCGATCCTTATCAACTGCAAATTAGTCAAAACCTAATTATTCCAGCAGCGAAGATGGTAGAGAAGGTTAATAGAGTAGATAATCCTGTAAACACTCCTAGTTTTAACACTAACTCCTTTGTTGCTAACAATACTAGTGTTATAGTTCCTTCGCCCATAGCAACAGAGCAGCCTAAAGCTCTTGATAGTCGTGCTACTAATAATAGCGTAATTATCCCAGTACCAGTGGTGACAGGGGAGCGGCAAAAGAATAACAATCCTAGTATCACTAACCGTATTAATGTTCCCGCGCCCATAACACCCGCGCCCATAACAAATTATAACCAAGGGCAGATCCCTATTGCTATCCCGCAAGCATTACCCACTCCGGGTGAATCTTTTGGATTAGGTGGTGATGCTCCATTACCAAGAAACTTGTCGCCAAAACCGGTGGAAAAGGTATCTAAAGGTAAAGGTAATGAACGTATTCGCAGCTTACAAGCAGAAATTGAGAGATTGCGTTATAAATACCGCGCTCAAGAATCTGGTGTGGCTGCTACAGGTTCTAAAAATAATAGCCAGTCTGTACCTGTTCCTATTGAATCAACCAATAATCGCGTAGTGTCTCAAGTTGGACTACAGATTCCTGTACCCAAAGCGATATTACCCAGCTATAACAATCAACCTGTTCAGCCTCTAGTTACAGATTCAGGGTCTACCAATGAGCCAATTAACCCAGAATTTCTGCCCAGTAAGACTGGTGTTGGCTGGAATTCTGCCCCCAATTCATCTGGGATTAAATTAACAGTTCCTTCTCCTGGAATAAGTGCTTCTGACTCTTTAGGTAAATTGCGAGGAACTAATGTCTCTCCAGCTTTACCACCTTTGGCAGCAGTGGATATATACTTGCCAAAAACAACTGAGGAAAATCCCAATTTCCCATCTAATTCTACTCCTACCAGTTACATTTGGCCAGCAAAAGGAGTCCTTACTTCTGGTTACGGCTGGCGCTGGGGAAGAATGCACAGAGGGATTGATATTGCTAACTCAGTCGGTACACCCATTTATGCCTCCTCTGCTGGTGTGGTCGAGAAGGCCGGCTGGAATAGCGGTGGTTACGGTAACGTTGTGGATATCCGCCATGATGATGGTAGTTTAACTCGTTATGGACATAACAGCCGGATTTTGGTGCAAGCTGGTCAAAGGGTGCAACAAGGTCAGACTATTGCGGCTATGGGTAGCACTGGTTTCAGCACTGGACCTCATAGTCATTTTGAAGTTCATCCTTCGGGTAAGGGTGCTGTTAACCCTATCGCTTTCTTGCCAAATCGTTTGTAATTCCAGATAATCAGGAATTAAAGGGTTTTTTGGTAAATTGAGGGGGGTAAACTCCCTCTTTTTAGTTTTAGGCAAATTTGGGAAATTTGGGAAATTTGGGAAATTTTACAAATTGATAGTTGTCAATTGGAAATTCGTATGCTATATTAATAAGAGTTGGTTAAACAACGCGGCTCAGTAGCTCAGTTGGTTAGAGTACGGGACTCATAAGCCTGGGGTCGTCAGTTCAAATCTGACCTGAGCCATTTTCCAAATTTTTAAATCAAGTTTACCCAACTTGTAGCCACAATCAAAACAAATTTGGCTTGTTGCTTCCCATCTACTAATAGCGCGGAAATCCCTATTAAACTTTTCCGATTTACTTTCGCATAACGTTCTAAATTGTCGCCATTATATTACAGCAAGTAGCTTTGAGTGAGGTACACCTTGTGCGGGCAAGACTTGTACTGAGATTGGTCGAAGTATGCCCGCACCACAAAAGTTTTATTATTAATATCTGTACTTCATAATATCGGAAACTGCTGTATTTGTATATATTTGTATATATTTGTATATTTGTATATTTGTATATTTGTATATTCGTAGTGGCAATTCACGAATCGCCCCGACGGATGTTTTCACGGAACTTTGAGATTAAATCCTTTGGTTTTCCACCAGACAAAAGCAAACTTGCCAACAGAGTTAAATCTAAACCCGGTAAAAATTCACTTTTTAATATTTTCTCATACTTATCACCCCGGAGAAAATATAACGAAAATTGATGATTCTGCCAAAACCAAACTTCCGGTACACCCAAACCTTGATAAATTAATAAATCATCAATTCCCCCACTCGTCACAACCACCTCAATAGCCAAATCAGGAACAGATTTTTCAGAATCAAAACAATAACATTCATCCGGTTCAATACCTCTAGCGGCTGCTTCCCTTCTAAAAGTAGTTGAACCTAAAGGATAAAAATCAATATCTTTTTCTATAAAATAAGTTTCTAATAATAAAGCAATAATCTTTTTATCAAACTCATGACGACGACTAGGAGACATTATTTCTAAAGTACCTTCTAAATATTTAAAGCGATAATGAGAAATACTTTTAAATCGCTGTAACAGGCTCTCATATATATTCCAGTTAATCCCATTCATCAGTAAAATCTGGTCAGAATCAACATTATCTAATACTGATTGACTTGTTAATTCTTCCCAGCAACTCAACTTTTCTAGTAAACCTAACATTGTCACTGCTCCAAAATTGCTTTAATCTCAGACATAATTCCAGCAACCCGCCGATCTTTCTCTAGGATATCATTTACCAGTTGCTCAGGCGCTAAATGTTCAAAATCCGTCTGATTATTGGGGTTTTTGCGGTCAAGATTATAAATTGCCCAGTAAATAGCGTCCCCTTTGGCCTTCTGTTCCTTAGCAATGTCGCGCTGATTTTGTTCCTCAGTTTGAAAATGTATATCTTTAATATATTCTTCCGTAAACATCATTAACTCCTATGCTGAATCAAGTAAACTTTGTAACTGATTTACCGCGTCCCTCAACTCCTGAACACCCCCAAACCGTTCAGCAATTTCAATTACATTACCATAATTAGCAAACTCCCGATTAGCCTTAAAAGTCGTGGTAATATTAAACTCCTCAACAGCCTTTTCAGCATACTTATCCAAAAGAATCTCTAAAATTGCCCTGGCTTCCTCCCCATATTGTTCAAAAAAGTCAGACTTACCACGACGCAACCTTTCAGCCCGTTGTTTGCAAGTCAACACCGGAGCATCAAAGGCTACATAACATAATAAATCAAAAGGATCAGCTTCGGAAAGATTAGTTACTGCTTTTAACTCATCAAAATCAATTCCCCTATCTGCCAGTAAATCAATAATTTCTGCCCGTTCTTCAGGAACAGCCCAGCGTTGTTGTATTTCTATAGTAGAACGATAGAGAGTCCTAACTTGTTCTCTGGTATAATCAATTAATTTAGACAAACGCAGTTGATTATCTTTGGCAAGTGACAATAACAGTAAATCGGGATGACTGGATTCGAACCAGCGGCCCCTTCGTCCCGAACGAAGTGCGCTACCAAGCTGCGCCACATCCCGCCATAGAAATGGTAATTTAGAACCATCATACCACAATTAGCAAAAAATAACAAATTTTTCTGCCGCCGGAGATGTCTTTGCTTGCTAGGATAAGACTTGTATAACTAAAATGGTAAAAGTAGACTGTGACTGTAAAACCAGACTGGTTGCGGGTAAAAGCACCTCAATGGGAGCGTGTTGGTAACGTTAAGGAGATTTTGCGGGATTTAGCCCTGAATACCGTTTGCGAAGAAGCTTCTTGTCCTAACATTGGTGAATGCTTCAATGCTGGTACTGCTACATTTTTGATTATGGGTCCTGCTTGCACCAGAGCTTGTCCTTACTGTGATATTGACTTTGAAAAAAAACCCCAGCCCTTAGATCCCACTGAACCTATAAGACTAGCGGAAGCAGTCAGCAGAATGCAGCTTAATCACGTCGTGATTACTTCCGTAAATCGAGATGATTTACCTGATGGTGGTGCGTCTCAATTTGTTCAGTGTATTAATTCTATTCATGATATTTCGCCTCATACTACCATAGAAGTATTAATTCCTGATTTATGCGGTAATTGGCAAGCTTTAGAGATAATTCTCCAAGCTAAACCAGAGGTACTGAACCACAATACAGAAACTATTTCCCGTTTATATCGTCGTGTGCGTCCCCAAGGTAATTATGAGCGGACTATGGAATTATTACAACGCTCCCGGCAAATTTCTCCTAAAACTTACACAAAATCTGGTATTATGGTCGGTTTAGGTGAAACAGACGCAGAAGTGCGTCAAGTTATGGAAGACCTCAGAAGGGTAGATTGTGATATTTTGACAATTGGGCAATATCTCCAACCTACTCAAAAACACTTGCAAGTATCTGATTTTATTACGCCAACACAGTTTGCAGCTTGGCAAACTTTTGGAGAAGAATTAGGATTTTTACAAGTTGTTTCTTCACCATTGACAAGAAGCTCCTATCATGCAGAGCAAGTCAGAGAATTAATGAAACGTTATCCAAGGTAACCCCTGGTGGTCGCTTCTTAACACCTATTCCCTATTCTCCATGAGTGAATCGAAGTGAGTCAAAGTGTAAAATCTGTCGTGATTCTTGGTGCTGGTGCTTGGGGTACAGCCCTGGCCAAATTAGCAGCAATTAATGGTAATCAGGTGCATTTATGGTCACGTCAGGGATCACAATCCTTAGTCAGTGTACTGGAAAATGCCCACATAGTCTTATCAGCTATTTCTATGCAAGGAGTAAGAGATGTAGCTTCTGTGGTACAATCTTCTCCTGTGTCTCCAGAGACAATCTTTGTCACCGCAACTAAAGGATTAGAACCCAAAACAACATACACACCTTCGCAAATTTGGCAAGAAATTTTTCCTAATCATCCCGTTGTTGTCTTATCAGGTCCGAATTTATCCCAGGAAATTGTCCGGGAATTACCAGCAGCAACCGTAGTAGCTAGTAAAAATATCAATGCCGCCCAAAGTGTACAATTAGTATTTTCTTCCAGTCGTTTTCGTGTTTATACTAATCCTGACCCTGTGGGAGTAGAATTAGGAGGAACGCTAAAAAATGTAATAGCGATCGCTGCTGGTGTATGTGATGGGCTAAACTTAGGAACAAATGCTAAAGCCGCTTTAGTCACCCGTGGCTTAACCGAAATAGTGCGAATTGGTAAGAATTTAGGCGCGAAAACGGAAACATTTTATGGTTTATCCGGTCTAGGGGACTTACTAGCTACCTGTAACAGCCCTTTAAGTCGCAATTATCAACTTGGTTATCAGTTAGCTCATGGAAAAACGCTCAAAGAAATTTTAGCGGGTCTTCCTGGAATAGCGGAAGGTGTAAACACTTGTCGGGTATTAATGGAAATTGCACAACAACGAAGTATTGCTATTCCTATTAGCGAACAAGTTTATCAACTACTGGAAGGAGAAGTTACACCTCAACAAGCATTAGATCAACTTATGTTACGAGATATTAAACCGGAATTTGATGATTTTCCCAAAGAACAAATGTGGTAAGTAAAGGTAAAATGCTTACAGAGTCAGGTCTGCAATGAAAATTAAATGATTACTGCTTTCAGTCCCGGAAAGAATTTGCCAAATTGTCAGGAAATTACGTTTTGAATGATGTAAATATGACCATGTAGTTTATAAACATCATGATCAAAAGTATGTTTTTGACACTATAATCAGTTAGAAAAATCACTGTAAATATCTCTAAAAATGGTAATTTTGACTATTAGATAACTTCTAATTGAAAGTTGGACTCAAAATTAGAATAGCTATTAGTTCCTGATGCTATTACAACGGAAAAAATCGTTAAAATATATTCTTTTCAGGCAGTCGAGTGCGGCAAAAATAACTATCAAGTTTAAAAAAGGTGCAAAAGCTGATAAATTAAGTTTTCTTCCTTTATGCCTACTTACACTAGTACAAAGTTTTGCCACTAATTGTACATCGAAGACTAAACTGTTTTATTTGATGAGAAATTACGGAATAGCAACCGTTGATTTGATCCTAATTTTAACTGCCCTTAATTTATTGTTACCTGGAGCAACTTGAGACATTATGCCAGCAACATCCGTTTATAAAAATACCGACTACGATAGCGAAAATCAAAGCGTACCTATGGATCTCGAAATCAGTAGTGATGAAAGTGAGTTATCCCTAGATGATTTACCAGATTTAGATATCCCTGTAGTTGAATCTGATTTACCCGCTCAAGTTAACCGCAACAGTACAGACCTAGTTCGTCTCTATCTGCAAGAAATTGGTCGAGTCCGGTTATTAGGAAAAGATGAAGAAGTTTCCGAAGCTCAAAAAGTACAGCGAAACTTACGGATGCGAGTAGTGCTTAGTTTAGCAGCCAAGGAGGGAGATGCAACAATTATCCCTTATTTGCGATTAATTGAGGTACAGGAGCGTTTGGCTTCGGAGTTAGGACACCGCCCTTCTTTAGAACGGTGGGCAGCTACTGCGGGGATAAAATTATCCGATCTCAAACCCACTTTAGCAAATGGTAAAAGACGCTGGGCAGAAATCGCTCAGTTAACCGTGGAAGAACTAGAGCAAATTCAAAGTCAAGGACTACAAGCTAAATCCCAGATGATTAAAGCGAATTTGCGTTTGGTGGTATCTGTGGCGAAAAAATATCAAAATCGTGGTTTGGAATTGTTAGACTTAGTTCAAGAAGGGACTTTAGGTTTAGAACGAGCCGTTGAGAAATTTGACCCCACTAAAGGTTATCGTTTTAGTACCTATGCTTATTGGTGGATTCGTCAAGGAATTACCAGAGCGATCGCTACTTCTAGTCGTACCATTCGCCTTCCTGTCCATATTACCGAAAAACTGAACAAAATTAAAAAGGCGCAACGGAAAATTGCCCAAGAAAAAGGTCGCACACCTACTTTAGAAGACCTGGCAATTGAGTTAGATATGACACCAGCCCAAGTCCGGGAAGTGTTATTGAGAGTTCCTCGTTCTGTGTCTTTAGAAACCAAAGTAGGAAAAGATAAAGATACTGAATTGGGGGAATTGCTAGAAACTGATAACATTACCCCTGAAGAGACCTTAATGCGGGAATCTTTACATAAAGATTTGTATAGTCTTCTGGACGATTTAACCGACCGGGAGCGTGATGTTGTTTCCATGCGCTTCGGCTTGTCCGATGGTCATTCTTACTCTTTATCAGAAATTGGCCGAGCCCTTGACCTATCACGAGAAAGAGTGAGACAAATTGAATCAAAGGCTTTGCAGAAACTTCGTCAACCCAAGCGCCGTAACCTTGTCCGCGACTATCTAGAGTCTTTAAGTTAGAAAGTAATGGGTAATGGGTAATGGGTAGTTAATTTCTGTCACCTGTCCCCTGTCCCCTGTCCCCTGTCCCCTGTCCCCTGTCCCCTGTCCCCTGTCCCCTGTCACCTGTCCCCAGTTAAGAGTCCCCTGTCCCCTGTCACCTGTCCCCTGTCACCTGTCCCCAGTTAAGAGTCCCCTGTCACCTGTCCCCAGTTAAGAGTCCCCTGTCAACTAGTAAATATTCTCAATAAGCAATGATTGTTGCAAATTGGGACAAAGATTTGTTATATTCTCAATTAATGAGCTTTGTTGAGAAAATTTAGTATGACTGTCTACACAACTGGTTCACTCAAAGCAGAACTAAACGACCGTGGTTGGCGTTTAACTCCACAGCGGGAAACAATTCTACATATTTTTCAAGAACTCCCCCAAGGTGAGCATTTAAGTGCAGAGGATCTCTATCATCGCTTAGAGACTGACGGTGAAGGTATTAGTTTATCAACTATCTACCGGACTTTAAAGTTAATGGCGAGAATGGGGATTTTGCGGGAGTTAGAATTGGGGGAAGGACATAAACATTATGAAATCAATCAACCTTATCCCCATCACCATCATCACCTAATTTGTGTGCGCTGTAACTCGACCATCGAGTTTAAAAATGACTCTATTTTAAAAATTGGGGGAAAAACAGCGCAAAAAGAAGGTTACCATTTATTAGATTGTCAAATGACCATTCATGCTGTATGCCCTAAGTGCCAAAGGGCATTAATGCCTATTTAGAAACTAAGGGAAGTGACAGGTTACAGGTTACAGGTTAGAGGTGACAGGTTACAGGTTACAGGTGACAGGTGCTACGCCACGGGGACAGGTTACAGGTGCTACGCCACGGGGACAGGTTACAGGTGACAGGTTACAGGTGACAGGTGACAGGTGACAGAAATTAACTACCAATTACCCATTACCAATTACCCATTACCAATTACCCATTACCCATTACCCATTACTCATGACCCATTACCCATTACCAATTACCCATTACCCATTACCAATTGGTCAGTTATTTTTCTTCAATGGTGGCTTCTGCTTGATGGACTAAATTGCGGAGGTTTTCTAGTGTTTGTATAGCCACATTCTGCCATAAACCGCGCTGGTTTGCCTCTAGTAGTCTTTCCGCAATATCACGTAACGCCCAAGGGTTTTTGTTGTGAATAAATTCACAAACAGTGGCATCTTCTAAATATGCTTCAAAGACACCTTGATACATATAATCCTCCACACATTGGGCCGTAGCATCGTAAGCGAAAAGAAAATCTACCGTTGCGGCCATTTCAAATGCACCCTTATAACCGTGACGCATAACTCCAGCTATCCATTTAGGATTAACGACTCGCGTTCGGTACACCCTGGCAATTTCTGAACTCAGTTGGCGAATTTTGGGCTGGAGTGTATTGGAATTATCGCCAAAATAGGTTTCGGGATTTTTACCCTGAAGAGAACGCACAGCGGCGGTTAAACCACCTTGAAATTGATAATAATCATCAGAATCAAGTAAATCATGTTCGCGGTTATCTTGATTGTGGAGGACGATTTGCATTTGCTTTAAACGTTGTTCAAAAGCTTCCACATTCTTATTCCCTGTTTCCTGACCAGAAGAATAGGCGTAAGCACTCCAATTTGTGTAAGCTTGAGCTAAATCCTCGTCATTTTGCCAATTTTGGGAAGCCATTAAACCTTGGAGTCCCGCCCCATAAGCGCCAGGTTGAGAACCAAAAACGCGATATTGCGATCGCTCTTGTGCTACATCTAAAGATAAACCCTGTTGAGTCCATTGTTCAGTTTCTTGACGAACCATATCTGCGAGGGGATTTTGATCAGGGGGTTCATTTAAAGCTGAAACCGCTTTTACAGCTTGATCAAATAAAGTGATTAAATTAGGAAAAGCATCCCGGAAAAAACCCGATATTCTCAGAGTAACATCCACACGGGGACGACCCACAACCGCCAAAGGTAATATTTCAAAATCTATCACCCGTCGCGCTACACCATCCCACACAGGTTTAACACCGAGTAAAGCTAAAGCCTCCGCTAAATCATCACCACCAGTCCGCATGGTAGCCGTACCCCACACCGATAAAGCCAGAGTTTTAGGATATTCTCCATTTGCTTGGGTGTAGGTTTCAATCAGGGTTTCAGCCGCTTTTCTCCCGATATCCCAGGCCGTTTCCGTGGGAATGGCACGAATATCAACGGCGTAAAAGTTTTTACCTGTGGGCAGAACTTCGGGACGGCCGCGTGTCGGTGCGCCGGAAGCACCACTTTTAACGTATTTTCCGTCAAGTCCCCGGAGCAGGTTGGTGATTTCTTCACTAGTTTTTTGCAGGGACGGGAGGAGTTTGTCGCTAATCCAGTTTTGGTTTTCTGTTCCGGCTATGATTTTTTCTACTAAATGGGCTGCTTCTATTTCTAGGAGTTCAACGACATCCCCAATGATATGACAGGATTTAAGTCTCTCACAGAGGCGCAGATGCGCGGAGAGGGGGGTTGAAAGGTCGTCGGTGAGGGGATCTATGTCTAAACCCCATTGTTTGGCTATGGTGCGGGTAATACCTATAGAATAGCGGTTGGGGATGCGGGCGATCGCTACTATTAAATCTCTTAGTTGGGTTCCTTGGGGACATTGGCCGAATATGTGTAGGCCGTCGCGGATTTGGGCTTCTTTGAGTTCGCACAAGTAACCGTCTAGGGAGTTTAAGATTAAGGTTTCAAAGTTGGTGATGTCTTTGGGGTTGGTAATTCCTAAGTCTTTATATAGGTTTTCTTTGATGACTAATTCTTTGATGCGATCGCTAATTATTGCTAATCTGGAAGGATCTAAACTTTCGGCTTCGTAATATTCATCAATGAGGTTTTCTACTTGTTGCAATCCTCCATATAATTGCGCCCTTGTCATGGGCGGTGTTAAGTGATCAATAATTACTGCTTGGGCGCGTCTTTTAGCCTGTGAACCCTCACCAGGATCATTGACAATAAATGGATATAAATGGGGCATTGGTCCCAAGGCAATTTCTGGATAACAATTATTAGATAAGGCAACACTTTTACCCGGTAGCCATTCTAAGTTACCATGTTTTCCTAGATGAATTATCGCATCCGCAGCCAAAGATTCCCGCAGCCAATGATAAAAGGCTAAATAATTATGTGTTGGTTCTAAATCTGGTGCATGATAATTCAAACTCGGATCAAGATCATAACCTCTTGATGGTTGAACACCTACAAAAATATTACCAAATTTAATTCCCGAAATTGCCCAATCTTCAATTGTTTCTACTGCTCCCCACCGTTCAATTATTTCCTGTTGTATATTTGCAGGTAAAGTAGCAAAATATTTTTGATATTCGGCTGCTGAAAGACTTTGATTTATTGGTTTCCAGTCTCTTCCTTCGGGATCATTTGTAACACCAGATGTGATAATTTGAATTAATTCCTCTCCAGTTTCGGGAATATTTCCTACTTCATAACCAGCTAATTTTAAAGCTTTGAGAATTTCCACACAACTGGCAGGACTGTCCAATCCTACGCCATTGGCCAGCCTTCCGTTGGTGTTGGGGTAATTTGCTAAAATTAAGGCTAATTGCCGTTCTGAGGGCATTTTTACCCGCAATCGTACCCAATTTGCAGCCAGTTGGGTGACAAATTCAATGCGATCGCTCAAGGGTTCATAAACTACAATATCGGTTTCTAATTTGTGATTTCGAGCTTGCAAAGTTTTGAAGGATACAGCCCTACTAATAATCCGTCCGTCTACTTCTGGTAAAGCCACATTTATAGCAATATCACGGGGTGTTAAACCTTGTGATTCTGATTCCCATTGTTCAATGGAACTAGCACAAAGAATTACTTGCAAAACCGGGACATCTAATTTTTCCCAAAGTTCAAGCGGTGTTTCTGTTTCTAATTGCGCTAGGGAAAAACTAGTGGTATTCATTAATAAACTAATATTTACCCCATCTTCATCTGTAAACCATGCACATAATTTATCACTTACACCCGGTTCACGCAATGAAGAGACAAAAACTGGTACAGGTTGTAAATTTTTCTCTAACAAAGCATTACACAAAGCATCAATAACTTTAGTATTTCCTGATAAATAATGAGCGCGATAAAACAAAATCCCAACTTTAGGCTGAATTGGTAAAAGTTCTTTTTTTTCTTCTTTCCACTCATACAAACCCACACGGGGAACAGGTTGTGGAGGTAGAGGATTAAATTCTGTTAATAAAGCCGTATCAGCGATAAATTTTAAAGCATTGAGGAAATTTTCTGTACCACCTTCTTGAAAATATTGCCAGATTTTCTGGACAATTTCTGGAGCAATTGTAGATTTAGAGATTAAATCAAGATCAAGTCCGTCATCTCCTGGCATTATAATTAAGGTTGTACCATTACGTTCTCCAATTTCCTGTATAACTTCTAGACCATAATTCCAATAAGAACTTCCACCAATAAGACGCAGAACAATTACTTGCGCTGATTCTAATACTTGTTCGCTATAATCATCTATACTTACTTGTTGTTGTAGTTGTAATAAATTAGCGACTCGAATTTCTGGAAATTCATCAGGTAATTTAGAAACTACAGTTCCTAGAGTTTGAATATCAGTATCTGCTGCTGTAATCAATACAAATGGTGCTATAGTTTGTTCTAAGAAAAATAAACCCTCCGACTGATTCCAGCCTCCAGCAGTAGCATTTATACGGTGCATAATTGGTGATTAATAATGACATAACATTTATTGTAGGTTGGGTTGTTCGCGTTAGCGTTGCAAAGCAATGGGAACAAAACCCAACACCCCCTACTATTGTACTAGATAGCGTTTCCACAAATCCTGAGGTGGGATATGGTAATATTATAAGAGTTTCCTTGGTATCAGCAGATTTTCAGAGAAGGTGAAAAACGGGGTGAAAGACGAGCTATACTGTCATCCATGGAAATTAGATAAAATTATTAGAATCGCACTTTAACTAAGTGATTTATCTATGGTATAATTACCATAGTCTGGAATAATTATCACGGTATTTCCATATCAGTCTGAAAACCTTGTTATCTTATGACTTTTAACGAAAATTCTAGGGTAAAACTGCCATCAATTCTACATTTACAGCGATTAAGTTATGAATACTTATCGCTAAAAAATGCGGTTTATAATTCAGAAAATAATATTTTTACAGATATTTTTAAACAAACCCAATTAAGAGATTGGTTACTTCCCATGTTAATGAACGGACAAATTACCATTAAATAACTGAAATTGCTAGTTATCTAGTTAAAGCTGATAATAGGTAATTAGTGATAAAATCCCTGTTTTCATCCTGTATATCCTGATTCTGACAGTTTACCTAACTAATAACTTACGTTAAATATAAATTTTCAACCATACAACATTTAGATAGTTGAGATTGTGCCAGTAAAATTAAGGAATTAACGAAAATTTCGAGTTTACAAATTAGGCTTTTTACGTTAGCATTAAATGAGGCAATAAATAAATTCACTGTCAGGTCACAGATGCTATAATTGTATTCTTCTGTGAAGAATTAAGAATTAAACCGCCGTTTTAATGGAGGATTTTATGCAAGTTAAAATTGAGTTACCTGATGAATTGGGAAAACAACTTTTGGAAATGCCTGATATGCAGCTATTAGTACAGAAAGCTGTGGAAAAAATGTTATTAGAAGAGCAACAAAAACAATCATCTCAATTATTGGTTGATATAGTTAATGATTTGCCTGAATTTCCAACTTTCAAAAATCAAGATCCGTTAAATTTACAAAGAGCATTACGCAATGAATGGGATTAAGTATTTGTTAGATACAAATATCGTGATTGGTTTGCTCCAACGCGATTTAATAATTTTGGATATTTTAAACGATAGGCAAATTCAAATTGGTGAATGTGCTTATAGTGCAATAACTCCCATGGAGTTATTGAGTTTTCCATCTATAACACCCACAGAAAAAGAAGCTATTGTATTTTTATTAAGTCGTATGACATATTTAACAATTACACCAGCAATTGAAAATGAGACTATCAATTTTAGATATACTCACAAAACGAAACTGCCTGATTCTATTATTGCTGCAACTACCAAGTATCATGGACTTGAGTTAATAACCTTAGATAAGAAGTTAGCAAATAAGCTTAAATTAGATAACTGACAGCATTACATGATATTCATCTTAATAAACATTAATCTTTTTAGCACATCCTCCTAATCACCCAAGTTAACTTACAATCAAAAATAAAACATGACTAACTTACCAAAAGGATTAATCGTTTCCTGTCAAGCACCCATAAACTCCCCATTACATGATCCTTATGTAATTTCTGCAATGGCACAAGCAGCAGTGAATAATGGGGCTGTAGGAGTGAGAATTGACACACCTATTCATATCCAAGCGGTGCGGAAAAAAGTCCAAGTTCCCATTATCGGACTTTGGAAACAAGTAATAACTGGTTCTGATGTATATATTACACCACAATTTCATCACGCTGTAGCCGTAGCAGCAGCTGGTGCTGATATTATAGCTATAGATGCTACTACTAGATATCGTCCCGGTGATGAAAAGTTAGCAAATATTATTAATTTGATTCATGATCAATTAAATAAGCCAGTTATGGCAGATGTAGATACATATCAAGCAGCACAATTAGCTGTTAATGCGGGTGCGGATATTGTCGGAACTACTCTTTTTGGCTACACTGGGGAAACTCAAGACTTTTCTCCTCCTGGTTGGGAATTACTGACTAAAATAGTAGAAAATCTTGACACTTTTGTGATTTGTGAGGGTGGTATTTCTTCACCACAAATGGCCAAAAAAGCCTTAGATTTAGGCGCTAATGCTGTTGTTGTGGGTGGAGCAATTACCGGCATTGATTTGTTAGTTAAAGCTTATAATTTGGCATTGGAAAATTAAAATCTTCTCATTTTTCTGTGGCAAAATAGTCATAATATAACATATTATTCAAATAGGCTCATAAAATGCTAGGAAACACCCTTGTGGGCAGATACCAAATTACCAATTACCTGGGAGGTGGCGGATTTGGCGAAACTTATGTTGCTAATGATACGCATTTACCCGGTTTACCGCATTGTGTAGTTAAGAAACTTAAACCTCAGTCTAGTGATATTGCTACTTTGGAAATAGCCAGAAGGTTGTTTGACACAGAAGCCCAAGTTTTATATAAATTAGGGACTCATGACCGCATTCCCCAACTTTTAGCTTACTTTGAAGAAAATGCCGAATTTTATCTGGTGCAAGAACTTATTGTAGGTAATAACCTTAGTCAAGAATTAAGACCAGGTACAATTTTTACTGAAAATCAGGTAATTTCCCTAGTACAAGAAATTTTAGAAATTTTGGATTTTGTACATCAACAAAAAGTAATTCATCGTGATGTTAACCCTCGGAATATTCTGAGACGACAACAAGATGGTAAACTAATTTTAATTGATTTTGGTGCAGTTAAACAAATTACGACTAAATTAGTAAATTCCCCGGATACTACTAAATCTACTGTCGCTATTGGCACACCAGGTTATACTCCTGGAGAACAGGCACAAGGAACACCCAAATTTAGTAGTGATATCTATGCTTTGGGAATTATTGCTATTCAAGCTTTAACAGGATTATCCCCTGAACAATTAGAAAAAGATCCCGAAACTAATGAAATTATTTGGCAAAATTCCGCCACGGTATCCCCAGAATTTGCTCAATTTTTAAATCAAATGGTATGTTATGATTTTCGACAACGTTATGCCTCAGCGACAATAGCATTACAAGCTTTACAAAATTTGCATAAAAATACATCGGAAACAATAGTTTTTTCTCCGGCAATTTTACCAAATCAAGTTAAAAATTCCCCAGTTAAAAAAGGGATATTCTGGAAATTACCCTTGGGGATATTTGTGTTAGTTATTGGTGCTGTAGGTGGAATATTTATAATTAATCGCCTGAATAATAAAAATGCTATAGAATTATATCATCAGGCAAATACTCTGCTGCAATTACAACGCTATCAAGAGGCTTTAACAATTTATGAAAAAGCCGGAGATATTAAACCTGATTATCCTCAAGCTTGGTATGGTCAAGGTCAAGCATTATTTCAACTAAAGAAATATGAACAAGCTTTAATAGTCTATGATAAAGCTATTCAACTTCAACCTGATTATTTAGAAGCTTGGAATAATCGCGGGTTGGTTTTAGTAAATCTCAAACGTTATTCAGAAGCACTTGCCACTTTTGATAAAGCTTTAGAACTCAAAAATGATGCTCCTCAAGTTTGGCAAGCTAAAGGGGATGTTTTTATAAAAATTAATAACTATAATAATGCAGTTAAGGCTTATGAACAAGCAATTAATTTACAACCTGATAATTCTGAATTATGGTACAAAAAAGGATTGGCATTACAAAATCTTAAACAGTATGAGGAAGCAATTACAGCTTACAAAAAAACCATAGAATTAAAACCAGATCATGAATTAGCTTTGTATAATTTAGGTAATTGTTCGGTGAATTTAAATCGTTATGAATTTGCTCTGCAAGCTTATGATCAGGTGCTACAATACAATCAGGGTAACTTTGCCGCTTTGTTATCAAGAAGTAATGTATTGATGACATTACGTAGATATCCAGAGGCCATTGATTCTTTTAACCAAGTGATTAAATCCAATCCTCGACGGTATCAAGTATGGTATAATCGGGGTTGGGCATTACATCAAGTTAAACGCTATCCAGAAGCCATAGAATCTTATAAAAAAGCTGTTTCCTTAAAGGGAAATGATTATTTACTGTGGTATAATCTGGGAAATACACAATATAGTTTGCAAAAATATCCAGAAGCGATCGCATCCTATAATAAAGCTATCCGTTATAAACCAAATCATTATGAAAGTTGGTATAGTCGCGGCAATGCGCTATTAAATATGCAACAATACAAAGAGGCGATCGCATCCTACGATAAAGCTATAGAATATAAACCAGACTACCAACAAGCTATAGAAGCCCGCACAAAAGCCCAAAATGCCCTAACCCAAAATCTATGATAAAATTGTAAACCCTTCTTTCTTCTGACCAAAATCCAGTAGAATATGAAATGCCAGTTATCCAATTAACTGAGAAAGATATCACATCCCTGCCAGTAGCCAAAATTATGGACGTATTAGAACTAAAACGCGAAATCGAAACATTGTCTAGCCGCCTGGGTAAAACCCAGGACTATCTTTGACGTACCCGCACTCCAAGCCAAAATTCACGACTTAGAACAAATTTCCGCCCAAACAGAATTTTGGGAAGACCAAACCCAAGCCCAAAACACCCTACAAGAACTCAATGATCTAAAATCCCATTTAGAGCAATATTACCAGTGGCATTCCCATTTAGACGATACTAGGGTAGTTGTTGAACTATTGGAACTAGAAACAGACACAGCGCTATTGCAAGAAGCCGAGTCTACCATTAACAAACTCAATCATGATCTAGATCAATGGGAATTACAACAACTACTTTCTGGACCCTACGACGATAAAGGTGCGGTCCTAACAATTAACGCTGGTGCAGGTGGTACAGACGCGCAAGACTGGGCATTTATGTTAATGCGGATGTATACCCGTTGGGGAGAAGATCATGGTTATAAAGTTACCTTAGCAGAAGAATCCGAAGGTGACGAAGCGGGTATTAAATCCGCCACCCTAGAAATAACCGGACGCTACGCCTATGGTTATTTGCGTTCTGAAATGGGTACTCATCGCTTAGTACGAATTTCTCCCTTTAATGCTAACGGTAAACGACAAACCAGTTTTGCGGGAGTTGAAGTGATGCCACAAATAGATAATACCGTCAAATTAGACATTCCCGAAAAAGATTTAGAAATTACCACCACCCGTTCTGGTGGTAAAGGTGGACAAAACGTCAACAAAGTAGAAACCGCAGTCCGCATAGTTCACATTCCCACAGGGATAGCAGTCCGTTGTACAGAAGAACGGTCACAACTGCAAAACAAAGAAAAAGCCCTAGCCCGTCTCAAAGCTAAACTACTAATTATAGCTAAAGAACAACGCGCCCAAGAAATAGCGGAAATTCGCGGTGATATGGTAGAAGCCTCCTGGGGTAATCAAATCCGTAACTATGTATTTCATCCTTATCAGATGGTTAAAGACCTGCGTACAAACGTAGAAACAACAGCCATTACCGACATCATGAATGGTGAGATTGATATGTTTATCCAAGCCTATTTAAGACAAGAAAATCAGATAGTAGAAGCTTAGGGAAAGCAGGGGACGCTTAGTTATACTATCAGAATCAGGATAGCCAGCGATTAAAAATAGCAATCCTCTTTTTGGGAACGAACCACAGAGGACACAGAGGACCCAGAGGTAGAGAGAAAAAAAGAGGTATTTACGTCTTGTTGAGAATTGCTATATATGAGGATTGTCTAATTTAGCTGTGTAATAGCTTAATTTAGGTTAATAGTCTGCACTCCCGACTCCTAATTTCCCCGTAACCTGTTAAAGTAATAAAGGAAATTATTGGAGAAATTAACTATGGACAAGTCCCCTACTAAAGAACCCCAACCCAGCTATGTTAAGCTGGCCATGCGGAACATGGTTAGAAAAGGCGGTACTTCCCTCAAACACTTCGCGTTAACTGCTGTAGGACTATTATCTGTCCTCGTTGGTTTAGCGTATCTGACCCGCTAAAGGGGAAAAATTGTGCCTTTACCAGTGGAATTATATTTAGAAAATTGTCTTGACGACTTTTCCCTAATTCCTCCCGAAACTTGGGAAAATTGGTTTCAGGAGTGGTTAGAAATTCTTAATGATTATCTACCAACTGCACTTAGTTATGAAGTTAGTTTGCGGTTGACAACTGATACAGAAATTCAAACCCTCAATTCCCAATACCGTGAACAGGATAAACCTACAGATGTTTTAGCCTTTGCATCTCTAGAAGCAAATTTACCACAAAGCGAGGAAATGCTCAGATCTATGCCCTTGTATTTAGGTGATATTATTGTTTCTGTAGATACAGCACAGCGACAAGCACAACAGCAGGAACATAGCTTATCCACAGAATTAGCCTGGTTAACGGCTCATGGTTTATTGCATTTGTTAGGATGGGATCATCCTGATGAACAGAGTTTGATGGAAATGCTACAGCAACAAGTTATCTTACTTGAGAAGATAGGTATGATTATTAACTTAGAGGTATAGTATATGTATATTTAAAATTAAGAATCTTAGTGATTGCTTCATAGTGTCGCTATTTAAAATAGCCTACAATTGCTTCAAAGTTGATCCGGCTATGAAAATCGGTAGATTCTTACTCTGTCATATATCATATTTTTTTATCTATGTCCCCAAAACTTTCGTCATCACCAACAAGTAACAGCTTACCACCGCTTGTGTCTAAAGACAGGGAACTTTCCTGGCAAATTGCCTCTAATTTATTTGTTAGTTTTAAGTACGCTTGGGCTGGAATTATCTATGGTTTTCAGACCCAGCGTAATTTTCGCATTCATTTAGCCGTCTGCGCCTTGGCTATTAGTTTGAGTCTATTCTTACGTCTAGAAACAGTGGAAATAGCTATAATTGCTGTTACCAGTGGGTTAGTTTTGACCTTAGAGTTAATGAATACGGCCATTGAGTCTATTGTAGACTTAACCGTCAAACAATCCTACCATGAATTGGCAAAAATTGCTAAAGACTGTGCGGCTGGGGCTGTACTTGTAGCAGCTTTAGTAGCATTATTAGTCGCAACTATACTATTATTGCCCCCTTTAGCGACTTTAATCCTGTCCAATTTCTAGATAGCGGGTTGTAATAGAGACGTTTCTAGGAAACGTCTTGAATATTTTCAAATATTTTCAAGAAAAATGAAATTAGGCAAAAATTGTGATATTAGTTATTGATAATTACGACAGCTTTACGTATAATTTAGTGCAGTATTTCGGAGAACTAGCCACAGATTTCTCTGTAGCCAATGATATCCAAATCGTGCGAAATGATAAGATGACTGTAGATGAAATTAAAACCTTAAACCCAGACGCAATAGTCATTTCCCCCGGTCCTGGTCGTCCAGAAGATGCGGGAATTTCCTTAGATGCGATCGCTCAATTTGGCGAAAAATTACCGATTTTAGGGGTGTGTTTAGGACATCAAAGTATTGGTCAGGTCTTCGGTGGTAAAATAGTTTCTGCACCAGAATTAATGCACGGAAAAACCTCCCAGGTATCACACCAAGGAATAGGAATTTTTCAAGGGTTAGAAAATCCCTTCACCGCCACCAGGTATCATAGTTTGGTAATTGAGCGGGAAACTTGTCCAGAAGTATTGGAAATTACTGCTTGGGTAGAAGATGGTACAATTATGGGTGTCAGACACCGGAACTATCCTCACATTCAAGGAGTCCAATTTCATCCAGAAAGTGTTTTAACTTCCTTGGGTAAGGAATTACTCAGAAATTTTCTGCGAACCTTGTAAACGGAAAAACAGATGAAAAGACGACAGTTGATAGGCTATACTGGGGCGGGTTTAATAACCTCTGTAATGACTAACTTAGGTCTGCCAGTTTCAGTAAAGGCTCAGTCTAGCGGTGTATCAATTCATTGGTTAGGACATACTTGCTTTTTATTCACCACTGGAAATGTCAAAATTCTGATTAATCCCTTTCGGACATTGGGCTGTACAGCTAAGTATCGTCCCCCAAAGGTCGCGGCAGATTTGGTATTAATTAGTAGTCAATTATTAGATGAAGGTTATGTAAAAGAACTACCGGGAAATCCCAAATTAGTTTATCAACCGGGGGTTTACGAATTTAGGGGTGTTAATTTTCAGGGAATTACCACAGACCATGATCGTCACAATGGAAAACGATTCGGGAAAAATCTGGCTTGGAAATTCACCATAGCAGGACTTAATTTACTGCATTTAGGGGGCTGTGCTGCACCCCTGACCCTAGAACAAAAAATCCTCATGGGTCGTCCCGATGTATTATTTATTCCCGTAGGTGGTAGTGCTAAAGCTTACAATGCTCAAGAAGCAAAAGCAGCCATTACCGTCTTAAATCCTCAGTTAGTTATTCCCACCCATTACCGCACTCCAGCCGCTGATACAAACCAGTGTGACATCACCCCAGTAGATGATTTTTTGACTTTAATGCAGGGTGTTAATATCCGCCGAAGTAATAGTGACTCTATAGTAATTAACTCCCAGAATTTACCGAAAAATACGGAAATTCAGGTTTTGAGTTATAAATTTTGATATCACGAATTGAGATCCCTCCTGGAAGAAATCAGGAATCTAATAGCAGATTTCAAACTCATACAGCAGTTCCCGATATTATGAAGTACAGATATTAATAATAAAACTCTCGTGGTGCGGGCATCTTGCCTGCACCAGGTGTACCTCACTCAAAGCTACTTGCTGTATGAAGTACAGATATTAATAATAAAACTCTTGTGGTGCGGGCATCTGGCCTGCACCAGATGTACCTCACTCAAAGCTACTTGCTGTATGAAGTACAGATATTAATAATAAAACTCTCGTGGTGCGGGCATCTGGCCTGCACCAGATGTACCTCACTCAAAGCTACTTGCTGTATGAAGTACAGATATTAATAATAAAACTCTCGTGGTGCGGGCATCTGGCCTGCACCAGGTGTACCTCACTCAAAGCTACTTGCTGTATGAAGTACAGATATTAATAATAAAACTCTCGTGGTGCGGGCATCTGGCCTGCACCAGGTGTACCTCACTCAAAGCTACTTGCTGTATGAAGTACGGATATTAATAATAAAACTCTTGTGGTGCGGGCATCTGGCCTGCACCAGGTGTACCTCACTCAAAGCTACTTGCTGTATGAAGTACAGATATTAATAATAAAACTCTCGTGGTGCGGGCATCTTGCCTGCACCAGGTGTACCTCACTCAAAGCTACTTGCTGTATGAAGTACAGATATTACAGCAGTTTCCGAAGTTATGAGGTACAGTTAGTAATAATAAAGATAATACTGTCATGAAAGCATATTCAGTGGATCTCCGAGAAAAAATAGTTGCAGCCCATATTGAGGAAAAAATATCAATTCG
>NZ_BJCF01000047.1 GCF_005402965.1 Dolichospermum planctonicum
CTTGCCCGCTAAAAGCCTACCTCATGAAGATAAAATCTGCTGTAAATCAGTTATTTACAGCAGTTTCCGATATTATCAAGTACAGATATTAATCATAAAACTCTTGTGGTGCGGGCATCTTGCCCGCTAAAAGCCTACCTCATGAAGATAAAATCTGCTGTAAATCAGTTATTTACAGCAGTTTCCGATATTATCAAGTACAGATATTAATCATAAAACTCTTGTGGTGCGGGCATCTTGCCCGCACAAAGTGTACCTCACTCAAAGCTACTTGCTATATTAGATACTAATATTGTTTCGGCATCACTAAAACTGATTTTATTTATCTAATATCCTGATAAATAAATCCGGTGATAAAATTTGTGTTCCGTGATAGTATTTTAACGGCAAAATATGTTTCTTATCAAGAGAAACTAAATAATCAGCACTAACTTCATAAGCTGCGGCCAAAAACATATTATCATTAGGATCAATATTATCCAAGATTGTTGCTTCATAAGTACCTTGGATTTTAATTGCTGTGTAAAAAATGGCTGTCAAAATATCTTTGATATCAGTTTTATCAATATTTTTTGCTAATAATTTTTCAACTAATTCCTCTAATATTTGTGGAGAAATTACTAGATTAAATTTACCTTCTCGCCAGAATATAATAATTTGACAAGGCGCACTATTTGGGTTTTTACTCAATAAAGCCGAGATGAAAACAGATGTATCTACAATTACTAAAGGTATTGGTGAATCAAATTTTTGAAAAGACATTATCAGAAATCCGATTCATTTAATTTTGCCGATATTCTTCCACTAGCGGCATAAAATTTTTGCCAAACTTCCTCTTCACAGTCATTGGATAAAGCTAAAACTTCGCTGATAGTTTCTGCAATAATCTCTTTTGCTTGTTGTTTATAATCTCCGGGTGGTTTTTCTTGATTATTTAATCCCAGTTGTTGAATTAACTGCTGTAATAACCATTGTTTATCTTCAATGGAGTAAGTTTGTAATATTTGTTCAATTTCAATAATCTTAGGTGATGGCATAACATTTTCATAGGAACAGTTTACCTACTTTTAGTATAACAAAGGCTTCGGTTAAAGAGACGTGATTTACAACGTCTCTAAAATCATTAAAACTCCGCGTTTTCTGGTGTGCGAGGGAACGGAATCACATCCCGAATATTCCCCATACCCGTCATAAATTGTACCAACCTTTCAAACCCTAAACCGAAACCAGCATGAGGAACAGTCCCATAACGACGCAAATCTAAATACCACCACAAATCTTCCGGGTTCATACCTTGTGCTAAAACCCGTTTTTCTAAAACATCTAACCGTTCTTCCCGTTGGGAACCACCAATAATTTCCCCTATTTTTGGTGCGAGAATATCCATAGCGCGGACGGTTTTTTCATCATCACTTAACCGCATATAAAAAGCTTTGATTTGTGCCGGATAATCTGTCACAATGACTGGCTTTTTAAACAGTTGTTCGGCTAAATAGCGTTCATGTTCTGATTGTAAATCTGCACCCCAACTCACAGGATAATCAAATTTAACATCAGCTTTTTCTAAAAGTTTAACTGCTTCTGTATAAGTCAACCGTTCAAATTGATTGTTAATAATATTATTAGCAGTTTCTAAAACAGTTTTATCAATGCGTTCATTAAAAAATTCCATGTCTTCTGGACAAGTTTCCATCACATATTTAAAAATGTATTTCAGAAACTCCTCAGCTAAATCCATATCACCCTCTAAATCACAAAAAGCCATTTCTGGTTCAACCATCCAAAATTCGGCTAAATGACGAGAAGTATTAGAATTTTCCGCCCGGAATGTAGGACCAAAAGTATAGACATTAGTAAAAGCCATAGCCATAATTTCGGCTTCTAACTGTCCACTAACTGTTAAATATGCAGGTTTACTAAAGAAGTCTTGACTATAATCAATTTCTTGATTTTCTCTGCGGGGAACATTCTTTAAATTAAAATTAGTAACAGTAAATAATTCTCCAGCCCCTTCGCAGTCACTAGCAGTAATAATGGGAGTATGTACCCATAAAAATCCCCGTTCGTGAAAAAATTGGTGAATAGCAGTCGCGCAAGCATTTCTGACCCGAAATACCGCACCAAAGGAGTTAGTTCTACCGCGCAAATGGGCTATGGTTCTTAGAAACTCAAAGGAATGACGTTTCTTTTGCAGGGGATAGGTATCAGGATCAGCGTCTCCGTATATTTTTACCGTATCCGCTTTTAATTCTATTCTTTGTCCTTTACCTTGGGAAGCTACTATCACTCCTGATACTTCTATAGAAGCACCCGTATTGATTTGTTTTAAGATTCCTTGATAATCTGGTAAATCTTGATTAATCACAACTTGCAAATTACCCAAGGATGAACCATCATTAACTTCTAAGAACGCAAATCCTTTTAACTCGCGTTTTGTTCTTACCCAACCTTGGACTACCAAAGTTTCTTCTGGTTTACCACTTCTTAATATTTCTGCAATACGACGATTTAGCATTTTCTCCAACTGTTTTTTTTGACTATATAATACCAATTATAGCAAAATAGAGACTGAAAATCGGATAAACCGAATCATAAAATTTCCGATTTGATATCATTGGACTTGGTTTAAATAAAATCCAAAATCCAAAATCCAAAATCTAAAATTCCATCATCCAACCCAAGATTTTAGTAACCAACCTATAATAACGCCCAAACCGCCAAAATGGATAGCTTGCCAAAAAGGTCTTTTTAGGGTATCCCAAGAAAACAACCGGCTTTCTCAGTTGATTTCCAAGGTTTCCCACTGTTTTTGAATGCAGGTTAACTCTGTCTTAATTTATGGGGTCTGTTTGCTATTTTGCTTTAAATTCTTTAATTATTGTTGCCATTGTGCCTTCAAGAATCTTACTCAAGTTTCCACTTCCTCTCATTCCTGTGCAAAATCTAAGTGGGGATTTTCCTCTAAATTAGTCATTAGCGATTCGTAATTAGCTATGATGATTAAATCATAAATTTTACTCTTAACTTAGCACTTAGTCTTATGTTGCAAACTAGTCAACTAAATGAAATTAGCACTTTAGAACTGGCACAAGCACTCATGGAAAGGTTAAGGATCACTCCAGAGGATTGGCATCGTCTCAAATCTAACCGCAATGCCCGCGCTAGTGAACAGGTTGCCGCCGCCATAGTCTTTTTAGTCAAAAATGAACCCCAAGAGGCGCAAGCCAGACTAGAACAGGCTGTAGGCTGGCTAGACAAATCAATTTCCGCCCCTCCTTGCCCCACCCACGGACACAAAACAAAGTAAGGGCAAACCCCCTGTGGTTGCCCAATGGGGTAAGGGCAAACCCCCTGTGGTTGCCCCAGTAATAAAGGAATTAACCTCACCCTTCACCTTCCCAAAGATAATAAACGACGGCTTTCTACCTGCTTACAAAGCCTGAGTTCTGTACCTTTGCGATTCCATTCTACTTGATCAAAAATCTGATGCAGCAAGGACATACCGCGTCCACTTTCTGCTTCCTCAGGTGGTAAATAGTCATTGGGATCACTATCACCTGTAATGGAGGGAGTGAAACCGCTACCCTGATCTGAGATAATCCACCAATATTGATTATCTACTAATGAGAAACGGACTACTACTAATTTAGCGGGATCAAGATTATTCCCATGTTTAGCGGCATTTACTAGGGCTTCTTGGAGTCCTAGTCGCAGTTCTGATTGCAATTTTGCCGGAATATCTGTCAACAATAAATCTAGGATTGGACAAAGATAAAGGGTGGAAGCAAAACTAATTGTCCCCCAGTAACGCCCGACTGGACGAAGAGAAATGGTAATCACAAGAGAAACCCCGTAGCTTTTAGTTAGCTAGACATCAGGAAAGCTGTTTCAGGCATTCTGATCAGAATTAGGTGATCATGTTGCCTGTAAACTTACGTCTGTAAAACTAAATTTATAAAAATGCTCTTGGCTGGTAAATTAAGACGAGAATTCATATTGCTTATTTACAATTTTCTCAAGTTAATCTGTTGATTTAGCAGATAAATAAAAACTGCTATTTTTGAACAGGAGGAGAAAAACAATCTCATTAACTGCTGGTTTGTATTTAACACAATCTTATTCCTTTCTTAACATTTTATGCAGCCTCGATTTCTTTAAAACAAAATGAGTTTCTATTTCTATGTAGTTTCATTCTAGCATTATGAGTATCCACTAGACTACAAATTTCTGATTTTTATTTTTTGTGAAAAATTAACTACTCTGGTCATTGTCCGATAGTGCCAGAAAAGCGGCTGCTTCTACATGGGCAGTTTGGGGGAAAAAGTCGGCAGGTTGCACCCTTGTGAGTCTATACAGTCCATTTTCGCAAAGTAATTTGAGGTCACGGGCTAAGGTAGATACTTTACAACTGACGTAAACAATTCGAGAAGGTTTCAGGTTTCTTAATGTTTTGATAACGTTATCTTCACATCCTTTCCGTGGTGGATCAAGTAAGACGACATCCGGTATGATCTCTAAATTCTGGAGAATCTTTTCCACCGCACCTACTTGGAATGTGACATTATTAATTCTATTTTCTTGAGCATTGACAATTGCCTGTTTTACTGCTGTTGATTGTAATTCTAAACCGATGATATGCTTTGCTTGTTTAGCCAGGGGCAAAGTTAAGGTCCCTATGCCACAATAGGCATCTACTAGGACTTCATGACCTTGTAAATTTAGTTCTGACTGAATTACCTCTAATAGTGCTTCGGCTGTTTCTGTGTACACTTGGAAGAAGGTATCTGGGCGAATTTGAAAATCCAGTCCGGCGAATTTTTCTCGTAGGTAAGGAACTCCAGCTAAACAACGGGTTTCTAGTCCAAATATAGCATTTGTGCGATCGCTATTACGATTTAATGACACGCCCACTAATTGGGGATAACGCTGTAACCATTGCTGTGCTTGGTTTTCAATTCCTGGTAAATTCCTATCTTTGACGACCAAAGTTAGCAGCATTTCTCCTGTGCGACGGCCAATGCGTAAACCTAAATGGCGAATTAATCCTTTGTGTCTGGTTTCGTCATAAATTGACCAACCCTGCTTTTCAATATCTAATTTTACTTCAGCTAATAAAGGATTTAACCGTGGATCTTGCACTGGGCATTGATTTAAGTTTATTAATTTATGTGTACCTTTGTGATAATATCCAGCTTGGACATGACCTGTAGCAGCAATACCAAGAGGATAGGTAACTTTGTTGCGATAACCCAAGGATGTAGCAGCTACTAATACTGGATTTACAGGTATGTTAACAAAACCGCCAATTCTTTCTAAAGCTTGAATTACTTGATTTTGTTTGGCTATTAACTGGTAATCATATTTAATATGTTGCCATTGACAACCACCACATTTATCAGCGACAATACAGCTTGGTCGCACCCGTTGAGGCGAGGCTTGCAATAATTCCTGCACCTGACCATAAGCATATTTTGGCTTAACATTGAGTAACTTGACAAGTAGGCGATCGCCTGGTACAGTATCAGGAACAAAAACCACACGCTGTTCAAAGCGTCCCACACCGTCACCAGTGTCGTTTAAATCAGTAATTTCCAGTTCGATAATTTCACCTTGTCGCCACATTATATTAGTCATTAGTGAGTTGTTAGGGAATAGGGAAGGGAGAGTTCCTTAATGTAGAATTGTGAATAGATTTATGTCTATCTTCCCACACACTTCACGAATGTTCCTCTAAGTCGGTAAACTAGCAAATATAAATATTTCGGGTTATTTAGATCATCATGACTGTAATTAGCCAAGTTATTCTCCAAGCTGACGACGAACTGCGTTATCCCAGCAGTGGTGAACTCAAAAACATCAAAGCATTTTTGGAAACTGGTGTAAAGCGCACAAGAATCGCTGCCACCCTTTCAGAAAACGAGAAAAAAATTGTTCAAGAAGCCACCAAAAAACTTTGGCAAAAACGCCCTGATTTTATCGCCCCTGGTGGTAATGCTTACGGTGAAAAACAACGGGCTTTGTGTATTCGGGATTTTGGCTGGTACTTACGCCTAATTACCTACGGTGTACTTGCTGGTGACAAAGAACCCATTGAAAAAATTGGTTTGATTGGTGTACGAGAAATGTACAATTCTCTAGGCGTTCCTGTTCCAGGAATGGTAGAGGCGATTAATTCTCTCAAACAAGCGTCCTTGGATTTACTAAATGCAGAAGACGCTTCAGAGACCGCACCCTACTTTGATTACATCATTCAAGCCATGTCTTAATCAAAGGCCTGTATTATAGCCCGGAATTGGGAACAGTAAATAGGGAATAGGGTTAAGGCTCTTGACTTCCCCGCAGTTGGTAGTGGCTATGGCAATATTTGTCAAGTTATTAACCAGTTGTGGGGATATTTTATCTCCGTGATAAGTGACTGCTGTTAAATTAGTTAAATTAGTCCCAGTTCGCGTTTTAGTAAATTAATTGACTGTGTACCGATATAGTTTTCACAGCGAATGAGTTTAGGTGGACGAATGAGGTCTTCTAGGAAGGTTTGTAAGGTTGCTTGGGCTGTGGAGTAGCTGACTTGATCGGTACAAAAGATGATTTCTGAGCGTTTGACAATGGCGTGTAGTTTATAATCATCCTTAGGCTGGGAAGTCATTACTAATAATTCTTCACCTCGTAAACCGTGGAGAATGACTTCTGTAGCTCTGAGAATACCAGAACTGAGGCTAATTATACCGATACAACTGGATTTGGGTAAGCCTTTAACTACAGTTAGTTCTTTTCCGTAGTCGTGAATATCTAGGGGGATAACACGAACGGCTTTGAGGGCAGCGATCGCTTCCACTTCTCCGATAAAATAACGACTGGTGACTAATGTGGCCGAGGCTGTTTGGTCTAATACCGCCATTAGTTGTTCCATTGGTACTAGCTGGACGGGAATTTGCAGGGATTCCTCTAATTCATCAACCATTAATTCCCCAGCCCCAATATCTTGAGATGGAGTTACTACTAATACTCTCGCGCTACAACGCAAACGCCAGTCAACTTCTGCTAAAAATAGTTCCCGTGCTAGATTGAGAGAACAGCCTTGGGTGAGTAACTCGTCTAGGGCTTGTTGAACTACTTTATAACTGGTTGGATGTTGTTTGAGAATGGGGGACTGTGATCTATTTCCACCTTCATGACCTTGGGTACGAATATAGATTCCTGAACCTGCAAGACTTTCCACAAATCCTTCTACCTCCAATTGGCGGTAAACTTTGCTAATGGTATTGCGGTGTAACCCGGTTTGCATTGCTAAAGCCCTGGTACTGGGTAATTTGTATCCGGGTGAATATTGCCCGGAGGCGATCGCAAATCGGATTTGATTAAATAGTTGGTTAGATGCGGGAATTTCACTGTCTGGTTGAATACGGAACTGAATCATGACCAATTCCTCTGCCTAAAACTTATATTAATTGCCATCAGTTACCTATTAAATATATGATTAATGGGTTAATTTACTCTGATAAATATTACCAAGGAACTATACAGGAGTCGGGAGTTAAGAGTCAAAATCAATTAAAGAGCTATTTAAGTTCTTGTCTGTGGCCTATTATCTCTTGTCTTTTCCCTTACTGCCAACTTAATTATGACAGAGCCAGCAATAAATACTTCAACAATTCAAATTTCCGCGGACAATTTCCAAATAGATGCTTATTTAGCAAAACCAACTTCCCCTGGTTCTTATCCGGGAATTATTGTTTTACAGGAGATTTTTGGTGTTAACGTGCATATTCGGGATGTAACAGAACGAATTGCTAAACTGGGTTATGTAGCCATCGCCCCGGCACTGTTTCAACGTCAAGCACCTGGATTTGAAACTGGTTATACTCCCGAAGACGTGGAAATAGGCCGAAAATACGCTTGGTTACAGACCACAGCATCAGAAATTTTAAGCGATATTCAAGCAGCTATTAACTACTTAAAAACTTTACCCCAAGTCAAAAAAGAGGGATTTGGTTGTATTGGCTTTTGTTTTGGTGGTCACGTCGCCTATCTAGCTGCTACTTTACCAGATATTAAGGCTACTGCATCCTTTTACGGTGCGGGGATTACTAATCGCACTCCTGGAGGTGGAAATCCCACTATTACCCGGACATCAGAGATTAAAGGAACTATCTACGCCTTTTTTGGGAACCAAGATGGGAGTATTCCCTTAGAACAAGTGGACGAAATTGAAGCAGAACTGGAAAAATACAAAATTCCCCATCGTGTTTTTCGCTACAATGGGGCTGATCACGGATTTTTTTGTGACCATCGTGCCAGTTATAATTCTAAAGCTGCGGCGAATGCTTGGCAACAAGTCCAAGAACTTTTTAGCCAACTGACAATTGACAACTGACAATTGACCAGTGACCACTGACAACTAACAAATAACAATTTATCTTCAAAGTCATGAATTCCGAATCCAAACTTTCTCAAACAGCCAATTCGTCTTTTTCAATGGACGATTTTGCTAAAGCACTAGAAAAGCACGATTACCAATTTCAAAAAGGGCAAATTGTTCGTGGTAAAGTCTTCCAAATTGACCATGATGGAGCTTATGTTGATATTGGTGGAAAATCGTCTGCGTTTCTTCCCCAAGATGAGGCTTCTTTGAGAGCAGTAACTGATTTGTCGGAAGTATTACCGATGAATGAGGAACTAGAGTTTTTAATTATTCGGGATCAGGATGCTGAAGGTCAAGTTACTATTTCCCGTAAGCAATTGGAAATGCGTCAGATCTGGGACAGACTGTTAGAAATGCAAGAAAATTCCCAAACCGTCCAAGTGCGGGTAACAGGTATTAATAAAGGCGGTGTTACGGTTGATCTTTTGGGTGTGCGGGGGTTTATTCCGCGATCGCACATATCTGAACGTGATAATCTAGAAGCACTCAAAGGCCAAAGTCTCACCGTCGGCTTTTTAGAAATTAATCGTGAAACTAAGAAACTGGTTCTTTCTCAACGTTTAGCGGCTCGTTCTAGTAACTTCAGTTTATTAGAATTAGGTCAATTAGTAGAGGGAAAAATTACCGGCATCAAACCTTTTGGTGTATTTGTAGATTTAAATGGTGTCAGTGCTTTACTCCACATTAAACAAGTCAGCCAAAAATTTATTGAATCTTTAGAAAAGGTCTTTCAAATTGGTCAACCCATTAAAGCTGTAATTATTGATTTAGACCAGGGTAAAGGTCGAATTGCTATTTCTACCAGAGTTTTGGAAAATTTCCCTGGTGAACTTGTGGAAAATTTTGCAGAAGTCATGAATTCAGCAGAAGCTCGTGCTAATCGTGCAGCTAATAAAACTGCTGAATAGTTGATTGATAACAGGTGATTGGTAATTGGTAATTGTCAGATCTTAATTGCTAATTGCTAATCCCTATTCCCTATTTATTCAGATGCAGTTAAAATCATCAATATCATCATAGTGAAATGATCATGAATCAAGTAAATGCTACTGAAATACAAGAACATTTGAGTGATTTTTTGGATAGTCTTACCCAAGGAGAAACATCAATTGTTATTTGTTATTGAAAAAGCTGGAAAAGCGATCGCTACTCTCATTAGTTACAGCAGTTCCCGATATTATGAAGTACAGATATTAATAATAAAACTCTTGTGGTGCGGGCATACTTCGACCAATCTCAGTACAAGTCTTGCCCGCACAAGGTGTACTTCACTCAAAGCTACTTGCTGTATCAAGAATGGAAACCTTTAAAACAATTGGACATTTATTTAATTTCTGAAGACGATGAAGAATCTTTTAGTCCAGAAGAATTCATTAAAGCTTTATAAATAAGATATACAACTCCTATTTATGGACAATTTACCAGAAAATAAATCTAATTCCCATGCAGGGGGCGGTTTACCCGTAATCCAATATTGGGTAGAAAAAACTCTCTCACCCCAAGGTTTACAATTATGGCAAACTCTCAATCATAAAAGCGCTTGTTTATCCTGTGCTTGGGGTACGGGTGGACAACAAGGAGGATTTGTCAATGAAGCAGGAGAATATTTACAACGTTGTGCTAAAAGTGTAGAAGCTATTGCAGCAGAATTGCAACCAGGAATTAAACCAGATTTTTTTCAAAAATATAATATCAGTGAATTGCAAGAATTAACTTCTCAAGAATGTGATAACTTAGGCAGACTTAGTTATCCTCTCATTCTTAAATCAGGATCATCCCATTATCAACGTATTAGTTGGGAAGAAGTTTATCAAATCGCAAAACCAGCCTTTAGTTTAACACCAGCAACTATAGCTAGTTATAGTTCTGGACGTTCATCTAATGAAGCCGCTTATTTATTACAATTGTTAATGCGATCGCTAGGTAGTAATAATCTAGCAGATTGTTCGGATTTATGTCACGCTCCCTCAACCGTCGGCTTAAAAAAAGTTTTCGGTTCAGGAACATCAATGGTAAGTTTAGAAAGCTTACAACATAGTGATTGTGTGGTTTTAATTGGTTCTAATGCACCCGCAAATCATCCCCGATTAATGAACGAATTAATCAAATTACGAGACCGGGGTGGTAAAGTAATTATTATTAATCCCCAAATTGAAATCGGTTTAGTTAAATTTGCTTCCCCTGCTTTTCCGATCAAATCCTTACTTACCGGGGGTTCTGATATATCTTCTTTATATTTGCAACCCATTCCTGGTAGTGATATAGCCTTATTTCTAGGGTTACAAAAATCCCTAATTGCCCAAAATTTAATTAAAATAGAATATCTCAAATCCTGCACTCAAAACTGGCAACAAATTTTAGATTATGCCAATAATATATCTTGGGATGATATCACCAAAACCTGCGGATTATCTCAAGAAGAAATTACCGCCACAGCCTATATAATTGGTAAATCTGAGCGTGTAGTTTTTGCTTGGGCTATGGGAATCACTCAACAAACTAACGGTGTAAATAATGTTTTGAGTATAGCAAATACGGCTTTAATTACAGGTAATGCTGGTAAAATTGGCGCAGGAACAATGCCCATTAGAGGACATTCTAACGTCCAAGGATTTGGTTCAATGGGTGTCACCGTCAATTTGCGAGAAGAAATCAAACAAGCACTATCTCAGCTATTAGGAAAACCCCTGAATGAAACTCCAGGTTATCATACCCGTGATTTAATAACAGCAGCAGAATTAGGAAAGATCAATACCCTCTTTTGTTTAGGGGGAAATTTGTATGCAGCTAACCCAGATTTATCACAAGCAAAACGGGCTTTATCACAAATAGAAACCATTTTTTATGTAGCGACCAAACCGAATTTAGGACATTTTCACGGATTAGCAAAACAGCAAACTTTAATCTTACCTGTTTTCAATCGCTTTGAAAACCCCCACCGGACAACAACGGAATCAGGTAATAATTTTGTCAGGTTAAATGATGCAGGTAAAAGTCATTTACAACCAGATAATTCTGATTTGATTTCTGAAGTAGAATTAATTACAGAAATAGCCCATCGTTTACATGATGAACATCCGATTAATTGGCGTAAATTGCAAGATACGGTTTATGTTAGAGAATTAATTGCTAAAACTATTCCTGGTTACGAAAAAATAGGTCAAATTGATCAAACTCAGGCAGAATTTACCATTGCAGGACGGATTTTTGATCAACCTAAATTTCCCACTTTTGATGGTAAAGCCCGGATGTTTGTCACACCTTTACCACAATTAACTTTACCTGATAAATCAGCTTTTGGTGTGGAGGAAAATCAACCAGGAATTGTCTTAATATTGGGAACAGGACGCGGTTATGGACAACATAATACCGTAGTTTATCGCAGTGCAGATAAATATCGCAATATGCCCCATCGTCATTGTATTTTAATGAATAGTTTGGATATTAAAAAAGCAGGATTTCAAGAACATCAACGAGTTACAGTTAAAGGAAGTGGAGGAGAACTAGAGAATATTGAAATTATTTGTGGTGCAATTCGTGAAGGTGTAGCCTTTATGTTTTATCCTGAAGCTAACGTTTTATTGACAGCAGCAATTGATCCTCAAAGTGGTACACCTGCTTATAAAAGAGTTCCGGTTTTTGTGTACTAAATATTATCTCTATTATCTCGTTCCCAGTCTCAGACTGGGAATGCCATTAGGAGGCTCTGCCTCCACTTGAAAAAAAAAAGCAAAGCCTTCTAAAAATTTTTTTTCATACAGAGGAAACGAGAAAATTGTAGACACTATAGGTGATATGATATCGTCTAATGACGAATGCGACATGAAAACCTATCTCAAGATAGATACTGGAGTCAGTGCGGGGTTGGTAAAGTAAAAAAAACAACTTTTTAATTAATACAGGATTACAATTGTGGCAAAATCTACCAAAACCGTCGTTTTCATTGATCCCAATGTTACAGACTGGCAGAATCTAGTTAATGGTGTCGAACCTGGCTCACTGGTGTTTATTATTGACCAAACACGGGACGGTATTAGGCAGATTACCGATAAATTAGCAGCACTGACAGACATTGATAGTGTTCAAATTATTTCTCACGGTGGAGAGGGTAGTTTATCCCTTGGTTCAACTCAGTTAAACTCAGCAACCCTCAATAGCTATAGTTCACAATTACAGCAGTGGGGTCAATCTCTCACTACCACAGGAGACATTCTGCTGTATGGTTGTGACGTGGCTGGGGGGGTTATTGGTAAAGCTTTTGTCCAGCAAATTAGTCAACTGACCGGGGCAGATGTAGCTGCATCTGATGACTTGACTGGTAGTGCTGCATTGGGTGGAGATTGGCTCTTAGAATATGCGACTGGATTAATTGAAGCGCCTCTGGCTTTGCAAATTCAGGCAATGGAGGCTTATACTGCTGTTTTACCCAACACTACCCTTTTCGCGCCCTATGTAGATGTCACACTTTGGCCAACGCCTGACATCGCAGCGATCTCTCAAGCTACAGGAGTTAAAATCTTTAACTTAGCCTTCATTAATGAAGATAGTTTAACAGCAGGTGTTAAAGGAGTATGGGGAGGTTATTCCACTTATGATCCTGGCACTGGCTGGTACAAAGATAAAATCACTGCTTTACGAGCAATAGGTGGAGATGTCATCTTCGGTTTTGGTGGTGCAATCGGTACTGAAATCGCACAAGCTGCAACAACGGTTGCACAAGCGCAAACCGCTTACAAAACAATCATCGACACCTATGGAGCAAATAATGGCACAATTAGGCTTAACTTTGATATTGAGGGAGCAGCAGTTGCGGATTCCACATCAAATAACAGACGGAATCAAGCCTTGTATCAGTTACAACAAAGCTACGCATCTCAAGGTATCAATATCAGTGTCAGTTTGACCTTACCTGTTTTACCTACTGGATTAGATTCCTCTGGTTTAAACATTGTACAGTCCGCTCTAACTGCTGGCGTAAAACTGGACTATGTCAATGTCATGGCCATGGACTATGGTGACTCGGCTGCGCCAATTACTACGCAAAAAACAATGGGCTACTATGCTATTCAAGCAGCCCAAAGTACCGAAGCTCAAATCAAAACTGCCTATCAAAATATTGGCGTAACCCTAACTGATGCTCAAGCCTGGGCTAAAATCGGTGTAACCCCAATGATTGGGGTTAATGATGTTCCTACAGAAAAGTTTACCCAAGCTGATGCCACACAATTAGCTGACTTTGCTAACACCGTTGGGATGGGGATGACCTCTTTTTGGAGTATCAATCGTGATCAACCATCTCCCGCAGGAGGAGGTCCCTTGTATCAATATAGTAATATCCCTCAACAGACCTATGAGTTCTCCCAGATATTTTTTAATGCGACGAATAATATTACTCCTCCCACCATTACCCTAGCAGTATCACCCAGTAGCGTATTAGAAAACGGACCTAACAACCTTATTTACACCTTCACCCGTACAGAAGCAACAACCAACGCCTTAACCGTTAACTATGGCGTTACGGGTACAGCAGATAGTAGCGACTATACAGGAGCAACACCAGGAACAGGAAAAACCATCACCTTTGCTGCGGGTGCGAGTACAGCCACTCTGACTATTGACCCCACAGGTGATAGCACTCCAGAAAGCGATGAAACTGTTGTTTTAACTTTGGCTTCAGGAACAGGTTACACTGTTGGTACAACCACAGCCGTCACGGGAACTATTACTAATGATGATGTTGTTGCTTCTCCCAGCATTACCCTAGCAGTATCACCCAGTAGCGTATTAGAAAACGGAACTACCAACCTAATTTACACCTTCACCCGCACAAAAGCAACAACCAACGCCTTAACCGTTAACTATGGCGTTACGGGTACAGCAGACAGTAGCGACTATACAGGTGCAACACCAGGAACAGGAAAAACCATCACCTTTGCTGCGGGTGCAAGTACAGCCACTCTGACTATTGACCCCACAGGTGATAGCACTCCAGAAAGTAATGAAACTGTTGTTTTAACTTTGGCTTCAGGAACAGGTTACACTGTTGGTACAACTACAACCGTGACGGGAACTATTACTAATGATGATATTGTTGCTTCTCCCAGCATTACCCTAGCAGTATCACCCGGTAGTGTACTAGAAGATGGTACAGCCAATCTTATTTACACCTTCACCCGTACAGGAACTACCACAAACGCCTTGACCGTTAACTATGGCGTTGCGGGTACAGCCATATTCAATAATGACTATACTCAAATAGGTGCAGTCGGTTTCACCCCTACCACCGGAACTATTACCTTTGCTGCGGGAAGTAGTACAAAAACTCTGACTATTGACCCCACAGGTGATAGCACTGTGGAAAGTAATGAAACTGTGGCTTTAACTCTAACTACAGGAACAGGTTATACCATTGGGACAACCACAGCCGTCACGGGAACTATTACTAATGATGATGTTGTTGCTTCTCCCAGCATTACCCTAGCAGTATCACCCAGTAGTGTATTAGAAAACGGAACTACCAACCTAATTTACACCTTCACCCGCACAGGAGCGACAACCAACGCCTTAACCGTTAACTACAACGTTGCAGGTACAGCCACATTCAATAATGACTATACTCAAATCGGTGCAGCTACTTTCACCGCTACCACCGGAACTATTACCTTTGCTGCGGGAAGTAGTACAAAAACTCTGACTATTGACCCCACAGCCGATACCACTGTGGAAAGTAATGAAACTGTGGCTTTAACTCTAACTACAGGAACAGGTTATACCATTGGGACAACCACAGCCGTCACGGGAACTATTACTAATGATGATACGACTGGACCATTAACCTTAACCGGAGATGCAACCAGTAATAACCTAGTCGGCGGTTCTGGAAATGACACTTTCTTAGGAATGGGAGGAAATGACACTCTCACTGGTGGACTTGGTGCAGATAGGTTCAGGTTTAACTCTCCCTCCGACGGGATGGACACCATTACCGACTTTTCTAAGGCAGATGGAGACAAGATAGAATTGTTTGGAATTGGCTTTAATTCTCTGGTGTGGACAGATGGGGTAAGTAATGCACTAGCTCCCAGTGTATTTTCTGTGGGGACAAGTGCTAATTCTTGGACTAATAGCATTATCTATAATAATAGTAATGGTATCGTCTATTTTGATGCTGATGCTTTGGGTTCTGGTTCACAGGTAGCATTAGCTCAACTTTCCCCTGGACTAAATCTCACTAACCAAGACTTTATTGTTAGTTGGGTGTAGTTTCTCAATATCTCCCAAAAACCATGTGGGGACGTTTTATGAAACGTCTCTACATTAGAGATACAATATATAGAGCTTTAGCGCACTAACGACAACTAAATTCTCAGAAATCCTTAGCTGCTTGCTAACCCTACCTACCACCAAAAACCATCCTCACATACCATAAATTACCCTATTTGTCAATAGTACATTAGTTCTACTAGTCAAAGTACATTATTTGCTGAATAATTTTTCCCCAATTTACTCTTTCAAACCACTGCTAATTTGTAAAGTTTTGTATTTTTTTTCAAAATTGATCTCTGAAACGACTATCAATAAAGACTTTTGCAGATCATCTTTTGAGCAGGGTACAAAATTGACAATAATAACCCAATTATGAAATTCTCAATAATTCTAGCAAATCGCCGCAAGTATTGCAAGCTCGTTGCTAAATAAAAATAATTCTCAATTAATTATTAAGAAAATCTAAACTTGAATTTTCCTAAGTTATGAATATTAAAAGTATTATTGATTTTATATAAGTTTTAATTATACTATACTGTGAAATTATATGATCACTTCCGTACCATTAGTCAATTATTTGCTAGAGTATGGAAAAGCATAAAAACCAAAAAATAACGAAAAATTACCAATTTTTATCATTTGCTAACTGACTGAGATAATCATCCATAATAGCTGGTAGTTCTTTTGGTGAATAGGTATAAGTTAAAAATAAAAATGTCATAGCTGTTGTTATAATTGGCTTTCTATCTAATATCTCCGATAATTGAGAACGGGTATATTTACCATTCATGATTTCTATACTAGCATCAGCGATCGCATCTTCAATTACTTCTTCCTCTATTAAATTTTCCCATTCATCATAATTGACATAATAGGATCTTTTATTTTCCTTCAAATTGATTTTTTGAATTTCTCTAATTGAATTACGAATAGAAGCCATCCAATAATTTGTCAATCGCTGTTCTATTTGATTTTTCATCAAATGAATTAGTAAAATCTTTAAAAATGATTCTATATTTCTCAATATTGCCTGTTTACTCATTCCCTCTAATTCATCAATAATTGCTAAAGCATCGGCATAATTTCCTTGTAAAATGCTGTTTCTGAGGTCTATTAATTCCTGAGTCATTTTCGTTAACCTCCAGGATGATTCACATACTAATAATAACACAGCTTTTACAAAAAAGCATACTAGGGTAATTTTAAATTTAACTCTTGTAAAGTATTAGCATCTGCTTTAATTGTAATTGTATTAGGTTCAGCATATTTACCATTGACTTTTAACTGATAACTTCCTTGTCGCAACTGTTCCAAATAGAAAACACCTGCATTATTCGTAATAGATATAACTGATGATTTGGAACTATTATCAATAGCTTCAACTTTAGCACCAGCAATAGGGTTTCCTTTGGAGTCCGTCAAAGTTCCAGCTAAAGTGTAGGCCGGTTGCAAGGCAATAACAACAGGTGTATAACTTCCCTCCACCACTTGCACAGCAAAGCTACTAATTGCAGGTTGAAAGTCAGGAGGAAAACCAGCAGGATCTAAATCTACACGATAAGTTCCGGGAGGAAGACGGACAATTAAATTATCTTTGTGAATATCAAGTTGCGAAGATATAACAGGCTCATTATTGAGCATGAGAAAATCAGAATTATCATGATATATTTCTTCATGATGATCTCGTTTTCCATTGCTATTACGATCTAAGAAAGGTTTAATTAATAAACCTCCTTGAGTGCGAAAACGTTCGATTTGTCTATCACCCGGAGTTATCCCCCCTTGAAAACCCAAACTAGAAACCAGTTGAATACCCAAACTACTTTGATCAGAATTTAGAGAAACTCCCTCATAACGTGCCTGTAACAAAATACCTGGTAAAACAGTTGTTCCCAGCGTTCCATAAAGTCCTGTTCCTAAAGAACCCATTCTATAACCTAACTCACCTTGCCAAAGATTTTCACCGTATTTAGTTTGCATAGGAGAAGTATAACGCCAATATGCACTTAGTAAATTAGCATTTTGAGAAGAATTGAGAGTTTCATATTTAAAAATTAAAGACTGGTCAGGATGAAATAAATAAGATAGTTGGGAAGAAGTGCTAGACTGATTACCACTATGATTAAAGGATAACTTGCCTAAAGTTTGATTTAAACTCCAATTTAATTGAGCATTTGTATTAATATTCACCAGAGCAGAAGTAGAAGAATTACCACTACTAGAAGAATAGCCTACACCGAAATTTTTATCTTTGTCTAAATCCCCATTACTATTAAATTTGAATTGCTTTGATATCTGGAAATCGAAAGTATAGCGAGTAGATTTTAAATCATTACTTAATGTCGCATAAAAATTAGGATTACCATCCCAAATTACATTAGTATTTAGCTTGATATCATCTGCTATGACACTAGAAACAGTAACTTTTAAAGGAGATTTTTCCCAACTGAGATTAGTATTAATCTTGATCTTATCTCCCATCAAACCAGAAATATTTGCTTTAAAAGGAGACTTTTGCGGCTGATAAAAAAGCTCTGTTAAACCTTGAAAAGATGAATCATATATACCCCCTAAACCTACAGTTAAATCCTTCGTTAATCCCCATCTTTGCTTGATTCCTCCACTAAATTGGGTAAAGTCTCCCCAAAAATCATTATTATTTAAATGTCGTTTCCCTCCCCCAGAAACAATTAAAGCTGATGTTCCCATAGACAGTTGTTCAGGTAATAAATTAAACCGGGCATCTTCAACTCGTGGTTTAGCAGTTAAAACTCCATCAGCATATAATAAAACTTGATAATTTGTGCCTATTTTTCTACCCACAGGAACATTATCAAAACGGTAATTTCCTGAAATATCAACTAACTGTTCAGCTATCGGAGTAGGATTATATAAACCTTTAACAAGACGTGCTAAAGTTCCTGGGGGAGCGCGACCTGTTACAGTTCCAGAAATCCGCTCTGGTTGTAATCTTTGACCAAAGTTGACACCACCACTACCATAGGTGGAAAAAGGAGAAAAACCATAACGTTTAATAGTAGTAAATCCCCAAAAATCTCCCCCACTTGAACTTGGCCAGAAAGTTGCTTGTGAACCTAAATAATAATCACTAGAATCTGTTTGTTTCAGAATTTGTAAATCTGATAATTGCCAAGTTTTACTATCTGTCATATCACCTTGATTTAGCCGCAGAAACCAACTACTATCAAGGATTGTTCCCACCGCTGATAAAGTACCCTGATTCTTTAAATCTGAAGTGGTTGTACCAGTTAAATTAGCCCTTTGTTCCACCATACTCAATGTGATATCGGGAGGAGAAATTTTCGGTAATCCTGTGATGATAACAGGCTTTTTTTCAATATTATTACTGTCCTCAGATTTGATTTCAGGAATATCAAAAACAATAGCATATTCCCGCCAATCAAATTTAGATTCAATACCGAAAATATCTTTAATTTCCTTCGTGGAAAGGACTAATCCTAATTCTGGATCATTATGCAGTTTATTAGTATCAAAATGAATAACTTTAAAAGGCGATCGCAACTCAACCTCATGATCTGATATACTTTTAGAAGTAAACTTTAATGTTTGCAGAACATCATCATAAGGAATTAACCACTTGTCAAAATTAATCGCGTCTTTATCCTTAACTTCACCCCGCACCAAAACCCCATCTCTAATATTGTTTTTGCCGGCATTTAAGCCAATAATAAATGTTGTTACAGGATCATCTTTTGGCGGTGTTGAAGTTGTTTGAGTTAAAAATATTGGTAATTTTTCATCTCCAAAATTTTCATCCCCAAAATATTTGGGTTGGGAAATATTTTCCAGGGGAGTTTTTATGAGTATTTGCTTTTGGCTATTTTCTTCATTCAAAGAAACTTGCCTAGGTAATTCTGCTGCTAAAATTAAATTATTTTTACCAATAAAACTACAACTAACTAAATTAAAAAAGCAAAGTATTTTTAGATAATTATTAATCTTGAAAAACACTGTTAAACTACGTCAAATCCAAAAAGACGGTTTTTATCGTATATTTGCCAATGAAAATCGTCTTAATCAATGAATTTTTAGGGAACAATAAATTTGACACTAAACGGAATTTTATTGGTCTGGTTTACACCCCATCCCAAATTACCAGAAAGTTGATATTCTCCCGGTTCTAATTTAATTTTCTTACCAGGACTAGAATAATCAACAGCGAGATAACGTTCCCCTTCAGCAATGACCGTTGTATCTATACCTCTACCATTATAAATTTGTTTATCTCCCTTTTTAATCGTCCATTCTCCCTGAGTAATTACACTAGCTTTTCCGCTATTTTTAACCAATAATTGAAGTTGCTGCGATTTAGAATCAAATCTAGCATTAACCGCAGTTAAATTGTGGGAAATATTGCCCTTGCGAACATAAACAGCTACTCCTATTCTGGGAACAATTGCTGTTTTAAAAATAGCCCCATTATTTGTACCTGATTCTTCTTGAAAAGTCGCTTCTAAATTTTCTGTGAATAACATTGCTCGATATTCACCATCGGGTAAACTGGGAGGAAAGCGCACAACAAACCGGATACGACGATTATCTGTACCAGGAACTTGCAGTTCTCGTGGGGAAAATTGCAAATAGGGAGTTAAATCGAAAGGACTGGCATCTAAAAGTTTAAATCCAGTTTGTAAATCATAGGTAAAAGCTTGAGTATAAACACGGGCGCGGAAGCTTTTAGCATCTCCATTTGTCACTGTAATTGTTCCCTGTGCTTGTCCCTGTTTAGCTACGGTTTCAATTACCAGTGGAGCAACAGCAACATCAGCTTTAGCAGCATTTCCCGATAATAAAAAGGTAGAAAACACAATACTACTCAAAGGATATAAAATTAGTTTCTTACAAGAAATTTTCATACTTAATTTTTATCAACTAGAATTATCTGCAATACAATAGGACAAGGATTGGAGCTTAAACCCAGGCATCCAATCCAGTCCAAAAACAAGATAAGTAGGTAAACAGAAAAAATTAAAGGTATATGACGAAATGTAAATTCAATGAATGCCTTGCAAATAGGTCGTTTCACGGTTTTCACAAAACTAAACATATATCGTTTTTATTATGTTTACCTACTTAACTAAAACAGAGTCGATAAATGGACTTTGCTTTAGTTAGGAGTAGCGGTAACAATAACCTTATAGCTATAGGTTCCAGCCACAACATTACCAGCAGTACCTGGCGCTGCTCCAGCACTCATAGCGACTTTAAGAACACGAGATTGATCAGCAGGAACAGTTATACTAGAATTAGTGTAGACAGCCCATAAGCGAGTGCCAGTAGAACTGCTGGCGGCATTGGTGGTTTCCGCATCGTAAACAACAGATTGCCTATTCGTATCATCAAACCCAGCAGGTGCTGATATCTTAACGGGAACTCCTGCACTTACCGTAGCAGCACCATTACAACTAAGAGTTGTTGAACCTGAAGTACCTGTATCAAGTCCTGGTATACCACCTGCAGCTTCAAGCCAGCCGTCACCAGGAGCTAAGGTGCCACTTGTAGTTCCACTAAAGGTGCAAAGCTTTGCGACAGTAGCTGCGAAGTTAACGGTTTTAGTTTCTGCTTGGGCTTTGGGGTTGAAAGCCACAGCACTGAGAGCGGCAATACCAGTAATTAGAGCAAGACGACGAAGATTTTTCATAAGATACGCAGTAAGTGGGAAACTCAGTCCCTTTAGGGCTGGGTTACTGAAGGTGAGATTAGCAAAATATGCAATCATATTTCAGTGACTTAATAGTTAGACGTTTTCCGCAGCCAAATTGTGAATTATTTAACGGAAATTCAGTAGATGGTTGTAATCCGAACATTTTATACTTACTGAGGAGTAGCCGTCACGGTTACTCTATAGATGTAGCTTCCTTGAGGATTACTGCTACCATTAGCACTACCAGCAACCATTTCCACTACCAAAGGTTCATCTGTACAACTACTAATACTCAAAGGCTGAGGGGCTGAGTCGGTCCAGCCAGGAAAACCTGTAGAACTACCGACCTCAGCGGATGTCATTCTGTTTCCTGAACGAACACGAGCTTTCCGAAAAGTATCCTCGAAGCCTGAAGGTGCAGATATCCGTTGCGGGACAGACACACTAATGAAAGCAGTAGTAGTACAGGACATAATCACATCCGCTGTACCTGTTAACTGGGCTTCACCTGATATCGGGTTAGGTATAAAACCTATGGATGGGGTAGGATTATCAGGTGAACCAACTTTAATAACAATAGTAGCGGTAATATTACCGTTAAAGTTAACATTCTGAGTTGTTTGGGCTTCAGATTTAGCCAATAATGCAATATTACTAAGAATAGCAATAGCACTAACCAAGGCCAGAGGACGAAGATTTATCATATTAAATACCGATTAAATACCAGGAGGATATCTTTTATTCTTTCATTAATTAGACTTTTACCCCAGTTAAGTTTATGATTTAACTGCACAATTTTCTCAAGATTACCCCACTGCCAAAAATCTCTAATTTTTATAAGTACATATTCTTCATTGACAGCAGATTTTTTCTCAATCTCTTCAACCTCTCTATTCAAATTAGATTGAACATCCACCACCATAAGTGGAGAAACAGTAACCGCCGGTTCTGATTTTTCCTGCTCCACTATTGGCACTATTTCTAACTGATCAGATAAAACAGAAGTATCATCAATATCAACTTTTCTTTTGATCATATTCTCCGATTTATTCCTAGTTCTAGACTGGGAAGCAACCTGAGATCTAAACGATTGTAAATCTGTGGAGTATCTATTCTCTTCTCCCAGAAAATCTTGATGATATCGCTGTTTTAAAATTGCCCGTGCTTGGGAAATACGCTTGCGGACATTATCATAGGCAATATTTAGTTTTTCCCCAATTTCTTGATACGAAAGTTGTTCTTTAAAGTGCAGAATAAACGTTTCTCGCAGTCGAGAAGGTAACTCATCTATCACAACCTCAAAAAAATTTTCTAGTTCTTCTTGGGTAGTCAAAAGAATCGGTGTTTCTTCGTGACTAACTAATTCCTCCTGAAACTCCCAACTCTCAACTTGTTTTGCTCGCTGATCATCTTTTCTATATATATCCATACAGACATTATGGGTTACTTGGGTTAACCATGCCTTAAAGCTTTTAATATTACCGCTAAAATTACGGATTTTCTCATGGGCTTTGAACATCGCTTGACTGAGAGCATCTTCTGCATCAGCAGAGCTACCCATCCACTTTACACAGCAACGATATAAGTAGTTTTGATGCTCCTGCCAAAGTGTCCAAAAGGTCTCATTGGAGAACAAATAGAAATCGTGAGCGGACATATAAACACCATCTGATACCTAGAAAATGAGCAAACCGGGAGTTAGTTGTTAATAACCAGTAATCAAATTACTATTAACCTACTATTTCTGCATGGTATGTGTATATTTAAGCAAGTTAAGTAAAGTTCATTAATAATAATTCTGGAAATCGCTTTATAATTTGGTTGTAGCTATTTATAAAGAAAAAATAAATCTACTATGATCGTCTTTAACTTCCTTAAATTCATTATTCTTTCAGTTCGATTATGAAAATCCCCAGAAATCGCCAGACATACTTATTAACCAAGTTGGGTGAGGAAAAAATAATTAATACCCTTACTAAAAACCACGTGAACCCTCGTCATAGAATTACTTGGATACAGAAACAGATGGAAAATACTGGTGAAACTATAAGTAATAATACGATTCGTAAAGTCTTAACAAAGCAAAGTGTTGAAGAATATGTAATTCAGTCTGTATTTAAGGTATTAAAAATATCATACAAGCGTAACGTAGACAGTATTCTAGTTTCAAAAGATATAAGTAGTGCCAAGAGTGCCGATCAAAACTGCTTGTCTTTTGAAAACAAAAGTCCTCATTTTTTTGGCAGAGATGATGACGTAGCAAAGCTTAATACTCTAATTAATCAACATCAAAAAATTATTGTTATTCAGGCACCAGGAGGACTAGGTAAAACAACTTTAGCCAAGCAATACTTAGATAATCAAGGGTTTGATTTAGTTTTATCCCTAGAAATAGCTAAAGAACCAGATAATATCACTAGCGTTGACAGCGTAGTTGAAGAATGGCTAAAACAATACTTTCAAGAAGAACCAGGAAGAGAATTTGGTATTACACTGATCAGATTAAAAAAACACTTGCAAAATCGTCAAGTCGGGATATTAATTGATGGCTTAGAACCCGCACTAGATAAACACGGTAAGTTCATTCAAAATCATAGTCGTTATCTAGAATTATTCAGGATTTTAGCGGATGCAACTGTCCAGTCATTTACAATAATTACTAGTAGAGAATGTTTATTTGATGACCGTATTGATCTAGTTTATCATTATTATTTAAGTCAATTAGCTGTATCAGCGTGGCAAGAATTTTTTGCATTTCACGAAGTTGAGATTAATATTTATTTACTAGAAAAAATGCACATAAAATATGGGGGTAATGCCAAAGCCATGCATATCTTACTTGGGTCAATAAAAACAGATTATCAAGGAGATGCAACTACTTATTGGCAAGAAAATTGTACTTTAGTGGAAAGAGGATTGAAAAATTTAGTTGTCAATCAATTTGAGAGATTGCAAAGTTTAAATCCCAATGCCTATAAGTTACTGTGTCGGTTAGGATGTTATCGCTATCAAGATATACCACAAATTACTGAAGATGCCTTACTAGCTTTGCTGTGGGATATTCCTGACCAGCAACAGTGTATCTATATAATTAGATATTTAAAAAATTTACGTTTGTTTGAATTTACCAAGGGAAAGTATTGGCTGCATACAGTGATTAGAGAAGAGAGCATAAAAAGGTTAAAATCAAGTCAAGAATGGCAGGAAGTTAACCGCAAAGCAGCCGAATTTTGGACAGGTAGTGTAAACAATATTCGCACAATAGAAGATGCTAAAAAAGCCTTTGAAGCTTATTATCATTATGAATGTATTCATGACTTTGAACAAGCTGGATATATAATTATTCAACGAAGAAATGGTTGCTGGTCATTTGATGAAATGCTGGCTTTTTCTTACTATCGAATGGGAGCATTAACACAAGTAATATCTATACTGAATTTCCTCAAAGAAAAGATAAAATCTGAATATCTACTAGCAAGTATTTATAGTATTGAAGGCATAATAAATTTAGTGTCTGGAAATATGAATATAGCGATTAATTATTTGCATCAATCACTAGCAATAGCAAATTGTATTTTAAATAATTTTGAAAATCATCAAATAGACATAAGTTATGATGAGATTGTATTATTAATAGTCAAAAATCACATCCATTTATCTTTTTACTATATAGACATCTGGGAACTAGAAGCAGCCATAAATATTTTAGAACCGACCAAATCATGGATAGAAAATATAATCCAAAAAGGAGATAAAAATTTAAAGTTAAAAATAGAAAAATATCAAGTAACCGTGTGGCTACATTTAGCTTTGTTATACTCGTACTTTAGTCCAGAAGAAAAATACATTATTCCTCAATCTTTGGCTAAAAAAGTATATTATTCCCTTTTCACAGGAATTTTTGCTGAAATAGTATATCATATTATACTTAATTTAGAAACTTTTCTGATTAATGCAGGTTTAGGAACTGAAGTGAATTTTTGCAGATGGCGTAAAATATATGCTTTATTAAAGTTAGGTCTAATTTACAAAAATTTAGGAAACATTAAAAAATCTTTAAAAATATATAATGCAGCGATCAAACTTTCTCAAGCAGAAAGTTCCTATGGATGGATAGAATCTGCTCAAGAACTTAACTATAATTCTCACTATAATCCCCTTGTAGCTCAGGTTTTAACAGGTTTAGCAGAACTTGATCGCATCCAAGATAATTTTCCAGAAGCACTTTTCAAACATTCACAATCAATAGAAATATTCCATAAAATCAGTGGTAACAGATGTGATTTAGCAGAGGCTCACTTCCAACTAGGTTTAACATATCAGAAAATGGGTGACTTTAAAAATAGTCAGACCAATTTTGAGCAAGCCATAATATTATTTACAGCAGCAGCGGCTCCCCGACAAGTTGAGAAAGTTGAAAAAGAGAAATTAAAAACCCCCAAATCAGCGTAAATAGTTAACAGAAGATGGGATTTTTTTCATCCCCCCCTTGCTCAAGGGAGGAATAGGGTGCGGAATGTGGGTTTTATACCTCAAAAAGATGAAATCTACTGTATCGGTAAATTTTCCACTTGTAATAAATCTAATCCTTGGGCAAAAATCTCATCAATGGGTAACATTTCCCCTGCTTCAGTCATGAATTTATGGTCTTTTGTCGCGCGAATAATTGCCCCATTTTCTAATAAATATTCATAGACTTCCTGTTGTCCTCGATGATGCCATTGGGCAATTGATTGAGTGTATAATATTCCATTACTATCAACAGTATAAACTTTACATTCAATTTGCTTTTCCACAATTTCCCCAATCTCTAAAAAACCATATTCAACAGTTAAAATTTCTGTATCATAACTTAAACAATATTCGGCAAATTTTAACATATCCCAAAATAAATGTTCAGCAACTTGGGATTTTACACCATTTTTTGCAGAACCATCAATAAAATTTTGCTTTTGTTTCTCCATTTCCGATACTTTCTTTTTCCCCATAGCGCGACGGAGTAAATCAGCTTGTCCTAAACTATAACCAGCCATATCTTGAGCAATTTTCATAATTTGCTCTTGATAAACCATAATTCCGTAGGTTTCATTTAATATCGGTTCTAAAATTTGAGTATCATATTCAATTTCTTCTCGTCCATGTTTCCGATTAATAAATTTAGGAATTAATCCGGCATCTAATGGTCCAGGACGATAAAGTGCAAGAATAGAAGAAATATCTTCAATATTAGAAGGTTTCAAATCTCGCACTATCTGTTTCATCCCTGAAGATTCTAATTGAAATATGCCTTCTAAATCACCTGCTTCTAATAGTGAATAAGCTTTAGCCACATCTTTTGGTAAGCTGGTATGTTCACCTTTGGCTAATATTTTTTGTGCCTTTCTTTCCTGTCCGGTAATTTGATCAGGATCAACACGATATCCTTTACTTTGTTCAATTAAATCAATGGTTTTTTGAATTAAGGTTAAATTCCGCAACCCCAAAAAGTCCATTTTTAATAATCCCAAAGATTCCAAATCTTCCATAAAATATTGGGTAATTACAGAACCGTCATTATTTCGCTGTAGGGGAACAAGTTCATCTAATGGTTCTGCGGAAATAACCACACCAGCAGCATGAACACCGAAGGTTTTGTTAGTCCCTTCAATTCGCATGGCCATATCAATCCAGCGCCGCACAGTGGGATCATTATCATATTTGGCTTTAAATTCTGGTTCGGGAGTTTCATCGGAAATCATCACTTTCAATTTTGTAGGTTTACCCCGGACTACAGGAATCATTTTCGCCATTTTGTCAGATTCATTGTAGGGAATATCTAACACTCTAGCCACATCTTTTAACACTGCTTTTGATGTCAGTCGGTTAAAAGTAATAATTTGGGCTACTCTCTCAACCCCATATTTTTCAGTGACATATTCAATTACCTGATCTCGTTTATCAATGCAGAAATCTGTATCAATATCCGGCATTGATTTGCGTTCGGGATTGAGAAATCTTTCAAATAATAAACCATGATGTACCGGGTCAATATTCGTAATTCTCATAGCATAAGCTACTAAAGAACCTGCCGCAGAACCCCGTCCTGGACCAACGGGAATATTATTGTCTCTTGCAAATTTGATATAGTCCCAAACTACTAAAAAGTAGGTGGAAAATCCCATTTGCTGAATCATTTTTAATTCATATTCTAATCTTTCTTTATAGACCGGATCTACTTCGTTGCGAGATTTGCGATTTAATCTTTCTAAAAGTCCCAACCATGCAACCTCCTCTGCATAAGTATCTGCTGTATGTCCTGAAGGGATTGTGGGTGTGGGAATTTGTGGATCACCCATGATGTGATAAGGTTCAACTTTATCCGCAATTTCTTCTGTTGTAGCGATCGCTTCGGCAATGATATCATCGGCTAAATGGTCACGGAATAGCTGGTGCATTTCCTCAGATGATTTGAGGTATTCTGTGCCGCTGTACCGCATTCTTTTATCTTCGCTAATAAGTTTACCGGTTTGAATACATAATAAGGCATCATGGGATTCTACATCAAAACAAGAGATAAAATGAGAGTCATTTGTGGCGATAAATTTAATGTTTAATTCCCTGGCAATTTTGACGATTTCTACATTTACAATCCGGTCTTCTTGAGAACCATGATCTTGAATTTCTAAATAAAAATCTTCACCAAATACTTCTTTATACCATTTGGCAATTTTCCTGGCTATATCTGGCCGATTACTGAGAATTGCTTGGGGAATTTCTCCCCCTAAACAAGCACTGGTGACTATTAACCCCTCCTTATATTGTTTCAGTAAATCCTTATTAATACAGGGACGGGAAAAAATGCCTTTACCTTGTACTCCTTGCAGGTGAGAAATGGTAGTTAATTTAACTAGATTTTTATAGCCTTGAGTATTTTTGGCTAATACGACTTGATGATATTTAGGACGACGTTCTTGTTTGTCAATTTCACCATTAATGATATACATTTCGTTGCCAATGATTGGCTTAATCGTCTTACTGCGGCAGATTTTGATCAGTTCCACAGCCCCATACATGACACCATGATCTGTGAGGGCGATCGCTTTCATTCCTAATGCGATCGCTCGATCTACCAATTCTGGTAATTGACTAGCACCATCAAGCAAGCTGTAATCACTGTGAATATGTAAGGGAACAAAGGACATATTAGTATTTGGTAAAGTAAGGGGATTTTCAACTAACACTTTTTAGTTAATATTTTATGCCGGGAAGGGAGTAATTAACCAGGTATGTTATAATTTAACATCAATGTTGCGGCTGTTATAGTTAATTTAATTTTAGGATATATAGTTTTGTAATTAGCCTGATAATAAGCATTTAATAAGCTACTTAGTATTTAATATGCAAATCCAAATCTTCAAAAACTCCTGTGGGGTGGGCATCTTGCCCGCCCCCATTATATAACTTGAATGAATATATTTTTCAACCATTAATTTGTGTTATCACTATTATAAATATTATCTATTATATGAATAATCGTCTTTTCTATGTTCAGATAAAAAATTCTCAACTAGATGGGTTTTTCCAACACCCCATTTCCCCTTGACAGCTAAAACGCTATAATCTTCATTTTTTTAAAATCTCTTGAGAATACTTTCAGCTTTTTATCGATTAATTCTAGCATTTGCTTTATTTGTATTTTGAGTCATAAACTTTTTTAGCATCCAATGACAAAAACAAACATTTTTCTAATACATTAATTATCTTATCTTATATACTTTCATGTCAAGTATATTTAGTAGCATTAAAATTTTGTTGCCAAGGGCGGGCAAGATGCCCACCCCACAAGAGAGGATGTAATAATTGAGGTGATTCTGAAGTTGGTTGCCAAGGGCGGGCAAGATGCCCACCCCACAAGAGAGGATGTAATAATTGAGGTGATTCTGAGGTTGGTTGCCAAGGGCAGGCAAGATGCCCACCCCACAAGAGAGAGGATATAATAATTGAGGTGATTCTGAGGTTGGTTGCCAAGGGCAGGCAAGATGCCCACCCCACAAGAGAGAGGATATAATAATTGAGGTGATTCTGAGGTTGGTTGCCAAGGGCGGGCAAGATGCCCACCCCACAAGAGAGAGGATGTAATAATTGAGGTGATTCTGAGGTTGGTTGCCAAGGGCAGGCAAGATGCCCACCCCACAAGAGAGAGGATGTAATAATTGAGGTGATTCTGAGGTTTGCCACAAGTAAGGGTAATCTTCTGGTGTTGATGACAGTCCTGCTTCTACAGGATTTTGTCTGATATATTGCCAATATGCTTGAAACTCTTCTTCATTTCTGACAATTCTGTCATATCGCTCATCTTGCCAAATAGTTCCTATATGTTTCATCACCTTGGCAATCTGTTTAGCACTATAACCTTTAATACTACTCATAATGCTACTAAGAGACCAATACTCATTTTCTGATTTAAGTAAAGGCTGCATCAGTAAATGTACATGATCTATCATCACAACCAAGACAAATATCTTATATCTTTGATTATTAAAAAATAAACAACTATTCAAAACTATTTCCCTAGCTTCTGGGTTAAGTTCTAACTTTTCCCAAGTATTAAAAGTAATAAAATAACTTGCCCCATCTAACTCCCAATGAGGTAACATCCTATGGTAAATTTTTAACCTTGCTTCTTCCATAACAGAAAAATATTTTCTAGGTTTATTGTAGGATAGGCATCTTGCCTGCCCTATCTTTATATTTCCCATCCTCTAAACAGAAAATTACATTCTTTTTATTTTTTGTAGTTTATATACATCTCTTATAGTTTACACCTCTTGTGGGCTTCTTATAGTTTACACCTCTTGTGGAGTTCTTATAGTTTACACCTCTTGTGGGGTGGGCATCTTGCCCGCCCATTAAAAAAATCCTCTTGTGGGGTGGGCATCTTGCCCGCCCATTAAAAAAATCCTCTTGTGGGGTGGGCATCTTGCCCGCCCATTAAAAAAATCCTCTTGTGGGGTGGGCATCTTGCCCGCCCATTAAAAAAATCCTC
>NZ_BJCF01000048.1 GCF_005402965.1 Dolichospermum planctonicum
CAATATCCATTGGACACTCCTAACCCATTTGTACCTAATCCACTAAAGGTTGCACTGCTATAATCCACAATTAATCTGTCAGTGCCACCCCCAGCGTTAATGCTGCCATTGCTGACCAATAAATTACTAGTGGCAATAGTGGTGTCATCACCACTGCCTAGAGTCACTGAGGAGATATTCTCAAAATTGTTAATGCGGGTATTATTATCCCCACTTACCTGTTCTGTAGCTCTTAAATCCAGCACTAAATTTACACCTAAACTGCTCAGGTCTAAGCTTTGTAGAGTGTCGTTGCCTCCTTCCCCGTCAATGCTGTCTCCAGCTTTAGCACTAACTACTGTGTCATTCCCTGTTCCTCCACGGATAACATGACGACCTGTGCCACCATCAATAGTATCATTGCCATCACCACCCTCAATTTCGTCATTTCCACCTTCCCCCTTCAGGGTGTCGTTGCCATCACCACCTCTGATGAGGTCATTCCCATCTCCACCCGCGATATTATCATTTCCTTCACCCCCGATGAGCTTGTCATCTCCACTGTAGCCTCTGAGGTAATCTGCGTAAGCCGTCCCGGTAATCTCAAATGTCTCTATATTGCTAAAGGACAATAGTGGGCTATTAGCATAATTAGTACCTTGCCAATTAAATGAGCCTCTATAGTCATGAAAGGCACTATTTGACCAATATCCATTGGACACTCCCAATCCATTTGTACCTAATCCGCCAAAGGTTGCACTGCTATAATTCACAATCAGGGTGTCAGTGCCATCGCCACCGTCATATATCTTGTTGCTGACTAGATTACTGCCTGTTGCTTCAAACTGATCATTCCCGTTGGTAATCGTTCCAGTCAATTCTGTGGTCGTGCCAATGATATAATCTGTCGCTGTTGCCAGGGTTAAGATGATAGTCTCGTCATTTTCTTGAATGTTGTCCTCAAGAGGAGAAATTGTTAGGGTAACTGTATCCGCTCCAGCCGCAAAGGAAACTGTTCCGGTAGTGGCAGTATGGGATGTGGCACCAGTCTGACTATAGTCTGTGTTGAATATAGCTGAACCTGATACGGTGTAATTGACGGTTAACTCACTGGTGATATTGCCTATTCGGGTGAAGGTGTAGAGAATATTCCCTCCACTATTTTCTGCTACTTTTTTCGTAGAAGTAGCTAATGTGACTATTGGTTTTGTCGTCACCTCCGTAGTATCAATAGCTATTGACCATCCGCCCGCGATGTTGCCAATATCTACCCCTGTATCGTCCACTACATATATATTCCATGCACCATTGGGGATGGTGTTGTTAAATACGGAAAAATCTATTCCATAGTCCCCACTGGGAGCAGGAGAATTATTAAATCTGTCACCTGTTTCATAGTCTGTGGCTCGATAACTACCACTGCTGATCTGACCTTGATCCGGCAGAAAATCTCTGGCATTGGGGTCAAAGGTTAAGGTGACATTGTTTAAATCCCAAGACCAACCTGCGTCTGACATTAACAAGACCTTGGCACCTGTAGGACCTATCAGTAGAACATCAAGGTCATCGGGATAAGTATGACTAATATTGCTTAGGGTTACTTTCAAACTCGTAATTGTGCCATTTAACCCGGAGACGTTGATACTTGAGGGGTAGGTTGTTGCTGCTCCACCATTAGGAATGGTAATTTCATTGGGATTAGTGAAAACTAGATTTTGCTGACTCATTTTAATTACTCCTGGTTTAGTTAGCACACAGAAATGTTGCGTATATAAAAAAACGACTGTTATGTAATATTCTGAGTGTGGTAGCTTCTTCCTAGCATGAGTAAGGGAAGCGTAACACATCACTTCAAAATGTGATTTTGATCAAACAAACAGCCTACAGGCGATCGCTCTTAACTCACTAGCATCCGCAGAAAACAGAGGCTATAGCGGTAGTAGTCACCAGTTATGACATTTCATCGTAATTATTTCAAACAAAATTTTACTGATTCCAGTCAGTGCAAATCACTATATCAAATCCTGTTTAAATAATGATTATTTTCTGTTTAACTTTTAATAAAAATTAATAAAAAATATGAAAACTGCTGTGACTAAATAATTCAAACACTGGGCATAAAAGGATATAGTGCTATAATGATTATATTTATAATTATAAGTAGTACAATGTTTGACAAATATGTCTCAGCTTATTACTACACAATTAAAGCTATTACATAGAAATTAGGTGCGTTACGAAGACAGCTAACACACCCTACTCAATAAACTGAATATTTACGTTTTATCATTGTCTTTCTTATTTCTTAAATATCGTAAGCCATGATATAATCATCCAACACAAAGCCATTCCCAAAATTTATTACTTGACTATCAATAATTCTAAAACCAAATCGAGAATAAGCTTTAATCCCTTTTTCATTCCTTTGATTGACATTAAGAATTATTTTTTTCAATTTCATTGCTTGCGCTTTTTGGTAAATATGAAATAACATCTTTTGACCATATCCAAAACCATGTAATGACGGTAATAAATAACATTTATGTAATTTTAAATAACTGATATTATCCATCATTTCTGCACCATAAGATAAATAACCGACTAATTGGGAATTATGTAATACCTGATCATAAAATATCCCTTGATTATAAATTTCATTTTCAATTACTCCTATTCCATAGATTTTATCTAGCATATACTCGATTTGTTCATTGCTGATAATTGTAGGATAATGAGTAAACCAAATTTCTCGACTGATTTTTCTGAGTGTTTCCAAATCTGTATCTAATAACTGAGTAATGGTAATTGATGGATCATTCATAGTGAGAATTAGAACCTAATGAAAATTAAGTAAAACAATTTCCGAACTGACAAACTTAATTTACCATTTAATTGACTATCGTTACCAAAAAAATATATAATATATACTAATTTACATAAATCATCGCCAGGGATAATTCTATGAATTACTACATTGCTCCTAGTTTTCTCGATAAACTTGCAGTACATATCACCAAAAACTTCTTAAACCTTCCCGGTATTCGAGTTCCCCTAATTTTAGGTATTCATGGCCGCAAAGGAGAGGGAAAATCCTTTCAATGCGAGTTAGTTTTTGAAAAAATGGGTATCGGGGTAACTTTAATATCTGGAGGGGAATTAGAAAGTCCAGACGCTGGAGATCCTGCGCGGTTAATTCGGTTACGATATCGAGAAACAGCAGAATTAATCAAAGTCCGGGGGAAAATGTGCGTACTGATGATTAATGATTTAGATGCGGGTGCTGGACGTTTTGATGAAGGAACTCAATATACAGTAAATACTCAATTAGTAAATGCTACATTGATGAATATTGCTGATAATCCCACAGATGTACAATTACCGGGAAGTTATGACTCCAATCCTTTATGTCGTGTCCCGATTATTGTCACAGGAAATGATTTTTCTACCCTCTACGCACCATTAATTCGTGATGGGAGAATGGAAAAATTTTATTGGGAACCTAACCGAGATGATAGAATAGGAATTGTCGGCGGAATTTTTGTCGAAGATGGACTTTCACAAGGAGAAATTGCACAATTAGTTGATACTTTTCCACAACAATCTATTGACTTTTTTAGTGCTTTGCGTTCCCGGATTTATGATGAGCAAATTCGTAATTTTATCCATCAAATCGGTTTTGAAAATGTCTCTTTGCGAGTTGTCAATAGTTTGGATGGACCACCAGCATTTAAAAAGCCAGATTTTACTCTCTCTCATTTAATTGAGTCTGGTAAATTCATGGTTAGTGAACAAAAACGGGTGGAAAATTCCCATTTAGTTGATGAATATAATCGTTTAAATCGAGGTAAAGGTTATCAAGTTGCTGCTCCCGTTGTCGAAGTTCCAGTTAGTAAACCTATCAATAATCAAGCCAATCATTTAAGTTTAGAAACTCAAGAACAAGTTCGACAAATTTTAGCTCAAGGTTATAAAATTGGGATTGAACACATTGATGAAAGACGTTTCCGTACAGGTTCTTGGCAAAGTTGCGGTTCTTTTTTTAATATTGATGCACATTCCGACGCTATTTCTAATTTAGAATCTTGCTTATCTGAATATAGCGGTGAATATGTGCGTCTAGTAGGAATTGATCCACAAGCAAAACGACGAGTGGTAGAAACAATTATTCAACGTCCTCATAGCAAGTAATTGGTATTTTTTTGAATGTAGAGACATTCCGTGGAACGTCTCTACAGGGCTTGAATTTAATATAGCAATGTAGGCTTAAACTGGAGTTAAAAATAGGTCAGCTTCTGCCTGTCTTCTCCGTCTTAATCCTACTTCCACATTGCTACCAGGATTCCTGTATTTTAGAAAAGTTTCTTCAATTTCATCCCATTTTTTATCTCTCAAAACTCTAGTCATACTTTTGAAACTGGAACTACCATAGAAGTTAGCACCCAAGTTATAACCAAAGCTTAATAAAGCACCCTGTTGGTTAGTATTTAACTCATTCCAAACAGGAATTTTTTGCAGAGATGGTAGATAATTATTTTCTAATTGAATCATTAATAAATCATCTGCTTCTTGTTGAGTGATGCTTTCACCTAATTTCCAGTTACTACCATCTCTTTTTTTTGTAGAACCCCAACCAATGGTGATAGGTAAATTACCAGTTCGGGGATCTGGATAAGCCTTTAAATAACAACCTTCAAATTTTTTTATCAGCGGAATTGCTGGCAGTGGTAGTTTTCCGGTGACACCACCAAAACCGTTTGGTTGAGGAGTTAGGGATGGTACTGGATCTGTTGTTAATTGGTCAAGAGCATTATTTAAAGCATTCTGAGTATTTTTTCCGACTATTCCATCTGCGTTAAGCCCATTTTGACTCTGAAACTGTTTGACAGCCTTGACAGTATTGTTGCCAAAATCACCATCTATTGTCCCCGGATCTAAATTGAGTGCTTTTAAGATTTCCTGTAGTTGTTGAACTTTTGCGCCATTTGCACCTTGTTTGAGGATTTCACCGCTGTCGAGATTTAATTTGTTAGCCATAATGCTATCCTGGTAACTTTAGTTTGATCAGTTTCGTAATTGAAAGCAGAGATTAACTGAAAATGAGACCTTACTTAGTTAATAATACAGTATGACTATGTAATCTGACAACGGTTTTTACAAAAAAATACATAAATTATAAAAATTATAAAAGTATATAAATTGGCGATATAAATTGGCGGGAATATGATCATAAATCATGATACTTTGTGATCAACGAGAAATTACTAATTTAAAAGCCGATCCAAATATATGCCTTGGTTTGTCAAAATTGAAACTGGTAAGGTTGATAAGGCGACCTTTGACAAATATGTACCCGCCCACAAAGCCTACGTACAACAATTAATTGCGAAAGGACACAAAGCCAAAACAGGTTATTGGGCGCAAAAAGGTGGTGGTATGATGTTATTTGAGGCTGAGTCAATGGATGAAGCACAGGCAATAGTAACCGCTGACCCCTTGATACAGAACGATTGTGTCAATTATCAACTATTGCAATGGCAAATTGTTTTGGAATAATTTTGGAATAATATACAAATTCTGAATTTTCGTGTTATGATAAATGAAGACCTGGATCTATGCAACTTCAACGCCCAAACCTTGTCAGGACCGGAAGGTAGCAGCAATAAGGGATGCTTGTGGTAGGCGTAGTCTCCGGGTCGCCTTACTTGTAGGAGCTTTTAGCAGCAATGCCTGGTTTTGGAGATATTGTACAAAAAGCTTTTTATCTCGGTGTTGGGTTAGCCTCCTACGCCAGTGAAAAAGCTGGGGGGAAATTAGCCGAACTGCGATCGCAAGTCCAAAAATTAGCAGATGAAATGGTGGCTAAAGGCGAGATGAACACAGAAGAAGCTCGCCGCTTCGTCGAGGATATGATGAAGCAAGCCCAACAGCAGCCAGGATCTGGAGAAGCGTCTCAAAAAACCCCTACTTCTGAACCTCGTCGGATAGATATCCTAGAGGATGACGAAGAACCAACTGGGAAAGAGGCGAAAAAAGAAAATAAAGATCATAATAAAGATCATGGCGATAATGTAAATCAGCTGCGGGATCAAGTGCGAGAACTACAGGAAGAGTTAAAACGGCTGCAACGAGAACCGTAAAAAACAATTTTTTACCTTGAGTTTGGTATCAGTCACAGTCAATTATAGAAAAATCACAGAATACCCAAAGTGGTTTTAAGTGTAATTACTTACCTTGTACTCTAGCAATTCCAGCCTGATGGCGTTAAGCTTCATGTTTTTAGCCAGTAAGGGCTTTAAGTTTATGGAACAGTGGCAAAAAGACTTAATAGACATGATCGAAAACGTGGCTGATGAAGTAGAGCAGTTCTTCCTGGGAATGAATGACATGGTGGATGCTTTTTTTGAGTTCGCGGAAGAAATTACTGAAGAAGTACAAAGCACTTATGTAGCAGACATTGATAACTTCGCTAGGCTGCACGAACAATTTTTACAAGAATTAGCAGAGCCAATTCTGGAAATTTACTGGGAACTAGAAGACATCAACATCACGGAAGATGTAGATCCAGGTTTTCCTTATGCAGTAGAAGCTACAATAAAGAAAAATGCGGCTTGTATTGGTTGTAGCCACTATCACGGACAGGTTTATGGCGGTAATTTGTTAGTTTGTGCTATGCACCCCCATGGTTGGGATGATCAAAATTGTCCAGACTGGGAAAAGGAAATTGAGTGCTAAGTTAATAATTGTGAATCTCTACATTTCTTTTTACTAACACAATGAGTAACTTTGCACCTGAAACCCTACCCCCAGACATTCAAGAAATGAAATATGGTGAACGGGAAATTGCGGAAGGGAAACTAATTACCTTTCCTAACCCCCGCATCGGACGGCGCTATGATATTAATATTACCTTACCGGAATTTACTTGTAAATGTCCGTTTTCCGGTTATCCTGACTTTGCGACCATTTATATTACTTACATTCCAGATCAACGGGTGGTAGAGTTGAAAGCACTCAAACTTTATATTAACAGTTACCGCGATCGCTATATCTCCCATGAAGAAACAGCCAATCAAATTTTAGATGATTTTGTCGCAGCTTGTGATCCTGTGGAAGTGACTGTAAAAACCGATTTTACCCCCCGTGGAAATGTACATACAGTGGTTGAAGTTAAACATCAAAAAGGTGTTTAAATGAAGAAGCAGAGGCGTTTCATGGAACGTCTCTACAAGGATGATGAAAAACAAATACAGCATATTACCATCAGGGTGAAGTACACTTTTAGCAGGCAAGACTTGTACTGAGCTTGGTCGTTCGCGTAGCGTGGCGTTAGCCATAGTATGCCCGCACCACAAGATTTTTATTTTTATCATTAATATCCGTACCTCATCATATCGGAAACTGCTGTATCTAATTGATTATTAACTAACTAGAGTATTACTATTACGTAAATAACCATTTTGTTGCGCTAATTTTTCTGCAATTAGTTTTTGATAAACCACTTCATAACCATCAGTCATTTTTTGAACACTAAAATTTTCTTCCACATATTGACGACAAGCGTAACGATTTAAATCAGCTACCCTGTCAAGAGAATTAATACATTCTTCCACATTATTACAAAGGAAACCGGTTTCCCCGTTCACAATAACTTCCCTCGTTGAACCCAGTCGCATTGCAATTACAGGTGTTCCTGATGCCATTGATTCTACCATAACTAAACCAAAAGGTTCTCGCCAAGTAATGGGAAACAAAGTCGCATAAGCACCACCCATGAGGGCATTTTTCTGGATATGATTAGCTTCACCTAAATATTCAATTTGCTTACCATCAATATGTGGTTTAATTTTTTGCGTAAAATATTCCATATCTACCACATCTACCTTACCTGCTATTTTTAACCTCCAACCAGTTTTTTGAGCAATTTCAATTGCTAAATGGGGTCCTTTTTCGGGAGACATTCTTCCCAAAAAAGCTAAATAAAGTGGTTCTGTTGGTTGAGGATAAAATTCATAACTACTAACATCAATACCATTATAAACAGTGTCTACATAGTTTAAGCCTAATCTGGGTTCTTGCTGAGAATTAGAAATACTAACATAAGGCTGTTTTTTGCCATATTTAAAAATTTTTTCGTTATCTGGAGTAAAAATTCCATGTAAAGTGTGAACTGTAGGAGTTTTGACTAAATTGGCGTAAACTAGTGATCCTAGTCCTACATGAGAGTGAATGATATCAAAATTTTCTGCTTGTTCATAAACTAAACCTAACAGTAACATCTCATAAATACCAGGCTCTTTAATAGTAGGATCTAGCCTTAAAGCGCGGGGATGCACTGATACTAACTTGGCTAAACTTAAAGAATCTCCTGATGCAAATAAAGTCACTTCATGTCCCCGACGGACTAATTCATCAGTTAATAAACTTACTACCAATTCTATCCCACCATAAGCTGGTGGTGGTACTCTTTCCCACAGTGGAGAAACCTGAGCAATTTTCATGATCAATCTCCTAAAATATCAGATTTCTACTTCTAGTTAGTTGATGAATAAATGAAATAACTAACAGAGAAATAGCCAAAAATACAAAAACCATCCTTATTTATGATTACTATTAGATCTTATGTTTTATATTCGATATTTTTTGTCTATCTGAGGTAATGTAAATGTCTGATACTTCAGGAATAAATTAGACATAATACACATAGTACAATAGTTATTTTTGGGATTTGCTGCTGGAAATAGAAAGGAAAACGAGTATAATACCATACATTTTATTGATCACAAAAAATCTTTAACTGGCTAGGCTAATTTAATACCAGGAAAAAAGATGATCAATTGTCTTAATTTTCTATTTTTTTTCTCAGAGAACCATATTGTCATATAATATGAGAGGCAAATATTGGGTATATTAGGTGACATGAATATATACAAACAAATAAATAAATCGCGTGTTTCGTGGCCAGCAGTGTTTGCGCTGGTGGTATTTGTGTTTATGTACTTACCTATTCTGGTACTGGCTTTTTATAGCTTTAATCAGTCACCTTACAGCGCTAAATGGCAAGGATTTACCTTAGAATGGTACGGTAAATTATTTAGTGACGAACGGATTTTATCGGGTTTATATAATAGTTTATTGGTGGGTTGTTGCGCTGTGGGAGTTTCCGCAATTTTGGGAACATTAATGGCTGTGGGGTTAGCACGTTATGACTTTCCTGGCAAGAGATTATATCAGGGAATTGCTTATTTACCTTTATTAATTCCTGATATTGCGATCGCTGTTTCTACGTTAGTATGTTTATCAGCCTTTGCTATTCCTTTGAGTATCTGGACTATTATCGCTGCTCATATTGTATTTTGTCTATCTTATGTGGGTTTGGTGGTTTCTTCGCGCATGAATAATATCAACCCTCATTTAGAAGAAGCAGCTTTAGATTTAGGTGCGACACCAATACAAGCCTTTATTTTAGTTTTATTACCTCAATTAATGCCAGCAATTATTTCCGGTTGCTTATTAGCGTTTGTATTGAGTTTAGATGATTTTTTAATTGCTAGTTTTACTGCGGGAAGTGGGACTAATACCTTACCAATGGAAATTTTTAGCCGCATTAGAACGGGAGTTAAACCGGATATTAATGCTTTAAGTGTGATGTTAATTTCGATCACTGCTATTGTGGCTTTGATAGGGGAATTAATTAGAACTGCGGGGGAAAGGAGAGCATAGGGAATAATATTAGTTATTTAGATTAATTATTTAGATAATAAGGATTCTACACTTATCCTTATTTCTTCGTCTTGCTGACAAAAACATTTAATATTAATTTTATCTTGATCTGTTAAAATTGTCCGACAAGTTAATAGATGTGATTTACCAGGAGGTTGTACTAACATTATACTTCAATCAACCCTTATTAACAAAATAATCTCTAGATTTTGATGTTTGATTTACTGTTAAGTAAAAATTGATATTTATGGATTATATTTGTACTGCAAATTCCTCCAAAGCCTGAAAACTGCCTACTTCCCAACTCCTTTTGATCACATTAGGGATAATCTGACTAATAGCTATATCTTCAAAATAGGGACTTTGATCAGATTTGATATATTTACCATTTTTCAATAAATAAATAGCCAATTTACCACTATCATATATCCATAATTCTGGAACTCCAATCGCTTCATAAGCATCAAGAGTTGTTTTTGATGTCACATCAATTTCTATAGCTAAATCTGGTGGTAGATGATCAGGTTGTAACCTCCGTAAACCAATCAGTTGATAATTTTGAATATAAAAACAAGCATCTGGTTCAATTCCTGCTGTACCTTGTTTTTTGAAACTTGTTGAACCAAAAGGTTGATATTTAATCCCTTTAGCTTTCAACAATATTTTAACAATATCAGAAATTAGATCTTTGGAAATTTCATGCTCAGGTAAAGGGAGCATAATTTCTAAATTACCTTGATTATAGGCAATTCGTGAAGCTCTTTTTTCTCCCAGTTCTTGTAAAATCGCCTCAAATTCTTCCCAGCTAACATCTGGAATATTAACTGTACTACCAGGTGTTAATTGTATCTGACTTACGGCTTTGAAAACAGGAATAGCTACACTCATAGCATTTATTATTATTATTGATTGATTAAGTTTAACAAAATTAGGGTGGGAATTACCCACCACAAATAATTAAACTTGAATTACACCGTAAACTTAGCCGTAATTCGCTTCATGGCTTCTTCCACATTTTCCCGACTATTAAAGGCCGAAATGCGGAAATAACCCTCACCCGCAGCACCAAACCCAGAACCAGGAGTTCCCACCACATTCACAGTTTCTAATAACTTATCAAAAAATTCCCAACTGGATAAACCATGGGGAGTTTTCACCCATACATAAGGTGCATTTACGCCCCCATAAACATTTAAACCAGCGTTTGTTAGTTCTTGACGGATGATTTTAGCATTGTCTAAATAGAAGTTTACTAAAGCTTTAATTTGTGTTTGTCCTGCTTCTGAATAAACCGCTTCTGCACCTCTTTGAATAATATAAGAAACGCCATTAAATTTAGTAGACTGACGACGATTCCAAAGTTTCCAAAGTTCGACATTAGAACCATCAGCAGCTTTAGCGGTGAGGGTTTTGGGAACAACAGTTAAAGCGCAACGAGTCCCAGTAAACCCGGCATTTTTAGAGAAAGAACGAAATTCAATTGCACAATCTCTAGCGCCTTCTATTTCAAAAATAGAATGAGGTAAACTAGGATCTTTAATAAATGCTTCGTAAGCAGCATCAAAAAAGATAATTGAACCGTTGGCTTTAGCATAATTTACCCATGCTTGCAAATGTTCTTTCGTAGCAGTTGCACCTGTGGGATTATTAGGAAAGCAAAGATAAATTAAATCAACTTTTTGGCTAGGAATTTCCGCTGTAAAATTATTTTCAGCAGTAACAGGTAAATAAACTAAACCACCATATTCGCCTTTTTCGTTCGCATCTCCCGTGTTACCTGCCATGACGTTAGTATCTACGTAAACGGGATATACGGGGTCAGTAACGGCGATAACGTTATTTTTGCCAAAAATATCTAAAATGTTGCCAGAATCGCACTTAGAACCGTCGGAAATAAAGATTTCATCAGCTTCTATAGCTGCTCCTCGCGCTTGAAAGTCGTGGGTGGCGATTTTCTCCCTTAGCCAATTATAACCTTGTTCTGGTCCATATCCTTTAAAACTTGAGCGATCGCCCATATCTTCCACAGCTTTAATCATGGCTGTGCGACAGGCTTCTGGCAAGGGTTCGGTGACATCACCAATCCCTAACCGAATGATTTTAGCATCTGGGTTAGCCTGTGCAAAAGCATTGACCCGTCGCGCAATTTCAGGAAACAGATAACCAGCTTTGAGTTTCAGGTAGTTGTCGTTAATTGTAGCCATGGTAAATTATGGGCAAAAAGATAAAGATAATGATACACTATCTTACTTGGAGGACAGGAATAAAAAGATCCCTAAATTCTTAAAGAGGTCAGGGATCTGAAACTTTAAGTTATATTCGAGAAAATATGAGCCTATTTAATGAAGCTCATAAATAACAAATTATCTAAGAGGTATTAGAAGCTAAAAAAATGATATCTAAAAATCAGATAGCCGAATTATTTAACAATTCCGGTATCTAGCCATGGGAGGTTTTCACAAATCAGACATGATTGCCATATTTTGACAATTTTGAGAAACAAAAAATAATTTATATAGCAAAAAATCGCTCCCAAATTGTTTATTTTGGGCGAAATTTTCAGCTTTCTGACTATCTTGTTTCAATCTGTAAATTATACTCATGGGGTTTTGCCTTTGCAGCTACTAGGAATTTTCAACACCTGATTTATATCTAATTTATTTTCCCGCTTTTGTAATTCGGGGTTAACTGCAACTATTAATTGCCAATCAGTAGGTTTACTACACAACTTTCCAGCAATACTACTGAGAGTATCTCCTGATTTTACATTATAAGTGGCTAGTATTGGCGGCTTCTTTGGAGTAGTAGTAATTATCTGTGGACTGGGGTTGGGACTACTAGTAACTTTAGGAGTACGATTGGGGATAGTCGCAGTATACAAAGCTGTTTGCAGGGAGAAAAAACTGCCCCCAGCACCGATAGTAATACCTATCATCAGCATTAAAATGGCGATTTCTCTTGTCCAAGATTTTGGGCGCTGGGGCAATTCCTCCAAAGAGCGAATTAGAGAAATATCAGTGTCGCAACTAGGACAGATATGACCATCAATTCCTTGATACCCGCAAACAGGACAGTCAATTTTGGTTTTGGTGTTCATCGTGTAAGTTCCGTGATCATGCTATTTCTGGGCAATTTTTGATTTGACCCATGCTGCACATCTGAATTATAATTCAGACCATCGGCACTGCCATAACTTTTCTGCCTTAATATCTAAATCTTGATCATGAAGCGGACAAACTATTATAAATCTATAATAAATAATTATATTTTCTGATGTTTTCTCTACTACTTATTATATTCTGCTTTATTATGTATTTATTCGCTTTAGCCAGAGATGATCTGTTAGTTTCATAGTTGTGGTTGATCACTTGCGTCTATTGTTCCCCAATAGCCAGAATTTACCCGCGTAAACTGAGTCTGAAATAAAACTGGTAATTATTCAAGGAGCGATCGCCTGGTAAAACCCCAATTTAGTTTTATCCTGGAATAGTGGACTTAAAAAACTTCAGCTTTCCAGATAGATGAGGTTATAATCAGCATTTCTGGCGACTGATAGCGACATTCAAACCACAAACTCCGTAACCTCAAGGATGGAAACGCTTGCAAAGCGTGCCATCAATAGTTACACTTTTTAAAATATTCTCATTTTTGTTTAGCGATTGCTCAAACACTCCCATAGCAAGTTCTTGACAAAAGAATCAAGCTATGGTAAGTCGTCAGCATTGCCAAACTCAAAATCAGCAATAAAAAAACTCGGAGATTCTTCAAAAATGGTGATTTCCGCCTTTTTTGAACCTCAGTCACAAAATTGCTTTGTCAACATAACTATCCAGGAGGCTTGTAGTTAATGGGACTACCTTGGTATCGAGTACATACAGTCGTTCTGAACGATCCAGGTCGGCTGATTTCTGTACACTTAATGCACACAGCTTTAGTAGCTGGTTGGGCTGGTTCAATGGCATTGTACGAACTAGCCGTTTATAACCCTAGTGATCCAATTCTTAACCCCATGTGGCGACAAGGGATGTTCGTACTTCCCTTTATGGCACGTTTAGGCGTGACCGAATCTTGGGGTGGTTGGAGTGTAACCGGTGGTACAGCAGTAGACCCCGGTTTCTGGTCATTTGAAGGCGTTGCTGCGGCTCACATCGTTCTCTCGGGTTTATTATTCTTGGCTGCCGTGTGGCACTGGGTTTTCTGGGATTTAGAACTCTTTAGAGATCCTCGCACAGGTGAACCTGCCCTAGACTTGCCAAAAATGTTTGGTATTCACCTGTTTTTATCCGGTTTACTTTGTTTTGGTTTTGGCGCTTTCCACCAAACTGGACTCTTTGGTCCAGGAATGTGGGTATCTGATGCTTACGGAATCACTGGCAGTATTCAGCCAGTAGCACCAGAATGGGGTCCGGCTGGGTTTAACCCCTTTAACCCCGGTGGCATTGTTGCTCACCACATTGCAGCTGGTGTAGTCGGTATTATCGCTGGTTTATTCCACCTCACAGTTAGACCCCCCGAAAGGCTCTACAAAGCCCTACGGATGGGTAATATTGAAACCGTACTTTCCAGCAGTATCGCGGCAGTATTCTTCGCTGCTTTCGTCGTTGCTGGAACTATGTGGTACGGTAACGCTGCTACCCCCATAGAACTATTTGGACCTACCCGCTATCAGTGGGATCAAGGCTACTTCCGTCAAGAAATTCAGCGTCGTGTGCAAACCAGTGTGTCCGAAGGCGCTACTTTGTCTGAAGCTTGGGCGAAAATTCCTGAAAAATTAGCATTCTACGATTACGTTGGTAATAGCCCCGCGAAAGGTGGTCTATTCCGTACAGGACCAATGGTGAAAGGTGATGGTATTGCTGAATCTTGGCAAGGTCACGCTGTGTTCACAGATGCCGAAGGCCGGGAATTAACAGTTCGTCGTTTACCTAACTTCTTTGAAACTTTCCCCGTAATTTTGACCGATAAAGATGGTGTTGTCCGTGCTGACATCCCCTTCCGTCGGGCAGAATCTAAATATAGCTTTGAACAAACTGGCGTGACTGTCAGCTTCTACGGTGGTAATCTGAATGGTCAAACCTTCACAGACCCCGCTGATGTCAAGAAGTACGCCCGGAAAGCTCAAGGTGGCGAGATCTTTGAATTTGACAGAGAAACTTTGAACTCTGACGGTGTATTCCGTACTTCTCCCAGAGGTTGGTTTACTTTCGGTCATGCTGTATTCGCTTTATTATTCTTCTTTGGTCACCTGTGGCACGGTTCACGGACTATCTACCGTGATGTATTTGCCGGTGTAGAAATTGAAGAAGAACAAGTTGAATGGGGTCTGTTCCAGAAAGTGGGCGACAAGTCAACTCGTCGTAAGGAAGCTTAAAACTTGGATGAGGTATGAAGTGGAAAATATCTACTTCATGCTTTTTCCCTGGCTTGGTCAACTAAAATTACTGGCTCAACAGGCAGGATCTGAAAAATATGGAAAGTGTTGCTTACATCTTGATTTTAACCCTCGCCATCGGTGTTCTCTTTTTTGCGATCGCCTTCCGCGAACCCCCCCGTTTTGAGAAGAAAGATAAGTAGTTAGTTATTCCCCATTTGTCAGGGAATATATGCTAATAATATCCGTTGTTACTGATCATAGTAGCAACGGATTTTGGGTTTAACTGTTCAAGATGCTGTTGAGCGAATGCAATTACCAATTATTTTGTCAGTTACCTATCATGTACACATAAGAACCCAGATTTTCATCATCTGTACCCAAAATTACACCACCTGTTACACCAGGTATAAGTTCTAAACCTTCAATTTTGTGATGATGATCTCGATAGATAGGAAAAAGTTTATCATTTTGTCGCCAAAATATTTTATTACCAAACGAGCCTAAGTAACCAGCAACATATACGGCAGACTCAAAGGGTCCGTCATTACCTGCATCACTGGCTGCGGAAATATAGACAATCCCCGCATTATCTACTTTGATATCAGAAATATGGCGCACATTACCACCAGGAAAAGGTACTTGAAAATCAGCCGTACCTGCAAGATTGATTTGATATTTTGTTAAATCCAGTATTCCCCAATAAATTTTGGCTGGTTCTTCACTTTCTCCTCGATGCGCCCAAATTGGTATTAATTTACCATCAATATTTTGTAACCCGAAAGATTCAAAGTTACTATTTTTAGTAATATCAGGTAGATCAAATTCTCTGAGAATGAATAAATGCTGTTTTTGGGCATCTAATTTCAGATGATATGCCTTTCCAGCGCTCGTTACAGTAATAAATTCTAGGTTATTTGTTCCAGGAATAGAAGCTAAAGCCTCTAAATCAAGAGGTAGATTAATTTCACTTGGCCACTTTAAGGGAAAATACTTTAATTGCTTGTTATTATTAATGCTAATTATTGCTAAACGTCCTTGATTGGGTTGTTTATTATCATGGACAATCATCAAATCTAGCATCTGGCTTGGTTTTTGAATTGGTTGATGTATCAAAGTCATGCCGCTGATTCCAAATGGTATACCACCACGCACTGGTATCCACTGTTGATCTGATACTGCCTGGTACGTAAAGAAGATTATAGCTATGATGATACTTACAAAGATACTAATTATGGTTAGCTTTAGCAGTTTAGGCATTTTGGATTTAATTTGCAAAAGTAGGATAAAATCAGGATTTATGAACTGAAGACTAGTTAAAATTTTACCCAAATAATTCTAGGATTATCATACAATACCTTCAGCAAAGTCCTATCATTCTATTGATGTGGAATGTGGGTTCAAACATCAAATATATATATACCCTAATAAAATACGTAGGGACTTTCTATAAAACATCTCTACGTATATTTGGATATATCTGTTATTTTTCAGTATTTCCTAAGTTTTGAAAAAAAATGTTGAAATCTTTTAGTATAAATTTAGGTGGACTGCCCTCTCCAATAAGAGCCTTACAGCATTCAATCATATAAGCACTAACTGCTTGCCCAACTGCTTCAGTTAAAGTAAAAGCTACTCCAGCCTGAATAATATTTCCTCCTCCTGGGAACAATTTTAGCAAGCTTGTCACAGCAGCAGTACCAGCAGCTTGAGCTACAAATGCAGCTACTGCTGTATTAGCTACTTCTTTAGGCAAACCATACACAGTAGCTAAAGACCCAATCATTCCTATCTGAATTGTTGTGATTATCACAGAATCTTTAACCGGAATAGGGTCAGCAGATGCAATTGACGCGGCTGTTGCACAACCATGAATAATAGATTGAGCTTTCTTTATTTTGTTATCCAAGTCAAGCATTTGTGCGCTCTCGAAAGCATCTTTGTACGCACTTGGCATTAGTGTAAGAGTTCTATTGAGTAGTTTAAGGAGAGACTGCTTGCTTTTTTCCCTTTTTTCTTTTTCCTTATTTTCGTCATTTTCACTATCTTCACTATCTTCATCTTTCTGATAGACAAAAACTGGGAGTATATTTTCTCTTTTTATACCATTATCCTGTAGCTTTTGAATCATGGGTGTAAGCTGCTTTGACTGAGTAATATCAGTTTTGGTAATCACAACAATAACATTTTTAAATATGGATTGAATCAGTTCAAGGTCTGTAGAAGTTACCCTTGCTCCTGATCCTTGGATAGTATACCAAACTACATGAATCTGATTTTCAGGATTATTTTTCTTTTGGATATCAGTAATCAATTTTCTTGTTCTATCAACAAAATCTTTCTCATTATCTGCCACTTCCAGCCCCTTAGAATCCCAAATGTCGATGAATTCGTTCAGGTATTTAATAAATTCTCTTGTCATTGGACTATCGTGGCCAATTTGATTATCAGGTACTGTTTGTGTACCAAAAATACTTTGTATTAAACTTGTCTTTCCCGAACCAGTATAGCCACATATAAGTATGGTAGGCTTTAATTCTTTTGTTGTGCTATCCGAATTATTTATTATTATCATGATTAATACTTTAATTTTTCTGATGGTTTTAGGTTTATTCAGCAATTCCTAAGTAATTTCAGAATTATAGTACACAAAACAGCATTTATTGTCAACACCTTATTAATTTGAATTCGTTGGCAATCATTATATTACTGCCTATATTTATTACCAACTAAACTATATGTTTATGCTTAAACTACTTCTGCCACTTATTACACTCGTGCCTGTACTACACAATGAAGTGCGGAATGTGGGAATTAAAACTCAGATATCACCTGCTCCCTATGACCCATTACCCATTCCCTCTTCCCTAAATATGATATAATCCTATATCTGGAAGTTGATATGTGTTAAGATTAGCTATTCTAAGCTAGGATAAGACAGAAATGTAAGTGCAGACGGTTCTCCGACTGCTTACTTATGCACTGAATTTATGACAAAACCTTTACGGAGACTAGAACCAGGAACACATTAGCATGGTCAATCAGAATTTAACCGCTACAGAAATTGGATTTACTCTCGAAGATTTCGCTGCTCTACTTGATAAATACGACTATCACTTCAGCCCTGGTGATGTCGTACCGGGTACAGTTTTCAGTATAGAGCCGCGCGGCGCTCTGATTGACATAGGTGCGAAAACCGCAGCATATATACCCATACAAGAAATGTCTATTAACCGGGTAGATGCCCCGGAAGAAGTCTTACAATCAAACGAAACGCGGGAATTTTTCATCCTTACCGATGAAAATGAAGATGGTCAGCTCACCCTTTCAATTCGTCGGATTGAGTATATGCGTGCTTGGGAACGGGTACGACAGTTACAAGCAGAAGATGCTACTGTCCGTTCTGGCGTTTTCGCAACCAACCGTGGTGGTGCATTAGTGCGAATTGAAGGACTGCGCGGCTTTATCCCCGGTTCTCATATTAGCACTCGCAAACCCAAGGAAGATTTGGTAGGCGAAGAACTACCTTTGAAATTCCTAGAAGTAGATGAAGAGCGTAACCGCTTAGTTCTCTCCCATCGTCGGGCGCTAGTTGAGCGCAAGATGAACCGTTTAGAAGTTGGCGAAGTAGTCATTGGTACGGTTCGCGGTATCAAACCTTATGGTGCTTTTATTGATATTGGTGGTGTAAGCGGACTACTACATATTTCGGAGATTTCCCAGGAGCATATTGACACTCCCCATAGCGTATTCAATGTCAATGATGAAGTTAAAGTTATGATCATTGACTTGGATGCCGAAAGGGGACGGATTTCGCTGTCTACTAAACAGTTGGAACCCGAACCTGGTGACATGATCAAAAACCGTGATTTGGTTTATGACAAGGCTGAAGAAATGGCAGCTAAGTATCGGGAACAACTGCTTGCTAAACAGCAAGGTATTACCACACCGACAGAAGTAGCACCGCTGGAAGCCGGATCTGAAGAAACCATAGCTGAAGAAGTTGCAGTTGTGGAAGCTGTGGCCGAGGAAGAAATTCCCCCAGCGACTGAAGAATAATAGATTTATAGTTATAAGTAATTATAACTGAGATCGTTGTATGATCAAGAGGGGACACCCCCCTTTTTTTTACCTTGAATATGACTAGGGTGAGATATTTTGGTAACTATTAAATGTCAAAACACGGCGTTTTACCGTATCGAAGCAATTTTATTTGATAAAAACGGCACTTTAGAAGATTCTGAGGCATATTTAAGAACACTAGGACAAAAAGCAGCGAGGATGATAGACGCGCAAATTCCTGGTATTGGCGAACCATTGTTAATGGCTTTTGGTATTAACGGTGATTTCTTAGATCCAGCGGGTTTAATATCAGTAGCCAGTCGTCGAGAAACAGAAATTGCAGCAGCGGCCTATATTGCGGAAACCGGGAGGGGATGGTTTGAGTCTTTAAAAATTGCCCGTCAAGCAATAAATGAGGCTGACCGATATGTTAGTAAAACTCCTTCACCTTTATTTGTGGGGAGTTTGGAGGTATTAAAGTCTTTGTCAGTAGCGGGGTTAAAATTGGGGATTCTGTCAGCAGCAACCACTGAAGAGGTACAGACATTTGTAAGGACTCATCAGTTAAGTAATTATTTACAGCTAGAAAAGGGTGTTGATGATGGTCCTAGTAAACCAGATCCAATACTGTTTTTAGAAGCTTGTCAAGCTTTGGGGGTAGCACCAGAGGCGACTTTAATGATAGGTGATTCTGTGGGTGATATGCAAATGGCGCGTGATGCTAAAGCTGCTGGCTGTATTGGTATTACTTGGATTGGTAAAGCAGATCATGTTCAAGGTGCAGATGTGGTAATTAATCAACTTGATCAAATTCAGGTAATTATGGATTAAGAGGATCTGTGAAAAGTTTTCGGCGAATATATAATACTCCGCCGCAAGACTTTTATGGCTACACGATGCAACCTATCAGCAAACCCTATTTAATCTCTGGTTTGTCAGGATTTATCAGGTTTTGGTTAAGTTTATCACCAAAAATCTTATCATAGTTGGAAGCGACGGCTAAAAATGCACCCGCTAAAATATATATGGGCAAAGGTATAGAAAAAGCTCGCAACCACTTAAAAAACTCCGCCGCAGCAAACAGTACAAAAAAGCATAGCAGCCAAACTCTCATGATTTTATCCATTCCATACTAGGTTATCTTGTTACTAATTTTAGATGAGGCATAAATCAATTAAAAATTAAAAATAACAGAAAACTCATCAATCTAAAATCTCAAATTTAGCTAAGATTGTTTAGGTATTATTATGATTTATGCAAATGATTGAAGTTGAGCATCTTACTAAAACTTATGGTTCAACAACAGCAATTACTGATGTTACTTTTAGCGTTGAACCAGGGGAAATTTTAGGGTTTTTAGGTCCAAACGGTGCCGGTAAAACCACAACCATGCGAATTTTAGCCGGTTATTTACCTGCCAGCAGTGGGACAGCGAAAATTGACGGTTATGATGTCCATGATAATTCTTTGCTTGTGCGTCAGCGCATTGGCTACTTACCAGAGACACCACCCTTATATCCAGAAATGACGGTAGAAGGATTTTTACACTTTGTAGCGAGAATTAAAGGAGTTTCTTCAGGCGATCGCTCGAAAAAAGTAACAGCAGCTATAAAGAGATGTAACCTAGAGGAGAAGCGCCAAGTCATTATTCGTAAACTCTCGAAAGGTTATCGGCAAAGGGTTGGTATTGCCCAAGCGATCGTTCATGATCCTCCAGCTATTATTCTTGATGAACCTACAGTGGGACTTGATCCCCGACAAATTACGGAAGTACGCAACTTAATTAAAAGTTTAGCAGGAACACACACTATTATTCTCTCTACACATATTCTCCCGGAAGTGAGTATGACCTGTAGCCGAGTTGCCATTATTAATCGCGGACAAATAGTGACAACTAATACCCCAGAAAATCTAATGACACAATTAACAGGTGGGGCAGGATATGAATTAGAAATTACAGGAGAAGCACCTTTAGCCAAACAAATGTTACAAAATATATCTGGCGTGAGTTTAGTAGAATCAATGCCTAACCATCAACATTTGCTAGAAGATCATACTTATTTACGGGTAATATTACAGCAGGGAGAAGAACCAGGAAAAGAAATTGCTACTGCTTTAATTCGGGCTGGCTTTGGTTTATATGAAATGCGTCGTATTAGTGCAACACTAGAAGATGTTTTCTTAGAATTAACCACAACAGAAAAGAATTTACCCACAAATATAAACTCAGAAATCGAAGAAGGAGAAGCTGCATAAATGGGTATAGTCATCGCCAATATTATTGCCATTTACCGTCGAGAACTACAGAGTTATTTTGTTTCCCCATTAGCTTATGGCATAGCCAGTGCATTTTGGTTTTTAGCAGGTTTATTTTTCGTCATGATTTTATTGGGACCAGAAGGAATTTTAGTTACAGTTTCTGGTTATGATTTACAAGGGCAGCAGCCTGGATTTCCAGCACCAATAATAGATGTTCCTTATGAATTTGTGCGGGCATTTTTAGATAGAATGGGATGGTTAATGTTATTTATCTTGCCGATTTTGTCAATGGGACTCTACGCCGAAGAACGCAAACGAGGAACTTTAGAACTATTAGCCACATCACCAGTTACCAACTGGGCTGTAGCCGTAGGCAAATTATTAGGAGTATTAACATTTTTATTGACAATGATTTTACCTTTAATGGGATTTGAAGCGATCGCTTTATCCAATTCCACTCCTCCCATATCGCCCACAATTCCCTTGCTGGGTCACTTAGGATTACTCTTACTAGCGGCAGCAATTTTATCATTAGGAATGTTTATTTCCTCATTAACAGACAGTACAATTTTATCGGCAGTCCTCACCTTTGCCATAGTTATTTTGCTGTTATTTGTTGATTTAATTGCCAAAACCATTCCCAGTCCAATTGGTGAAGCAGTTAGTCATCTATCCCTGCTCAAACATTACAATACCCTGATTCAAGGAATTTTCGATACCAGCGGCTTGATTTTATTTGCCAGTTACATTATCTTAGGTATTTTTCTCACAGCCCAATCAATTGATGCACTTCGCTTTCAACGTCACTAGTTATTTTCTCTTGATTATTCTCTCCTATAAATAATGAATAAAAAATGAATAAAAACAAACTTTGGAAACTTATATTTTGGCTAGGACCATTCTTCATCACCGCTGGTTTAACCATTCATTTAACATCAGTAAATTCAGGAATAATCCCCCTATCATTAATAATAACAGGTGCAGTTATTTGTGCCTTGTGGGTAGTAGTACAAACCCAACAAAGTAAATGGTGGCAAAAGCGTTCTACCCAATCTACTACTAATGCCTTAATCGCAACTTTGTCCGTATTAGTTATATTAGGATTAATTAACTTTTTAGGTATTCGTTACCACCTGCGTCTAGACTTAACAGATACTCAACTATTTACTTTATCACCTCAATCCAGGGAATTAGTCAGTAATTTACCCGAAACAATGAAAGTTTGGTTATTTACTAAAGAAAAAAATTCCCAAGATCAGGAATTATTAGATAACTATCATCGTCAAAGTAACAAGTTTAAATTTGAGTATGTTGATCCTGAATTAAAACCAGGACTAGTAGACAGATTTGGTGTTAAAGATTATGGCGAAGTTTATCTAGAATTTCAAACAAAACGGCAATTAGTACAAATAATTAGTGAGGATGAACGACTATCAGAAATAAAATTAACTAATCGTTTACAACAAATGATCAATCCTAAAACGGCTAAAGTTTACTTTCTTCAAGGACATAGTGAACACCCACTTTCCGGTAGTAAAGGGGCAATTTCTAAAGCAATACAGGGCTTAACTGATAAAAACTTTACTACATCAACTTTGAATTTAGCAGAACGTCCTCAAGTTCCTAATGATGCTGATGTTGTAATTGTAGCTGGACCCCAAAAAGAATTATTGACGGGAGAAGTTACAACGTTACAAAATTATCTTAATCGTGGTGGTAACTTATTATTGATGATTGATCCCAACACCAACCCGAAAATAGATACTCTTCTGAAAGAGTGGGGTGTGCGTTTAGATAATCGCTTGGTCATTGATAATTCTGGAGAAAGTTTGCAACTAGGACCGGCTACTATTTTGGTGACAGAATATGGACAGCATCCTATTACTAAAGATTTTGCCAATAATATTTCTGTATATCCATTAACTCGTCCTCTGGAAATTGATCCTGTCTCTGGTGTTGAGTCTATGGTTTTATTAAAAACTAAACCCTATCCTAATAGTTGGGCAGAAAGTGATCAAAAAAGTGAAAAACTAGAGTTTAATGAAGATAAAGACTTAAAAGGACCTTTAACTTTAGGAGTAGCATTAACTAGAAAATTATCAAATTCCCCAATTCCAACTGCCAAAACTTCCCCAACTCCAATTCCAACTGCCAAAACTTCCCCAACTCCAACTGCAACTGCCAAAACTTCCCCAACTCCAATTCCAACTGCAATTCCAACTGCAATTCCAACTGCCAAAACTTCCCGAAATACTGCTAAAGAATCACGGTTAGTAGTATTCGGAAACTCAAATTTTGCCACTGATAGTTTATTTGAACAACAGTTAAATGGAGATGTCTTTTTAAATACGGTTAGTTGGTTAAGTCAACAGGATGAAAAACTTCTGTCAATTCGTCCTAAACAACCAAAAAATCGCCGGATTATTATATCAAATCGGGAAGCTAACTTGTTAACAATATCTGCTGTGTTTTTATTACCTTTACTGGGGTTGCTAACAGGTTTTATTATTTGGTGGAAACGTAGATGAAAAATAAATTAGTAATTCATGATGCTAAACTAAAGCATTGGCTTTGCTTTCAAGATCCTGATGAAATCATCCAAACTAATAGTATTGATCAAGTTGTTACCAAATTGCAACTCGTGAATGATTTGATTGCTAAACATCAAATATATGGGGCGGGTTTTATTAGTTACGAAGCTTCAACAGCTTTTGATTCGATACTAAAAACCCATTCTCCTTGTTCATTTCCGTTACTCTGGTTTGGATTATATAAAAAACCAGAAATTATTGATTTACCAAAACCTACCTTAGCTGGTGAATATAAACTTAATTGGACACCTTCAGTACGTGAAGAAGAATATCATCAAGCCATTAGTAAAATTAAAAAATATATTTCCTTGGGGGAAACTTATCAAGTCAATTATACATTACGTTTAAATGCACCTTTTAGTGGTGATACTTGGGAATTATTTCTGAAATTAGTGCAAGCACAAAAAGCAGATTATGGGGCTTATGTTGATATTGATAACTTTGCTATTTGTTCCGCTTCCCCTGAACTTTTTTTTCATCTTGATGATCATCACTTAACCTCGCGTCCCATGAAAGGAACAGCAGCTAGAGGTTTAACATTAGTAGCAGATCATGATATTGCTAATCAACTACATTTTTCCGAAAAAAACCGCGCGGAAAATGTGATGATTGTGGATATGATTCGCAATGATATCGGACGAGTAGCTAATATTAATACAGTCAAAGTTCCCAGTTTATTTAATGTCGAGAAATATCCCACAGTTTGGCAAATGACATCTACTGTTACAGCCAAAACTACAGCTTCCATGAGTGAAATTATGGGCGCGTTATTTCCCTGCGCTTCTATTACCGGCGCACCTAAAGCCCGGACGATGGAGATTATTCAGGAATTGGAAAATACACCGCGCCGTATTTATACTGGCTGTATTGGTTTTATTAGTCCCCAACGTCAAGCCCAATTTAATGTTGCTATTCGCACTGTATTAATTGATAAAGAAAATAAGCAAGCAGAGTATGGAGTTGGAGGAGGAATTGTCTGGGATTCTGTGAGTAGTGACGAATATCAAGAATGTCAGATTAAAGCCCAAGTTCTCACATTAAATCAACCAGATTTCTCACTTTTAGAAACAATTTTATGGCAACCTCAAAATGGTTATTTTGTATTGAATTATCATTTACAACGGTTACAAGATTCAGCAAATTACTTTGGTTTTAATGTGAATATAAATAATGTCAAAACTCAACTTGATCAATTAACAAAATCATTTTACAATCAAGATTATAAACTACGGTTATTATTAGATTCCCAGGGTGAAATTATATATCAAACAATACCTTTATTGCCTGTAAATAATCATGAACTTGTCAAACTAGGTATGTGTTGCACACCGATTCAATCCAATAATATATTTTTGTATCATAAAACAACAAATCGCCAAGTTTATGAAATAGCAAAAGCCCCTTTTCCTGATTGTGATGATGTTTTATTGTGGAATGAAAGAGGTGAAATAACAGAAACCTGTATTGGTAATATTGTGGTAGACTTGAATGGAGAATTGCTGACACCCCCAGTAAAGTGCGGTTTATTAGCAGGGACTTTTCGCGCTAATCTACTTGAAAAATGTAAAATTAGAGAGGAAATTATCACGGTAGAAATGTTAAAATATAGCCAGCGTATCTATATAATTAACTCAGTGCAAAAATGGCGAAAAGCGGTTTTAATTTCTCATTAAATAAATGATTTTATTAATTGGTTATCAATATGAAATTGCCAAAAACGACTTGGATTTTAATACTTTTAGCTCTGGGTTTAGGGAGTTTTGTATATTTCTATGAAATTAAAGGAAAAACTCAACCAACAGAAATAAAAGCCCAAAAACAGAAAATTTTCTCCTTTACTGCTAATGATGTCCAATCTTTAACAATTAAAGCCAAAAGTACAACATTAAAACTAGAAAAAAGGAATACAACTAAAAAACCTGAATGGGAAATCAAATCTCCCATATCAGCACCGGCAAATGATGCAATTGTTTCTTACTTGATGGATTTATTAGTTGATGGTAAAATTGAAAGAACAGTATCAGTTTTACCCACTGAATTACCAGAATTTGGTTTAGATAAACCTGTAGCGACTATTGATATTCAACTGAAAAATAAACAAAACTATCAATTGATTTTAGGTAAAGCTGAGTTTAATAATCGGTTCTTATATGCTCAAGCTGATGCTAATCAAAATCTCAAATTATTGTTAGTTTCCAAGGATTTTTTTAATGCAGTCAATCGAGACATATCAGAATGGAAACAAATACAAGAAAAGACTAATGTAAAACCATTACCTATCCTACCTAAACCAAACCTGCCATGACAAAACAAACAGCAACCTTATTAATTTCTTGCCCAGATCAAAGAGGATTAGTAGCTAAATTTGCCAATTTCATTTATGCTAATGGTGGCAATATTACTCATGCAGATCAACATACAGACTTTGAAGCCGGATTATTTCTGAATCGCATAGAATGGCAATTAAAAGGATTCAATTTACCTAAAGATTTAATTGCTCCTGCTTTTAATGCTATCGCTCAACCTTTAAATGCAAAATGGGAATTACACTTTTCTGATACTCTTCCCCGCATTGCCATTTGGGTAAGTCGTCAAGATCATTGTTTACTTGATTTAATTTGGAGACATCGCGCAAAAGAATTTCATGCAGAGATTCCTTTAATTATGAGTAATCATCCCGATTTACAAGCGGTAGTTAAACAATTTGGCATTGATTACCATTATATACCTATAACTAAAGAAAATAAACAAGAACAGGAAATTAAACAACTAGAATTACTGCATGAATACAAAATTGATTTAGTGGTTTTAGCCAAATATATGCAAATAGTTAGTGCAGATTTTATTGCAAAATTCCCGCAAATTATTAATATTCATCATTCATTTTTACCCGCCTTTGTTGGTGCTAATCCCTATCATCGAGCCTTTGAAAGGGGTGTAAAAATTATTGGTGCAACAGCCCATTATGCTACACCTGAATTGGATGCAGGACCAATTATAGAACAGGATGTGGTGCGGGTAAGTCATCGAGATGAAGTGAATGATTTAATCAGAAAAGGGAAAGATTTAGAAAGAATTGTCTTAGCAAGAGCGGTAAGATTACATTTACAAAATCGCGTTTTAGTTTATGGCAATAGAACGGTAGTTTTTGAGTAAATTTATTTAATCGGAATTGATCATCTTAGCTATCGTTTCCATCATCAAAAAAAGCCGATGAGAATAATCAGGAAAGCAAATGAATTGATAATGCTCATAAAAAGTATGCTTTTTTTTTAGCGGCTCTATTAAATAATGATTAAAAGCATCAAAATTATCTGTTAATTGCACTTACTACACCCATATTCTTTTTATAGCGTTGAGCCGCAAGCCGTAACTTGTTACTGGGTTCTGGTGGATTAAACAGTGCTTCTACAAAAACCTCTTGGTCTTTTCTGCTTAAAACCATGATTTCATGTTCCTGAATAATCTGGTCTTTATTCTGTGGACTGATACGGGCTTCTAATCTTTCTGATTTGGAACGCAAGGATTTTTCTGGGCTGTTTCTAGCCATTGAGTGAGTCATGATACTTCTTACACAATAAATGTGATGTGTAAATCTTTAGTGTACGGCAAATGTCCTAACAAATAATAGTGTACTGATTTATTCAACAAATGCCCACTATCCCCAATCTCCAGACTTTCCACCTGTTTTACTAACTAAATGAATCGCTTCAATTTGAATCGTTTTTTCTAACGCTTTAGCCATATCGTACAAAGTTAAAGCAGCAATAGACACCGCTGTTAAAGCCTCCATTTCCACACCAGTTTCCGCCTGAGTTTTCACAGTAGCATCAATTTGATAACCAGGTAGTTGGGCATCAGGGATAATCTCAACGGTAATTTTCTGTAAAGGTAAGGGGTGACAGAGAGGAATTAAATTAGCTGTTTGTTTAGCGGCCATGATTCCCGCCAACCTAGCCGTTGCTAAAACATCACCTTTAGGGGTGTTTCCCGCTTGAATAGCAGCGAAAGTCTCAGGTAACATCCGCACCTTACCAGTGGCCACCGCTTGACGAATAGTGGCTGTTTTACCTGATATATCAACCATTTGAGCCTCTCCTTGAGCATCCAAATGGGTTAACGAAAAAGAATTTGAAAAATGATCTTGCATAATTGGGAAAGTGTGTGTTATTATAAATCTTGTAAGTCAAGGTTGTAAGTCAAGGGTGTGTAGCTCAGTGGACTAGAGCACGTGGCTACGGACCACGGTGTCGGGGGTTCGAATCCCTCCTCGCCCGTTCTATAATTTTAAATGCACAAGCCCCTTTTTTGGAGTTTGTGCATTTTTAATGGTCTTGGGATTTAATCTCAAAATAACGTAGTATATTGGGGTTAATCGTATTTAAACGCGAGATGAAATACCTAACTCCAGAACAAGTTTATAAACAATTCAGCTATCACTCCAAGACAATCGCTTGTGGGGGCTGACAAGGAAAAAATAGCCGAAAAACAAAATATTTATGAGCCAAATAGTAGCCAATGTGATTTAATAGAAGGTAGTGAGTCTAGACTATGAAACTCAAAGTTAAAAATCAGTTAACCGTTACGAGAATCGCCATTTTAGGGACTAAAAAACTAAATACTTGGAAATCTAACGAACTTGATTTAATTGCTTTGCGTTTAGGACAA
>NZ_BJCF01000049.1 GCF_005402965.1 Dolichospermum planctonicum
ATAGTGACCATCAAAACAATTTACAGCAATTAACAGAATTAAATAATAATCAACAAAATCAAAATAGGGAACTTTCCCAGATTAATCAACAAATTGCAGTGATTGATTCCCGATTTACAGAAATTGAAACCTTTATGGAAAGTGACCATCAAAACAATTTACAGCAATTAACAGAATTAAATAATAATCAACAAAATCAAAATAGGGAACTTTCCCAGATTAATCAACAAATTGCAGTGATTGATTCCCGATTTACAGAAATTGACAACTCAACAGAGAAATTACATCAAACAATTTCAGAAAACAACCAAGAAATAAGTGAAATTAAACAAAAGCAAGAAATTGAAACTTCCCAAAATCATCACATCCTTGATGTGATTACCCAACAATTAACAAAATTAGATGCGTTAACAGAATTAGATAATTTATTTACAGCTTTGGTACAACCGTTACAGGTAGAAAATAAATCAAATTTACAACCAAAGCCAATCATGGAAGAAACAAGCCAAAAAATAGAGGATATTTCCCAAATTAATAACTTGGATTCCATTGAAAATTCTCTTAACAAATCCTGGGAAAAATTGGATGTATTAGGGGGATTAAATACTTTGTTCAACCCGTTACAGATAGAAAATGAATCAAATTTACAACCAAAAGATAATGATCAAGAAACAGCAGAAACACTAGAACTAACCCCTCCCAAATCTCTAATAGATGAGAAAACTGGAAAATTAGTATTTTTTAGTAATCTCAAAACACATAAAAATAAAGTTCTCTCCGTAGCCTTTAGTCCAAATGGTAAACTTTTAGCAAGTGGAAGTGATGATAAAATCATTATATTGTGGGATTTAGCAACCAAGAAACATTCTATTTTAGAAGGACATGGAGATGGAGAATATGGTTGGTCTAGGGGAATTAATTCAATAGCTTTTAGTCCAGATAGTCAGTTTTTGATCAGTGGAAGTGATGACAAAACAATTAAATTATGGGACATAAATCTAGGACTAGCAATTTTCACATTTATCGGACATGAAGAGAAAGTGTATGCTGTCGCATTTAGTCCCTTAGGAAAACTGATAGCTAGTGGTAGTAAAGATAAAACCGTAAGAATGTGGTCACTAGAAACAGGAAAAGAAATTTACTCTTTTCAAGGTCATACAGATGAAGTTTTATGTGTAGCTTTCAGTCCCGACGGTAAACTATTAGCTAGTGGTGCGGGTGGTCATGATAAAACCATCAAAATTTTAGTATTAGCTGAAAATCAAGTCAAAACATTAAGAGGACATTCTGATTGGTTTGGAGGAATTACTTCCCTTGCGTTTAGTCCAGACGGGAAAACTTTAATTAGCGGTAGTCAAGATAAAACTATTAAACTTTGGGATGTAGAAACTAGTCAAGAAATAAGAACCTTATCGGGACATTCTGATCATATTTCTTCCCTAGCTTTTAGTCCCAATGGTCAAATATTGGCTAGTGCGAGTAAAGATAAAACACTGAAAATATGGACAATAGACAGTGGAGAAGAAATTTCCAGTATCAAGTACCATGATTCAGTAATTAACTCAATTGCTTTTAGTCCAGATGGTAAAGTATTGGCTGCGGGGAGTGAAGATAGAACAATTGCTTTGTTTCCTTTAGAGTAAATTCTCAGTAATTATAAAGGAGATATTAACACCTTTTTTATTTTTTTTATAATTACATCTGGTTTATAATTACATCTGGGTACTCTCGATCTGGAGTGGTTTGTAAAAAAAAACCGCCATTTGCCACTCTTTGTTATATTATTAATATAAATATTGTTGCATATCACTTACTTAGATGATTAAATTAATTAGCATTTTCCTGAGTTTGTTAATGGTTTTTAGTTGGAATACACCCGTTATGGCACAAACTCAAACTATAACCGCAGAAGAGTTACAAATAGGAGACGAATTAGCTACTAAGGCCTTTATAGCCACAAATAAAGGTGATTTTGTCACAGCAGAAACTTATTGGACACAAATCATTGAAAAATTTCCCAGCAATGCAGGAGCATGGAGTAATCGTGGTAATTCTCGTGTTAGTCAAAATAAATTAACAGCAGCATTAGCTGATTATAATAAAGCCGTAGAACTTGCTCCCAATGTGACAGATCCTTATTTAAATCGCGGCACAGCATTGGAAGGTTTAGGGAGATGGGAAGAAGCGATCGCCGATTATAATCGTGTGTTAGAATTAGATCCCCAAGATGCCATGGGCTATAATAATCGCGGTAATGCTAAAGCAGGTTTAGGACAATGGCCAGCAGCCATTTTAGATTACCAAAAAGCCACAGAAATCAACCCCAATTTTGCCTTTGCTAGAGCCAATTACGCCCTAGCTTTATATGAAACTAATCAAATAAAAAAAGCAATTCGGGAAATGCGAAATATAGTCCGTAAATATCCCCGGTTTGCTGATATGCGAGCCGCGTTAACAGCAGCCTATTGGGTGACAGGAAATAGAGGTGAAGCCGAAAGTAATTGGGTAGCAGCCTATGGATTAGATATTCGTTATAAAGATATAAATTGGGTGACAAATATCCGCCGTTGGCCGCCAAGTATGGTATTAGCCTTAGATAAATTTTTGAAATTAAAATAAGAACATTTCCCAAAATAAATTATCCAATGATTATAGGTGACGTTATCTAATTAACGCACCTTTTAATTAATTTCCTGAAAATGACGCAATGGGAATATTCCAGGGACTACCTGCATGAGTTATTCTGTAAAAGGGTTAATTATCTTTCGGGTTTTTGAGAGTTAAATATAAGATAAGTTTTCAAAAAAATCTAAGCTTTAAAATCTAAGTTTGAGAATTATGGTCAGCACTTTCAAAAAAATATTTACACGTTAAATTTGTGAGGTAGTTTTCTGGTATATATGATTGTAATTGATTCTAATTAATAGAAAACACAATTATGACTCATTTTGGTATTCTTTGTCCAGCAGCAATAGGTCATCTTAACCCAATGTTTGTTTTGGGAAGAGAATTAAAACGTCGTGGTCATCGTGTTACATTATTCCATATACCCGATGTTCAATCTAAGGTGAATAAGGCTGGATTAGAATTTTGGAAAATAGGCGAAGCTGAATTTCCCTCTGGAATATTAGAACCAATGTACAAACAGTTGGGAAAATTAAGTGGAATACCAGCATTAAATTTCACAATAAACTGGCTGGAAAAGGAAACAAAGATGCTGTTTAGTGAAGGACCTACAGCAATCTCGAAAGCAGGAATAGAGGTGTTGTTAGTAGATCAAGTAACAACCGGCGGCGGAACTATTGCCGACTTCCTAAAAATACCTTTTATCTGTGTATGCAATGCCCTTCTCATTAATAGGGAAACAGGAGTTCCACCTTACTTTACCAATTGGGACTATAACACAGCCTGGTGGTCTTCTTGGCGAAACCTTGCAGGTAACTTTTTACTGAATCGATTATCACAAAAAATCTGGAAATTAGTCGTAGATCAACGTCGTCAATGGAATTTGCCAGCTTATATATGTCGTGATGATGCTGCTGGAAAATTGGCTCAGATATGCCAGCTACCTGCTGAATTTGACTTTCCGCGAATACGTTTACCCAAAACATTTCATTATACTGGTCCATTACAAGACCCGTCAGGATTAGAGCCTCTTTCATTATCAGCAGTACCTTTCCCTTTTGAAAAATTGAATGGTAAACCATTGATTTACGCTGCATTAGGTACTTTACAAAACCGCAAACAGGAAATTTTTCAAATTATTGCAGAAGCATCTATGGGATTGGATGTACAACTTGTCATTTCTTTAGGTCAGCCAGAAATAAAAGAATTAGATTTTAACCTACTAGGTTCACCTCTGGTCGTACCCTATGCCCCCCAGCAGCAATTGATTTCGCAATCTGTTCTCACTATCACTCATGGTGGTATGAATGCAGTGTTAGCGGCTTTAAGCAGTGGAGTTCCACTGGTAGCTATTCCGATTACTAATGAACAGCCGGGAATTGCTTCTCGCATAGCTTATACAGGCACCGGGGAATTTTTACCACTGTCTCGCCTAGATGTTACAAGTCTACAAAAAACAATCAAGCGGGTATTAACAGAATCCTCGTACAAACAAAATGCAGTCAGGCTAAAAGAGGCAATTGTTAGGGCTGGGGGTTTGAATTACGCCGCTGATATTGTTGAAAAGGTAGTATATACTGGCCAACCAATTCTCTCTAATCAAATCAAATATTAAGACGGAATATGCGATCGCTCTGACACTACCACACAGCGATCGCATACCTAAATTATGATTCTAATTTGGAAATTGTCTTAATTGTTAGTTCTTGTACATTATTAAATACGATATTTGCCCCAGATTTCATCAGCATTTCTGCATAATGCTCACGTCCCGCTGCTGTTTCCTGAACGTGAGGAGGTAACACTCCCACACTCAACCAAGTCCGTGAATTATCTATAGCTTTGGCTTTGGCCACGGTATACATATCTGCTACAGTGTCTCCCACATACACAACTGTTGATTTTTGATCATTACCATTTGTTAACAGGTCAATACTAGCAAAAAGTCCCGTAGGATCTGGTTTACCGGGTGCATCTTCCATTGCAATTAATACAGGAGCTTTTAAACCCAACCGTTTTTCTAAGACATATTTAGCACTCAACCGAGTCGCACCACTAAAAAAACCCCAAGCAATACCACTTTGCGTTAATTCTTGAAAATAACTAGGCTCTACTAATAAAGACTCATGACAAATATAACCATTCCAATTTTCAGGATCTGTACCTCGATAACGGCTTTGAAAATAAGTCACAATCTCTTCATAATCTAATGATAGTTGTTCCCTCTCCTGTCCTTGACTGACAAAATGACGGTAAATTAACTCCTGGGAGGCTTCCCAATCATTATTCCAGATTCCCTCTGATTTGAGGTGGTCAATGTCTATTGCTGTGGGACGATAGGCTTGTCCGGTAAAATATTCTACCGTATCTGATAGCGCTCGACGATAAGACCCACTCACATCACGGATAACGCCATCTATATCAAATATAACGATAGTTCTTGTGTTTACGGTCATGGCAGTTACAGCAAAAGTAATATCTACAAAATTTTACAGTAGTCCAATTTGATTAGGGCGTGTTACGATTATATAATATGGTAAATCAGTGGCAAACAACATAAAAAATGGTAACTCTCGTTGTCCTGATTAACATTCTTATTTCCCTCCTACTTCTTTGTCTAGCTCAAAAATTATGGCAAGCCAAGGATGCTCTAACACTGATAGCAGATTTATTTAATGAATATGAACGCGCTAGTTATGCAGTGCTACATACAGCAGTAGATAATATTTATCTAGTTCAAGAAGATATTCAGAACCTCAACTTAAAAAATCAGATACTTCAACAGCAAATCCAACAAATACAGCAAATTATCAGCCTGATCATTCTCATTAGGCAAATTTCCGCAGGATATTGGTTAAAAAATAAAAATCATCCTAAATTCAAAAATCCGAGTAAACTGGGATAGAATCTCCAGAGTCGTCAATTATGCTTAAGCGTTCTAAATTCGAGGCAACTCAGTCTCAAATCATGCACCGTGCTGAAGAACTAATTAGTGCGGCCTCAAATCGCTACCGCATTACGGTGCGAGTTGCAAACCGTGCTAAACGCCGACGTTATGAAGATTTTGAAAATAACGAAGATTCAATAATGAAGCCCGTATTGAGAGCAATTATTGAAATGTCTGATGAATTAAATCAGCCGGAAATTATCGGTGAACTATAATTTAAACCTCATTCTCTGCTAGGGAATAACGGTTTGACCAGCCTTTCTCCGACCAGGAGAGAGGTGAGGAAGTTCACCGCAGATAAATCTGTACTTTGGTGGAGTAGGAAATGGTATAAATAAATTGAATTTCACTCAATATGGCGGATAAAAACTTAGAAACTCTAATTATCAAAATTGTCAAAAAGGTAATTAGAAAAGAGATAAAAAATCAAAATCAGGATCATCAGCCAATCATCGTTACTGGATCTAATTCTACATTAGATAATTGGCAAAATCCAGAGCCAACAGAAGAGATTATTGATGATTTAGAAATTAGTCCTTACATTAGATTACCTGAGAAAGAAGATATAGAACTGGAGCGGAAATTACGAGAACTCAAGTTTAAACAAGAATTGAGAAAAGATTGGATTTCCTTTCTGGTGAAAGATGTAATTGTCTACTCAGCAACTATGATTTTTATTTTGGTACTTGCTGGTTTTTATCTATTTCGTATTCATGATTAGTTTGAAAATCGAGATTTCACAACCCCGGACTTGTGAGAGAATTCCGGGATATTGTTGTGGAGATTTATTGAGGGTTTGTGACAGTTTAGTGTTTATTCATCCAATCCACTAAATCAGTGATTACCTCAAGATAATTAATATCATCATGTAAATTATGATAACCACCAGGGTATTCAATTCTTAACTTATCTGGATAATTCACCTTTTCATAAAAGATTTTACTTCCTGCTGGTAAAGCGATTCTATCAGCACCACCATGTAAAATTAACAGTGGTACTTGCCATTTTTCCGCGTGAGTGTGAATCCAATCTACTGTAGCAAAAAACTCTGTAGATAACCTAGCAGTAGCGAGGGTATGACGTAATTTATCTTGAGTATAGGAATCTAAAATTTTCTGATTTCGTGAACCCGCGCTAAAATCTAAGCCAATATGCAAAGAAAAACGCGGCCAGACGCGGGAAAATAACTTACCTAAAACTACGCGACTCAGTGGTACTCCTACTTGACCAATACTAGGTGAAAAACCAATCACACCCGCTAATATAGATTGATCTTTGACATAATGGAGAGTATAATCTAATGCAATTACTCCCCCCAAGCTATGTCCCAACAGGAAAATCGGGTATCCTGGTTGTTGCTGTTGAATTAACTTGAGAAAAGCTTGTAAATCATCACGAAATTCAGCCCAAGTATTAATGTAACCTCTTTGACCGGATGAACGTCCATGACCACGTAAATCGAAGGCATAAACCGCATATTCTCTGGGTAACAAATGCTCAACTATGGTTTTGTAAAGTCCGCTGTGTCCTCCCAACCCATGTACAATGGCTAATATTCCCCTGACTTCCCCCCCAGGATGCCAGCTTTGGTAATATAAGTCAAGCCCACCCACACCTGAAAATTTGCCTTCTTGGCGAGATGCAATCGCGTCGCTGTGGTAAATCATATAGTTAATTGGTTATTTCCTTGGCTAGTAAGCTACTAGCTGATTAAAATACATTGTAGAGAAAATTGCTTCTAACTGTAGAAAGAAATACAGATAATTTTTCTCAAAACTCTCATGTTTTTAAAATCCCCGATTTATTTGAGGAGTCGGGGATCTGGATATGTTAAAAGTGGTGACATAGATAACAGTATTTTATATTCCCATAGATTACCATTAAATATTTAGTTATTTAGTCATTTAGTCCTTGTTTATTGGTCATACAAATTATTAAGTTCGGTTCGGCGTTTTCTCCTTGAGAATTTATAGCAGTTCTTTTGTTAATTCCAGATATAAAAACTCGTCGGAGGAAAATATTTTCTCATGTAAGTGCATACCGTTATAGTTTTATAAGCCTTAGATAAAATTGGGATAACTCAATAAAAAACAACTAACAAACCCCAGCAATTATGAATATGAAATTTTCCCTAGCTGCAAATGCTGTACAAGCGCGTCAGACAAAAGAGCGATTTGCTAAACCAGAAGAAAAATTGTCTTATGAATTGGGTAAAGCTGTACAGGAATTACCACCACTTTACACAAGATTGTTAGCGGGAACAATTAGTGTTGTCATATTTGGCGCAATTTCCTGGGCGCATTTTTCAGAAATTGATGAAGTAGCCACAGCAACAGGAGAATTAATTGCTTCTACCCAAGTTAGACCAGTGACAGCTTTGGGCAATGGTTCTATTTTAGCAGTAAAAGTCAAAGAAGGCGATCGCGTTACTAAAGATCAAATTTTAATTCAACGTGATCCCAATTTTCAACAAACAGATGTTAACCGTTTAGCTAAATCTAGTCAATTAATCGAAGACGATTTACAACGATTACAAGCCGAACGTTCTGGAGGAAAAACTGCGGGAACAATCATCCAAGATGAACTTTTAAACTCCCGTTTATTAGACTATAAAGCCAAGCAAGCAGCAGCAGAATCAGAAGCCAAACGACAACAATCAATTATGAATCAAGCCCAAGTTAGATTAAGTCGTTTACAGGAAAATTTTGCCAATGCTAAAATCACTTTTAGCAATGTTCAAAAAAACTTAGAAAATACAAAAAGCCTACGCTCTATGTTAGATAATAATTTACAAATTGCCCAACAAAGAGAAGAAAATCTGCGGACTTTAATGCAACCAGGCGCTTTACCCAGAGTTGATTACCTAGAGGCTCAGGAAAGATTAAATCGTGCCAAGACAGAGATGATCAGAAGTGCAGATGAAATCACAAAAACTCAAAATAATCTCACAGAAGCCAAAGATAAAATTACATCTTTAGAAAAAGACATTGCTGCTCAAATTCAAGAAATTAATCAAGCAGAACAAGCCTATCAAACAGCACGTAATCAAAATATCCGTTTAACCTCAGAACGTCAAAGTGAAATTCTCACCCAAATCAACAAACGCAAAGAAGAATTAACCACTGTTGCTGGTCAATTAGAACAAGCTAGAAAACAAAAAGACGGAGAAACTATTAAAGCCCCATTTGCCGGCACAATTTACAAAATTAAAGCTACTAAAGGTCCAGTACAATCTGGAGAAGAACTATTATCAATTTTACCAGAAGGGGAAGAAATGCTCCTAGAGGTAAAAGTTCTTAACCGTGATATTGGCTTTATTAATCAGGGAATGAAAGCGAAAGTTAAAATCGCTACTTTTCCCTTTCAAGAATTTGGTGTAGTTGAAGGTCAAGTATTACAAATTAGTCCTAATGCGACAATTGATAAAGAATTAGGTTTGGTTTTTCCCACCAGAATTAAGTTAAGTAAACATTCTTTAAATGTGCGCGGAAAAGAAGTAGAATTTAATCCCGGAATGGTTGCTAACGCCGAAATTGTCACTCGCAAAAAATCGGTTTTGACCTTCATTGTTGAACCTATCACTCGACGTTTCAGCGAGGCATTTTCCGTGAGATAATCATCGCAGGGAACTTTAACTTTAGTTAGTTCCTTGCTAATAGCTTAACTTTTTCAGATTATCTATTAGAGACTGGAGAAAACTGGAAAAAATTTCAATTTTTGTTATATAATGTAGATAATAAATCAAGGTTTACAAGAGGTTTAATAATGCAAGTTTGTCTAGTTACAGGTGGTAATTCTGGTGTAGGTTTAATGACGGCTGTAGGTTTAGCCAAATTAGGTAATCATGTATTTATTGCTTGTCGTTTAGCAACTAAAGCAGCAAAAGCTATAGAATACATTCAGCAAACGACAGGGAATCAAAACGTGGAATTTTTACCCCTTGATCTAGCTTCCTTAGATTCAGTTCGCAACTGTGTTACAATATTCAATAGTAAAAACTTACCCCTGCATATATTGGTCAATAATGCCGGCATATTTAACCGCAGAGGTACAACAAAAGAAGGTTTTGAACTTATTTGGGGAACTAATTATTTAGGTCACTTCTTATTGACTTATTTATTATTAGAAAAAATGCAAAAATCAGCGCCAGGTCGCATTATTATGATATCCTCAGATTTAGCATTATCTCCAAGTAGTATTAACTGGGATTTATTAGTTAAAAAAACACCCTTAAATTTTCTCAACCTCTATGCCATTTCTAAACTCTGCTTATTGCTATTAACCCAAGAACTTTCTCAACGATTAAATAATTCTCAAATTACTGTTAACGCAATTCATCCAGGTTTTGTGCAATCAAATATTACTATCTGGCATCATTTTAGTAGATATTTAGGTTTAGGCATTTCCCCAGCAGCTGGAGCATATAGTACCCTAATTTGTACTACTTCTCCAGATTATCAAGATATTACCGGAAAGTTCTTAGACCGTCATAACCAAGAAATTCCATTACCCAAAATAGCGCGAAATCAAGCAATATTACAGCAATTATGGCAACGTAGTTTATTATGGACTGGTTGCAATCAACAGCAGAATTTACAAACAATTAATTATCATGAAAATGATGGTATTTGGGGACCTAGTTCCCTGAATTTAGATAACAAGGAACTAGAGGAAATTACAAAACATATTTTAAATAAAGTCTTGCCCAGATTTCCAAAGAAAATATTATTTACTCAACTATTATTATCATTAATCAAATTTGATTTTGGATCTTTTTTGCTGATCATACTTCAAGGTTTTAAAAAATCTTTTTACATGGAAAGACATTTAGATTCACCCATAATCATGCAATTATGTCACAATGAAAGCTTATTAGAAAAGCTGACTGAATATTTAGGAGAAAATTTGGTATTATGGCGCTCAGAATTGTGGGTAAATTATCCTTCCCAACAATTAATTCCTTTGTGGCACCAAGATTCTTATCCCAAATTACTCAAAGGAAATGGTAAAACTATTCATGCTTATATAGCTTTGACAGAAGTTAATGAACATAATGGTTTTGAATATATACCTCATAATGATTCTCAAAAGTGTCAGATAAAAATGACAGATCCTTTTAGTGGTAATCACTTTTTTGATATCCCTCATGAAATTGAAAAAAAAGCTATTCCTGTAGTCCTAAAACCTGGAGAATTTGTCTTATTTACCGACAACCTTATACATCGTTCTATCCGTAATCAGAGCGGTAAATTACGGCTTTCTTTAACATTGAGGTTAACTCAGCTTGGGGTAGAAATTCTACCTGGTTATACGTCTAATGATCACAAACCGATAATTTTACAATCTCAAAAAAAAAGGTAAGACTAACTTAACCTCACCCTTACCTTAGTGAATATTTCATAATTAGTTAAAAAGTTAAAAACCTTCCTGTTGCTATCCTCCTAATAGGATATCCAGGTACCATGAAATCCATAGGGTACACGCTGAGGAATAATTACCCGCGCTATGGGTTCGCTGGTCATATCTTCAGCATTAATAACTAAGAGTTCCGACCTTTGGGAATTTTCATCATAAACAAATGTCATCAACCATCCTGCATCTTCAGCAGTAGCATTAGGAGATGGTACAAATACTGATTCTCCACCATGACGATTTTTACCAAATTCATGGGTTTGGGATGTACCCTTTTCCAAGTCGTATTTAATGACACCCTCAAATAAAGGATTTTGAGAATATACTATTTTTCCCACGTAGCCATACTGAGTTTTTCTACCTAACAGGTTTTCATTAACACGGGGAAATTCTCCAGGTACATCATCTAATTGTTCTTCCGTGACTCTACCCGTGGAAAGGTTAAAGCGCCAACGGTGTAAAAAAGGGATACCTTCTAGGGGATCACTGTATGTATCATTAGAAATAAGGACATTAGTAGAATTCATGCGACAAGCAATAAGTACCACCTCGTCTCCAGCTTCGTAAGCGTTGAGGGTGTGGAAGACATAGCAAGAAGGACATTCAAACCAGCGAATATTGCTGTTGTCACCATGACGAGGTATGATACCAAAGCGACTGGGACGATCTTTTTCAAACATTAACATTGGTTCTCCCCGCTGCATTCGTTCCACGCTAAATGTGAGAGGTAAATCCATGAAAATGCTATAATTTTCCGTAATGGCGAAATCGTGCATCATTACAGCCATTAGTATTTCTATTGGTACTGTTGATAATAGCTCACTTTGGGCAGAAACTATGCCATATTGTAGATAAGGCGGTCTAAAACCGTAACCAAAAAACATCATTTCCCCTGTCACTGGATCTACCTTGGGATGGGCAGTAAAAGCAGAAACTAGTTTATCATTATAAGTGTATTCTCCAATAGTCTCTAAATCAGGAATACTAATATGATGGGGCGCACCTCCTTCCCATAATGCTAAAAGTTGTTTATTATGCCATACAAGGGCTGTATTAGCAGTATTTTTACTAATACCGTGGGGGTTGTCTAATTGTGGTGGTTCTAACATTCCAGTCCATATAGCCTTACCCGCTTCATGTTCAATATTCCATCCCTTGGTTCTCACATAACGATTTTTGTAAGTAGCTTTACCATGATGAAGCTGTACACCATGCAACATTCCATCACCATCAAACCAGTGATATTGACCAATAGGATTTCGTTGGGGGTTGGGACCATTACGGACAAATATCCCCGATAAGTCTGGGGGTAATTCTCCAATTACTTCTAAGGTATCAGTGGTAATTTCCGTGTTTATGGGTGCAAAATTCCCTTGTAAATAGGGATTTGCTGCTGCTAATGTGGTCATAATCAGTCCATTAAATAAGAGAACTGTAATTAATATAATTATGTTTTGCTATTTCTGCCAGAAAAAACCGTAACATCTTGACTGTTAAAGTCAGAATGAAAGATTAGTGAGTAATGGCATTTCTCATTTTTAGCGCGTAGAATGTTACAAACCTTCCCTTACTGCACTGCATAAGGTGTAAATTGCCGTTTAAAAGCAGAATGAAAACCAAGGACAATATCTGAATTTGGTACACCCATTTGCACTAATCTTTCAGCTATAGATTCCTCAGTTCCGTTGTACTGAATCCAAATTTTGCCGTCTTCAATGTCAAAGTGCATCACTGGTCCAAACACTCGTTTATCCCCTTGCCATCCGATATAATTGAGTTGGTAATGGTCATGTTCACTATCAAATATTAGTTGTGCTTTGACTGTATCATTGGTGGTACAAATCTGGGCGTGTTCTGTTAAAATTTGTGTGATAAATTGTCTATACTTTTCTATTTTATCCATTTTTGTATTTCAAGATTTAGTTTTCTTTCTTCTCCTAGTTTATCATCATTTTATGATATCATTTAAATGTGAGAAGTGATCCTGACAGAAGAATTTTTGTTATTTTCTCATTAGAAGATATTTGTTAGTGATTACATTATTACTTATATATAAAAATTAATTTGATAATTTGCAAACTATAGGGATTAGATGTTTTCAGATATTCAGATATCCTCAAAGATATTGTTTCAAAACCTCAACTGTGGCCAATCCCGTTTTTTCCCAACTAAATTGATTTACTCTTTTTAAACCTTGTTCTGAAAGTTGTTTTCTAGTTTCTGAATCATTAATGATCATTTTCATTGCTGCTGTAATTTCTTCTATATGATAGGGATTAATTAAAATAGCCCCATCTCCCGCAACTTCTGGAAGCGAGGAAATATTAGAAGTAATAACCGGAGTACCACAAGCCATAGCTTCTAAAACAGGTAAACCAAAACCTTCCCAAAGTGTGGGGAAAACTAGCGCAATTGCTTGATTAATTATTATTGGTAATTCGTCGTAAGGTACATAGTTAAGGAATTTTACTAAATGATTTATGCCTAATTCTTGAGTTTGGATTTCTAACAGTGGGGAATAACGTTGATCATAAGGTCCAGCTAACCATAGTTCATAGTCATTTCTGTTAGGTAGTGCGGAAAAAGCGGTAATTAATCTTTGCAGGTTTTTGTAAGGATCTTGACGGCCGATATATAGGAAGTAATTGCGGGTGGGAAGATTAAGAAATTGGAAATGTGAGGAATCATAAGCTAGGGGAATTGGTGTGATTTTATTACTAGGAATATGGAAAAAATCAACTAAATCTTTAGCGGTTGCGTGGGAATTACAAATAATGTGTTGTGCTTGGTTAAGAACTTGGGGAACATAGTAAAGATGATATGGTGTCAGCGGTGAAAAGCGTTTCGGAAAGCGTAATGGGATCATATCGTGGGACATGACGATAAAACGACAGTTAGTATATAAAGGTGCTTCGGGGATAGGGGAAAATAAAAGTTGCGATTTGAGCTTTTGATAGATTTTTGGGAGTTGGAATTGTGTCCAAATTAAGCGGTTTAAATGTCCTTTTGTACCATCAGCAGGGGTAAGATTATTGGGGACTGAATAGCAGTTATAATTAGGGTATTTTTCTGATGTTAATAGTGTAGGATTGAGAGATGTTAAGTAGGGGAAAATATTTTTAGCATAGTTGCTTATCCCTGTTGGTTGAGAGAAGATAATGGATAAATTGATGATTAATTGATGAGAATCTATCATGTTCATTGAATAATACTTTTATAAGCCTTTAAAGTTTCTTTTGCTGTTCTTTCCCAAGAAAATAAATCTGCTCTTATTTTTCCTTTATTAATCAAGTTTTGTCGTAGTTGAGAATCGCTAATTACTTGTAGTATAGCTTCAGCTAATTGCATATAATCATTAGGATCAATTAGTATAGCTGCATTTCCTGTAACTTCGGGAATTGAAGAAGTATTAGAGGCAATGACAGGAGTACCTAAAGTCATTGCTTCTAAAACTGGTAAACCAAATCCTTCATAATGGGAAGGATACAGGAAAACGTCGGCTTTCGAGTAAAATAATGCTACTAATTCATTAGATAAGTAGTCAAGATGATGTATTTCGTTTTTATAAGGTGAGTTTTCAATAGCTGTAAATATTGGTTCATAATTCCATCCTTTTCTACCAATTAATACTAATTGGTGTTCTATTTTATGTCTCTTTTTTAAGAAATTAAATGCTGATATTATAGCATTGATATTTTTTCTGGGTTCTATGGTACTAACGAATAAAAGATAAGGCTTGGAGAAATCATAATTTATATTATCAACTTCTTTTCCTAAATCTAAAGTATATAAAAAGTTAGCATCATATCTACTAGCAAGGGGCGTAACAAAAATTTTTTCTGCTGGAACTTTCAAATAATTAATAATATCTTGTTTAGAACTTTCAGAAATAGTAATAATTAAATCTGTCCATTCAAGGCATTTAATTAATCTTTTTGTATATTGTTTTACCACAGAATTAATATATTCTGGATGTCGGATAAAACTTAAATCATGAATAGTAATAATTTTCTGAATATTTTTATAAGGATAAACTGTATAATTATTACCATGAAAAATATTGGGGTTTTCTAAAATTGGCTGAAGGTAATGAGGAAAAAATTGAGGTAAATAATCTAATAAAAGATTAGAAATGCGAACAGGTATGGGAATTTGATAAAGGTTTGAATAATGCTTCAGATTTTCTGGGAAATCTAGTTTTCCTTGTAACCAATTTTTTAATCCAGCTTGATAAGCTAATCCTAATTCAAAAGATTCTGGATGTTGTAATTTGGATAAATTTTCCACTAAATTTAAAACATATAAACCCACGCCACTGGGTTTAGAATCAACTGGAGTAACATCAATAACAATTTTTAGCATAAATTTTATGTTTTCTATGAATAAATAGTTGAATTACAAATTTTTGGCAAAAGTATTTAGGTATTAATATAATCACTTAAAGTCTTATATCAACACTATAATTCATTAGATAGTGAACGCATAATTATATCTAGTTCTCCTTCACTTTTAAAGATAATAGAATTTTGATCTGCCTGTTCTGGTAAAGCTCCACTATCTGCTACTATTGAAATTTTATTATAAAGTTTGACTCGTTCAATTACTCCTGAAGACCAAACCTGAGAATATGGCAAAATGACATAATTAGAGGCCGCTATCCACATATCAAAAACCTTTTCATCTAAATACTGATTACAAATTATAACTCTTTTATCTTGATTTGCTAAAGTTCTTAAAAAATCTATATACGAACCAGACGATAAATCATCATTTTTTACATGACCTATAATAAATAGGCGGTTATTCGGTGATTTCGTTTTTATGAATGAGTTTATCGCTTTATGAAATCCTTTATGTATAGCTATAAAACCTATACACAAAAAAACTTTATAAGTTGTATTTATTAAAAGTATTTGCCTGGCCTCTTCTTCTGTCCCATCAAATTTTTTCTGAAAATAATAATTATGTGCTATTAATTGAATATTACTTTTCTGATAATTAAAACTTCTAACAAATTTATTTATTTCTTGATGGGAATGAAATAATAATTTGGGAGAAAAATTCCATCTAATTATTTCTACCTTTTTAAATATATACATAACTATATTTTTTATACCTTTATATGACTCTATATATTCAACCTCATGACAAATAATTTCGATTTTTGATTTGCCTAATAAATAAACAATTGACATTGATAAATTCACTAAAAATCGAGATAAATGATTTAAAATTCTAGATGATGTTTGAACAAAAAAAAACTTTTGTGATAGTTTATTATTATTTTATCATAGTAAAAAACAACTGGTATTATTTTAAGAAAATTTAAACCTCCACATAATCTTAAAGATTTATCTACATTATTTTGATGATTAACTGATATAGTTTGTATCTTCAAATTATCTTGTTGCTTCAAGGAATTAACCATCTGAGAAGCATAACTAGCAATGCCACACTTAACAGGTGGAAAAGTGGAAATTATAGCTATTTTATTCACTGACTTTAAACTCATGGATGTTTCTCTATCAAAAACTAGGTAGTTACAGAATTTAACTCAAAAATATACTATCCATTGTACTGTAAACACTGGCTTTAGAATGTTCTGTCTCAATGTATTTAAGAGCATACTTGCTAAGTGATTGACACAGGTTTGGGCTTAGTCTCAATTTCTCTATAAGCGATGGAAAATCATCTATATCTTTAGCAATTAATACATCTCTATCATGCTCTAATGACAAACCACGAACTCCTTTTGGAGTGGATATAACAGGTTTTCCATAACTTAATGCCTCTACTGCCTTGATTGATACTCCACTACCATAAAAAATAGGTATTATAACGGCATCAACAGACGCATATAGCTTGAAAATATCGTCAACGAAGCCCAATACTTTTAATTGGGGGTGATTTTTATTGGCAAATTTCAGTGATACGCCACCTGCTATTATTATCTCTACTTGAGAATTTAACTTTGGAATAACATTGTAATAAAATTGTGTTATTCCATGAATGTTAGGATCGTATTGCGAACCAAAAAATAGTAATTTAAATTTTCTATTTTGAGGATTTTGGCTTTCTATATCTATATCTTCGGTATCACTATTGTTGGGAATAAGCATTTTGTTAACTGAACTAATTTTTGGAATTAAGAAAGACTTTCCTGAGAGTTTTTCATCTTGCTTTAAAATCTCTAATTCTTCATTTGATATAGTAATGACTTTATCAAACTGTCTTAGTGCTTTAAATTCTTGAGCTAAACTTAAACCATAATCAAAGTTTCTGACTTTAGTTCTATTTAAAATTTTTCTGCTTCCTGAATAGTTTATTCTTAAATCCAACTTTTGCAGATTCAAAACTTCTTGCACTAAGTTGGAATATATATCATGAGTATCTATATATATTTTACAAGGTACAACAATATCAGATACTAACGCATGAGATACATATACATGATTAAAAAAAATAAAATCATACTTGTTATTGTTGATAACTTTTTTAAACTTTCTTCGCATACATGGTAGGGAATGAATCAAAGATCCTACACCTGCTTCTTGATTGATGTAAGCATAGAATTTTGAAACCATTTTGTGGTAGATAGTATCGAAAGAACTGTTATTTAGAACTTGATGTAAAAAAACATTATCTACTTTTCTATTCAAAATAAATTCTATACCTAATTCATCCCAACGATTATAATTATAATATCTATCAATCAAGAATAAGTCATATCTTATATTTCTTGATTCCAAATAATCAATATGATCTAATGCTCGTGACTCTGCTCCCCCCCTTAAAGGATAAAGTGGACGATCAAATACAAATAAAGTTTTCATAAAAATCACACTAATTCCTTAAATTTGAGAGAGTTTTCTGATTCATTGAACATTAATTTGCAAATCAAAAATATATCGGCTGAAAAATTACAGTTAATTTTTTTAGATTAATTACTAAATTAGTATTTTTCAAGTTATTGATTTCAGAAATTCGCCTAGTTGTAAGCGATATATTGCGTTGTTTGAAATTTACTATTCTCATAGAAAGACATAAACCAGCACTATTGACTTTATACATCATACAAGTCAATAGGATATCTTTCCTGTACACTTTTCACTTTTGTTCCCACAGCAAAAATAGTATCCCCGCGATCTTCTGTGGGTAGATGTAGTTCTTCAAGCAAAGTCATTAATTGTGGTGAACTGTCAGTATGATATACATTTTCAGTCCAAACAGAGGCTTGAAACCCAGAACTCTGTAGAAGTATACTAACATCACGAGGCACATACTCATGAATGTGTCTTCCATGCGGAACTCCTGGTAAATACTTTCCATACGTATACGGACTATAATGAGTTAATGCAGCTACCAATGATCGCCAAGAAGCTAAGTTTGGAGTTGAGATTATTACCTTGCCTCCTTCAACTAATACTCGGTTCACTTCGGACATCACAAACATTGGATCGTGTCCGAAATGTTCAATAACTTCAAGCAATAGTACGAGACTCGCAGAATTATCAGGTAAAGGAATTTTTTCAGACTCTAAATCAATAGAATCAAACATAACATTGCTGTAATTGATAGTATCTGATTGGCCTTCTAAATCATTGGAAACCAACAGTAATATACTTAATTTTGGAAAAATATTTTTGATAACTGGCAAACATGGTATCCATGATCCCATGTCTACCAAATAATTACCATCAGGATTAAATTCCAGCGCTTCGAGTAAACTAAAAGTGTATATTAACCTTTTTTTATGTACACTTAAATAATGACTATTGGCTATTTCACTATTATGCTGAAGCATAAGCTCTAGATTCGGAGAAGTTAACAAGCTAGTATCTTGACGTAAGATTTGACAATCATTTTGAATATTTACAAAAAAATTCTGATTGTCATTTTTCAAGATTGGTTTATGTATTTTATTTGTTTGTAGATTATTATGTGATATTGCTGACACTAACTCATTGTATCCTACAAGACTTCTAATTTTATTTCTAATGGAGTTTTTCAATCTATTAATCATATCATTCTGTTCCAGAATCAAATTTCAATCTTAGTTTAATTTTTTACAATGCTTAAATTTTGCTTAAATCTTCTATAATTACCTTTTGTTTAATTAAACCAGATAAAACATTATCCCTAATCCTCACCTTGACTAAAATCAACATACTGATAAAGTTGCTTCAAACTCATCTCAAAATCCACAGATTCCAACTTTAAAACTTCTGATTCTCCTCGATAATCAGTTAATAGCCATTTACCTTGTTCATTTTTCACAAACTGCTTAATATAATATTCAGTTTGGGAAATTAAAATATATTCTTGAAAACTGGGAATCGTCCGATAAGCATCAAATTTATCCCCTTGATCATAGTTAGATGTGGATTTTGATAAGACTTCAATAATCACAAGCGGATTAGTAATAACATTTTGAGTTTTACCTTGATAAATTGCTTTACCTTCCACTACCATCACATCAGGATAAGTATAACGATTAGATGCTTCAATCCATAATTTTACATCTCCTATATATACTTCATAACCTTTATTACCTAAATTAAACAAAAGAAAAGCATAAATTTGTCCTGCTAATTTATTATGATTTGTTGTTCCCCCAGTCATGGCGATAATTTGCCCATTTAAGTATTCATTTTTGCTTTCAGATTCACTTTCTAACTCCAGATATTCTTCTGGTGTATAATAGGTTTTTTCTGTTTGAATAGGAGTGGCTAGAGTCATATTTTTCTCCTTAATTACTTTGTATGATAACTGGTTATCGCCTATTATGTCAAATAATTTAATCAAATCAGCAATTTCTATAGTTTCATTGTGAGTTTTCTCCTGTTGATTTATTTTTGTTCTAGTTGACCTAAAATAATCAAACTTTCCAAGTCTTCTGAGGCACTGGGCAAATATTGCTTGATGACAGTTTTAACTTTTTGCAATTGTAAATTATTTGCTCCTCCTAACATTCGGCTAATATCGGCTAAATCTTGACTGCGGCCTGCTATCAGTTTCATTAAAACTAAATAAGGTAAGTCAATTATTGGCAAACCATCAGGTGCATAGTTGGGATTATTAAGAGCTTCTCTTACCCAATTATCCTCAATTTCTAATACATCTAAATATGTCTCATCTTGTAATTTCCACTGAGTACCCGGAATACTTAACTCACCAATTTTTTGCCCCTGGGCTTTTTCCAAATCCTGATATATTAATTCAGCATCTTTTGCTCTGATAGCAGTAGCCAAATCCAGAGTCATTCTTTCTGGCATATAAAGTCTTGTGGCTACTCCACCGACTACCAAAAAAGGTGCTTGTTTAATAATATCATTAAGCTTTGTCACCGGATAACTCCAAGTACGTTTGTTTAAAAATTCTACACTGCTTCCTGCCCCTGGTTTAACATATTTCCTTACTAGAGCAATGAATTGTTTTCGTTTGTCAGCATTAACATCAGCTATGTTTGTCATAAGAGGAACAGCGATCGCTTTTATCGTCATCCTTGATTATTTTACATGACAACGTAAATTTCTTGGGGATTGTTTTTTTCTGTAAGTTGTCCACAGACTCCATTGTGAATTTTTCCTGTTGAGTCATATCATTGTATTTTCTCTAATCCAGAAGATAATATCATTATTAGTGATCATTATTCATAAACTACATAAACTATCAGGATCAATATTTAACTCTCTCAACTTTTGAGCTAATATAGACAGTTTAGCTTCCGCTTCATTAGCCCTTTGACGTTCTATATCAGTAGATTCACGCTGTGCTTCTAACTCCTTTCTTAATTGTACAGGAGTTAAAAACCTTTCTCCGTCAGGACGATAAATAATTAATTCTCCTTGAGATGTATCAAATTTTATTCCTAACCGGGGACTAATCCAACCATTAATCTGTTCAAGTTGTACCAAAGAGCCATTATTATTGATCCAACCTTCAATTTCATAGGATTCAGGATCATATATGTAATACTCCTGTACTCCATATTGCTGATAAAATTCTAGCTTACGCTGCATTTCATCATCGTTGTTACTAGTTGAAAGAATTTCAAACACTACTTGGGGTGGTATATTCTCCTCTCTCCATTGACGATAAGATCTACGTTTACCTTTAGGTCTGCCAAATACTACCATAACATCAGGTGCAGTTGGTGTAATCACTTTAGAACGCACTGGATACCATAATAAATCAGCAGCTATAAAAACATTATTTACATCAGCAAACAAAATTTCTAAATTTTCCTTAATAATAACAATCCATTTATATTGTTCCGTATTATCCGCCATTGGTTTACCATCACTGTCAGGGTAGAGTACATCTTCATCTAGTTGTGCTGTAATCATTGTCATATATCCTATTTAAGTGATAATTCCTAGCAGCTGACAATTTTTATAAATGATAATTAACTATATCTATACTCTTGTAATTGGCGATCGCTCAATAATCTAACATTCTCCTCTAACCACAATAAATAATCTCGTTCATACAGTTCTTTTAAGTTTATAGCCTTAGCTTCCATCTTTAAACCTCTCCATATCTACCCTCAATAAGTCACCATTTCAGATTGTTTAACAGTTTCTAAATAGAAATCTACCACCTCCTGTGAATCACCAGCAAATTTAATATTTCCTTGACTTAAATAAATCGCTTTTTTACAGGATGTGCTGACAAACTCTAAATCATGAGAAACAACTAAAACCGTAGCATCATCATCCCAAAACTGATCCATCCTTTGCTTGCACTTGTTCTTAAAACCCTCATCTCCCACCGACAATACCTCATCTAAAATCAAAATATCCGGCTGGACATCAGTTGCAATAGCAAAACCCAAACGAGCCACCATACCCGAAGATAAACCCTTAACTGGAACTAAAGCATAATCTTCTAATTCAGCAAACTCCAAAATAGAACGCGCTCTTGCTTTCATTTCAGTCCTAGAAAAACCCAATAATACGCCATAGAGAAGTATATTGTCCATCACCGAAATATCTGGATCAAAACCTGCTCCCAGTTCAATTAAAGGTGCGACCTGACCCCTAACCCTGACATTACCAACTGTAGGCTTAAGAATACCAGAAATTATCTTTAACAGCGTGGACTTACCAGAACCATTCGCACCAATTATACCTATTTTTTCGCCCTTGTCAACTACTAGGTTAACATTATTTAACACTAACTTTTTCGCAGGTTGGCGATATTTACCCTCTACCACAGATAGGAGCGTTTTTTTCAAATCATAGGAAAATTCCTCTTGAGTCCTTCTCCACAGCGAAACACTATCTAAACGTATTACTTCCATTGACAGCAAATCCATAAACTGATGTCGCTACAGATGAAACAAGTCCATCCCAGAATATAATAATTATGCCACTAGGAGATTGTTTTCAAGATATATGATATTGGCTACGCCAACCTGGCTATCGGCGATTATAAATCGCTAATACACAAACAAAGTCCACCTGCGTAGATTTGCAACCCATAAAAATGGTTTTTGTCTGTATAGCCAGGAATTATCGTCCCTAAGACAAGTATTAAATTAGACTTTTCAAACAACCTCCTGTAGACAATCAAATTCCTCCGTTAATCCTGATTATCCTACTAAATCAATCGCTAAATCATACATTGTCGTCATGGTTTATTTTGACAATGCTGAATAATTTTAATACATATTATTGATTTTTGCTTAAGTTTAATTTATACTATCAGGATCTACACCGAGCGATCGCAAATATTCTGCTAATTTATTTGCCCTTTCCCGTTCAGTTTCAGCCCTTTGTCGTTCAGTCTCAGCCCTTTGTCGTTCAGTCTCAGCCCTTTGTCGTTCAGTCTCAGCCCTTTGTCGTTCAGTCTCAGCTTTTCTCATTTCCTCTAAATTTGCTTCTTCCGGTGTGAGTACCAATTTTCCCGCAACGGTAAAATACCTCAATCTATTTTCCCAAACTCCTAAGTATAATCCCAGTTCTTGACTCCAATACCAGCCATTTTCCGATACGGGAATAATTTTATATTCACTGTCTGTTAATCTCCACCCTACCAATTCTAAGGTATTTGGTGAAAACCAAAAATACTCAGGAGTGCGGAATTGATTTTGATATAACTGTTTTTTCAATCCCTTATCTACTTTCGCAGTAGAATCAGAAAGTAGTTCAATGATCACATTAGGATATTTACCGTCTTCTTCCCAAATTACCCAAGACAGACGGGGACGTTTTTCTGTGTCTTTGACTAGAAAAAAATCAGGTCCTCTAAAGTCTCGATTTTTTAACTGTTGTCGGCTATAATAGATGCTGAGATTTGCGCCAATGAAAAAATCCTCTCTATCACGCCATAACCATTCTAAGCAAGTTACTAAGATTAATAGTTGTGTATAATGCAAAGAGCTTTCCATCTCTGGTTCGTCGCTGAGTAGTTCCGTACAATCTGGCATTAATGCTTCTATTTCTTGTGCGGTTAAAGCCATAAATTTTATGGGGATAATTTACTATCTTTTGTTAATGATAAAATATCAGGACCTACCCAGTCTAATTATCAACTCTTCACCATGTTACAGTAAATCCATAAACTGATGTCGCCACAGATGAAAACAAGTCCATCCCAAAGCTAAAATAATTATACCACTCAGCAAAGCCCCCCAAATCAAACCTAAATCAGGTGATGCACCTGATAATGTAATCTGACGTAGACTTTCAATAATTGGGGATAAGGGATTTAAACCTAAAAATGGCTTAACCTGCTTTGGTACAATAGCTGCTGGATAAAATATAGGACTACTAATCCAAATTACAAATACCACTAATTCATAAAAATAAGGTAAATCTCTAAAAAATACATACAAAGCACTAACTAAAAACCCCACCCCTGTAGAAACTAAAATCAGTGCGATAAATGGAAATATCAACGCTAGGACATTGACTAGACTTTTGGCATTAACTAAAGTCATAATTGCCAGTAACGGAAATGCTCCCACTGAAAATTGAAAGACATTAGCTGCAATCATTGATACCGGGAAAACACTAACTGGCAACTGAATTTTATTTAATAATGCACCATTACCGACTACACTACTTAAAGCCTGGGACGTGCAAGCGGAGAAAAAATTAATGACTAACAGCCCTGTCAGCGCCGCCAGCATATAGTTAAGAATAGAGTTACCATAATAAGATGCAAAGGTAGCACCAAAAATAGCAGTATATAACCCCGTCATAATCAATGGGTTCAATAGCGACCAATAAACCCCTAGAAAAGAACCCCGGTAGCGTACTTTCAGAGTTCGCACTACTAAAACATACAGCAGTTCCCAATAACGCTGTACTTGTGACCAATGTAAATTATTTTTCAGGGAAAGTGTCATTTTTCAAGCACCGTCGTTACACACAGGAAAAAACTCATTTGGCTATTTTACACCATTAATTACGATTAATTTCGAGATACAGCAGTTTCCGATATTATCAGGTATAGATATTAATGATAAAAATCTTGTGGTGCGGGCATCTTGCCCGCTACAATTGTACCTCATGAGGCACTGACCCTACATTTTTCGCGCCTCTTACCTTCAAAAACCTGGCACCTATTTTCTTTCTTATCAACCCCAACCCTTTGATTTATATAGGTTTAGAGTTTATTTAGTATCCCCTCCATATTTAGTTACTTCAAACTATCAGGGTCTATTCCCAGAGACAATAAATGCGCTGCTAAAAGTTGTACTTTGTCTTTTTCATGCGCTAATTGTTGTTCAGCTTGCAAAGCTTTTTGCTGGGATGCTTGAGCTTCTTGTTCAGCTTGCAAAGCTTTTTGCTGGGATGCTTGAGCTTCCTGTTCAGCTTGCAGAGCTTGGTTTTTAAGTTGCAGAGCTTCTTTTTGGATTTTTGTAGCTGTTTCTTCCGGTGTTGGTACTAATTCGCCTGTAGCTGTAAAATAGCGAAGTTGACCATTTGCCACACCTAAATATAAATCTAGGACTTCACTCCAAAGTAATCCTTGTTCATTGGGAACAATTTCTTCATATTGATTGCCTACGAGCCTTAAACCTGTAAATTCTAAAGTTTCGGGACTAAACCAGAAATATTCTGGAGTACGAAAGCGGGTTTCATAGAGAGCTTTTTTTAAATTGCGGTCAATTTTGGCTGTACTATTTGACAGTAATTCAATAATCAAATCTGGATAACGGCCATCTTCTTCCCATACAACCCAAGAAGTGCGAGGAACTTTTTCCGTATTTTTCACTAAAAAGAAATCAGGTCCGCGAAATTCTCGATTTTTTAACTGTTGACGACTAAAGTAAATAGTGAGATTTGCACCAATAAAAAAATCATTTTGATCGCGCCACAACCATTCTAAACTAGTTACTAGTATTAGTAACTGCATATAATGTAAAGAACTTTCCATTTCCGGTTCATCACTTAACAAACGAGTGGCATCCGGCATTTGTTGTTCTAGCTGCTGGGCTGTAACAAACATAAGAGTATACCTACTTGCTTACTGATTTAATTTTAAACTATAGAGGGTGAAAATAGAGTGCCAGATTCCGCTACACTGAGATTGAGATTATTGGATGTTAACTAGATCATGGAAATTGGACAAAAAGTTAAAGTGATTCGTTTGCGCGACCGGGTATCCTCTACTATCGCTCAAAAACTGGGAAAAATCGGCATTATCGAAGGCTACAAAGTCACTGACGGGGCAGGAATTGGCGTGGTGGTGAAGTTTGACGATAACTTCTCTACCTGGTTTTTTGCCGATGAAATCAAACCAGCTTAATCAAAATAACTCACAGCAGAAGCTAAAAAGATTGGTTGAGTGCTAAGTTGTAATTGACAAGATAGGCGATTTGGAAATTGAGTAATGGCCTTGATACTGACATTTTTGGGCAAAAACGGCATCTATCGCAGTAAGATAGCGATCGCCGCAGCCATTAGTTTGGCAACACAAGGTAAAAGGGTACTCTTAGCAGGACTAGCAGATCCAACATTGCCAATTCTACTCAATACGGCTCTGACTCCTGACCCCCAGGAAATCTCTCCCAATCTCCAAGCAGTACAGTTTACAGCATCTGTACTGCTAGAACGCAATTGGGACGAGATGAAAAAACTAGAGGCTCAATACCTGCGTACACCGATTTTTAAAGAAGTTTACGGGCAAGAATTAGTAGCATTACCAGGTATGGATCACGCTCTCGCGCTCAATGCCCTGCGTGAATATGATGCCAGTGGCAAATATGACGCGATTATCTATGATGGCACCGGAGATGATTCCACCTTGCGAATGTTAGGAATGCCAGAATCTTTGAGTTGGTACGTGAGACGATTTCGGCAATTGTTTATTAACTCTGATTTGGGGAAAACAATTACAGAATCTCCCTTTCTTCAACCTTTAATTAGTAGTCTTTTTAATGTTAATTGGACTGCTGATAATTTCGCCCAACCTACTAACCAAGTTAATGGTTTTCTCGAACAAGGTAAAGCCGCTGTGGCTAATCCCCAGCGTGTCGCTGCTTTTCTGGTGACAACATCAGACTCAATTGATGTGGCAAATTCGCGCTATCTTTGGGGAAGCGCTCAACAAGTTGGTCTAACTATTGGTGGGTTAATTTTAGTAGCTGGAGGGGAAAATACTCATCTAACCTCGGAATTTGCACCTCTACCTGTGAGTATAGTTCCTGATGTATCTAATGGTGAATGGCAACCTCTAATTAATGCTTTACCCAATTTTGTTGAGCAAGCATTACAAGCTAATCAACCAATAGAAATTGATGTACATAATCGCCAAGTACGCCTCTTTTTACCTGGTTTTGACAAAAAACAAGTTAAACTTACTCAGTACGGTCCAGAAGTCACGGTAGAAGCCGGAGATCAAAGACGCAATATCTTCCTCCCTCCTGCTTTAAGTGGTAAACCTGTGACTGGGGCAAAGTTTCAAAACAGTTATTTGATAATTTCTTTTTAGGTCATGGGTAATAGGTAAAAGAAATTGATACAACCAATTTTGCCTATTACCAATTACCAATTACCAATTACCAATTACCATTACACCTTATGTCCGAATCAAATTCTATTAATCCAAATCCTCAAGCAAATGGGGTAGTTGGAGAATCTACAAATCAAGAAGTAACAACAACGGAAGATCGTAATGCCAAAACTCGGCAATTACTAGGAATGAAAGGTGCAAGTCCAGGGGAAACTTCTATTTGGAAAATTCGCTTACAATTGATGAAACCGATTACTTGGATTCCCCTAATTTGGGGTGTGGTCTGTGGTGCGGCTTCTGCTGGTAATTACACTTGGACTCTAGAAAATGTTCTCAAATCAGCCCTTTGTATGCTGCTTTCTGGTCCTTTATTAACCGGTTATACTCAAACTATCAATGATTATTATGACCGGGACATTGACGCTATTAATGAACCCTACAGACCTATTCCTTCCGGGGCAATTTCCCAAAAGCAAGTAATTAGCCAAATCATTGTTTTACTATTATTAGGATACGGGGTAGCTTATACTTTGGATTTATGGGCAAATCATCCATTTCCTACTGTTTTAATGTTGTCTGTTTTTGGTACTTTCATTGCTTATATCTATTCTGCACCTCCATTAAAGTTAAAACAAAATGGTTGGTTAGGAAATTATGCTTTAGGCGCTAGTTATATCGCTTTACCTTGGTGGGCCGGTCATGCTTTATTTGGTGAATTGAATTGGAAAATTGTCGTTCTGACTCTGTTCTATAGTTTGGCAGGTTTGGGTATTGCCATTGTTAATGATTTTAAAAGTGTGGAAGGCGATCGCCAATTAGGTTTACAATCATTACCAGTTATGTTTGGGGTACAAACTGCGGCCTTAATTTGTGTGGTCATGATTGATTTATTTCAAGGTTTGGTTGCTGGTTATTTGGTCAGTATTCACGAGAATTTATATGCAGCTATTCTCGTATTATTAATTATCCCCCAAATCACTTTCCAAGATATGTATTTCCTCCGTGACCCCATAGCTAATGATGTCAAATATCAAGCCAGCGCCCAACCTTTCTTGGTTTTGGGAATGTTGGTAACGGGTATTGCATTAGGTCATGCTGGAGTTTAACATTTATTAATTCCAAATCCCCCGATTTTTTCAGAAGTCGGGGATTTAACTCCTCAGTTTACCAAGTTTAGCAATTGTCATGTTAAATTTTATCTCTTTCCTCACTCACGGGATACAACCTTTCTTAGTTCCGATTTGCTTTTTCATAGCTTGGACTATGATTATTATGGTGTTTTTGAATTTATGGACAGCTACAAAGGAAACTGTTAAAATTGCCCAAGAAATGCACAAAATCCCCTGTCATAATTGCCAATTTTTCACCAATAATTACCGTCTTAAATGTACAGTAAATCCATATATTGCTAGTACAGAAGCAGCAATTGGTTGTAAAGATTATCAATCACATTCATGATTTTTTCTCCTTCTAAATCCTTATTTAATATGTAGGTTGGGTTGACATAATGTTACCCAACATTATCAAATACAGCACTTACAGCAATTCCCGATATTATCAAGTACAGATATTAATTATTAATGATAAAACTCTTGTGGTGCGGGCATCTTGCCCGCATAAAGTATACCTTACTCAAGCTGAAC
>NZ_BJCF01000050.1 GCF_005402965.1 Dolichospermum planctonicum
AATTGATATTTTTTCCTCAATATGGGCTGCAACTATTTTTTCTCGGAGATCCACTGAATATGCTTTCATGACAGTATTATCTTTATTATTACTAACTGTACCTCATAACTTCGGAAACTGCTGTAATTTGTATAATTATAGCGGACAGGATGCCCGCACCACAATTTAAAAGTGATTAAGAATTGATATTTAATCAATTGTATTAACAACTTGGTTAATAATACCAGAAACAATTGATAGGACTATTGAACCGAAAAAAGCGGGAATAAAACCCCGAATTTCAAACCCAGAACCGGGAGTTATGGAACTCGCAAACCATAGAGTTAAGGCATTAATTACAAATGTAAATAAGCCTAAAGTGATGAAGGTGATAGGAAATGCTAAAATCTGCAAAATAGGGCGAATAATGGCATTTACTAAACCAATGACAATAGCGGCCATTAAAGCAGCAGTAAAGCCACTGAGAATGATACCAGGGACGATTTTAGCTGTAATTAACAATGCTACCGCAGTACCAAGCCAGGTCAAGAGGAAGTGTTTCATATTTTTATCGTTATTGGGAAGTGCGTTTTACAAAAACTTTCCATGTACCACCACCAACTACACCGTCAGGTTCTAGTCCGTAACGGAGTTGAGCAGATTTGACTGCTGTTTCCGTGGATACTCCGAAATACCCATCTATTTTACCAGTTAAAAACCCTATATTTTGTAATTGTTTTTGCAACTTAATTACTTCTGGACCACTCATACCTAAACGCAAAATTGGCCATCCCTCGGTTGTATATTGGATACCAGGTATTTGCTGATTAATAGGAGTTGGTTGAATTTTATTTGCCGGGGTTGTGCGTTTGATAGTTGGGTTATTAATTTTGGGTTTATTATTTATTTGACTGGGAATATTAGTAATACTATTGATAGTATTAGGTGATGAAGAGATATTTGCAGGACTGGGAAATAGTCTTTGCCAAGTAATATTATCTACATTACCATTCGGATTTAACCCAGCAGCTTGCTGAAAGCGATAAACGGCCATAGCTGTACTTTGTTGATACGTACCATTTACATCTCCCGTATAAAAGCCTAAAATCTTCAAAGCTGCTTGAAGTTCGGTAACGCGCTCCCCTTGACTACCCAGTTTTAGGAGAGGACGGTTAATTTTCGTTTCTGGGTTTGATTGAGCGGTTTTAAATGGCAGTGCTATTGATACTAATGCAGATGAACTAATTAATAGGGGTGTTGTTATTAACAATAGTAAACAATAACAACAATTGGCTCTGAATTTGGGGATACTTGTCATGTGACTAACTTTCATAGAACTTTTATAACTTTTATATAAGTTTCCTATGCTTATATTATATGACACTGAGGGCGAGCAGATTTTGTTGGGTTTCCTTGGGTCAACCCAACTTCCGCAATTTCAGGTTTTTTTGAGATTAATGAGATGAAGATGTTAAAAAATGACAGTCCCAATAGCTTCTTCTGGTCCAACTATAGACAAGTATGGTGTTTGTAAATATTTACGAGCAGATGTAATTGCCTCCGTTGCTGTGACATTATTAATTAGTTCGGGAAATTGTTGATCAAATTCAATTCCTAAACCTAAAATTTCATACCAACCATATATTTGAGCAATATGTCCATTAGTTTGTTTACCTAAAGCATATTGACCGATAATTTTGTTTTTAGCGGTTTGTAATGCTGCTGCTGATAGTTCGGTGTTACATAATAATTCTACTTCATGGCGGAGTCCTTGAAAAGCAATTTTGGTATTTTCTGGTGCAGTACCAATATAAACTATAAAGGCAGCGGGAAATAGTCGGGTAGAATAAATAGCAGATACATCATAAGCTAAACCCTGCTTTTCTCGCAATTCTACAAATAAACGACTAGAAAGACCATTACCTAAATAACTAGAAAGCAATTTAAGAGCGGCATATTCTGGGTTATTTACTGATGGTCCTAAATAACCTAATATGATAATTGATTGTTGTGTATTTAAGGGTTGTAGACAAGGTTTGGGTGAGGCAATAATTGGTGATAAATTAAGAGTATATTTGACAGAAGTGGGTATTTTCCAGTCACCAAAAATCTTTGTAATTAGCTTTTCTGCTTGTTCTGCTGTAATGCGTCCAGCAATGCTAATTACAATATTATCAGGACGGAAATGAGTTTGATGATATTCAACTAAGTCAGCACGGGTAATACTGCTCATAGTTGTTTCATCCCCTAAAACTGACATAGAATAGGGATGATTTGAGTACATTACCTGACGCAATTGTTCAAAAGCTAGGTGAAAAGGTTGCTCTTTTTGGGAACGAATATCTTGAATTGCTAATCGTTTTTCTAATTCTATTTGATTTTCAGGAAAAGTAGGCGATCGCAATAATTGTCCGGCTAATGTTAAAATATCAACAAAATCGGCAGTTACTGTTTTTAAAGATAGCAAAAAATAATCTGTAGCTGCATCTGTACCTAAACTAGCTCCCACAGATTCAATTTTTTCAGCAATTTCTAAGCTTGATAAACCATCACAACCCTTTGTCATTACTGCTGATAACAAATGAGCTAAACCAGCTTTTTCTCGTGGTTCATAACAACTACCAGCACGAATAAAAATCCGTCCGGCAATAATATCAGCGGCTTGATTTTCTGATACTAATAAAACAATGCCATTACTTAATACGGTACGATGAATGAGCGAGGGACTATTAATACTTTGCATTCTTAATTTCACAGGTTAATAATTAACAAGGTTGGAGAATTGTCACAGCATAATTAGCTGGAGAAAGATACTGTTGAGCTATTTTTTGCAATTCCTGAGCATTGAAAGACCGGATTTCTTGGGGATAAGTAACAGCCAATTCAGCTTGGGCTATAGTATGATAAAAACCATAAAAACTACTTAGTTGATTTGGTGTTTCTGTAGAAAAAGCATAATCATTACATAAAATCCTCTGAATGCGATTTAATTCTTGCTGACTAATTTCTTGATTTTGCAATGCTTGTAAATGGGAACAAATCAAATCTTCAACTCGTTGCAGATATTCTGATTCTAACCAAGCTGTAATTGTAAATAAACTTGATTCTTGTTGTAGAGAAAAATCACAGGAAATTCCTTGAACAAGTTGTTTATCTTCCCGCAAATCAGATACTAAGCGAGAAATTCTGCCTGCCCCTAATAGCGCTGATAATAATTCTAAACCATGAACAGCCCGAAATTTTTCTACACCTGGTACTTTCCAAGCCATCATTAACCTGGCTTGTTCCAATCTCGGTAATATTAACTCATGACGACGAATGCCTTTAATTATCGGGGCTGGAACTTTGCCTTGGGGACAACTATGCCGTTTGGGAAAATCCGCAAATACACGGCTTACCAATTCCTGAGCAGCTTTTTCACCAATTCCCCCCACAATTACCACAGTCATATTTTCTGGTTGGTAATAACTGCGATAAAAGCAACGCATAGCCTCCGGAGAATGCTGCATCAATTCTTTCTCAGTACCCAAGACAGAACGTCCATAAGGGTGGTTTTGGTAAACATTTTTAACCAGAGATTGAAAACCCAGCCAATCGGGATCATCATTATAACCACGAATTTCTTCTAACACCACATCCCGTTCCCTGATAAATTCGTCGTCAGGAATGGCTGCTTTCAGGAGTAATTCCCCTAAATGGGGTAGAGTATGTTCTAGATGATTAGCAGCGGTTGTAATGCAATAATGGGCATAATCGTGGCTTGTTGCCGCATTACTGACACCGCCAATTTTTTCGATGTGATCATCAAATTCCCCAGGAAGCAGGTTGGGAGTGCCTTTAAAAATCATGTGTTCTAGGAAATGTGCCATTCCAAACCAAGATTCTGGTTCTAGGTTAGCACCTGCACGCACCCAAACGTCAGCTACTACCACTGGTGTAGTGGATATCTCTTGGTGAATTAATGTTAAGCCATGATCTAATTTGATAATTGAACCGGGAAACACTTTGTTGGTGAGTTGTTTTGACAATTTTTTCTAACTGCATAAAATTTAATTTCGTTATTTTAACCTTGATTTTTAGGACTTATAGCAATTTTATCTGAGATTGCACAGAATGATCATCATTATTTATCTGCTTTTATCTGTGTTTATCTGCGGTTATCTGCGGTTATCTGCGGTTAATTATTCTTAATACGGTCTTTCTATACAACTTCATATTTATGTATTAATAATAACAAACCACAGAGAACACGGAGAAATAAGGGGTTGAGAGGTTTTTGCGTCATTTGTAAATTTTATGTAAATTTTATTATTATGGCGGGCTAGAAGCCCACCCCACAAGAGAAAGAAGTCTACCCCACAAAAGTTTGACAAATTTTAGCTATGCAAATTAGCTATGTTTTTCCTCTTCAGTTAAAATGGGTAAGTTTTCCCTTCTCCAAGTTGCTAAATCTGCTAAGGAGCGATCGCGGTAACGTCCATATTTTTCAGGTTTACTCTTGATTTTTACACCCAAATCTGGGACAATTCCAAAGTTAGGAGCCATGGGTTGAAAATGTTTTGGTGCAGCGGATCTGATAAACTCAAATAATGCCCCCATCATGGTTGTAATAGGTAAAATTAACGGTTCTTTTCCTAAAGCTAATCTCGCAGCATTTGTTCCCGCTAACCAACCTCCCGCAGATGCAGCAGTGTAACCTTCTGTTCCGATTAATTGTCCCGCAGCTAATAAGGTGGGACGTTGTTTAAATTGCAAAGTTGCTAACATTAACTGAGGTGCATTTAAAAAAGTATTGCGGTGCATTACTCCTAATCTGACAAATTCGGCTGTTTCTAACCCAGGTATCATTTGAAATACTCGTTTTTGTTCACCCCAACGCAAATTAGTTTGAAATCCTACCATATTCCAAAGTTGACCAGCTTTATCTTCTTGTCGCAATTGAATTACCGCATAATTACGTTCTCCAGTACGAGGATCGGATAAACCCACTGGTTTGAGAGGTCCATAACGCATGGTATCTTCCCCTCTTTTTGCCATTTCTTCAATTGGTAAACAAGCTTCAAAAAATTTCGCTGTTTCTCTTTCAAAGTCTTTTAATTCTGTTTGTTCGGCTTGACAAAGTGCTTCTCTAAATTGTAAATACTGCTCTTTATTCATGGGACAATTTAGATAAGCTGCTTCACCTTTGTCATAGCGAGAAGCCATAAATACAATATCTTTATTGATAGAATCTCCCGCAATAATGGGACTTGCAGCATCAAAAAAGTTGAGGTATTCCATCCCCGTAAATCGTTGTAAATCTGCGGCTAAATCGGGACTGGTTAAGGGTCCTGAAGCTAAAACGACAATACCTTCGGGAATGGCTGTAACTTCCCCCCGTCGAAAATCAATTAAAGGGTGATTGGCTAGGGTTTTGGTCAAATCTTCCCCAAATTGTCCTCTGTCCACCGCCAAAGCCCCACCAGCGGGGACTGCGTGTTCATCTGCTTTAGAGATGACAATAGAACCAAGTTGCCGTAATTCTGCGTGTAATAGACCAGCAGCGCGATCGCTGGCCATAGCCCCAAAGGAGTTACTACAGACCAATTCGGCTAAATTTTCGGTATGATGGGCAGGGCTGAAGCGTTTAGGGCGCATCTCATGAAGAATTACAGGCACGCCCGCTTGGGCTATTTGCCATGCTGCTTCTGTTCCTGCAAGTCCGCCGCCAATTACTTGTATCGGTTGTTGTGTCATAGTGATTTGAGATTGGAGATTGGAGATAAAATTATTATTCAAATAGAGAACGAGGTGGTTGAGATTGTCGAATAATTGACATTAATGTACCAAGTTTAACAGATGAGTGTTAGGTACAATAGCAGTCAAAGTAGAGTCTTCTATTGCTTTTTGCATGACAATATGACTTCCTTTTTGTCTAACTTCTGTAAAGCCATTGTCTTGTAAAATTTTGCAGATTTCTTTACCTGATAGTAAGCGTAACTTACCCAACAGAAACCTCCAAATTAGTAATAAAAATTTCGCTTTTAAGACGATTTTTTATTTCTGAAGGTGAAGCAAACTCTAAAAATAATTCAATTGCTTCTTTTAAATTATCTTTTGCTTCCTCAATGCTATCTCCTTGACTAGCAATATCTAATTCTGGACACAGGGAAACATACCCATTGTCTTCTTTTTCAAGAATTACAGTAAATCTTTGTTTAATAGTTGGCATGGAATATGTAAGCTCCTTAATATCTTTATATTATTATACTGCTTATTGTCCACGAAATATGTTTTAACCTGGATCAATTGAATTACAGTAATAATTTTCCAAAATATAAACAATAGTAACACAAAATGGTTGATACTTTCCGTCATTATTCAATTCTAAATAATCCTTAATAATATTCCTGATTTCCTCTTCATTAAAGTCTTCATCTTCTAATAATTTTAATTCTGCATCAATTGCAGCTTGACGCATTCTTTTTAAATTGGGAATATTCAAAGCTAATTTTTCTATTGTTGTCTCAGCAGCAAGTTTTTTATTAGTTTCTTCTGTCGGTAAAATTTCACCAGCAGCAGAATATTTAAAAAACCCTGCACAATTTGCTATTAACGGTGAAACTAACAACTTTTCATCATACCAATTATCTTTTTGATGTCCACAATGTACAGGAACACGGGGTTGTTGATCTTCTCCTTGACAGGAAACTATAAGATTAAAATAATCAAATCTCACAGTTTCATCTATACCTTGAGGTTTAAAATGTTCAATATGATAATTTCCTTGTGGTATGGGTTTTTGAATGATTTGACCATCAATATATTCACTTGCAGGTTTCGTTTCTGGTAGTTGCAGAAACTCATCTAATGTCAGAGCTTTTTGGATTACTTGTACCATTTTGGTTGAATTATAGAAAATCTTTGTCTTTCAAATTGTAGATTTTAAAAATTGCTTTGTGATGGAAAGGGTTAAAGGGTAAAGAGTAAATATTTGTTTATGATCATTTTCCTCTTTCCCTTTCACCCTAAATCAAGCAATATTTATCGTTACCCTACCAATTTAATTTCTAAGCACAAAGAGCTAAAATTTGCTCAACAACTTCCAAGTTAACATCTTTATTTTCTCCCAAAGCTGTCATCCCATGTTTTTCTAAATTCTCAATAACTGCGGGAATAGTTTCTAACCCCACACCATAATCAGATAAGTGAGTACGCACCCCAACTGATTCAAAGAAATCACGAGTTTTACTAATTGCTGTATTCACCCGTTCCTCTTCTGAACCACCGACAAGATCCCAGACTCTATCTGCATATTGTAGAAGTTTTTGCCATTTGCGATCGCGTCTAATTGTTAAAGTGCTAGGTAAGACAACCGCTAAAGTTTGAGCATGATCTAAGCCATGTAAAGCTGTCAATTCATGACCTATCATATGAGTAGTCCAATCTTGGGGAACACCAGCCGCAATTAACCCATTTAAGGCCATTGTTGCTGACCAAACTAAATTTGCTCTAGTATCATAGTCTGTAGGGTTTGCTAAAGTTTTTGGTCCTTCTGAAATCAAAGTTTTCAAAATTGATTCAGCCATGCGGTCTTGTAGTGGTGCATTTACCGGATAGGTTAAATATTGTTCCATGACATGAGTAAAAGCATCAACAATACCATTACCAACTTGTCTAGGAGGGAGGGAAAAAGTTGTTTCCGGGTCAAGAACTGAAAATTTAGGAAATACCAAAGGACTGGCGAAATATAACTTTTCTTGAGTTTCCCACTTGGTAATAACCGCGTTTGTATTCATTTCCGAACCGGTCGCCGGTAAGGTCAACACCACCCCCATTGGTAAAGCCGCAGTTACAGGCGCACCCTTTGCTAAAATATCCCAAGGGTCGCCTATAAAAGGAACAGCAGCAGCGATAAATTTAGTTCCGTCCGCGACAGAACCACCACCCACTGCGAGGAGAAAGTCAATACCTTCTTTGCGTATCAATTCAACGGCTTGCATTAAAGTTTCTAAGTGGGGGTTAGGTTCAATACCGCCAAACTCAAATACATTCCGTCCCGCTAATGCTGATTTTACCTGATCATAAACACCATTGGCTTTAATACTACCTCCCCCGTAGGTAATCAGGATTTTAGCATCTGGGGGAATTTCTGTACCAATGTTAGCAATTTGACCTTTACCAAACAGGATTTTAACAGGATTATAAAAAACAAAGTTTTCCATGATAGTTAGACAAAGGAATGAGATTTGATCTTGAGTATTGTAATCAGTTTCTTGTTTTTTTGCATATTCAACTACATCCCATTTATGAAAAATAAGATCTGAAAAATAAGATATGCAGTTAATATGGCAGAATTTTTTATAAATATCCACCAAACCAATAAATCAGATTTTCCATAATTTATGATTCTTTTAGATATTCAATATCAACATTAACAGAGGTTTCCTTAAATTCACCATTGCGCCAATTATCAGCAATATCTTTAATAAAACTAGCTAGAGGAATAGCAACTAATAAACCCACCACACCTCCTAATTTTGCTCCTATCAATAAAGAAATTACCACCCATACAGGATTTAAACCAGTTAAATTTCCTAAAATGCGTGGAGCCACAATATTAGAATTAATTTGGTCAATAGCTACACCTATAGCTGCAACTTCTAAACCTAAACCAAAGTCTTTTAAGGACACTAATAAACTAACAATACCAATACCAATACCTGTTCCAAAAGGAAATAGGGAAAATAAACCAATTCCTAAGCCAAAAAGTAATGATAAAGGCACACGTAACAATACAAATGCGAGTGTTATAGTCATAGCTAAAATAGCACCTAATGTAGCTTGACCTATGAAATAATTATTAAAATCTTCCCGCAGTAACTCCCTAACTTTCCTAGTAATATGTGCAGGAAACCAGAGATAAATTCCATCCCATAAACTTTCACCATTCAAAACTAGATAAATCGTCAGAACTATAGTTATGATTAAATTAAATAAATTTCCAATAGTGTCCAAAGCAAAACCTAATATTTTTCCAGTAAAAGACTGAAGTTGAGCAGATATTTTCCCTAAAAATTCAGCAGCCAAACCACTTAAATTGACTGGTAATTTTTGTGTGGATGCCCAATTTTGTAAAGCTTCTATTTGTTGAGTTCCAGATTCAATCCAATAGGGAAGAAGATTAGCTAATTCATTCAATTGCTCCAGAATAAGTGGTAATAAAATAACCCCAATTGCACCTAAAATTATAATAGATAATAGCAATACTACTACAACAGCTAAAATACGAGGTACTCCACGTTTTTGGAGAAGTTTAATCGGATAATCTAAAACAAAAGCTAGGAGAATAGCAATAGAAATAATACTCACTAAAGGTTGAAAATAGTTAATAAATTGAATTAATAACCATCCATTAAGAATAATTATAGGAAATGCTAATCCTATATTTAGCCATTTCGGTAAATTTGCTAGTTTTTTCTCTGGTTGTGATTCCATGGAATTTATTAATAATCTAAGTAATAATCTAAGTTTTTGGAAAAGCAATTAAAAAAAGTTTTCATTTTCAAAGCTTTTGATTACCTAAGTGATACAGCCCACACTATCATTTTATAGCGTTTTGATAAAATCTAACATGATTTTTTGAGGTAAAGTTGCTAAAGGTCTTACTTCTCCTGCTTTTTGAGAAAAATATTTCCCTTGCTGGATATCTTCTGCTGTTAACAAATCTAAATCCCAACCTTCAGAAAGTACAAGTTGATCTAATGGTACTAACAAGGGTGCTTGGAAGACATAACGAACAGCTTTTTGATCGCTATAAATTCCAAATTGAGAAAAAGCCGTTAATTCATAACCAATTTCTTCCATAACTTCTCGTTGAACCGCTATTTCTGGAGTTTCTCCAGGTTCGATATGTCCACCAAACAAAGCCCAACATCCAGGAGCTATAATATTAGGAATATTATCCCGTAATTGCATCAAAAACTTATTCTCTCGATAGAGAATAGCAACGGATACATTCACTAATTGACCGTTCATAAATTACTTGACCTCTAAATAAATTTCCCCGTATTCTTTTCCGTCCAGAGGAATACTTTTGTACTTAACATTACCTTTGAATATTACCTGTTCTCCAATTCCCAGGTTTCTCTGATTAGTAATCACCCAGATTTTACCAGTTGAATCACTAATTTGATATGCTTTTTTTTTAATTAAAGGAGCGGTTTTTTCTACTTTACCTTGAATATAAATTGTAGTATTGTCATCTTTGCGGCTGATTTTCTGAATTTGTGTCACATTGGCACCAATCTTAAAATTTTCCAGATTTATACCAGAATTTGCTTGATTATTGCAAGCATAAAGTCCTGTAATCACAGAACAACATAGTCCCTGGTAAAATAATCGCCAAGTAAAAATTTTTCGTTGTTGCATAAGAGTTTACACAAGTTACTTTCTACTTATAGCGTTTCCCAGTCTCATGAAGTACACACGAATTTATTCCCTGTTCAGAGTTCCCTGTTCAGAGTTCCCTAAAACTAAAAAACTTTGTACCTCACAAGCATGGCAACTGCTATATCATAATAGTATTTTGTTCAAAAAATACAAAATTATGCCAAAATAATCAAGAGATCAATTAGTTTTCAACTATAACTCTATTTATGGAATTTATGGTATTTATTGTTTTATATATAAGTAATTATGGAATATGATACAGCTAAAATCAGGATTTTTATCTAGATATTTTCTGACGATTGGGGTAGGAATGCTATTCACTTAACAAATCTCGCTGCACCACTTTCCCCTGCTTAAAGAGATCACTAATAATTACTAAAGTTACCAGAAGCGTTAGCATAGCTTACCGCAAGTATCGCTAGTTAATTTGCATCCTCTAAATATTGCAATCCCCACTGATACAAAGAACGCATTAATAAGTTATTCAAATTGGGAAGAGTGCTGATTTCTTTGAATGTATCCGTCATCAGTTTTTTAATGTTTTCTGAAGTTGTTGGCATATATACACCTGAAAATTTATTATTAGCCCAAATATTACCGATTTTTGTTGAATTTATAGATTCCCCTTTATGAATAATTTCGTTGCGCTTTGTTCTAATAGCCTTTAACAATTTTGACCATTTATTATCTTCTTTGAATTTTTTGTAAATACACCAACCTTGCATTAATTCTGCTAGACTTGGTTCATCTTGATTACTTACTATCCAACCTTTAGCAGTCCAATTTTGGGCTGTTGATTGAATATATAATAACTGTTCTAACAATTGGACAAACTGAATAAATGCAGTGGTGTAATTTTCTCGTTTTAGAGAAAGTTCTAAGATGATTGTTGATTCCCAAAGTTTGCTAAGATCATCAGTTTGTATTTTTTGCAGTTGAGTTTTCCAATTGATGATTTGTTGTGAATCAGTTATTTTACTAACATCATTACAACCTATCCAATCTTTAAGTTTTGGGTAAAAATCATGATTAGATTCAGATTCCCAATTATTGTATTTTGCTAAAAAACCAGCTAATTTATATAATACTGAATGACGACTTTCATGAACTTTTAGCCAAATTTGGGCTTCTGAAAAATCACCTCTTTCCCAAGCTGATTTAATTTTTACTTTTTCTAACGCCCAGAAATATTCACTCATCGTAATAAGTTGAAAATTCTGGGAATGATTAGCAGTAATTAAACCATTTTCTAAGGTAGTAAAAAATTCCTTTGGTTCATCGGGACTAGCATTAAATACTTGATATTGACGTACTAAAGCGGCTGCACAAATTTCTACATTAGAAGCAATTACAGGGGTACATCCTTTAGTTTGAATCCAGAGAACAAACTCTTGATTTTCGTTAGCATTGATAGCTTCTTTTAAAACCAGTTGTTCTAATTCTTCTCGAATTTCATGACTATTACCAGCATTAATTTTTGGAGCGTGAATATCAACCCTAATATTAGGAAATAAACTTTTAATTTTTCCCTTCATTAATTCTGCTAACCATAAAGTATCTAATCTGCGAAAATTCCAACTAATACTTTCCGGTTGGTCTGTTCCCCATAGGATAATATGTTTTAAGCCTTGTTTTACTCCTCCTGCAATGACAGTTTTATCTAACAATAATTCCACATTACTAAAATCACCACCTAACCATTCCTGACAGTAATCATAATATCTTTTACCTAAATCTCGACCACTCCAAGGATAGGTTTTACCATCTTCGTCTTCATGTTTACCCCGTTCTATTCCTAGTTCTTGATAGAGTTCGTTGATATGTGGAGGATAACTAATATTACCATCTGCACCAAAGGAACGAATGATACCATCTTGACACCGCCAGCCTATTTGTCGAGTTCCTACGGTAATGATCAGGGTGCTAACTTGATTTGTGTTATTTGTGGTTGTCATAATGGGAAGATTTGCAGTTTATTTTGTAATTTTTCTAAATATTTTCGGCGTGGATTTTCATTAGCACCAAATACTGTGACTACTTGGTAACTTCCTAAATCTGCAATCCATACAGGGGAAGGAATAACCTGATTACCTTGAGTTTTGCCACAAAGATTACCGTCATAATTATCATGAAATTTTAGTTCATCACTATGTAAAACTGATAGGGCATAAGATTTACCGAATTTTTCATCTCCAGAACATACAAAGATGCGACAATTTGCGTCTATTGCTTCTGTCCATTGGTTATTTCTAACTATTCCACAAGTTCTTAATTGTCGAGAATTAAAATTCACACCTAACCTTTGTAATGCTTCATAAAAATTCCTGATTTTAGTTTTGAATAATTCTTGAAATTGTTGAGTATTATCTGGTAATGTCCAAAAAATATCATCACTTTCAGTAATTAAATTACAGCCACGATACCAAGGAGGACGGGGAGGATTACGATCTTTTCGAGAATATAATGGTCTTCTTGCACCTTGACCAATACCACCCAAATGAAACATTAACCAGGTGAGATTTTTGATTAGTTTCTCTAAATTCTGTTTTTGAGATTGGGGAATTTCCGGTGAATAGTTTAATGTGAGTATTCCTGATTGTTCACCAAAATTATCATTTCGACTTGCAGCATTATCTCTAATAGTTTTTCCTTCTAAAACTCTGACCATTAACCAGCCAAATTTTTGATTAGGGGGAGTAATACCACCAAATATTTTAGCTTCCCATTCTTGAACTTGTCCAGGTTCTAAAATTCCTAGTGCAAAGGTTTTAAACCAATAACGTAACATTGATTTAAAGGCCACCGGGCGGACTTCTGAAGTAGCTATATTGTCAGTTCTTAACTTACCATTATTATCAGTTCTAAATCTACCATCATCTCCCCTTTGATAAGGTTGGTTAACATTTCTAAACCTCTGTCTACCATGTATTAACTGGCCTTCTATAACAAATTCAACTCTAAAAAATTCATGATTCTTCTCAAGTTTTCCTGCGGGATTTAATTGACCATAACCAGTGTTAACTTGAGAACCTAAACCAGCTTGTAAACCTTTGATTAACCACTGTTTGACTTTTTCTAATATGTCGTTATCCTGGCAATTACTAGCTAACCGTAACCCAATCAAAAACATGGGTTTTTCTAAACTGAAAAATGGGTTAGGATTGGGGCTATATTTAGGTGTATTATTGGGTGAATTATTATCCCATTGCCAAATATTATTAGCCATATCCACAGCTAATACATTTTGATTTTGATTTGGTAAAGGATAAGCGTCTAAGAATACAACTTTACCCGCTTGATTGGCTTGATCTTGAGTTTCTAATGAACCAAAATAGAGGGCAATTTGTTTTTCTGCTTCTTGCCATTCAATGTTGTGTTTAGCCATGATTTCCCTGATAGCTTGGGTTCTGGCCACACCGCGCAGGGTGCTAGAGGGAATATAAGGAATACCCAAAGCATCAAAAGCGGGTAATAAAATACTTTCTGGTCCTCTATGTCCACCTACTCTAATTCTCCAAGGACATTGGACTTTAAAACTTTTTTGGGCTATTAATTCAGTACGTTTTGTTAGTTGTTGTAACCGCTGGGAATATTTTGACCCCTGTTCGGCCATTTGTAATATTTGTACTTTGGTGGGGTCTTTATAATCATGATTAGGCGATAGCGAAGCGCTGCTGCAAGGAATTCGCATCCAACGCAAATATTCTACAAAACTCGCCTCTGGATGTGGTTGAGGTTCATTTTCTGGGTTTAACCAGGGAGAAGGTATAGGTGGTTGATTTCCACCATTTCCACCATTTCTATTATTTCTATCATTATTATTACCCCCATGACCGCCTCTATTACCATCTCTATGATCATTAGCTGGAGGATTGTTTCTAGTAGGTCTATTAACTGCTTGGGAATTAGATTGATTTGAGTTACGTGGTCTAGGTCTTTCAAATACCATGATTTTTACTCTCCCTTAATATCCCAATAAACAGCAGTAGCCCAAAAACTAAATTCTTGTGCTAACGCTAGTCCCAAACCTGTGATACCTAAATATTCATCTGTATTAAGATTTTTTAGTGTTGTTAAACCTTGTTCACCAGATAAATTTGCTGTTCCTGATACTTGTTGTAAGCATTCAAAGAATTTCTTTACTACTTGCTTTTTACCTTCCATTTTATCAGGTAATGCCATTTCTTCGGCTTTTAATCGCATCATTCCCCAAGTAGAAAGGTATGTATAAAGTTCCACTGCTTGACTTTTTTGTTGTTTCAAACGATTCTCATCTTGATGGTGTAAATTGCGTAAATTATTTAAAGCGTCATAAGTTGGTGTGGCAATGGTTCTAGGGTCAAATGTCATATTAATTTCCTTTTTCTGACTACACTTTTACAGGCTATAAAATTATTGTTTTCATCCTGTAAATCCTTAAATCCTGGACATCCTGATATGGCTTGCACCACGCTTTGCTATCAGACAAATTTTCTAATTCTCTTTAGCAGTTGACATCCACTGTTGCACAAAACCCCGTCCTAAACTTTCTTGTCCGCCAATTTGCAAAATGTCATTTTTCGCCAATAATTTTTGAAAATCTTGAGCAGATTTTTTTGATTTTCCATTAGCTTGTGATGTAATTCCCCAAGGTAAATACATTAATGTATCTGGTGGAATTGCTTCCTCATAACGGAAACCACCATTTACAGATTTATGTTCATCGAGTTTAATTTTCACCTGTCTCCATAAACTCATTTGAATTAATGTAGCACAGTGTTTATCAGGTAAAACCAATAACCGATTTATAGAAACCGTAGCATCACTTTTTGGTACAAATTGTTGTAAATTTTGTCCTGGTTGTAATTGATTTTTTGGGATAATTGCATCCTTTAAATAAACCGGAGAATTATTATTAAAGTTACAACTATATTCTACAGGTATGGGTAATTTACCTCCTTGTAAACGTTGCCAACGTTGTAATAAAAGCGGGCAACTAATCCATACTACACTATGACTTAATGATGGTACTGGCAACCATAATATAGAAGCGTCACCAATCCAAATATCACCCTGTTCTAGTTGTCCGTCTTGTAAATCAGTGCCAAATAGTTGATATTTTAGGTCTTTATCTGTAGCCAATGAACGTACTTTACCCCTGACTGTACTAGAAGGAATATAGGGTAAATTAGTATGAGATTCACGGGCAATTCCTAATAAATTACCTTCCTGAGTTATGCCACCCGTATGTAATGGTGAAAGTAGATATAAATAGATGTATTCCATTAAGATTTCTCCTCACTTTTTCCTTGATATTTAATCCACAACATTTCTGAATAACCCAATTGTCGCCAATTGTTTACACGATTTTTTTTATCATTTGCTAAACTTTCATTATCCTGAAACAATCCTTGAGGTTTATTCAAGTAGTATAAACTTCCCGGTGGTGCGGCAAAAACCTGGGGTGCAGGAATGCTTTTTGTAATGCTTTTTGTCTTGTCTTGTTTCTCCCTAATTCTACAACTAATTGGTACTGCTTTATCTGTGGACATACTCACAAAATTACCGTCTTTGAGTTTCCATTCCCAGGGATAAGGACGACATAAATTTACTCTTTGTTCAGGATTATATTTATGTGGTCTTTCAAAAACTCCAGGAGTAACTAAATAAGCGATTGATTGAGTATCAGCTTGAAAATTATCACGGGAGATCTTTTGTAATTCTTGCCATTGTTCCCCCAATTCTGGACAAGATTCTACTATTGATCTGTGTCCTTCTCCTCCTAATCTGATTGTCGCAGGTGTTGTAATTTCGTGATTAATGCCTATGGCAAAACTCCAATTTTGATGTAAACGAATGGCCTTTTCTACAAAGTAACCATCAGCATCTTTAACTTGTTTTGTTCCGGGTTCAATGCTATTATGAGAACGGGTTTCTTCGTCCCAAGGTTTATCCTCATGACTGTCTTTAATTATGTTCCAATCATTTTTATCTATTTTCCCCGTTTCTAAATATTTCTTAACAACACAATAAGGTAAATATTGTCTGAATTTTGTTTCTACTCCATTGCCTTTAACCAAATCATCATCATCATCATCTTTTTTATGATGAGCTTTAACTAATGGACAAGGTTGAGTTTTATCCCATAAGGCATTGTTGATATAAGATTCTGTTTCCCAAGTTAAAGGGACAAGGGGTACAGATTTGGCAAAACCTAAAGGACGGGGAAGATATAGGGTATTTTCTGTGTTTTGATAACAAAGGAATGGACCGACAATTTTAAAGTCTTTCTTTTCCCCCAATATTCCCCTAAATGCACCAGCTATAGTATGACCATTAGGAGGAAATATACTACCAGCCCATGCCCTTTCTTGTGGTGAAAATGGTTTAGCATCTCTTAACATTAAAATATCTAATGGTGTGAGTTTATACCAATACATTATTTCTCACCTCCTACTTTTATATCTATATCACGGTTACGTTTGACAAATGCCGCTAGTTTTAACCAACTTTGAATTTCATTATCTAGTTGTTTGGTTTCGGTAGTAATAAACAACGCTGTGAAAAAGTCCGCTAACTGTTTTTGAAACTCTTTTTTCGCATCTTCATCATTTTGGAATTGATCTCGGCGATCGCAAAATGCCTTTGTCCAAGGTACAATAGCTTCTAAACTCGGTGCGGGGTGTTGACTCCATAAACTCGCAGCTTGTTCAAATATCGCACTTTCTAAATCATTTGTGATTAATTGCTGCCATTCAGAAAAAACATCGAATTTAGCAGTGGATTTTAAGGTATTACCATTGCTGTATAATACCCGCACTTGTACAGCGTCTTTGGCTTTTTTTTCACCATTGTTATCAATATAAACATGATCTTTGGCTTTTTTTTCCGCTTCCCAGAGACTTTCTAAAGCTATTGCTAAGGGTACAGAATGATGGGCAATTACGATACCAAAACTAATTGTAGCCGTGCTACCCATTGTAAATAATGGACGCTCAACTAAACCAACTTTTTTACCATCATCTTTTAAATATTGCCAATAATCACCCTTATTGCTAAATTCTCCACGGGGGTCTTTTGCACCTTTAAAACATTGACGGATATCCCATAACCATTTATCCCATTCCCAAAGATTGGTATAAGCTAAAACATCATCACCACCACCATAAATTAATCTACCCGCATAACGGTTTTGTGTCAAATAGGGAACTAATTGATTAGAAAAATCTAATAACGCGCGACTTAATGCACTGTGGGTACTAGGTCCCATGCGTTTTTGGATTTCTAAAAACTTTGGAAAGTTAGTTAATGTAACTTTTTCCTCAAAACCATCAGGAATATATTCCCGGTAGGGTTTCATTTTTGAACCCTTTAACCATTCACTCATACTATCACCATCACCTGCTGCTAATACATACCAATCTGATGGGTTATTGTTGGGATAGCATTGACTGAGAATTTGATTAATTCCTTGGGTGTATTCTGCTTTTAATGCTTCACTATTGGGTAAATCTTCTAGTATCCAACCTGCATTAAGTAAGCGGGGATGGTATTTTTTAGGATTCTGTTTTTTATCTATCCAAGGAATACCCCATTTACCTCTCATTTCTGTGAGTGTATTCTCGATATCAGGGTATTTCTCAATTATGGATTGACAAGCTTTTTCAAAATTACGTTTATGTTCAGGATTACTTTGATTAACTTTCAAATATCCTGCAACTCCAGAGGTTAAATCTGGATAGGAGATTTCTAAATCTACTCCTAATAATTCTGGTAAAACCTTATGTAAACCCCGCTTTAATACCTCCGTAGCATTTAACTGTTCTCTACCATCAAAAAACCCTGCTTTATGCTTCCAAAAATGTTTGGTTTCACCTTCTGTCATCCAGTCTTTTTTATCTTGATCTTGATTACCAGGACTGACAACTGGACCAATACCAGAAATTGTGGAACGGGGTCCAAAAGCTGTGGGAAGTTCCCAATTTCTAGCGTTTTTAACAGATGCTAAACTAGCGCGGGTTGCGTCGAAAATATAACCCCACCATGAACCTATATTAGCACTAAATCCCCTTTTATATATCTGTTGACGAATTTGATAAGATTCTTGTAATAAATCTTTTTCTTGGTCTTTGAAAAGCTGATTTTTATTGTTGATTAAATTGTAAGTTTCATTTTGTGCTTTTGACCAGGTTTCAAATTCTTGATTTTTGTTTTCGTTAGCAGAACATTTACACTCTTCTTCTGGTTTACCTATGGGTAATGCTGTCCAGTAGGTTTGCCACTGGGATTTTAACCAACCTTGCCATCTGGTATGATTGGGATCTAAACCTTTCATCCAATAACGTTCATTTTGCAATTCTTTTAATACTAAGTCCCCCACTTTTAACCATTCTTTTAACAAGGTTTGTTGGGCTGTTTGCATGGCTGCTTGTACTTTGCCTTCTGGTAATACCAATACTATCACATTAGGAAACCCTGCGGTTAATAATGATTCTGGTGATGGTTGGTTTATATATGGCGAAAAATCTCGATATTGTTGTAATAACCAATGGTCAATTAATGGTTGTTCATATAAACTAGGATAAAGTAAGGTATCTGGTCCATATTGATTGGCTAGTTGCCAACAAACTTTAGCTGATAAATAATGTAATAACCAAGAACCCGCCCAAAAATCCCGCATTTTGCGACTAGATTTAATTAGTTCCTGTACTGGACTAAAACTAAATACTGCTAAATAAGGATGAGAAACGGCTTTACCTCTTGGCCAGTTTTTAATTTCATCTAATGTTAAATCATATCCAGCAAAACCACCAGCTAGGGCTGATGTCATACTTACATGACTCCAAATTGAAGCATCGGGAATCCTGGTTTCTGCTGGCATTAACATTAAGGAACTATCTTCAAAGATATCACAGGTGACTTTAGGTAAACAACGCCATAACCACCAATATAATTCTTTAATTTTGGGAATATTATCTTCAATTTCGTCTTGAAATTTTTGTGGTGCTGTTTCTAGTATTTCTAATAATTTCTCTTCTTTTGTAGATAAAAAATCTGCACGTTTACCATTGATTAATTCTTGGTGAAAATTAACTTTAAAATCTTGTTTTGCACCAGATAGTAAATGTCTAATTTCTAATCCCTTGTTAGGGTTGTTACCTTCTGCATAGTTTATAAATTCCGTAGTACCACCAATGGCGGATCTATCACTTGCTGAAGCTACATGATCTGCTAATAGGATATTTGCTAATGCTTTACCACGAGAATCATCGGGGGTTTTGCCAATTTCAACCCAAGCTTTCATTACTTCTAGTTGTTTATAGAAGCTATTTTTACCCCGTCCTGTATTGTCATGTAACGCTTTTAATACAGGGTCATGTAGTAACCCCCAAATCTTAGCCCGCCAATATTCTGCTGTCATCGGTAGATCCCCTGTTTAGCTTATAGATGAATTATAAGAGCGCGATTCAGTGTTTGTCTAGGAATCTAAAATATCTCAAGATTTTTGTAATATTTGCTCTAACCCTTACTCTGTAAGCTTTTCCTGACTTTGAGGATTTTATTAAAAATATTTTATTTTGTTTGACATTGGTTCTTATTTATGCTGCTATCAAGTTACAGCGTTTCCTTTACCAAACATTGATTGATAGTTAAAATGTACTGATTCTCAAAATATCAGTACATATTTTATTATGTATTTATATATACTATTGATGAGCGTTGTTTCCATTCAATTAATATCCCCAGCCAGTGGGAAAGATGAACAATTTTATGGGATAAGCGCTCAATATCATGACGTTTCCATTCAATTAATGTCCCCAGCGAGTGGGGACGGTATATGTATGGTTCTGGTTTAGTGGACTATTTGTCGTTTCCATTCAATTAATATCCCCAGCGAGTGGGGACTCACCTTTTCCTGAGTGAATTGCTCGGATTAAGAATGTTTCCATTCAATTAATGTCCCCAGCGAGTGGGGACTCAATAATTAATTCTTTGACACTCTGCGGTCTAAAGACACGCAGATTCTTTAAGACTTGCTTAAAAGGAATAGTCAATTATCCCTCTACACGCTCAAAACAACTACCAGTACGACAGGTATTGCAATTGCGCTTACTTTTATGTTTTTTTTGCTTTCCGAGTCCATCAAATTTTGGCGGTATACACTCCATATTTTACCTTTACTTGTTTACCCAGGCTACAGTCAAATGCCCAGACGAGATAAATCAGGGGTTTCTCCTTATTAAAATACTTCTTCGTGCCGATGGTTGTTCTTACTTGCGTTTCAATTATATCTTATGCTCGGCGAATAAATTCGCCGTTGGCACTTCCTCCACTGTCTAAAGCCAAGTGGCTTCCGTGCCTTTCGCCGATTTTCTGGTGATTAAGAGCGATCGCTAAAAGTAGTTTTTACAATCCTTGTCGGGTAAAGGATTAGAGTCTTTATTTACAAAACCTTTATACCTCTTACCCCATTTAGCAGGTGTCCTCCGGCTAACGGTTTTTCTCTTTTAATTTTTGCAATGATCCCTCATAGTCATTTTCCCATTGACTACGCTCTTTTTCTTTTTCACAAGATTTGATCAAAGAATATTTACTGCCACCGCTATTCTTTGTAACCCGTTCCGCAAATTCTTCACATTCTGTTTTTTCTTGTTCTGTACTGCTGGTACTGGTAGTAGTACCACCACAAGCTCTAAAAAAAATAGAAAATATGACCATCAAAAACAAAAGCGTAGTTATTCTTTCTTTCATTGTTAATAAATATGAGTAAGTAGGTTGGCGTTGAAAATTGTCGTTATAGCAAGGCAAGAGGCAAGAGTAAAGAAGTTCTCAGCGATTTTACATTTCTTTACACAGTTAATTACCTCACACCTTATGTATTATTACTAGCTGGTTTCCATTCAATTAATATCCCCAGCCAGTGGGGATATGTAGGGGCGAACGGCCGTTCGCCCCTAGGTGGGTTTGATCATCAGGTTTCCATTCAATTAATGTCCCCAGCGAGTGGGGACGACAAATTTATCAACTGTTCCTATATGTTGTCGAAAGGGTTTCCATTCAATTAATATCCCCAGCGAGTGGGGACGTGCGATCGCTGAACAAAGTGTCCAGTAAAGAAATGTTTCCATTCAATTAATGTCCCCAGCGAGTGGGGACAACAATTCTTAATATTGCTAGTCCCGCACTGGCAGCGTTTCCATTCAATTAATGTCCCCAGCGAGTGGGGACGAAAGTACTAAACATACCCTCTGGGTACAAGTTGGTGTTTCCATTCAATTAATGTCCCCAGCGAGTGGGGACTAATACGAGATATAGCTACTGAAGTTGAGATTTTAGTTTCCATTCAATTAATGTCCCCAGCGAGTGGGGACTTATTGAGAATAATTTTCAATCAATCTATGGTGAAGTGTTTCCATTCAATTAATGTCCCCAGCGAGTGGGGACGGAAATACAAGCGGAAAATAGTCATCTATTCGCGTTGTTTCCATTCAATTAATATCCCCAGCGAGTGGGAAAGATGAACAATTTTATAGGATAAGCATTTAATATCATGACGTTTCCATTCAATTAATGTCCCCAGCGAGTGGGGACTCGATTAGTCATGTGGATCAAATTGTAGAGGTTTTAATGTTTCCATTCAATTAATGTCCCCAGCGAGTGGGGACTAAAACATCTGACTATGAAACTGCTCCTTCTGGAATAGGCGGGATTTTATTTTTAAAATCTTCATTGCCTTCTATACTCAAAACCTTAAAAGAATCCAATCCATAAACGGCAACAGACAGGTCTAGATTATTTGGGGAATAAGCATGACCCTGAAATCCAGTCGAGGTCTTAATCTCTCTGTTCCAAGCCCTTAAAGCCCTTTCCTCTATACTTTTCCTGACACTTGCTTTTTCTGCGGCGGCTTTCAGCTTGTTTTTTTGGTCGCTTGCTGCTGGGTAACTTTTAATTTTCACAACAGGATTAATGATCTCGAAAGGATCATTATGCTCCGTCTCAACTTCAACACTTGCCAAAGTAAATTCTTTTTCGCCTATGTCACCAAACGGGCAATATTCAAGTTTAATTTTCATGTAAAATCGCTCCTAAAACAAAATTAAAATGCCCTGGATCTCGCTTGTAAAAGTCAGTCATCAGTTTGGGATCGCGGAATTTCTCAAGTTTCCATTCAATTAATGTCCCCAGCGAGTGGGGACCTCCTTTAAGGTACAAGCATAGGAGCCAGTATACACAAGCTTCTAAGTTCTGAATAGTTTGGCATCCACGCTACCTGCAACAAACCAAATCCTAATCCTAGTGGTATTAGGACTAAGGCTGACCAGCCTGCTAATACAAATGATTGTAATACCATAATCACAAAGATTATAGAAGGGTCTGGCTCAAACTTAGTTTTACAACATAGGTACATTGCTATTGCTGGTACAAGACCCATAAAGACTACTAGAAACAGATAGCCTTGACCAGCCCCCGACACTTGTAAAATTGGAGTTTGGTAAAGTCTATCAGGTCTGAGTAACAAATCTGCTAGAGGAGTTTTAGTTGAACTCCCATCTCTAAACAACAGACCTAAATTCCATCCTTCTATAGCCACAGAAGTTAGGTTAGCTATTATTATGCGATAAGCACCAGGACCTATTAGCGCAGACGTGGTGGCACTTAGTGATAAACCTGGTGTTACCCAGGTGAGCAGAAAAGTCCACAGAATGGATGAGACCCCTGCTGGAGAGTTAAAGCCTCTTTCTCTTAGTATTTGGCTAGGGGTAGGAGGTGGGTCTGCTCCTAGTAATGAAGGGAAAGCTAACCCAGTTAGGATTGGGATTACACTTACTTGTATTTGTAAAACTAAAAAGGTTTTAATTAGCCACAAAACTAGTGCTACCCCACCTACTAACCCTATTACTAAAAGAACGTAACTTATCAGATCAATATTTTCTCTCTCTATTTGGTCTTTATTAAGGAACATCAATATAGAGCAGAGGATTAAAGGAAACACCCCAGTTATGTGTCCAGGAGGGCTGGGGATAGGAAGGAAGCAGAATAACAACAAGATCACTACTCTTACTATCTTTATAGTGCTACCTATTTCTTCTGTTAAGGCTGCTGCACTCTCACTGTTTCTCACTAGCAGTTGGTTGGGGTCTACATCCTCATTGAGGAGATAAACAATAAAGTAGGCAAGAACTGTAGCTACTAACCTGACTTTTGCTTCGCATTGCAATACAAAGCAGAGAGTCATTGCTGCTCCCCCTGCTATATAAGGAGTTATTAAAGAATGTCTTGCTAGATGCAAGACTACCCAGCAGAATCCCCCAAAGAAAAGAATAAAGTGAATGCTCATAGAAGTTTGTGCAATTGCCTCTCTCTGTTCTTTTTTCCTACACAAACTATCTCATAAGTGTGTTACAGAAGGAGGGTTGCCCCTCCTCAGCTTTAATCAGCAATGTAACACTTAATCCAGTAGATACTTAATCCAGTAGATTAACTCCTCTCGAAAAGAGAAGAATTTATAACTTGCTCTAGAAGGACTTCGGGGAGCATCTTCTACCAGCCATGACTGATTAATTATCTGTTGAGCTAGTATCTCTATAGTGTGTTCAGCCTCTACAGGAATCTCCCCTAATGCTTTACCCAAACTACTATCAGACTCAATAACCCACTCTAAAAGCTTGAAGGCTTCACTATCACTAGAGTAGCGGTTAGCTGGGTTTTGTTCCTCCCACAGTTGCTTGAGGTTATCAAGAGGTATGTAGGCTACCGGATTAAAAAAATAAGTATTTTCATCAGTAGTTGAGAAAGACACCAAGACTGTTGAACTATTTGTTTCTTTCTCTAGTTTTCCTACCAGCCACAGATTCGCCCTCATAGCTAACACCTCTCCTTTTGGTAGGTTCTCTGGGTCAACAGGAATCCACTTGATATCTGTCATTGCTTTTGGCTCTGCTTCTAGCTTTGCTTTTGTTTCTACTTTGACAGGGGAAACCCATTGAGTTTCTGTTAGCCTGGTAAACCCCTTAAACCTTACCTTGTCCCCAACTACTTCTGCTATAGTTTGTACCTCTGGAGTTTTACCCCCAAAGTAGTTTACTAAGTCTCCTGCTTTGTAGGGTGTGGGCTCCTCTACCTTTGAATAAGAATCTAATCATTTGTTTGGCTTACAGTTTACTAAATCGATCCTACCATGAAAGTTCCCATACACGTCATCAGCTTGTATACCTGCCACGCGGACTATGCCACTCCGGCGCATTATGACAGCACTCTCTATACAGCCTGTGCCTCTAGACTTTGTTAGCTCTTTGTTAATGATTTTTCCTTCAGAGCTTATAGTAACATTCTTCCAGTAGCTACCAGGTTCTAAGTAAGTTCTAACGTTCTGCACTAATCCTCTGTCTGTGTTTAGGTTGAGGAGGTAATAGCTATCGCCTGAGCCTAGGACTTTTATATGTTTGAAGAAACCTACTTCTGGCTCTTCTATGGGCTTTGGCATCCAGTCTTTTGCTAGGGAGGGCAAGGGTCTTTGGTATAATTCATTCCAAAAGTAACACAGTAGCACAACAGTAAAAAAGGGGAATACTAGTTTAACACCCTTAGTCATTCTGCTCCCCCTGCCACTTTACCACTGTAGGTCGGTTAAAACCATCAACTGTCAGCGTTGCTTGACCTTTCTGGTCTTGGTAAGTTAACAAGTTGTGCGGGTCTTTTACTCTTAGCTTCTCATTATTAGAAAGGTGTATGACTACACAATTGTTTTTTGAGTATTTGTAAGAGAATGTTATGTAGTCTTTACCCGCGCAGAAACCTAACACTTTGGTCTTAAGAGTATAAGTTCCAGGAGCTGGGTAGGCAGAATGCTTTACTTCAGGGTACAGACCACTGCCTTGACCGATACTTACCCAAGCAAGGGGTAAAAAGGCTAGGGCTGCGGTTAACAACCCTAGAAGCTTTATGAAGTTCATAGACCTTTTAGATTTACTAGATTTAGTCTACCCCACTAAGAGTACACTAGCTCCCAAGACTCATAGGCTGCTCTCTCAGCATTCCTAGCTATATCCTCAGCATTATCATTAGGGTAGATGAATGGGATGTCAGCCACGTTAGCTCCCGTCTGAGCTGGCTGCTCCAGGATAGAGTGCAAGAAAACCTCACTGGGTGGGAAGAACAGTATTCTTCCTCCCAACTCTGGTTTAGCAGTGCGGAGGAAGTCTTGTTTGTACTCACTCCACTTGTCTCTTAGCGGTTCATTGTCATGTTCTATTGTTAGCTCTGTAGGATTGGTTGTAACTGCTACAACAGCATTAGGAAACCAGACCAACCAGCGATCGCCAGCTAGTCTTTCTAAAATGGGAACAACTAACTCTACGGTTATGTTTTCAAAGCCCTGACCTAGCTTTTCGTCTTTCAAGTTTCCATTCAATTAATGTCCCCAGCGAGTGGGGACCAAGGTCATTGTCTGGGTGAATATCAATTACAACCTTTACGTTTCCATTCAATTAATGTCCCCAGCGAGTGGTTCAGCAACAATTTTAAAATTGTTGCTGAACCACAGATAATAGTTTCCATTCAATTAATGTCCCCAGCGAGTGGGGACTAAGAGCGGTTTTGCACCATGTCTAATAACGCTAACCGTTTTTCCTGTTTCCATTCAATTAATGTCCCCAGCGAGTGGGGACTCTAAAACCAATAGATTCCAATTCCTAGATCCTAATGTGTTTCCATTCAATTAATGTCCCCAGCGAGTGGGGACTTTACTGTAACTCTTGCTCCAGCGAAGGGTACAGGGGTGTTTCCATTCAATTAATGTCCCCAGCGAGTGGGGACTAGATGCGAAAAGCCACAATCATAAAGCTTTGATCGCGTTTCCATTCAATTAATGTCCCCAGCGAGTGGGGACGTGCTGCGTGGTGACGATTACGGAGTTCCCCGCACTGAACGGTTTCCATTCAATTAATGTCCCCAGCGAGTGGGGACAAGCGCGAAAGAGATTGCATATATAGGCAATAGTCAGTTTCCATTCAATTAATGTCCCCAGCGAGTGGGGACGTGGGAACACACTAAATGCAGCTTTGGAGATATGGTTCTTCAATTAGTTTCCATTCAATTAATGTCCCCAGCGAGTGGGGACTACATACTGAGATTAATTGATTGCGAGAATAAACTTGTTTCCATTCAATTAATGTCCCCAGCGAGTGGGGACGGGGTAATTGACAATGGCATCATTCTTGTCAAAGAAGTTTCCATTAAATTAATGTCCCCAGCGAGTGGGGACTCTTTCGTAGTTGCAATGAAGAGCTTGCAAGCTTTTTGTTTCCATTCAATTAATGTCCCCAGCGAGTGGGGACCACATAATAAATACTTAATCCAAGAAGTATTTAAGTTTCCATTCAATTAATGTCCCCAGCGAGTGGGGACCCCTCAATTTTAAACCCTTACCCAGCAAGGTGTCCAGAGACAGTTTCCAAAGATCAGGAAAAAAAGTGGTAAAACCACCAACCGACAGCGGGAAAAAACCCCCAAAACCCTTACCCAGCAAGCGACCGAAGTTCCCAACGAAAAAATCAACATTACAGCCATTTTACCTGACCGAAAATAATGGGATACAAGCCCCGTCCTTCTAGGACGGCTTTTCTTGATTTTTAATATACTCTTTTAATATCTCTAGTGGCGCACCTCCTACAGAAATGGCAAAAAACTGGGACTCCATAACGCTTCTCTATGAGGTTTTTTATAGCCAGCTTGCCCATACCTACGACTAGATACCCCTTTCAAAGCATTTACTATTTGAGAAATAGATAGTTTTGGCGGATACTCAATAAG
>NZ_BJCF01000051.1 GCF_005402965.1 Dolichospermum planctonicum
ACGAATAAATTTAATATAATCATCATCTAAAGGTTGAATATTCTTTTCTCCTTCCAGTCTGACTCTACCTTTATATAGTTCTAAAAGTTCCCCAATGTGGGTTAATTCGGTGATAGTTTTACCCGCTTTTCCAGTTTTATAAATCCGATTCCAAACTGAACCAGTATATTCAATATCTACTAAATATCTTTCATCTTGATTTAAGACCCTTTTGCGTTTACTCGCATTTTGCGAACTGACAGAATAAGGAGGATTTCCTAATACCACCATTAACGGAATTTCTGTTTTTACTTTTCCTGCTTGACTGGATTCTTCCGCAATTATTTGAGTAATACCAGGAATTAAATGACCTTCCTTTATTCCTGCTTCTAACGCATTAGTTAAATAAACTTTTAATCTTTCTTCTGGTGCAAATTTATAACCTAAATCTCCTAATAATAAACCTAATTTTAAATGCGCTATAGTATAAGGAGTCATCAATAATTCAAACCCAAATAGACGGTTTAAAAGTCTTGTACCTCTTAAAAAATTATGCCATTGACGGATATCAAATTTGGTAAGATTGTCACGAATTTGTTTAATAACTGCATATAAAAAAGTTCCTGTTCCCGTTGCTGGGTCAAGAATTGTGACTTTGCGATTTCCTAAACCATATTCTAAATCAAAAATTTCTTCATTAACTAAAATATCATTAACAGAACGGACAATAAAATTAACTACAGGTTCAGGAGTATAATAAACTCCTCTACTTTTTCTTAATGAAGATTCATAAGCGGCTAAAAATGTTTCGTAAAAGTGAATAACTGGATCTTCTGTGCGGGTTTCTTGACCAAAGTTGTCTAAAATATTGGTCATGTCTATTGTGTTAAATAAGTCTATTAAATTCTCAATTGATTTGTGAATTTTACTAATGCTATTAGTTCCTAAAACTAAATCAAATAAACCTTTTAAAAAAGGAATTTTATCGGTAATATAAATACTGGCTGTTGTGCGATTAAATGCAAATTGTCCAGGGTTTTGTGCATGACCAATTTTTGCAGTAAATAACCCATAAGCGATAGTTTGAGCGTACATATCTGCAAATTTATCATTATCTATATCTAAAAGTAGTAGTTTTTTAAATGTCTCTTTTAGACGATTTAATTCTTCTGTGGTTGTTTCTATTTCTAAAGATGATTGAATTGCGTTTCTAATGGTTTTAGTATAAGCTGCCATTTCTTTAGCCAAATCATAATAATTATTAATATCTTTGGCTTTTTGATTCAAAAATAATTGTAGTAATTCTTTGATTGGTTGTAAATCATTAATTAGAATAATTTTACCTGATTTTAAATCAGCTAGTTTAGCAGTTTTTTCACATTCTCCGTTTACATACCACCGAAATTCTAGATAATTAGTTAAAATCAAATTGTCACCAATATTTGATTCTAAATAACGTTTGAGTTGTGGTGTTTTTTCGATTTTAGTTAAATCAATATTAATATCTTTAGCTTCTATATATCCTAAAATCCGCTCATTTTTTCTGATAGTTAAATCGGGTATTCCTGCTTGATTACCTTTTTCTTCAATTCTAGCATTAATCCCCATCATTAAACCCTCAATGAGACGTTTTAGGCTGGGGTAATGACTGCGTTCTCCACCACTTTTAAGATTTTCTTGTAAGTCTTGAATGCAGTTATTGATGTCGTGATTAAAGTCGGACATAATGGTTATGAAGTTGTCATACAGCAGTTTCCGATATTATGAAGTACAGATATTAATGATAAAACTCTTGTGGTGCGGGCATCTTGCCCGCACAAAGTGTACCTCACTCAAAGCTACTTGCTGTAACTTAAGGAGTTTAATCAAGCTACAATAGATGCAAGATCCCCGTTTTTTCTTTAATGATATCAATAGACATCTCCGGTAATTAAATGTGCGTGACTTACAACCCTTTTAGAGACGTTCCATGGAACGTCTCTAAAATATTTTTCGGAGATGTCTAATGAATGCTGAATCAATACTAAAATTCGGGGATCTGGTTTTTCTACTCAGGATTAAAGATTATAAAACCCAGTTATAGAGAGAAATTAAAAGGAGAATTTCCAAGGATAATTTGGTTTATTAACATATCTTTAGTCGCAATAAACAACGAAAATATAGACATTACACAATTCTTATTGAGAATAAAAAATTGTGCGTAACAACTCTAAACCTTTCTTAATAAAGGTTTATAGAGATTTTGGTATGTTACCAATCCAGACAACTTGAATTAATTTCTGGGAGGTGTCCGTCGTCTTTGCAGAAAGTCAGGAATATCCAAAGAGGGTTTTTCCTTGGGTGGTTCTGCAACTGGGGGCGGATTATTAACAGGTGGTTGTAGTGGTGCAGGTCTTCTGGTAGTAGTAGGAATGGGAGTAGGTGTAACCACTCTAGGAGTAACGACAGTTTGCACTGAAGGGGCTTGAATTTCCCCAGTAAAGCCAGTAGCAATCACAGTAATTCTCACTTCTCCCTGGAGTCTGTCATCAATTACCGCTCCAAAAATAATATTGGCATTAGGATCAACCACTTCATAGATTGTTTCCGCAGCAGCATTCACCTCATGAAGAGTTAAATCACTACCACCAGTAATATTAAACACAACTCCTCTAGCACCTTCAATAGAACATTCTAGCAAAGGTGAAGAAATTGCAGCGATCGCAGCTTCTCTAGCTCTAGATTTACCTGAACTCACACCAATTCCCATCAAAGCCGATCCCGCATCAGCCATAACAGCCCGCACATCAGCAAAGTCAACATTTACTAAACCAGGAATAGTAATAATATCAGAAATACCCTGCACACCTTGACGTAACACATCATCAGCATAGCGGAAAGCTTCTTGGACAGGAGTTTGTTCAGGAATCACCTCCAACAGCTTATTATTAGGAATAATAATCAATGTATCAACTCGACTTTTCAAGCCTTCAATTCCCTGTTCCGCTTGGCTGGTGCGTCTGCGTCCTTCAAAGATAAACGGCCGAGTCACCACACCAACGGTGAGAGCGCCCATTTCCTTAGCTACTTCCGCCACAATTGGGGCAGCACCTGTACCAGTTCCCCCACCCATACCAGCAGTAATAAATACCAAGTCTGCACCGTCTAAAGCAGTAGCAATTTCATCACGAGATTCCTCCGCTGCCTTTTGACCAATAGCGGGATTTCCCCCTGCACCCAAACCTCTCGTTAGCTTTTGCCCAATTTGTAAACGACTAGGAGCGCCGGCTAAAGTTAAAGCTTGAGCATCAGTATTAATTGACCAAAACTCTACTCCAGACACATCAGACTCAATCATGCGGTTGACAGCATTACCACCACCACCACCGACACCAATCACCTTGATGTTAGCAACACGACCCGGAACAATTTCACCAATACTCCTACTTTCAGTAGAAATTCTCTTATGATCTTGACCTTGGGTGAAGTTTAAAGAAGAATTATTAAAAGGATTAGTGGCGTTAACTGCCAGAGAGAATCCTGGTTGGTTTCCAGCTTGAGAGTTATAGATTAGCCCTTGGTTATTATCAAATGTCATTGGATTTGCGAAGGATAGATAAACGACTTTTATCGGTGTGATTTACTTAACAGTCAACTATATTTTGACGTTGCCAGAATTTATTGGCATCGTATTTTATTGTTTTTACTATTTACCAGCCTACCATGATGTTGTAGACTATATCTAGTAATTACTCGCTGATTCAGGCATAAAATTTAACTTTGGCATAAACAACAAAAGTCACGGTTCAAAGTGAAATACTTGCTGTAAAATGGTCATGGCGTTTTAAAATGGACTAGTAGTTTTGATTACTGCTGTATAAATTCTGTTGGTCTTGCTGGCTCTTTTATTGGTGGATTTGTGAAATAAAATAATTAGCTGTTTAGTATATAATACTAAACGTTAATGTTGCTAACTCTCCCCTATTCCTAAAAAGTATAGTTCCAAAAAAGCATAGATGTTTATTTATCTCATGCCTAAGGATAGGCATAAAGCTGCTGGCACTACTTCACATAGAATATTTAACTGGTCACTTAGCTTTGCGATAGACTTTAGTCCTACCAATAATTTTTAATCACCTCCTCATGTTTTTTCAGAATGTTTTTCAGATATTGATTTTACAACCCTGACCATGATTTTTTAACTAATGACTGGAAAATCGTACATCTATATGTATAATGTACACCAATTTGCCAATTTGCCAAAATATAAAATTAGTCACAGCAGTTTAATTTAAGAAAATGTCAGTATTTAGTGGTTGAGGATTGGTTTTGTATTCGGTTGTGTCGATTTTTTGATCTCTAAGGCTGGTTTTTTTTGATTCAGCTGTACTAATGGCATGGCAGGATTTTTTAGATCAATATAATCCATATGACTAGGATTAAATTGAGTCCCTAAATGACGCATTCGCTCAAGTACCTGAATTTGTTCAGGTAATTTGTTGCTAGGGCTACCTAAATGCACAATTCCTAATTCAGTCCTCAAAATTAAATTTGTGGGATCTTGAAAATCAATTTCCGTCACCTTGAGAGAACTTTGACGAATAGCTTCATAAAGTTGAGTCCAGAATGGCCTATATTGTGTGGGAGAACCAATCACCATCATCTGGGGTAATTCCCTTTGAGGATTCATTGACATATACTTAGCCATGGGCATCCAGATCCCACTAGCATCTAGTAAACCTAGTTCACTTTGCTTATTAGCCGCACTATTGTTTTGTACACAAGGCTTAACATCAGCAGACTTTCCCGGAGCAGAAGGCGCATCTGTGCAACTAGTGGCGGGTTGCTTTTTACGTATTTGGGCTATGGCCACAGGAACTCGTTCCTGGATTTCAATAATTAAACCAGGTGGAAACAAACGACGACTAACGGTGGCTTCGGCAATATTTGGTTGTTTTTTTAAAGAGTCGGCAATTACGGAAGGTTCAATTCGCCATAAAGACTGAGGGGAGGATAATCCTAACAGTGAATAAATATCCTTTTGAGTCGGCTCGATTTTGGCACCGGATTTTATAACTATTTGCTGGGAATCCTTTAATACCCACATTGGTTGAATTGCCACCCATAACAAGGCCGAGGCCATTCCAGTCACGGCAACTGTTCGCCAAATAGCCTGAATAACTTTGATTTGTCGCTGACGGCGTAATTTCTGCCGACGTTGAGCTAAATTTGTCCGAGCAACTGATAATATCCCAGCCATCTCAACTCCTTGTGAGTAACAATCGAATTTATTTTGTATATTGAGTTCGCTTATACGAGCAATCAAATTTATGCCATATCATGGGCATTTTCCAGAAAATTAGCTTTTGCCAACAGTCCCAGTCTACGGTTAATTTAGTACAGCCTTTGGTTTCATAAAGCTACATTAATTTAAATTAATTTACATTAAGATATTACTTTCCGTAGAGAGGGGCAAAAAACCGCAGTATCTAAAGAAAAGTAAAATTACCGTTTCAAACCCTCTTGCCTCTTCCCCCTTCCCCTTTCACAACAACAATTTTTAACTTTTAACGCTAATCTATTCTGGGGATTGAAAAACATCATGAGTGTGGCTGGGAAGAGTATCCTCATCACTAGCACACTCCGACAAATTCACTAACAAAGCTTGTATTCGCATTCTGGCGATATAAGGCCAACCTCCCTCAGACTCAATATTTCTGAGCAATGAATATAGTCTTTGGCGATTATCGGGCAAATTTTCCTGAAACACCCCATCCCGAATTTCTCTGTGCAATTGTTCTAAATGACGTAACACAGCCAGTATAGCAATTACATCTCCCTGGCAGGTTGCAGCTACATCTTTCACCGCGCTGGAAATCGCCTGTAGCTGCCAGGATTTATCCTTAGATGCCAAATTTTGATCATGCTCCATGAAAGGTTCTACTCCATAAAACTAATAGGATACTGGAAAAGTTACGCAACTGGCATAATATCCTCATAAACCTAAAATAGGCTATATATCTTTCTGGCTATTCTCAGGTAATGAGAATCCTTGGTGGTAAGGTAGAGAAGGATTTTCCATAATCTGTGCTGTATTACAGCAGGATTTAACCACTAGAGTGCTTTGATTTTGAGTTAAAAAAAGTCGTATGATCTGGCTAATTTCCTTATCCAAATACCTTTATTGTATGTACTGGCAACACATACATAATCGGACATGGATGCGGTTCGCTGCTTAGTCTATGGTTTGAATTCTAGACTCAGGAACGCAATGCGTTTAAGTACGTTTAGTAAAGCAGTTTGACAACTTAGATATTAATTTTTGAGATTGAGGTTGACCATGAGGTATCGCGCTTTAATTGTTGCTTTCTTCGCTTTATGCTTGGGACTAATCACCGCGTGCAGTGATGCGCCCTCTACCAGCGTGAGTGATGTCCTCACTTACGAACAAATTCGCGGCACTGGGTTGGCTAACAAATGCCCCCAACTGACAGAAACTAGTCGTGGTTCTATTGCAGTTGCTCCCAACGTAACATACTCCATCAAAGAACTTTGTTTAGAACCAACGAATTTCTTTGTTAAAGAAGAACCTGCTAACAAACGTCAAGAAGCAGAATTTGTCCCTGGTAAAGTTATGACCAGATATACTTCTAGCATTGACCAAGTACAAGGTAAGCTAACTGTCAACTCAGATAATAGCTTGACTTTTACAGAAGAAGATGGTCTTGACTTCCAAGCTATCACCGTTAAGCTTCCCGGTGGTGAACTAGTACCCTTCTTATTTACCATCAAAAATTTAGTCGCACAAACACAACCTAATTTAACTAGCATCAATACATCCACTGACTTTGAAGGAACTTTTAAAGTCCCTTCCTATCGTGGTGCTGCTTTCTTAGATCCTAAAGGTCGTGGTGTTGTTAGTGGCTATGATAATGCTGTGGCTTTACCAGCCCAAGCTGATGAGGAGGAATTAACCCGTACTAACGTCAAGCGGGCAGAAATTCTCAATGGCAAAATTTCTTTGCAAGTAGCCAAAGTTGATAACACTTCTGGTGAAATCGCTGGGACTTTTGAAAGTGAACAACCTTCTGATACAGATTTGGGCGCAGGTGAACCTAAAGAAGTGAAGATTCGTGGTTTGTTCTACGGTCGGATTGAGCCTCGTGCCTAAATTACTGATTTAATATTTATACAACCTCATGGAGGTGTAAAAATCTATCCAGATTTTGGTAAGTTAGTACCCTAATATACATCCATGAGTGTGTGTATAAAATACATATTGGGGAATACAAAATCAAAAAAATCTTCCAGTCCAATATGTTTGGAAAATAGGCATCTTACCTGCCTTACTGAAGAATTTATTTGTGTAATTCCCTTAACCAAGAAGCACATTACTAACAACGTGCTGCTTGGTTTTTTTTGGAAACTAGGGTTTGTTGGGTTTGAAACGGAAAAACCTGCGGAAGAATCTAAACCTGAATCTAAACCTGTAACTAAAGTATCTGTTAGTAATTATATTGTGATGCCAAACCCGCAGGAAAATTTTGTGAGAGATTTATAGATATGGAGATGCAAGAGAAAATAGAATTTCCTGGTTTACCGTTAGCGGTATATCGAGAAATAGCAGCGCATCTAAATCAGTTGGCAGGAGTAGAAGTGGGATTAATTTCCCAAACATCTTTAGAGTTTGATTACAACGAAAGTCAAATTGCTGGTTTATGGATTTCGTGGCTACCGGACGCTCTTGAGGAAGATAGACAAAGATTTAAGCAAATAGTAGCTTACTATCAAAACCGCTAAACCGCATTTTTTGGTAACTTCTGTTAAAAATCTTGATGATTTAGGAAATTAAGGAAGATTTTGCAGTAAGCTCAATTTGAATTGTAGTCAGACTTTACAGGACTTTATCATCATGTCAAGTTCATTTTTGCCCACTGTGTTGGCTTATTCCTCCTTTTTACCTTCTATTTTCGTTCCTCTCACTGGCTTAGTTTTACCAGCAGTAATTTTCGCGTTTTTGTTTTCATACATTGAAAGCGAAGATATTGCTTAATTCAGCTATGGGTAATTAGTTACTTAGTTTTTGCGCTAATTACTTATTTAAAAACTAACAAAACCGCCTATCTCTATGAGGTAGGCGGTTTTTATGGTAATTTCTGAAGCAGGATTTCAAAAATGATGATCAAGCAAAAATTTAGTCTTTTGTATTTTTAATTGCTGCCTTTTTCCGGTAGCATTACATTGAAGAACCAATTCCTGCGTAAGATCCATAAAAGAAGATACCTACAACAGTGATTACACCTAAACCGGCGATCGTAGCCACGACCCACAGGGGAATTCTTCCACTTCCAGACACAGTTTTTTCCTCACTTACAAAAATTGTCAGTTGTCAGTTGTCAGTTGTCAGTTGTCAGTTGTCAGTTGTCAGTTGTCAGTTGTCAGTCGTCAGTTGAGAATTTTCTGCCACCTGTTACCTAACTAGCAACTGACGTTAAAAAGCCCAGTTAGTTAAAGAAGTAACTGGAAAATAAAATTCCCAGAACGAAGACCAAGAGTAGTCCTAGATAGAGGGAGGTACGGTTTAATTCAACCGGTTGTTGATTAGGATTAGGCGTTCTTTCCATGATTAACTCTTAGCGTTGAATAAATTGCATTGAAGCGATCGCGCCCAAAAAGAATACAGTAGGAACAGCTAGGGTATGAACCGCAAGCCATCTGACTGTAAAAATAGGATAGGTAACTGGTTGATTGATGTTATTACCGCTAGTCATGATGTCAAATTACTTTCCAATAAAGGTTTCTACTTGTTGTTTTGCTTCAAAACGGTTTTTCACAATTGGTACTTCTTGACGAACCTGAGTAAAATACTCATTAGGACGGGGTGTACCAAACACATCATAAGCCAGACCAGTGCTGACAAATAACCAACCGGCGACAAATAGTGCGGGGATGGTGATGCTGTGAATTACCCAGTAACGAATACTGGTAACAATGTCAGAAAACGGACGTTCTCCGGTGGTACCTGCCATTTATTTGACTCCCTTCTCAAAAACGATGATTGAGTTTATTATCCTACAAAGTTGAGACTTAAGTTACATCCCACAGTTGAGTTGGGTGTAATTAAGCTGCTGGGGCTGCTGTTGGCTCTGTTTTGGGGTTATATTTGAGTAAAACGCCGCGATCGCCAATTATAAAACCTTGATCGGGCTTAAAGAAGACAATTTTGTAAAAATTAGCCGCTACTTTTTCTACATCACGGTCTTTTGTCCAGGTTTTCCCACCATCAGCGCTGCTGAGTAAATTACCACTGCCACCGCCAACCCAAATTTCATCAGGTGTGCGATAAGCCAAATCCAGTAAACCCCAACTTGTAGACAACTCTGGATATGTCGGCTCTAGCCACTCTTCCGGTTTAGTAGGATCACTGAATTGAACCTGTCCACCTCGTGCTAATAACCACAATTGTCCATCCTGAGTAAAACCCATATTTTCCAAACGACGGGAACTATTGCGGTTATGGGGTTGCCAAGCATTTTGACCAGGCTCCCAAGTCGAGTAAAAACTACCCTTAGCAGAAACAGCGATATACTTACCATCAGGCGATCGCTCGATGTTACGTACTACACCAAATGCCGCTTCCAGATTAGCTTTCCAATTTTGACCACCATCTGTAGTTTGATAAATTGCCCCCAAATCGGTGGCCATTTCCGCCGTATTTGTACCTATGGCTGTAATAGCAATGGGGCTACCAGGTAACTTTTCGCTTAAAGCGATTCGTGACCAAGACTTACCCTCATCAGTAGTATGGAGTAGGAGAGAAGGTTCTCCAGCAATCCAGCCCTCTTGACCCGCAAAACTGACAGAGTTAAAACGGTATCTAGGATCATCCAATTCTAATTTTAGCGGTTGCCAAGTCTCACCACCATCATTAGTTTCCAAAAGAGTGGCATTACCACCCACTAAATAACCATGTTGAGAGTTACCAGCAAAGCCAATATCGAGCAATTTCGACTTTGTTGGTACATTAATCACCTGCCAGGGATTGTAGCTAATAGAAGGAACACTACTACACCCGATACAGGCCATAACTACTATTAACGCGGCAAAAAATCCTTGCCACTTTTTCACAATTGATTGCATCAGTATTACTGAGGTTTTCCAGTTCAGGTTAAATGAGATTTTCGCTGCGGTAAATCAAGATAGCGGTTTTTACTGTAGTCCGTAGAGACTAATAAAAAACAAAAAGCCAAGGGCTAAAGCCCCAAAAATCAAAATGTTCTTTTGAGTTGGTGTGAGAGTATTAACACCTAAACCGTAACCTAAGTTTTCCTTAAAACCAGAGGCCGTACCTGTTGGTCCAATATTCGCAAAAGCAGTTTTCTTAGCTATACAAACTGGACAGCGCCAATTTGCAGGTAGTTCTGCAAAAACTGTTCCTGGGGGAATATTGCTTTTGTCGTCTCCCTTCTCAGGTTCATAAACGTAACCGCAAGAACGACACTCGTAGCGGTCTAATACTGGAGTTTCCACAGCTTGTTCAGCTTGTTCACTCATGGCTTATAGTCTCGCTTCAGGGGAATTATTAAATATACGTTACAAATTATGACATAATTGCCGGACTTTTCTATCACTCATTAAAAGGATTTCAATAGAATCAGGGGATGTAAATACAAATTCGGGAAAGCCCTAAAAGATATAATGTAAAAGAACATTATCCATATATTGCAGTCAACAGTTATCAGGAAACACCTATCAAACTATAAATCTGATAACTGATAGCTTATCCCCTTACACCATTAGCGGTAGAAAACCATTGTGTTTGTTCTTAGCGGTTACGAGTATCTTCTAGGCTTTTTTATCTTGTGTAGCCTAGTTCCAGTTCTAGCACTGTCAGCCTCAAAAATCCTTAGACCCGTTGGTAACAGTTTAGAAAAACGGACTACTTACGAATGCGGACTAGAACCCATTGGCGGTGCTTGGATTCAGTTCAACATTCGCTACTATATGTTCGCCCTGGTCTTCGTTGTTTTTGACGTAGAAACAGTATTTTTGTACCCTTGGGCAGTTGCTTTTAACCGCCTGGGTTTATTGGCATTTATCGAAGCCCTAATCTTTATTTCGATACTCATCATCGCCTTAGTTTACGCATGGCGTAAAGGAGCTTTAGAATGGTCGTAAATTCTAATATTACCACCCCAGACAAAGAACAAATCATCAACCCCATTCAACGCCCTACAGTCACCCATGAACTGTCAGAAAACGTCATTTTAACTACCGTTGATGACCTTTACAACTGGGCGCGGCTTTCTAGTTTGTGGCCTTTACTATTCGGTACAGCTTGCTGCTTCATCGAATTTGCCGCTTTAATCGGCTCTCGTTTTGACTTTGACCGTTTTGGGTTAATTCCTCGTTGCAGCCCTCGCCAAGCCGATTTACTCATCACTGCGGGAACAATTACCATGAAGATGGCACCCCAATTAGTGCGTCTTTATGAACAAATGCCCGAACCTAAGTATGTAATTGCCATGGGTGCTTGTACAATTACTGGAGGGATGTTTAGCGTTGACTCACCCACAGCAGTACGCGGAGTGGATAAGCTAATTCCCGTAGATGTATATTTACCTGGTTGTCCGCCTCGTCCTGAAGCGATTATTGACGCAATTATTAAACTGCGGAAAAAAATCGCTAACGATTCTATGCAAGAACGGGATAACATCAAGCAAGTTCACCGTTACTACAGTACAACTCATAATCTGAAGCCAGTTCCCGAAATCTTAACTGGTAAGTATATGCAGTCAGAAACCCGTTTCAATCCTCCCAAAGAATTGACAGAAGCAATTGGTATGGCTGTACCCCCAGCTTTGTTGACAGCAAAGACCCAGAAGGAGGAACAAGCGCGTGGCTGAAGAATCTAAACCAGTTCCCGTAGCAGAAGCGTCTCTAGTCAAAGCCGGTAAAGTGTCCCAATGGTTGACGGAAAATGGCTTTTCCCATGAGTTTTTAGAACTTGATGCTAACGGAGTAGAGATCATTAAAGTCCCTGCAAGTTTTCTACTACCCATTTCTACAGCTTTGTATGCTTATGGGTTTAATTACCTCCAGTTTCAGGGGGGTATTGACTTGGGAGCGGGAGAAGACCTAGTAAGTGTTTATCATTTACTCAAAGTTAGCGATAATGCTGACCGTCCTGAAGAAATCAGAGTAAAAGTGTTTTTACCGAGGGAAAATCCCGTTGTCCCCTCAGTTTACTGGATTTGGAAAACAGCAGACTGGCAAGAACGGGAAAGCTATGATATGTATGGTATCTTCTATGAAGGTCATCCTAACTTAAAGCGGATTTTGATGCCAGAAGATTGGGTAGGTTGGCCTTTGCGGAAAGATTACATTTCACCTGATTTTTACGAATTACAGGACGCTTATTAAGCATTACTGGAATTGAGTTTTCAGTAGTAACAATTAACCCCTTTCCAGTCCTGGAGGGGGGTTTTAAACTTTTTATGGAACAATTTTGATCATAAACGCAAGATAAAAATCATACAGCAGTTCCCGACTTTATGAAGTACAGATATTAATAATAAAACTCTTGTGGTGCAGGCATCTTGCCTGCACAAGGTATACCTCACTCAAAGCTACTTGCTGTAAATGTTGGGTATTTTAATCATAAATGTTGGGTTTCGTTACCTCAACCCAACCTACTTAAAGTTTATTTTTATAAAGATGAATAAAAAGTACCCATTACCCATTACCCATTACCAATTACCCATTACCAATTACCAATTACCCATTACCAATTACCAATTACCAATTACCCATTACCCATTACCCATTACCCATTACCAACCTCAACTAGATAACTAGCAACTTGAGTTAAAAATCTAACTCTATTTGATTCACTCTTACTTCCTTTTGTTTTTCCGCACTTTTGAGAACTTCATAACTTAAACGAATATTTAATCTTTGTTGATCTTCAATTATCTCTTTAATGGTGACGATTTGGATTTTGTCGCAACTATGACTCATGTATTTACTCTGATAAAAACCAGCAGATTTTGCGGTTTTTAGCATATCTTTAGTAGGTTCTTCTAGGGTGATAAATATGGCTAGACTAGCACTTTCTAGGGTCATTGTTCCTAGTAAATCTCGGATATCTCCCGATTTAACTTTACCAGATTTAACTTGAAAAATTATCTTTTCTGGGTCATTTTTATCACCTTGAAAATAAACAATTCCATCTATACCTTTATCTGCACCTTTTTTAGCGTTAATGACTGCTTTATTATTAGTATAAGTTAATATTGCCCATTTTTCAAATTCTTTACGAGTGCGATCATCTGTTTTATTTGCTAATGCTCTTGCACTTTCTATATCTTTAGGAATACCATGAAGTTTAATGGTTTTTAAAACTCCTGGAAAACTATCCTCTAATCTTTTTAAGATTAAGCTAATGCTTTGATAGGTAATATCAATTCCTATCCATTGTCTATCTAATTTTTGGCACACTGCGACGGTTGTACCACATCCACAATAGGCATCTAATACTATATCATTTTCCTTAGAACTGGCTTTAATTATTCTTTCTAATAATGATTCTGGTTTCTGTGTTGGGTATCCTAAACGTTCTTTGCTAGAAGGCATTATAGGTTGAAGTTCCCACCAATCTTCAGGATGTTTTCCTTTTTGATTTTGTTCATAATTATCATATATTTTATTACCTCTAAAAGCCCTAGCTTTATATTTTAATCTCTCTTCACTATCTCCAGAATATGGAATACGAATAGTATCAACATTAAAATAATAATCTTTACCCTTAGCATATCTAAATATAATATCATGTTTTCGAGCAAAATCTTTTTTAGGAACACCTCCACCACGATAGCACCAAATAAGTTCATTTAAAAAATCCCCTCTTTGAGAACAAAAGACAGCATCTAAAATCAACTTTAAATAATGACTCGCAGTAGGATCACAATGTAAATAAAAACTTCCCGTAGGTTTCAGAACGCGATGAATTTCTGTTATCCTTAAAGTCATACTCACCAAATAAGCCAGTAAACTTCCTTTTCCTAAAACATTACTCAAACCTGTAATTAAAGCAATACATTGTTGAGTAAATAAACCATGATAATTAATGAGGATTTCATTTATTCCATGAATAGCGTGATCATCCCATTCCCAAGTGTCAATAAATGCTTGCGCTTGTGCTTTATCTTCTGCACCGATATTATTATAAATTTGATTGTAATTCCGTTTAGAATTAAAGGGAGGATCAATATAACACAAGTCCACAGACTCATCTTTTATGTAACGTCTTAAAACTTCTAAATTGTCCCCATAATAAAGTTGGTTAACCATTGTTTCCCTGCAATTATTTTTGCTTCAATTACCCCTGATTAATCAGTTTTATACTAAATGACTTTTTTGTCATGTCAGAAAATGCTTGATATTACCTGATGTTTTGTTACAGAATATTAAGAAAATACCTGAAAATACCTGATAAATTGCCAACAAATTGAGTTATAATGGCTAAAAATATTACCTAAGCTCGGTTTTATGAATGTTACAGAAATTTTACAATTTGTTGATCACTTAGTATTTACACAGACTGATAAACATTTAGACGATTTACAAAAAAAGATTATTGAGGAACTATTTAATGGTAAAACCTATAGACAAATTGCCAGTATTTATGATTATGATGAGGGTTATATTGGTGACGAAAGTAGGAAGTTATTTAAAATGTTATCGGACGGTTTAGGTCAAAAGGTTAATAAATCTAACTTTTGTTGGACTATAGAAAGATTTATAAATTCTATAAATAAAAACTCTCAAAATTCTAAGATTTCTAAGATTCTGAATTTTGAAAATAATAATATTAATTGTTATTCTCATCATCAAAAATCAAATCATTATCCAGAAGATCATAATACAAAACAATCTAAATCTTATTACCATGATTTAACTGTATCTCCTAAAATTACTCGTTTTTATGGACGAGAAAAAGAATTAGAATTGATATTTGATTTTATTGTCAATCAAAACACTCATTTAATCTCAATATTAGGATTACCTGGAATTGGTAAAACTAGCCTTGTCAAAAGATTTGTTGATTTGAACTTAGATAAATTTGCAGTCATTATTTGGAGAAGTTTAAAATTTCCTAAATCCCTAAATTTACTTATTGATGATTTATTAAATGTTTGTCAACAGGAAGCTAAACAACTTATAGATGATAAATTAAAACAATTATTTGATATATTTAGAAATCAGAAATGTTTAATTATTTTAGATGATTTAGAAAATATTTTTATTAATCGTCAATTTGCTGGAAAATATAAACCTGAATATCAAGACTATCAAATCTTTCTGCAAATGATTACAGAAATTGAACATCAAAGTTGTTTAATTCTCATTAGTCAGGAAAAATGTCAAGAAATGATATCCTTAGACCAGGAAATTTACCCAATTCACTCCCTAGAATTATCAGGGTTAAATCATGCAGATATTTTACAAAATACAGGCTTAAAAAATCAGGAAAATTGGTTAGAATTGATTAAACTATATGAAAGTCATCCTAAATATTTACAGTATATTAGTATCCTGATTAAAGATGTATTTCAGGGTGAAGTATCAGAATTTCTCAAAGAAAATATTTTAATTTTAACAGCGGACTTTAAAACCGAGTTTGATTCAATATGGTTGAGATTATCTGATATTGAAAAAGAGATATTATTAAAAATCAGTCAAAATCATCAACCCATATCTAGAGACGAGATCAAAAAGTGCTTATCATTGTCATCAATAGATATAATAAACGGCTTACAATCATTAACAAGAAGATTTTTATTAACCAAGTTAGAAAATGATGAAAAATTATTTACTATATTCCCCATATTTAAAGAATACCTGAGAGTTTATCATTAAGAAATTAACTCAGGATTTATGCAACTAGCACATTGGTAAGGTGCGTCAGATACAGCAGTTTCCGATATTCTCAAGTACAGATATTAATGATAAAAATCTTGTGGTGCGGGCATCTTGCCCGCACAAGGTGTACCTCACTCAAAGCTACTTGCTGTATCAACAATCTGTTTATTTGCAGGATTTATGCAGTAGTAAAGCACCCTACAACAGATTTTTGGTGTGACACTTGCGTAAGTCCTATAACTGTAAGGTGGGTTTTGTCTGTGTAGACGGGATTTCTAAAATTGGTTAAACTAGAATTTACAACCTGAATACAGGAAAACCCCATCATGATCATTGCTACCCAAGCCTACCAAATCACTTGGGAAAAACTACCCGATGATTATATTCTCCCAGATGATCCAGTGGACAACATCTACCAACCAGCCCAAGCCACAGCCCTGACAGAAAGCCTCCAACTAGCCGGTAAACTTCCCCCTAATTGTCTCACACCGACCAACTACGCCATCTGTGCCACTGTAAATGGCAAAATTGTCATTAAAGCCCCTGATTGGGCTTATATACCGGAAATTCGGGTAACTAAAAAAGAGGTCTTTCGTAGTTATACACCCCAACTCCAGGGAGATATTCCGGTTATTGTGATGGAATTTATTTCTGATACAGACGGAACAGAATATTCCAGTAAACCAACTTATCCACCTGGAAAATGGTTTTTTTATGAAAAAATCTTAAAAGTCCCAAATTATGCTATTTTTGAACCAGATAGCGGTAGTTTAGAATTTTATCAGTTAAACTCTAATACAGGTTTGTACACTTTGCAGACTCCTCATGAAAACCAACGTTACTGGATAGAGGAAATGAATCTTTATCTTGGTATATGGGAAGGTACAAAAGAAAACCTAACTGGTAAATGGTTAAGGTTGTGGGACGAACAGGGAAATTTATTGTTGTGGAGTTCAGAATTAGTAGGACAAAAACAACAAGAAATTGAACAAGAAAAACAACGTGCGGAACAAGAAAAACAACGTGCGGAACAAGAAAAACAACGTGCGGACAAACTAGCAGCCCAATTAAAAGCATTAGGTATCGAACCAGAAAATTAAAAGTAGGGTGGGTATTACCCACCATATAATTAACCACCAATTACCGCAATACAATCAATTTCTACCAGCACATTTTTAGGTAAACGCGACACTTCTACACAAGCACGCGCTGGGGCTGTATCCTCAGAAAAATATTTTGCATAAACCGCATTTACAGCAGCAAAATCATTCATATCAGCTAAAAATACACCAGTTTTGACCACATCTGCAAATGTAGCTCCTGCTTGTGTCAAAATAGCCTCAATATTGCTCATTACCTGTTCCGTTTGCTTAACTACATCTTCTGTATAAACAACATCACCCAAACTAGGATCTATAGCAATTTGTCCAGCCACAAACAACATTTGTCCAGAAGCGAGAATTGCTTGATTATATGGTCCAACAGGTGCAGGTGCTTTATCAGTACGAATTACTTCACGAGTCATAATATCTATCTCTTTTGGCTCTTTAATTAAAAGTGTTTCTGACTTACCCACTTGACATTATCGCACCTGTGAGGTCAGTATTTTTCTGAAGTGATCAAAACGCAAATTACTTACAGCAGTTCCCGATCTTATGAAGTACAGATATTAATAATAAAACTCTTGTGGTGCGGGCATCTTGCCTGCACAAAGTGTACCTCACTCAAAGCTACTTGCTGTATATATGATATATTTATGGATATGTTTAATATATTGTTTAATATATTGTTTAATATATTGTTTAATATATTGTTTAATATATTGTTTAATATATATGGGCGCACATATTCCCACCATAAATATATAATAGAGAAAAGTCCGGTATTTGTCAAGTAAGCTAAAATGCACCTAATTTATACATTATTTATACATTAGGATGCACAGGGATGTTCACCCCACAAGAGTTAGACTGATTTTAGGTTATACAATTTAAATGATCATTAAATGCTCAACAGCATACCTGGGTCCTGGATAAGTGTGTCAACCCAACTATTGACAATTTTTTTGATTCCTAGTCCTGAAAAAGACTAAATTTAGTGAAGTTAGAAAGAAATTACATATATGTCCATTGAACTACAAGCAGAACTAGGTCAAGCGGTGGAACAACGTCGCAACTTTGCGATTATTTCTCACCCTGATGCTGGTAAAACTACTTTAACTGAAAAACTATTATTATACGGAGGTGCGATTCATGAAGCGGGGGCGGTAAAAGCGCGAAGAGACCAGCGGAAAGTGACTTCTGACTGGATGGCAATGGAACAACAACGGGGTATTTCCGTAACTTCAACGGTATTACAATTTGCCTATTCTAATTGTCAAATTAATTTACTTGATACTCCTGGACACCAAGATTTCAGTGAAGATACTTATCGGACTTTAGCAGCGGCTGATAATGCAGTCATGCTGATAGATGCGGCAAAGGGTTTAGAACCACAAACGCGGAAACTGTTTGAAGTGTGTAAACTTCGCGGCATCCCGATTTTTACCTTTGTGAATAAACTTGATCGTCCGGGCAGAGAACCGATAGAATTATTAGATGAGATTGAGAAAGAATTGGGATTACAGACCTATGCAGTGAATTGGCCTATTGGTATGGGCGATCGCTTTAAAGGAGTTTTTGACCGTCAACAACAGCAAATTCATTTATTTGAACGTAGCGCCCACGGTAGTCGGGAAGCAAAGCAAACTATCATAGATATAGGCGATAGTAAAATTGAGGCATTATTAGAAAAGGAACTTTACCACCAACTTAAAGATGAATTAGAACTATTAGAAGGAGTTTGTCCAGAACTAGATTTAAACTTGGTACACGCTGGCAAAATGACCCCCGTGTTTTTTGGTAGTGCTATGACCAATTTTGGGGTAGAATTATTTCTCAAGAATTTTCTGAACTTTGCTCTCAAACCAGGAACACACAGCAGCAGCGTCGGGGATATTCCTCCTACTTATCCAGAATTTACAGGATTTATTTTCAAACTGCAAGCCAACATGGACCCCAAACACCGAGATAGAGTGGCTTTTGTCCGGGTCTGTACAGGTAAGTTTGAAAAAGATATGACAGTAAATCATGCCCGAACTGGTAAAGCTGTCCGTTTATCCCGTCCCCAAAAATTGTTTGCTCAAGAAAGGGAATCTATTGATGTTGCTTATCCGGGGGATGTAATTGGTTTAAACAATCCAGGTGTTTTTGCGATTGGTGATACAATTTACACAGGTCAAAAGCTAGAATATGAGGGAATCCCTTATTTTTCGCCGGAATTGTTTGCTACATTGAGAAACCCCAACCCTTCTAAATTTAAGCAGTTTCAAAAAGGTGTTTCCGAATTGCGAGAAGAAGGTGCTGTACAAATTATGTATTCAATTGATGAAGCCAAGCGTGAACCGATTTTAGCGGCTGTTGGTCAGTTGCAATTTGAAGTGGTACAGTTCCGCTTACAAAATGAGTATGGTGTAGAAACTATTTTGGATTTATTACCCTACAGTGTTGCGCGTTGGGTCGAAGGGGGTTGGGAAGCTTTAAAGCAGGTAGGACGTTTGTTCAATACTACTACTGTTAAAGATAGTATGGGACGACCAGTATTATTATTCCGCAACGAATGGAATTGTCAACAGTTAGAGGGTGATCATCCAGAGTTGAGATTAACTGCTATTGCTCCTGTTTTTTCTCATCAACAAACAATTGAAACCTAAAGCAGGGGAAATAGGCAAGAACTACCAATTACCAATTACCCATTACCCATTACCAATTACCAATTACCAATTACCAATTACCTATTACCATCTTCAAAATTTTGCATTTTAAATTACCAGGGTATCTCAATAAGCGTGCTTTTGTCACCTAAAACAGATTGGAGTACCAAATTTTCTATGCCTTCTCACGCTGAATCATGTTTACAGGCTGGTTTAGCTGCCCTTAAGCAGGGAAATTACCACACAGCAATAGCTAATCTTGAACCACTGGCCAAAGTTCAAAACCAAGACAGGATTTATTTACAGGCACAAGTTGGGTTAGTTATGTCCTATGCTCGCACAGGTGAGGTCTCTAAAGCGATCGCTCTGTGCCAAAATTTGATTTCTAGTAACCACCCCCAAGTTCAAGAGTGGTCTATACGCGCTCTTGAACACCTATATGAAAGCAAAAAACGGAGGCAAAAATCTTCATCAACGAATAATATACCTGTTTCCAGAGTAAACCCTTCCCGACAACAGCCGCAAAATGGTTATGTTGGTGCTGATAACCATAACAATATTAAACCAGTTAGCATTTATTGGCGGCAAGCTAGACGAGCTAAAGTATGGCAACCTCTTTCCAAACCTAATTTCATTTACTCACAACTAATTGCCTGTTTGACATTTATAGCACTATTTTGGATGTGCAAAGAAATGTTTAAACTAGTATTGGGTTTAATTGCCCAAATTCTATATAAATTGCCATACTTACAGCCTCCCCAGGTTTTATATCATGATCCTAGTTTCTTGATGCTAGGATTATTCCTCATCCTCATGGTATTATCTCCTTGGTTACTCGATTGGTTACTGGGAAAATTTTTGGCTCAGAAAAGGTTATCCAAGGAGAAATTAAATTCCTATAGTCGGGAGACACTGAGGGTATTACAACGTACCTGTCAACAGCGACGCTGGCCTTGTCCCCAACTGAGAATCTTACCAATTTCTGCCCCCATAATCATTAGTTATGGCAACCTACCCCGCACAGCGAGAATAACTGTTAGTCAAGGTTTATTAGAACAATTGGCCAATGATGAAATAGCTGCCATCTATGCTTTAACTTTAGGGCAAATTGGGCGTTGGGATTTTGTGGTCATGTCCCTAATCCTGTTAGTTACCCTACCATTTTATGGATTATATCAGCAAATATCACTTTCGGCAAATCAACATCACAGTAAAATTTGCCAAAGTAAAATTTGGCGTTGGCCAGCCACAGTTTTAGCGGCTATTACTTACGGAATTTGGTTTCTTCTGACTGGTACAGCCTTGCTAAATTCCCGACTCAGGCTTTATCATAGCGATCGCCAAGCTGCAGAAATTACTGGCAATCCCAACGGACTAATTCGGGCATTACTAAAAATTTCCATTGGTGTGGCTCATGATATCAACCTCAAAGAACATACCAGTTGGCAATTAGAAAGCCTGAATCTCCTCGCTCCCGTTGCATATCAACATAGCATAGTTTTAGGTAGTATAGCTGGTCATCTACCCCTTGAATCATTTTTCCAGTGGGAAAACTTTCATCCCTATCGCCAATGGTTGACAATTAATAGTAGTCATCCCTTAATGGGCGATCGCATTGAACGTCTTTGTCAAATAGCTCGCTACTGGCATTTAAACACAGAATTGTACCAAATAACCCCACAACAGCCGATTGTAATCCGTCCCCAATCTTTTTTATTACAAATTGCCCCTTGGTTGGGAATCCCGCTGGGTGTTATATTGGCTGGTCTAACTTGGTTACTTTGGCAAACAGCTTATGCTATGCAGTTGTTAAACTTCAAGTGGATCTATGACGACTGGTATTTTGTCCTGGGTTTTGTGTTAATTGGCTTTAGCATTGGCACAATGATACAGATAAATGCTTTATTTCCCAAGATTAGAGATGTTAACGTCCACAAAAACGAAAACCTCATCAGCCTACTTGCAGATCCGTCTATTTTACCAATTGATAGCATTAAAGTCCGTTTGACTGGTAAACTATTAGGCCGTCCTGGAATTGGTAATTGTCTAGCACCAGACCTGATGCTTCAATCTAGCCAAGGTTTAATGAAATTACATCATCTTCCCGGGTTAGGAAAGTCATTCCACCCTCAAGACCTAATTGGTAAACAGATTGTTGTTAGAGGTTGGTTAAGACGCGGAGGGACTCCCTGGATAGATATCCAAAGCCTAGAAACTCAAGATGGCAAAAAAATCAATAGCCCTCATTCTATTTGGATGCTGGCCATTGCCATTTTAGTTCAAGGTTGGGGTGCTTATATTGTGCTGGTCGGTCATTAGTCCGTTGTCCGTTATTATTAGTAAAAAATTTTTCCCCTTGCCTCTTCCCTTAAAATGTGTTTCATGCTACGATGAGATCATAATATCGGCCTTTAGCTGTTGGCGGAAAAGTTTCTGCGGAACTAGCTACATAGGAAATACCATGATAATGTTAACTAATGGTATTTTATTCTGCGGGCAAGAATTAAGAAGAATGAATTTACTGTGGTGGATAATTGGCTATTAAATTTACAATTCCAAAAATTAAGGTGATATTAACCCACGAGTGCAGTTGTGCTTTCGTGCCAAATAAGCTTGATCCCAATAAAAAACTGTATTCTATAAGTTGATAGTTGGGATTGAAAAATTGGTTTGTGGTGGTTTTAGTCCATAGTATCTATTCAAAAGCCAAAGCCAATTGATTGTTTTTTTTGTCTTGCTCTGTTTATCTGTTTATTCCCAATCTGGAGGTATAGTCCATGTCAATTCGCCTATATATAGGAAATCTGCCCAAAGAAGAAATAGATCGTCAAGAGTTGCAAGCTGTTTTTGCAGAAGAAGGAGATGGTGTCACCACTAAACTAATTAAAGACCGGAAAACAGGCAAATGTCGTGGCTTCGGTTTTTTGACAGTGAATAATGACGAACAAGCAGATCAAATTATTGAAAAATATAATGGTCAATTGTTTAAAGACACACCCATCAAGTTAGAAAAGGCTTTACCAAGAACTAAAGGTGAAGAAGGTGGTGAAGAACAACCACAAACCCCCAAACCAGTTCTTCAAGGTACTAGCGCCCCCGTTCCCAGCAGCAATAAAGAAGGCGGCCGTCGGGAGAAAAGCAAGAAATCTCGACGCGGCGGTGGTGGCGGCGGCAGCAGTGCGCGTGAGACTGCTGCAAATGTTGAAACTGAAGCAATTCGTCCAGATCCCCGTTGGGCGGCGGAGTTAGAAAAGCTCAAGGAAATGTTGGCTGCACAAGCGACCAACTAGATTGTTTGTTTAATCAATACGCTTTAAGAATTATTCTTAAAGCTGTTTAGCATACCGACTTCCTGGAAAGCTAGTCTGAAAAGGAAGTTATGGTTATATTAACGTATCTATAATTCATGAATTACTTCTACAATATATATATGATATTACAAATACTATATTATTAAGAATAAGCGCATTTATATAGATCCAAATTTAGTTATTAACGTAACTTGCTAGTTAGGCACATTGTCAGAATCAGAATGTCCAAGATTAAAGGATAAACAGGATGAAAACAGGGGTTTTATCACCAATTACCCATTACCCATTACCCATTACCCATTACCCATTACCAGTCTCAACTAGATAACTAGCAACTTGAGTTATTATACAAGTTATTACACATAAGTGCTGTGATTAGTATGACTAGTTGAGCCTGTAGGAATTTATTTTGTCTCCAGGTAAAGCCCAAATCCCCTTAACAAGCAGTGCAGGTAGCCAGACATGGTTATTTGCACTGCTTAGTTTTTGGGGTTTTTTCAGGCTTGAGAGCATAATTACACAAAATTTGGAATTTTTTGCGAAAACTGTAGCTAACGTAACAAAACTTATGGAAATATAATAATAGTATAAGTGAACACACTTGGCTAAATTAAATTAGTGCTTTTTGAACATGATGGCAATTGGAGTGATGTTTTCAGGGATTTAACTTTGTTGTATTTGGTTTGATGGAAATTATTGTAATTATTTGAAACGCGCAAATCATGAATTAGAAATATCTAAGAGGATGCAGCGTTGCGACTTGAGATAGGTTTTATCATGGTCTAACTAGTATATCATGATAGATAATATTTGGTTTTCAATGTAAAAAGATAGATATTTCTATCTATAGAAGGTATTAAATCTAAATATAGAATGTGGGAGAGGTTAACCAATATTTTGGCAATAATCAAAATAGAATATTAATCATTCAAAGTTCCCAAAAAACACAGATTTCAGTTTAATAAGCACAAGTTTAAAACTCACTTCTATCTTGTTAAAATTAGGAAAATCACAAATCTATGAAAGCTACCACAAAAAAACACATTGCCTTAATTTCAGTTCACGGTGATCCAGCAATTGAAATAGGTAGAGAAGAGGCAGGAGGACAAAATGTTTATGTCCGTCAAGTGGGTGAAGCCCTGGCACAGCTAGGATGGCAAGTGGATATGTTTAGCAGGAGAGTCAGTGCTGATCAAGAAACGACAGTAGAACATAGCTCTAATTGTCGGACCATTCGCTTAACAGCAGGTCCTGTGGAATTTGTGCCAAGAGATCATGGTTTTCAGTATTTACCAGAATTTGTAGATCAGTTAATAAAATTCCAGAAAGAAGCGGGGATTAATTATGATTTGGTTCATACTAACTATTGGTTATCTGGTTGGGTAGGAATGGAATTGAAAAAAAGGCAAGGAATTAAACAGGTTCATACCTACCATTCCTTAGGAGTGATCAAATACAAGACCATAGAAAATATTCCGCTGGTAGCAAGTCAACGTTTATTAGTGGAAAAAGAAATATTAGAAACAGTAGAAAGAATTGTTGCCACTAGTCCCCAAGAACAGGAACATATGCGATCGCTTGTTTCCCAAAAAGGGGAAATTGATATTATTCCCTGTGGTACAGATATTCAGCAGTTTGGTTCAGTGACCAGAGAAGCAGCCAGAACCAGATTAGAAATTGCTCCAGAAACTAAAGTGGTGTTATATGTAGGTAGATTTGACCCCCGGAAAGGCATAGAAACCTTAGTGCGAGCAGTAGGGGAATCTAAATTCTATGAGTCGAAACAATTGCAATTGATTATTGGTGGTGGTTGTACACCAGGTAATAGTGATGCTAAGGAACGCGATCGCATAGCAGGAATTGTTAACGAGTTGGGTATGGACGAATGTACGTCTTTACCAGGCTGTTTGAGCCGAGAGATATTACCATCTTATTACGCCGCAGCGGATGTTTGTGTAGTTCCTAGTCACTACGAACCCTTTGGACTTGTAGCTATCGAGGCCATGGCCTGTGGTACACCTGTAGTCGCTAGTGATGTCGGTGGCCTGCAATTTACCGTAGTTAATGAAGAAACTGGTTTATTAGTACCACCACAAAATGTCCCTGCTTTTAATCATGCTATTGATCAAATTCTCAGTGATCCTCAATGGCAGCAAGAATTAGGAAAAGCAGCTAAAAAGCGTGTTAGTGATAAATTTAGCTGGCATGGTGTAGCTAGTCAGCTAGATAAACTATATACCCAACTGTTGCAGCAATCCGTGAGAGAACCTGCATTAGTTGGTAAATAGGCAAAAATGACCAATTACCAATTACCAATTACCAATCACCAATGACCAGATCATTGGTGCATAGTTGTAAGATAGGAAAGGATTAACTAAGCTCCAAAAGCTCTAAACATACTTGCAGTTAGATGGTAAGATGATGGAAGTTCAAGAAATCAAAAAATTCCCTAAACCCAGGAAACCAGACAGCGAATCTCAAAATTTTCAGCACGTTAAGATTCTTGACTGTAACCAACCAGTGTGTAGAGTGATTTGTGAGTGTTGGCACTGCAAACAAGGGATATTATCTGAGGTAGACGTATCATCTTCGCAGTATTTAGAGGTAGAATGTCCAAATTGTGGCAGAAGCGCCGTCAGGTTAATGGCAGAAAAGGTGATTTCTACTACACCTATCCCCTCACCCTGGCAATAAACAGCATTCAGCTTCAACAGATACATAACTGCTGATACTCGGATAACTGATTTTTGTTAAAGGATGTTTTAAAAGAAAATGGCCATTTATGGCTAATCTTGACAAACATCCTCTAAAACCGATTTATTTAGATTTACTTTTGAAAACCCTTTTATTATAGTTCACGCAGAAGCGCGGAGGTTGCAGAGGCAGAAGAAAAGGAAATTTTTGCACATACAGCAGTTTTCGATATTCACAAAGTACAGATATTAATGATAAAACTCTTGTGGTGCGGGCATCTTGCCCGCACAAGGTGTAATATATAGTGTAATATATATATTATATAGAATTGCGCAGTTCCCGATATTCACAAA
>NZ_BJCF01000052.1 GCF_005402965.1 Dolichospermum planctonicum
AAATATATTTTCTATCATTCACAAAAACCTATATTTCCTAAAAAACATCCTGTTAATCCTCTAATCCTGGATATCCTGATTCTGACAATTTTATGAGAAAAATATATTTTCTATCATTCACAAAAACCTATATTTCCTAAAAAACATCCTGTTAATCCTCTAATCCTGGATATCCTGATTCTGACAATTTTATGAGAAAAATATATTTTCTATCATTCACAAAAACTTGTATTTTCTCAAAAACATCCTGTTAATCCTCTAATCCTCGACATCCTGATATGGCTTGCGCCACGCTACGCTATCAGACAATTTTATGAGAAAAATATATTTTCTATCATTCACAAAAACCTATATTTCCTCAAAAACATCCTGTTAATCCTCTAATCCTGGATATCCTGATTCTGACAATTTTATGAGCAAAATATATTTTCTATCATTCACAAAAACCTATATTTCCTAAAAAACATCCTATTAATCCTCTAATCCTGGACATCCTGATTCTGACAATTTACTTATTCCCTGGATTCCTTAATAAAGCCACAAAACCAGCTTGAACAAAATGAATATCAGCCGTTACAGCATAAATTAAACCCTGTTCTTTCATCACAATAAATGAGATACAATCTGTTAAACCCCAATTTTTGTCTTGACGACTGTGATAAAGTTCCAGCGCACCCATAAGAAGCGGTGTATCTACACTGACAACTTTGATATTATCTGTTTGATAACACTGATTAATAAACTGAACTGATGCTGTGCGGTTCACTGCACTTAAAGCATTACCAACTTCTATTAAAATGGCTTCTGTTATCCATACTTCAACAGCATTTTTCACCCTTGGTAATAATGCTTTTGCTTGAATATGGTATTGATCATTCTTGTTTAATAAAGCCTGAATAAATACCGTATCTAAAAATAGTCTTTCCTGATTCATTCTCTGATCTCATTGTCATGTTTAGAATTACCATATAAATAGTGATCATGTTGACTTGACCAATCACTTGGTGCTTCAATAGTTCCTGTTAAGGCCTCTAGCACATCCCAAGCATTACCTTCATTATTGCCTATTTCTGTAACTTCGATTAAAGGATTTTTAGTTTCATAACATTTAATTTCTAAAGTTACTATTTCTGGTTTTCGGGCTTGAAAAAGTTGAATCAGATCATTTAAAGCTTCTTCTTTAGTCGCACCTAAACCTTGAAATTCTGGTAAACTTAACAATGTGGCTTTCACAGTGCCATCTTCTTGATGTTCAATCAACACATCATAAGTTAACTTAGGTGCAATTGTGGAAAGAGCATTTTTCACAGCTAAAATCATGATATTTTTACTCTTCTAACTCTGAATTGACTATAACACAATACTTGAAAATAGTTAAAATTATCGTCTAGATGATGTTAAGATTTATAGGACTTTATTAGCGATCGCCCATTTTATATTTTATATTATTTTAAGTAGGTGAACGGAAAAAAACCGACATAATTAACAAAAAGTAAAGTTATTCAAAACCTGTTCCCTGTAACCTGTTCCCTGTAACCTGTAACCTGTAACCTGTTCCCTGTTCCCTGTTCCCTGTAACCTATTCCCTGTTCCCTGTTCCCTGTTCCCTGTTCCCTGTTCCCTGTTCCCTGTTCCCTAACCGTGGTTCATGTATTTAAGAAATATTTAAGAAATCTCTCACCCTTGCTAAATAAGTTTCTGCATCTTCTAACATCGGAAAATGTGCAGTATTAGGAATAATTGCTAATTCAACCTGATCATTTAAAGCCGCTGCTTTTTTACCCAACTCAGCGGGAATAATAATATCATATTCCCCCGCTACTAACAAAGTTGGTACAGTTAATTTAGCAAATTCTTGGGGCATAAATTCCGCTTGTTCCTTACTCACAGAAGTGAAAATTGTTCCCAAAGCCGCTTGATAATCAGCATTAATAAAATCTTCTAAAAAAGCCTGACGTTCAGATTTAGGAATGGGACTATGGAGAAATCTAGCCATAAACATTCTATCGGCTAAAGGGATTTTTCCTAACCACTTAGGACGGAATTTAACTACTAATCCTCCAAACTTATAAAAAGCTGCAAAAGCCTTTTCATCATATTCAAAAATACCGCTACAGGTTAAAATTGCTTTTTCTACCTTTTGCGGATAGCGGTTGAGAAATAAAGTCGCTATGGAAGCACCCATAGAATGAGCATTAATATAAACACGCTCCAGATTTAACTGATTTAATAACACCGCTAAATCTTCCGCATATTCTGTTAGTTCATAACTTAAATCAGGTTGAACATGAGAACGCCCAAACCCGCGCATATCGTAAAGTAAACAATCAAAATTATCTAATAACGCTTTAGCGGTACTTTGCCAATATCTGCCTGAACCCGCCCAACCGTGCATAAAAACCATTACTGGTTTAATAATATTTGATGGTTTTTTGACCCACTCGTAATAATGATCAACACCCCGAACATTTATATAAGTCATGGTAATAGTTAAAAACTAACAAGTAAAAACTAACAAGTAAAAACTAACAAGTAAAAACTAACAAGTAAAAACTAACAGTTAAAAACTAACAATTGACAATTGACAACTGACAACTGATGAGCAACAATTGACAATTGACAATTGACAACTGACAATTATGCTGATTCTGGTTTTGGTAAAGAAGAAGGATGTACTAGTAATTCAGCAGTAGAACGTTTTTCCACCATTTCCTTAGTGATAGTACAACGAGTCACATCCTTACGGGAAGGTAACTCATACATCACATCTAGCATCAATTCTTCCACAATACCTCGTAAAGCTCGCGCCCCAGTTTTCCGCCGATAAGCTTCTTGAGCGATCGCTTTTAACGCATCTGGTTTAAAATCTAACTGGACATTATCCATATTTAGTAGTTTTTGGTACTGTTTCACCAAGGCACTCCGTGGTTCTGTTAAAATTGCCATCAGTGCCTCCTCATCCAAAGGATCTACTACAGCCACCATGGGAATGCGCCCGATAAACTCAGGAATCATGCCAAATTTGACCAAATCATCCGGTTGTAGATGACGCAGGGTGTCAGCAGCGCGTTTTTCCTTAGTTTGCGCTTCTCCTGGTTGCACAAAGCCCATTGACTTTTTGCCAATTCTCTGATCTACAACCTTTTCCAAACCGCCGAAAGCACCACCACAGACAAACAAGATATTGCTTGTGTCAATTTGAATACAGTCTTGGTACGGGTGCTTACGTCCGCCCTGGGGTGGTACATTAGCAATAGTCCCCTCTAGCATTTTCAGCAAAGCTTGCTGTACCCCTTCCCCAGAAACATCTCTGGTAATTGAGGGATTTTCACTTTTACGGGCGATTTTATCAATTTCATCAATGTAGATAATCCCCCTTTGAGCCTCTTCCACGTCCAAATCTGCCACTTGTAACAGTCGCAACAAGATATTTTCTACATCTTCCCCCACATAGCCCGCTTCCGTTAGGGTTGTAGCATCGGCCACCGCAAAGGGAACATCCAGAATTTTGGCTAGAGTTTGTGCTAATAGAGTCTTACCACAACCAGTTGGTCCAATGAGTAAAATATTAGACTTTTGTAGTTCTATAGCATCATCTGCACCTGGTTTACCACTAGCCTTAGACTGAAGAACAGCCAACCGCTTGTAGTGATTGTAAACAGCCACCGACAGGACTTTTTTAGCTTCATCCTGGCCAATCACGTGTTCATCTAAATATTTTTTAATCTCTCTTGGTTTCGGGATTTGATTAAAAGAGAGATTAGACGAACGGGTGCGGCGTTTTTCCGGTGGTTCTGACTTTTGTGCCGGTGGTGAGGCGGCATTACTTGTATCCAGCAATTCCTCATCGAGGATTTCATTACACAAGTCAACGCATTCGTCGCAGATGTAGACTCCCGGACCTGCGATTAATTTACGTACTTGCTCTTGAGACTTACCACAAAATGAACATTTTAAATGGGAGTCGTACTTAGACATATCAGCCTCTTATTTCAGAATAGTGACGTTTTACCCTGCTGTGGGAAGATTTTGCCTAGAAATGACCTGATCGATCAAACCATAATTCTTCGCCTCTTCTGCTGACATGAAAAAGTCGCGCTCTGTATCAGCTTCAATTCTTTCCAAAGGTTGACCAGTATGTTTGGCCATTAATTGATTTAATTCACCCTTAATGTAAAGAATTTCTCGCGCTTGAATTTCAATGTCAATGGCCTGTCCTTGAGCGCCACCCAGGGGCTGGTGAATCATAATCCGGGAGTCAGGTAAAGACATCCGCTTTCCAGCAGTTCCAGATGTTAGTAAAAAGGCCCCCATGCTCGCGGCTAGTCCAAAACAGATAGTTACCACATCGGGACGTATTTGTTGAATTGTATCATAGATTGCCATACCAGCGTAAACAGAACCGCCAGGAGAATTAATGTACAATTGGATATCTTTTTCCGCGTCTTCAGAATCTAGGAATAGTAATTGGGCGACAATTGAATTAGCCACCACATCATCTATGGGTGTTCCTAAAAAAATAATCCGCTCGCGCAGTAAGCGGGAGTAGATATCAAAAGCTCTTTCTCCCATACCAGACTGTTCTACCACCATCGGGACGATGTTGCTGGGGCTGCTTAGGTTGCGGCTATTGGCTAGAGAACTCAAACTGGTAATTGGGTAATTTCCCGACTGCGATACAAGCATACTAGAATATTTAACAATAAATGGAATCGAATTGTGAACTTTTAACCATTATGCCCTACGGCACAATTCAGAAGGTAGGGGAGGCAGGGGGTAGGGAGTAGGGGAAAGATGTTTCCTAACTACTAATTACCAATTACCCATTACCCATTACCAATTACCCATTACCCATTACCCATTACTCAGGATTACTAGTTTCTTCTGCCTGAACTGTTTCCGCGCTTTGGACTGGGGAATCTATTTCGGCTGCTGTAGAACTTAAAGAACCTTCCGGTACTAATTCCACAGATGAGCGTTCTAGTAACCAGTCTACGATCTTTTTGGTTAAAAGTTCTTCCTTGACAACGCCACTGAGTCTATTTTTATCCAAGTCTTCATTAGGGTATTCTGCTATCAATTCCGTGACTCTCGCTTCCACTTCTTCATTGGTCACTTCGATAGATTCCCGTTTACCAATTTCTTTTAAGGATAAAGAACGCTTAATACGTTCCACAGCTTCCGGTTTTGATCTTTCCCGCAATTGGGGAATAATTTCCTGGGTAAATAGCTTTTTCACGTCTATCCCCTGTTCAGACAACTTCATCGCTGTTTGTGTCAGCATAGCATCAACTTCTTGATCAATGAATGTTGTCGGTAAATCTATTTCCACATGATTCAGTAGTTCGGTTAATAAAGCCTCTTGCTGATTTTCTTTGGTTTTATCTGCCGCTTCTTTTTCATACCTTTGTGTTAATGATGCCCGCAATTCCTCTAATGTCTCAAATTCGCTGACTTCTTGAGCAAAATCGTCATCTAATTCTGGCAGTTCTTTGGTTTTAATTTCTTTGAGTGTGATTGTAAACAAAGCCGCTTTACCAGATAATTCTTCGTTACCGTAGGGTTCTGGGAATTGAGCCGCTACTTCTTTGGTTTCTCCAGGATTCATCCCCACTATACCCAAAACAAAACCGGGAATAAACTTATCCTCTTGTAACTCAACTTGAAAATCCGTTCCTTGACCACCAGGAATTGGTTTGGGTTCACTGTCAGGATCATCACCTTCAGCTTTAGCAATTACACCTTTAAAATCAATAACTGCCATATCACCGATTTGTGCAGCCCGTCCTTCTACAGGTACTAATGTGGCTAATTTATCTCTTTGTTCGTCAATAACTGTATCTACGCGGCTGGGGTCATACTTGATTTCCTCTGCTTTGGCCTCTAAACCAGTATACTTGTTCAACTTGATTTCTGGTACTACATCCACAGCCGCCGCAATAATTAGGGGTTGTCCCGGTTCATAATTGTTAATTAAATCATCAAAGGATGAGCGTAACTGAGGTTGACCAATGGCGCTAATGGCCTCTTGTTTAATTGCTTGCTCAATACCTTCTTGAATAATTTCTTCTAAAGCAGTTGCCTTAACACGAGTCGTTCCCAGCCGTTGTACTAATATTTGCCGGGGTACTTTCCCTTTGCGAAACCCAGGAATATTTACGGTCTTAGTTAAATTTTTGATGACTTGCTCGTATTTTTGTTTGGTAATTTCCGATGTAATTTCTATTTCCAAACCAATTTGACTGGCGGGAAGTTTTTCCTGGGTAACTTTCATGCTTTGTTTCTATTTTTATGATATTTTGATCTGAGGATCATACACAAGACGCGATCGCCCACTACAGTGAGAAACTAAGATAGCCTCGGCGATTATATCTTGATATCTCACGGTTAGGATGTGCTGATCAGGCATCATTCCCTGCCATTGGTGGATAGATACCCCTGAGCAGATATCCATTTTATCGTCAAAAGTGAGGGATTGAACACTTTATGATATTATTTCCACATAGCAGCCCTAATCCCGGTAACATAACTTAACAATCAGGGCTGATTTAAAATACCTAAGTGTCAATGGCCTTGATTTTCCTTTTCTTGCATTTTGCTGTACAATGTTATTGTACAATGTTATATTATAGGATAATGTGGTATATTTGATTGTCATAACTAAATTGTATTGTTGTCAACTGCGATTTAACCAAGTCTCAAATTCCTCAATAAACCTCAAAAAATAAGATAATATTCCGAAAATATGCAAATTTTATTATTTAATGCCCACCGATGCCCACCGTTGAGAGGAAGAAAAGAGATAATTTTTTGAGTCGTGCAAAAAAAATTGTTAATTACCTCTTAAAGGAGGAGTCGAGTTTGTCTAAATCCTATCGTGTCGCTATTTTGGGTGCAACTGGTGCTGTAGGTACGGAGTTGCTGGAATTACTAGAAAGTCGGAACTTTCCCTTAGCTGACCTGAAATTATTAGCATCGCCACGCAGCGCGGGAAAAACACTAAAATTCAAAGGTGAGGATATCCCCATTCAGGCAGTAAGTGATCATGTCTGGGAAAATGTGGATATAGTATTAGCTAGTGCTGGAGGTGGCATCTCCAAAACTTGGGCTGGAGTAGCAGTGGAAAAGGGAGCAGTGGTAATTGATAATTCTAGTGCCTTCCGCATGAACCCGGATGTACCTTTAGTAGTCCCGGAAGTAAATCCCCAAGCAGCAGCTAATCATCAGGGAATTATCGCCAACCCCAACTGTACCACAATTCTCATGTCATTGGCAGTATGGCCATTACATCAGGTCAAACCAGTGAAAAGAATTGTAGCAGCTACCTATCAATCTGCCAGTGGCGCTGGAGCTAAAGCCATGGAAGAAGTAAAAATCCAAAGTGAAGCTATACTACAAGGACAGCAACCAGTAGCCGAGGTCTTACCTTACCCATTGGCATTTAATTTATTTACCCATAATTCCCCCTTAACACCTTGGGGCTATTGTGAGGAAGAAATGAAAATGGTCAACGAAACCCGGAAAATCTTTGGTAGTCAAGAAATCAAAATTACCGCCACCTGTGTCCGTGTTCCCGTCCTCCGCGCTCACTCGGAAGCCATTAATTTAGAATTTGCCACTCCCTTTAATCCAGAGGAAGCTAGAGAAATTTTAAGAATATCACCCGGTGTTAAATTAGTGGAAGATTGGCAAGCAAATTACTTTCCTATGCCTATAGAAGCTAGTGGGAAAGATGAAGTTTTAGTAGGCAGAATTCGTCAAGATATTTCTCATCCTTGTGGGTTAGAATTGTGGCTGTGTGGAGATCAAATCCGTAAAGGTGCAGCCTTAAACGCAGTACAAATAGCAGAATTATTAGTAGAGAAGAATTTACTAAAATCTACTTAGACTATAAATTTTAATTGAGTCATTTCTCACGGGTAATTAACAACGGAAAACGGACAACTAACTTAGGAGAGAAAAGAGTGTGGGAGATTTTGGCACAATAGTAACCGCTATGATTACGCCGTTTCAAGCAGACGGTAGTATTAATTATGATGTAGTCGCAAAACTAGCAGACCATCTAGTGAATAACGGTACAGATGCACTAGTGGTATGTGGAACAACAGGAGAATCCCCAACACTGAGTTGGGAAGAAGAATACCAATTATTTGTGGAGGTGTTGCAGACTGTATCAGGAAAAGCTAAAGTAATAGCTGGGTGTGGTTCTAATTACACCAAAGAAGCGATCGCAGCCACCCAAAAAGCGGCTAAAATAGGAGTACATGGTTCTTTACAAGTAGTTCCCTATTACAACAAACCACCACAAGCAGGATTATATAAGCATTTTCAGGCAATAGCAGAATCTTGTCCCGATCTGCCCATGATGTTATATAATATTCCTGGCAGGACTGGTCAAAACCTGTTGCCAGAAACAGTGGTACATTTAGCGGAAATTGATAACATTGTCGCCATTAAAGAAGCCAGTGGTAACTTAGATCAAGTTAGTGAAATTCGCCGCTTGACACCAAAAGAATTTCAGATTTATGCTGGAGACGATTCTTTAACCCTACCCATGTTAGCAATAGGCGCTGAAGGTGTGGTAAGTGTGGCTTCTCACCTAGTAGGTAATCAACTACAAGAGATGATTCGCGCATTTCGTCTAGGAAAAATGCAAATTGCTACCGACATTCATCTAGAACTGTTCCCATTGTTTAAAGCTTTATTTTTAACTACAAATCCCATTCCTATCAAAGCAGCACTGAAGCTACAAGGTTGGGAAGTAGGTTCAACTCGTCCACCCCTGTGTGAAGCTGATACAGATGTGTTGAATAAGTTAGAATCAGTGATGCAAAAGCTGAATTTAATCTAAACAAGAATAAGTAAGGAATTTATTTATAAAGAATGTGTACTTGTTAGTAAATTACAATTTAAGCACCTGTGCTACAACTGAACAAAAGACCTTTTGCAAAAGTCCAAAAATGATATATCTCATTCCCAACGGAAGAATCTTCAGGATGTTTACCTGCGCTTAACATCACAAATTAGGCAATTATGCGAAAAGTCTAATATAAAAATGACTCAATTTGATGGCAATGAAATCAAATATGACTCTATAAAAGCTGGATTTAAACGGAAGTGTAAAGTTTCCTTTTATACAAAAAACCGAACTATCAACTGATTCACAACAAAAAACAATCTCCAGGAGAAAATGGTTAAAACCGAAGCTAATTCCGCTCTGAAAATTATTCCTTTGGGCGGCTTACACGAAATAGGTAAAAATACTTGTGTGTTCGAGTATGAGGACGAAATTATCCTGTTAGATGCAGGATTAGCCTTTCCCACAGAGGACATGCACGGCGTAAACATAGTATTACCTGATACAACTTATCTCAGGGAAAATCGCCACAAAATTAAAGGCATGATCGTCACTCATGGTCATGAGGACCATATAGGTGGTATTGCTTTTCATTTGAAGCAGTTTGATATTCCCGTGATTCATGGACCAAGACTAGCACTGGCCATGCTAGAAGGTAAACTCGAAGAAGCAGGAGTCAGAGACCGCACAGAATTAAGAACAGTCCTCCCCCGTGACGTAGTGCGAATTGGCAAACATTTCTTTGTGGAATATATTCGCAATACTCACTCCATTGCTGATAGCTTTACCGTTGCTATTCACACACCATTAGGTGTAGTCATCCACACGGGAGATTTTAAAATTGATCATACTCCCGTAGATGGTGAAACCTTTGATTTACAACGTTTAGCTGAACATGGTGAAAAAGGCGTACTCTGTTTATTAAGTGATTCCACTAATGCAGAAGTTCCAGGATTTACACCTTCTGAACGTGCTGTTTTTCCCAACCTTGACCGAGTATTTTACCAGGCTACTGGACGTTTATTTGTTACTACCTTTGCCTCCAGTGTCCATCGCATTAACATGATTCTGCAATTGGCAAAGAAACATAATCGTGTTGTCACAGTTGTCGGGCGTTCCATGTTAAATTTAATCGCCCATGCGCGGAATTTAGGTTATATCAAATGTGAAGATAGTCTATTTCAACCGCTGCATACTGTCCGAGGAATGCCAGATGAAAGAGTGTTAATCTTAACTACTGGCTCTCAGGGTGAGACAATGGCAGCAATGACAAGAATTGCTAATAAAGAACATCCCCATATCAAAATTCGTCAAGGAGATACAGTTGCATTCTCCGCTAACCCCATTCCCGGTAATACCATTGCAGTGGTTAATACCATTGATAAATTGATGATTCAGGGAGCAAAAGTGGTCTATGGACGGGATAAAGGTATCCACGTTTCCGGCCACGGCTGTCAAGAAGAACAAAAGCTGATGATTGCTTTAACTCGTCCTAAGTTCTTTGTCCCATTCCACGGTGAACATCGGATGTTAGTCAAGCATTCGGAAACTGCTCAAAGTATGGGCATTCCGGCAGAAAATATCGTAATTATCAAAAATGGTGATGTCATAGAATTGACAGAAAATTCTATCCGCGTTTCTGGTCAAGTGGCCGCTGGCATTGAATTGGTGGATACTTCTAGTTCGGGTATGGTTAGTTCTAAAGTCTTGGAAGAACGCCAACGCATGGCTTCAGAAGGTATGGTAACTATTGCTGCGGCTATTGATTGGAGTGGTAAGCTCATGGCTAAACCAGAACTACATATGCAAGGTGTGGTGACGAGTATTGAGCGATCGCTTCTACAAAAATGGGTACAACAACGCATTGAAGAAATTCTTGGTGTACGTTGGTTGGAGTTTTCCCCTGCTGGAGGACAACCCGCAGATACAGACTGGGGTGGATTGCAGGAAACTTTAGAACGGGAGTTAGCTCGTTCCATGCGGAGAGAGTTGCAATGTCAACCCGCTTTGACTTTGTTGATGCAAGTCCCGGAAGAGCCTGCTGTGAAGGTTTCTGACGGCAGAAGACGACGCACTCGTTCTACTGCTGTAGCTTCTTAAGAGTTATCTCATGCCAAGGCGCAAAGGTGTTTTTGAGCATCTTTGCGTTTTTTAATGGGAAACGGGGAATTTCAACAAAGTTAGAACGAGTTAAATCGAGTAATTTTATTGTTTTTTAACATAATGTTGGGATTGGACGTGAATTTACCGTCTCTGGTGCAAGAATACTCAAAAATTCTCAGGAATGGGATTTAAGCCTCAAGATAGATTTGGACTGAGAGTAAGCAGTGTAAGAATTAAAGCTATGGTGTCATCGAGAAAGAAATTAGAGATAATACCACGGCCGCAGCTAATAACTGCTAATAACTATCCATAAGCCTGGAAGACTAGGGGTAAACATCAGGAACAATATCACTGCTTTGCAAAACAGTCCAGCGTAATATTGGTGTCTATCTCTGAAGTTAGCTATTTAAGAGTATTTTCCTTGATCGTGATTATTGATAATAGTTACTATATTAAGTTGTGTTACAATTAAGATAAATCACACCCAAAGGCAGATGTGTTCACTAAAATCTTAACTGTGTCAAGTTATCAATAGGATTGAATCAGTAGGATACTTAGGGGAATCAAGGTACAAATTACTACAGAAAGATATACATCAAAATGTAGTTTTCTGGACTTTGAACCAATCAAAAAGCATGAGCAATGCAATATTTAAGTAAAAGAGTTAAAAGAGGTTTATTTAAGTCCCAGTCTGGTAAACATTATTCAGCAGACTTAAACGGTTCTTTGAACATATTCAGAAAAGTAGTTGGGGACTCTATCTTTGATAGAAACTCAGTTTTAGTGGCTTGTAGTTAGTCCTGTAAGGTGTGTGTTCCTTACCAAGCTAGAAATATTTGACTATATTTTTAGTAACTATTAACAGATGGATTGAAATTTGGAAACCGGTTTATGGGATCTTTGATCTTTGATAAAATTTCCGTCATAATACTGTTTTCCGGTGACAATTCTTGTCATATTGTATATTCATCAGTAAGATGAATACCCTCATAAGAAGAGAATAATTACCATGAAGGTATCTAAAAGTACCAACAAAAATATTTTTGTATCAAGTTGGGTTTCTCTAAATCAAACAGACGCTAGTGAAACTAATGTGAGTCCTTTACAGGATATTAGACCTAAGCCTGTTTGGGGATTTTTACGTCCTTTGCGAAATTGGTTAGATAGCATCCAAGTCAGCGATCGCCAATTAGCTCACCGTTTATGTCAATTAATTCCCGCTCAGTGTCCATTTGAGCGCGATATCAAGCTATTTGGTAAAACCCTGTTTCACATTCCACCATTGTGCAAGCTTAACCCCTTGTATGAAGAATTAGTAGGTTTACGATTTAGAGCAATGTGCTATCTAGCCGATACCTGCGGCGAGGATATTTCACAGTACTGCTAATAGGTAATAGGTAATAAGTAATAGGTGATTCACGTTTTATAACTGACCACTGACCACTGACCACTGACCACTGACCACTGACCACTGACCACTGAACTAATTCTTCTGAAGTTGCCATTTTTGCATAGCATCCTGAGCATCTTCGTAAGCGATCGCACCTGTAGGAACTAAAATAGCAGTGGAGATAGCACCCTGAAAATCTCCTTGATTAGCCCGAATTTTGGCTAGATTTAAGATTTTTTCACTCCACTGGTTAATTGATGTTTGGGCGATTTCAAAACCCGGTTGTCCCCGTTGTATTTTTTTAGCAACGGCAATGGCACGATTATAAGTAGAAGCTTGTTCAGGAATAATTAATGCTGTAGCTGTATCTAAGAGAGTCTTATTGCTCACATACTGCTTAGCCTCTATTTGCCATTTTTTAATCACAGTTTCAGCTTGGGAATAAAGCGGCTCTTTTTTGGTAATTAACTGAGCCGTGGCTATAGCATTTTCATATTTTCTTTGTTCGGCTTGTGCTTGTGCCAACTCTAAAATCATCTGACACCAAACTTGAATATTTTCCTGTGCTTTTGCGTATATTGGTGTGTTCGCTTTAATTTTCCGGGCTTTGGCGATCGCTGTCACCAAATCCCCTGGTTGAGTAGGGACAAGAGACATTTTTCCTAGCTCCAAAATGGCTTGATTGCGTTTTTTAGAGTCTGTATTCAAACTAATTTTGCTGGTACTGCGGTTTTGGGTAGTAGGTGATAACTGGGGAAATTGAGTCGCGCTAGTTGTATTGTCAAATACTGTTTTTGATAAATTTTTAAACCGGAAATTTTCATGATGGCGGAGCAAAAATGTAGCAAGTAAAGCTACTATCACCATATTGCCACCACCCCAGATGATAAATTGTTGCCATAAAGGCTTCTCCGACGGGCTTGAAGCCTTGTCTTTGGCGGTGGTGATAGGGGAGGGGATAAATCTACCCTCCCAATGGGATATTGGGGCAGTTTCTAAGGTGTGGTTGTTTTCGACAATTGACTCGGAAACTAATTCGGTTGGTATTTTGTTTAAAGTAGTTGCTACCGAGGCATTTTCTGTCCAGTCAGCTTGATCTATGGTAGTAATAAAGTCACTATTTTTCAGAGGGGGTGCAGTTCTAGTGACAGCAAAACTGGCTTCTGGGAAAATGATGGCTGCGGAGTTTTCATCTAATGTCAAGATAGGCAAAATAGCTGGTTGTTGAGTAGGAATAACGGTGATAGGATTTTGGACCGGCCGCCAGTGGTATTGACAGAGTTTGGGTGTAAGATAACTCAGATAACTGGCTAAATCGCCAAAGTCGTATCCCTTCCCCGAACCCAAAGCTTCTAATAATGCTGCTGTGAAGAAACCGTGACCTAATTCTGTACTTTCATGGGAAAATTCTTCTGGTTGACAGGAAATAATCGCCCCCATTTGTAATTGGGCAGCCAGTTCAATAATTTCTTGGCCTACGGGTGCATCTGCTTGTGTCCCAAAAGCCCGGTTAATATCAAAGATCAGTAAGACCTTGATGCCAGTAAATTCTAGACTTTGCATCAGCGATCGCACTTCTATACCCGTCTCAGCAACTTGTTCAGGATCACCGCCAACGGGCATTAAATAGTCTTGTTCTTTGTAGTTAACGCCATAGCCACTAAAAAATAACCATAAATAGTCTTCCGGCTGCCAAAATGTAGCCGCTAATTCTTGTAGTAACGACAGAATATTTTCCTTGGTGGGATAAGAGGATTTATCTCCTATGGGGGGGGAAGTGTTTGTCATCAATAAGCAGTTTTCAGGGGGAAAACCTGCCTGTGTGACTAAAAAGCCTTTAATTGCCTCAGCATCAGCTTGAGCGCAACCTAGAGGTTGAAATAATTGATATTGATTAATGCCAATGGCGATCGCCCAGTAATTTACCATCCCATCTTTATCGGCTATTATTTGCCTGAAATTGCTGTTAGCACGAACCTTTAACTACAAAACTAACTTATGTTTTATAGTTTAGATAATTTTAACTCATTTCTGACATAAGTTATTTTTTACACTATATAAATACTCATAAAAATACACCTAACTTAAATATTCAGGCAGGGAGGCCTATCCCACAAGAGTTAAATTCATTGAGTTTATATAATTTAAATTAAATGCTTAACAGCTTAACAGTTATTTCTATAGTGCCTGATGTGAATTTTATCGCTTAGAATAGGAAGGTTGTTAAGAATTACAATATCCGCTGTCATGGCTGTTCCTAAGAAGAAAACATCAAAATCTAAACGAGATAAACGCCGCGCTACCTGGAGACACAAGGCTGCTGTTGAAGCCCAAAAAGCTATCTCCCTCGGTAAATCCATTTTAAGTGGCCGTTCTAAATTCGTCTATCCAACCGACCAGGAAGAAGAAACTCAAGAATCTTAAAGCATAATTCCGTCATCTATCATAGAGACTTCTGATAAATTTATACTCGTAACGGCTGAGATTTGAATTTTTACCAGATTAAGAAAATCTAGACTTGTGGGGTTTTAGCTGTGCTAAACCCCGATCTGTAAAATCAAATAATTCAGCCATTTTGAGTATAGATGAGGATTGGTAGAAAATCCTCATTGCTCTAGGATTTTCCGAATAATTAACCCTAATTCCCGAAATCTATGGTTTTTAGGGTAAATGCGGTTTATTTGCTCTTAAATACCAACAATCCATTTCAAAAGTGATATTTTACCTTTATAGGGTGCGTATCGCCAATTTATATCCCAAGGTAGGAAGTTTTGTAAAACGCTTTTGTAATGTGAAAAAGTATCGAAACCCGCTTTACCGTGATAGCTACCCATCCCACTATCACCCACACCCCCAAATGGTAAAGACGAAACAGCAACCTGCATTATTGTGTCCTGAATACATACCCCACCAGATGATGTTTCCTGTAAAATGCGTTTTTGCAAGTCTTTATTTTGGGAAAATAAATATAAAGCTAAAGGTTTTGGTCTGGAGTTAATTAAGGTAATGGCTTCGTTAATATCTGTATATTCAATGATGGGCAAAATTGGACCAAAAATCTCTTCTTGCATTACCTGATCTTCTAAAGAAACATTTTCTAGTAAGCTGGGAGCAATATAAAGTTCTTCTGGTTTGGTTTCTCCACCAACAATGATTTTACCAGATTGAAGTAAATTAACTAATCTATCAAAATGTTTTTGATGAACAATTCTGGCATAATCAGGACTAGTAGCGGGATTTTCCCCATAAAATTCCTTGAGACATTTTTGTAAAGCAGCGACTAAATCTGGTTTAATTTTTTGATCTACTAACAGATAATCTGGTGCAATACAAGTTTGTCCAGCGTTAATAAATTTTCCCCAAGTAATCCGTTTAGCGGTATGTTCTAAATTAATGTCATGATCAACAATACAAGGACTTTTTCCCCCCAATTCCAAAGTAACTGGAGTCAGATGTTTTGCAGCAGCCTCCATGACAATTTTACCAATGGCTGTACCACCAGTAAAAAAGATGTGATCAAATTTTTGGGCTAGTAACTGTTGACTAGTTTCTACTGCTCCTTGAATGACCGTAATATATTCAGGAGGAAAGTATTTTTGAATCAGTTCGCTGATTAAATCAGAAGTATGGGGTGCGAGTTCTGAAGGTTTAATTACCGTACAATTTCCCGCAGCGATCGCCCCAACCAAAGGTGATATGATTAATTGAAAAGGATAATTCCAAGGACCAATAATTAATACTATTCCTAAAGGTTCTGGACATATCTTAGCGGAATAAGGGAATAAATCCACAGGAACCGCTGCTTTTTGCGGTTTTGTCCAGTTATTGATATGTTTGAGAGCATAATCAATTTCTTTATTAACACCGATTTCTGTAGCGTAACTTTCAAATTCTGGTTTATGTAAATCTGCCTTTAATGCCTGGATAATTCCCTCTTTATTCTCAATTACCAACTGCTTGAGTATTTTTAATTGAGAAATCCGAAAAGCTACATCTTTAGTTTTACCTGTTTGGAAAAACTGCCGTTGTTTGTTAATAATATCCAGAGGTTTTGATAGTTCAGTAGTAAGCATTTTCTGGTGATAACTAGGTTATAAAATTCGGAATTTGTAGAAAAATTATTATTAATGCAGATGTTTTTTACTGCATTAATAACAAAATTTTAATTGATGGTAAAAATTGCTCAAACTCAGCCAGTGAAGGAATAGAAATTGCTCTTTTTAAGAGTGTTTTCAAAACAGATGAATCATTGATATTATTCACTGCATTAATAATAGTTATTGGTACTTCACCAAATCTTGTTTCTAAGACTTCAATCACGCTATCTTGACTACTTTGAATGACTCCTAACTGACGACCTTCTTGCAGACCTTCCTCAATTCCTTCTTGTTTAGCTAATCTTTCAATACTGGTTACATAGCGCATTTTTCTAGCCTCTTCGTAACTTTTGATTTCTGTTTTAAAACTAATTGCCAATTCTTCAGGTAAGACCATTATCCAATCAATAAACCGGAATAATTGTCTAATATCTTGCCGACTCAAACCGCTTTCTAAGAGGATTCTGACATAAATTAAAACAAAAAGTATCTTTGTGCCATAGGTAAAACTGTCGCCGGTTCGCAAGTTAATAATTCACCATCTGCGCGAACTTCATAGGTTTCCGAATCTACTTCCATAAGAGGTAAAGCATCATTTAATTTCATATCCTTTTTAGTTAATTGACGAGTTCCCGAAACAGCAATTGCTAACTTGTTCAATCCTAATTGTTGGGGAATTTCTCTTTCTAAAGCTACTTGAGACACAAAAGTTAATGATGTGGCATTTTTCGCACCGGCAAAACTGCCAAACATAGGACGCATATAAACAGGCTGGGGTGTGGGAATACTAGCATTAGCATCGCCCATTTGTGACCAAGCAATCATACCACCTTTAATGACAATTTCCGGTTTGACACCAAAAAAAGCAGGTTTCCACAAACATAAATCCGCTAATTTTCCCGCTTCTACAGACCCCACATACCCAGAAATTCCATGGGTAATCGCTGGATTAATAGTATATTTAGCAACATATCTTTTCGCTCGAAAATTGTCTGCATTGCCATCATTACCCAGGCTTCCGCGTTGCAGTTTCATTTTATGGGCAGTTTGCCAAGTTCTAATTATTACCTCACCAACGCGCCCCATCGCTTGGGAATCGGAAGCAATCATACTAAACGCGCCTAAATCGTGGAGAATATCCTCAGCAGCAATAGTTTCTCTACGGATACGAGACTCAGCAAAAGATACATCTTCAGGAATAGCGGGATCAAGATGATGACACACCATCAACATATCTAAGTGTTCATCTAGGGTATTAATGGTGTAAGGACGGGTAGGGTTGGTAGAAGAGGGTAAAACGTTACTTTGTCCGCAAACCTTAATAATATCCGGTGCGTGTCCTCCTCCCGCCCCCTCGGTGTGGTAGGTGTGAATAGCACGATGTTTAAAAGCCGCAATTGTATCTTCGACAAAGCCAGCTTCGTTTAACGTATCCGTATGTATTGCTACTTGTATATCATATTCATCAGCCACCGTTAAACAAGTATCAATAGTTGCAGGATTTGTTCCCCAGTCCTCATGGAGTTTTAACCCCATTACCCCCGCTTCAATTTGTTCTATCAGTCCTTGAGGTTGACTAGTATTACCTTTTCCTAAAAATCCCAAATTAACAGCAAAAGCGTCCGCCGCTTGCAACATTCTGTAAATATTCCATGGTCCGGGAGTACAAGTTGTGGCATTTGTTCCCGTAGCTGGTCCAGTACCACCACCGATCATTGTCGTGATACCTGATGCAATAGCTACTTCAATTTGCTGGGGACAGATAAAATGGATATGGGTATCAATTCCTCCCGCAGTCAGAATCATTCCTTCACCAGCTAAAGCCTCCGTTCCCGGTCCAATAATGATATCTATATTATCTTGAATATAAGGATTTCCGGCCTTACCAATTTTGTGAATTTTACCATTTTTAATCCCAATATCTGCCTTGACAATACCCCACCAATCAAGAATTAAAGCATTAGTAATCACTAAATCTACCGCACCATCACTATTAGAAATTGGGGATTGTCCCATCCCATCTCTAATCACTTTTCCGCCCCCAAATTTTACCTCATCTCCATAATTTGTGAAGTCTTTTTCTACTTGAATAAATAATTCTGTGTCTGCTAATCTAATTCTGTCTCCTACAGTTGGTCCATAGGTTTCGGCGTAGGCTTGGCGGTTCATTTTGTATGACATATTTTTATCCTTTTTTGATCACGTTTTTGGTGCAGAGAGAATTTACAGGTTTCCGTTAATTTTGTTATTAAATCCGTAGATTTGGCGGCTACCAACTAAAGGAATTAATGTGATTTCCTTTTCGTCTCCCGGTTCAAATCTGACTGCTGTACCTGCGGGAATATCTAATCTCATTCCTCGCGCTTTTTCTCTATCAAAATGTAGAAAACTATTAACTTCGTAAAAATGAAAATGTGAACCGATTTGAATTGGTCTATCTCCTGTATTTGCTACTACTAATTTAGTAGTTGGACGATTTGCATTTAATTCTATTTCTCCTACTGGGGTAATAATTTCTCCGGGGATCATAATCTCATTTCTCCTAAGTTACAAATTTTCTAAGAATTAGACAAATGGTGTAAATGCTTTTTGTACCTTCTCCTATCTTAATCGTTTCTAACGAATGGGATTATGTACAGTTACCAACTTAGTTCCGTCAGGAAAAGTGGCTTCTACCTGAACATCATCAATCATTTCTGGTACACCTTCCATAACATCATCACGATTTAATAATGTTGTCCCATAACTCATCAAATCTGCCACAGTTTGACCATCTCTTGCACCTTCTAAAATAGCAGCAGAAATCAAAGCCACTGCTTCAGGATAATTCAATTTTAAACCTCTATTTTTCCTTCTCTCCGCGACTAAAGCAGCGGTAAAAATTAATAATTTATCTTTTTCCTGGGGTGTAAGCTGCATTTTTCTTTCCTCTGCGTCCTCTGTACCTGAAGTGGTTAGTTTAAATTTGCCATACTCTAGGAATACAATTACCACGATTTTGATAATTTATTCGTAAATTTTGCCAAATATTTGTAAACCAATTTCTCACTTCTGATATAGAATTACCACGATAGCGACATAAAAATCCCTGTTGTAAGCGAGTTACTCCAGCAAAATTATTTTCAATCATTAAAGAACGGGCTTTGTCAATCATTTCTCCAGAAACGGAATTTCCTAACCAAACCAAAGTACCAAGAACGGGATTTCCTGCTAACCCGTGGGGACTGTGAAATACTTCATCGCTACCAGGGATAATTTGTCTATCAATCCATAATGGCATACCATTTTGCCATATTTCTGTGTGCGATCGCATCTCTCCCTCTAGAAATTTTTCACCCCTAGCACTGCGCCCAAATCGCATAATTTCCCAGCCTAAATAATTGGCGTTTTTACCTAATTCTACCCGCAAATCTTGGCGATAAATTGCCCCATTAAATAAAATAGTTTCTTGGGGTAAATATTCTAAATTTCCATGATCATTAACTTGGATATTGACAATTTGTCTTGCTGGTAAGCCCTGACTACGATATATTTTACTTCCGGCTGCGGTGGTAATTAAGGCCTTTGTCTGAGGTTGGAGGTGAATATCAGATGTCAAGCGATCGCCCCCCACAATGCCCCCAGCCGTGTGTAAAATCACTGTATGGCAAATTCCTTGTCCTTCCGGGTAAAAGGGACGTTGTACCTTAAAAGGTGCTTGATGGTGATTGTAAATTAATTGAGTGGAATTTTGGCAATTAGCATAGACTAAATTAAGTTTTCCATGCCAACTTTTATCTATTGGACTGTTAATAATCATTGCTAGAAGAAATACATTTTATCTGATTTTAATTTTATAGCATTTTTGCTTTTTTATTAATAAATACGGTTGTAGTTACTGCTATTAAATAAATTATCGTCAGGTTGGTAATTCAAAAATTTTATCAGTACCTAATCAGGTTCTATTTTAACTAAATCATTTTTTTGAAAACTATTTAATTGCGTATTTATATGTAGAAAACCTATAAATAAGTAATTAATTTTACTTGATTATCTCCTCAGTGCTATGATTTTGCTTTCACAGTCCATAACCACAATCTGAAAAATTCACCTGTTGCCTTCACACTATTTCCGGTCAAAATATAATAGAATTTCCATAAATACAGCATCTACGAAAAAAATATGACAGCTAAAGTAATTAGTGTTTGTAATCTCAAAGGTGGAGTTGGCAAAACTACCATCGTTATGGCCTTGTCAGAGTATTTAGCAGGGGATACCATGTATGGTCAGCGGGTTCTTGCCATTGATTTAGACCCCCAATGTAACTTAACTACTGCCTTAATGTCTGAACAAGTCTGGGAATGGCAATATAATTATCGAGGATTGACATTACCCTTTTTATTTAAAAATGCTGACCATTTTTTAGCCAATGGTAATTATCAGAAATTTATAGTCAAAGAAGAAGTTTCTAATGTCAGAAATAAAAACTCTTTTAATTGTTTACATCTAATTCCTAGTAGTTCTAAATTATTTGAACTTCAAGAAGATTTTCCAGAAACTTCTGTGGCAATTTTACGTCAACTTATCAATCCATTACTAACAGAATATGACTACATTTTAATAGATTGTCCACCCAGTATTAATAATATTATCAAAAGCGCGTTTTATGCCAGTGATTTCTGTATTATACCCTGTGTTCCCAGTCGAATGTCAATTCACGGTTTAGAACTATTACTAAAACAAATTGAGAAGTTTAATCAAGATTATCAACATGACCTCAACCCCATAGGAACTTTAATTTCTCGTTATAATGGTACTGTTTCTCAAACACAGAATTTGAATTTTATTATTGTCAATCCTTTTTTCCCACCAACTTTCTCCAATAAAATTCCAGAAAGAGCGAAAATTGCGGAAAGTTTAGATTTCAGTATGCAGCTAACATACAAACAAAAGTATGGTGATATTCATGATGTAATGGTAAAACTAACTCAGGAATTTATCCAAAGACTAAATCACAATTCTGTTAATTTGTTACAAATGGCGACTTTAGTATAAATAGCAGGTTTTAAACGATACAAAAAAGCTAACATAAGCTAACAATAGCCAGCTTTTTCTTCCTCTCCAGCGTAATTCTTTCACTCCATAAATTTTGGACTTTAGACTTTAGATAAATCATCCAAAATCCAAAATCCAAAATCTAAAATTAAAGGACAAAAACCCAAATTATTTATGAAGATTATGAAGATTATGAAGATGTAAATTTTCACCTCCAGCGTAATTTTTCTAACCCATAAATTTTGGACTTTAGACTTTAGATAAATCATCCAAAATCCAAAATCCAAAATCTAAAATTGTTTAAGCCATTTGATTTTCAATCGCCCAACGCGCTAATTCAGTGCGGTTGTGGAGATTGGTTTTACCCAACATATTGGAAACATGACTTTCAACAGTACGCTGACTGACATTTAATTCTTCAGCGATTTCGCGGTTAGCTAAACCCCTAGCTACAAACTGTACAACTTTCAGTTCCGTTGGGGTTAGCTGGACATCGAAAGGAACTTGGATGCGAGAAGCATTGTCGCCGCTCCCCTTGCTTTGGTGTTCTTTCCAACGAACAGTTTGCTTAAGCGAAGATTCTACTTGTGCTACGAGTTCTTCAGGTTCAAAAGGCTTGACCATATATACGTCCCCACCTTTATTTAAACTCTTAACTCTCTCCGTGCTTTGTCCTTTAGCCGAGAGGAAGAGAACAGGAATCCAGCCAGTGCGTTCGTTTTGTCGGACTTGTTCGACAAAAGTGTATCCGTCCATTTCCGGCATCATCACGTCACAAATAATCATATCTGGAACGTCATGTTCTAGAATATCCAGTGCTTCTCTTCCATTTTCTGCCGTTCCGATTTCATAGCCTCGGAACTCTAAGTAATCCTTCACCAGCAAGATGAGGTTGGGGTCATCATCAATCAGTAAAAGTCGTTTGTGTTCTTTCATGCTGGTTTCTTTCATAACAGTGGCACTTGTCGCGCTTCGATCCATTAGGGTGTTGATATAGTTATCCTGTATGGTGGATGACTTGATTGTGTTGTCTTTTTCCCACTGAAATTACCTTTATCGCCCCTAAGTCTTAAAAGTGGTAGTCACTTTCAACATACTAGTAGGTGGATGGCAAAAGTCTAGTAAGGATACGTATAGCAGTAGTCTTCATAATGCGCTATTATATGTCCATTTGAAAAGTGCAGGCTAAAAAACCCTGATTAAATCATCGTCGTTGTGAATCACAAGTCGGTATTTTTTCAAGACGACCCTAGCTCAAAACTCACCCGCGCTTTCATTGGTCCACTGCTGCTTTACTATATCCTTCGGCGGTGAAACCTCTATCAGAGGTTCAAAATCAACCGGGGAAGTTTTTGAAGTATGGGTTAAAAATGCAATGCAGATTTTTTCACCATACTAATTGCCAATTCACTGGTCTTAGATGACTTGATCTCATGACTTCTGGGCTTAATTGGCGATACCAGACCGCATCTAGGTAATATACCATTATCGTTCTAGAACAACAAACACGCAAGTTTTTGGCTTGAGTTGTGAAGATGCTTATGGAACGGCTGTCTGATAACTGATGGGGTTATCGCTTCCCCAATCCTGGTTAACAACATTCCCAAGTTCTAGACTAGCGGATTTGTAACAGAATTGAGCATTTATCTGTTTGTGGTTACACAAAGTCTAGAGTTTTTGTGTGAATGGGTCATGGGTAATTGGCAATTATTCCCTGTTCCCTGCTCCCTGTTCCCTGCTCCCTGGTCTCTAGTCCCTAGTAGTTTTGGGGACGAGATGGCTGTTTGTGGATCACTGTGCTGTTACTCATTGAGTAGATCCCTGATTACAGTTCTATAACAATTTCCCAAGTTTGCAAATAAATTTGTCCATATCAAAATATTCATTACTTACGCAACAAACCCTGACAACTAAAATAATTGGATATTTGCACTTAAGTACCGCCACCCTGTCCTGAGTTCGGAAACCCGTACATGAGCCAGCATTGCTATTATGTCCCATCTTTCGCTAAATTAGCACTCATGAGTCGAGAGTGCTAAGAAAGCAAGAAATTTTGTATGGCAGCTGTATCTCTAAGCGTTTCCACCGTTAAACCCCTGGGCGATCGCGTTTTCATCAAAGTGAGCGCCCCCCAAGAAAAAACCGCAGGCGGTTTGTATTTGCCCGATAATGCCCAGGAAAAACCCCAAGTAGGCGAAATCGCCGCTGTTGGACCTGGCAAGCGTAATGACGACGGTAGCCGTCAACCAATGGACATCAACATTGGCGATAAAGTGTTGTACTCCAAGTACGCTGGCACTGATATCAAACTGGGTACTGAAGAATATGTACTCCTTTCTGAAAAAGACATTCTAGCAGTCGTTAGCTAGTTAGGGATGGGTGATAGGTCAAGAGTTTTCCCCATTATCTCTTTACCATTCACCAATTTCAAGACAAATTCAATTTACTATCGGGATTTAGATTTATTATGGCAAAGCGCATTATTTACAACGAAAACGCCCGTCGCGCTCTAGAGCGTGGTATTGATATTCTGGCTGAAGCTGTAGCTGTTACCCTCGGTCCTAAAGGTCGTAACGTCGTTCTAGAAAAGAAATTCGGCGCACCACAAATCGTTAATGATGGTGTCACCATCGCTAAGGAAATTGAATTAGAAGACCACATCGAAAATACTGGCGTGGCTCTGATTCGTCAAGCTGCTTCTAAAACTAACGACGCTGCGGGTGATGGTACAACCACAGCTACAGTTTTAGCTCACGCTATCGTTAAAGAAGGTCTGCGGAACGTTGCTGCTGGTGCTAATGCGATTTTATTAAAGCGCGGTATTGATAAAGCATCTGCGTTTTTAGTCGAAAAAATTGCTGAACACGCCCGCCCTGTAGAAGATTCTAAAGCGATCGCTCAAGTTGCAGCAATTTCCGCTGGTAACGATGAAGAAGTCGGTAGCATGATTGCACAAGCTATGGACAAGGTGGGCAAAGAAGGCGTAATTTCCCTAGAAGAAGGGAAGTCTATGACCACCGAATTGGAAATCACCGAAGGGATGCGCTTTGATAAGGGTTATATTTCCCCTTACTTCGCTACCGATGCAGAGCGCATGGAAACCGTTTTTGATGAGCCTTTCATCTTGTTAACCGACAAGAAAATTGCTTTAGTCCAAGATTTAGTTCCCGTCCTCGAACAAGTAGCTCGTTCCGGCCGTCCTTTGGTAATTATCGCTGAAGACATCGAAAAAGAAGCCTTAGCAACTTTGGTAGTTAACCGTTTACGCGGTGTTCTTAACGTTGCTGCTGTGAAAGCTCCTGGTTTTGGCGATCGCCGTAAGGCTATGCTAGAAGATATCGCTGTCTTAACCGGTGGTCAAATGATTACCGAAGACGCTGGTTTGAAACTAGATACCACCAAGATAGAAAGCTTAGGTAAAGCTCGTCGCATCACCATCACCAAAGACAGCACCACCATTGTGGCTGAAGGTAATGAAGCTGGTGTCAAAGCCCGTTGCGAACAAATCCGTCGTCAAATGGAAGAAACCGAATCTTCCTACGACAAAGAAAAACTCCAAGAGCGTTTGGCTAAATTGTCCGGTGGTGTAGCTGTAGTTAAAGTTGGTGCAGCTACCGAAACCGAAATGAAGGACAAGAAGCTACGCTTGGAAGACGCTATCAACGCTACCAAGGCCGCTGTAGAAGAAGGTATTGTTCCCGGTGGTGGTACAACCTTGGCTCACCTCGCTCCTCAGTTAGAAACTTGGGCCCACAGTCACCTCAAAGATGAAGAGTTAACTGGTGCTTTAATCGTCGCTCGCGCTTTACCTGCACCTCTGAAGAGAATTGCAGAAAACGCCGGTCAAAACGGCGCTGTAATTGCAGAAAGAGTCAAAGAGAAGGACTTCAACATTGGTTTCAATGCTTCTACCAACGAATTTGTAGATATGTTGGCCGCTGGTATTGTTGACCCAGCCAAAGTAACTCGTTCTGCTCTGCAAAATGCCGCTTCTATCGCTGGTATGGTGTTAACAACCGAATGTATTGTTGTTGACAAGCCAGAACCTAAAGATGGCGCTCCCGCTGCTGGCGCTGGTATGGGTGGTGGAGATTACGACTACTAGAATCTTTTCCTACCTTTAAATAAATAGCCGCTTCCGTAAGGGGGCGGCTGTTTTTTTTGCGAATTTTTGATGAATCTGTAAAACGTGGTGCTTAAATCAGTTATTTACAGCAGTTTCCGATATTATCAAGTACAGATATTAATCATAAAACTCTTGTGGTGCGGGCATCTTGCCCGCTAAAAGCCTACCTCATGAAGATAAAATCTGCTGTAAATCAGT
>NZ_BJCF01000053.1 GCF_005402965.1 Dolichospermum planctonicum
CTGTTAACTTTTCAATACCCCTAGCTTCCAACTCTAATAATAACTCTCCCATACGACGAGCCGCCCTTTCCGTCACTTCCACCTGGTTGTTTTGGAATATAGGAGTTTTTTGACCTAATTCCATAAAGGCCAACGCTCCCGACCGTGCTGGTAGTTCCTGAAGAGAGATTTTATCTACAGGTGTATCTATCTGAATATCAAAATCAAAAATCCAGAATTGATCAAAATTACATAAGATCACATATTTAGGACGGTTAGGAACTAACCTAGTCCAATAATCAAATGCTTGAGAATAATGTTTATTTAAGTCTTCTCCGCGCTTTTTCATTTCAATTAAAACGCGAGGTTTCCAAACCAAGTCAGCAAAACCGGTTTTTCCAGTTTTACTACCTTTTTTAATAGGTTCCTCATATTTCGCTCCGGCTTCCAAAGCACCCTCATGACCAAAAGCCCGAAAAAATCGGTCAAGAAAAGTTTGTGCTTCTTTACGTTCCTGTCCGGTAATATATTGGTTGCAAAATTGGACGAATTTAGATAAACTTTCTGGTGTTGATGATGTCATAGGTTTTTTCTAAAGAACAAGATACCCGACTTGTCAATAATTACAAAAATAACATTTAATTTCCCCAGCAAGTCGCGCGAAAAAAGTAGATTTAGGGGTTGACAATTGATTTGAAAAATGTTATCATAGAACCGACGAGGAAGAACTATCATCAAATAATCAGAAAACATCCTAGGGTGTGTTAGCATTGCGTAACGCACCTAACCATCATCTCCTTCATCACTTCATAGTGACAGCAGTTCCCCATATTATGAAATACAGATATTAATAATAAAACTCTTGTGGTGCGGGCAAGATGCCCGCACAAAATGTACTTCACTCAAAGCTACTTGCTGTAATTTACCTCCTCATCAAATCCCGCGAAAAAAGTAGAATTAGGGCTTGACAATTGATTTTAAAAATGTTATCATAAAACCGACGAGGAAGAACTATCATCAAATAATCAGTGAAACCGAACAAACAGTAGTCTCCCCGAGTGCGAATTACCGTACCCACTTTTTTGCCCAGGAAGATTACAATAGTTTGTGCTATTATTTGCCCTTGATGAAACAAACAACTTGTAGTTGAAATACTCCAAGTAAATTTATACAAAACCACTAAATGGAACTAAGTAAGCCGTGATGAATGCTGTATTACCTCGTTTTTTAAAGTCAGCCTACCGCAAAGAACCTATAGTTAGTGTATTGTTAACTGTAGGTGTAATAGATGCTCTAATTGGTGGGTTGGATGATAGTTGGTCACTCTTCACCTTTGGTTTAGCAACAGCAGGGTTGGCTTTTGCTTTTAAATTATGGCGTATGCAGCAGCGTCCGTCTTTACCAGAAGAGCTAGTTGTTCAACATTATTTACCCCCTCAGTCTTCTACTGCTCCTTTACCTGTACTCAAGGTTTCCAAGAAAAAACCACGTCAGTAGTTAAGCGATGCGCTCCCTAGGAAGCGCTTGTGGGGAGATGTGAAGGTGCGATCGCGCCAGTCCTGACTTGTCAGTTCGCTCTCAATGGAGAAATTTTTGCAAGTTAATTTGTTAAAATTTGTTCAGGTAAACAACTACAAATGTAAAAGCAATGAAAATTAAAGCTATTATTTATCCTGCCCAAGAAGGGGGTTACTGGGCTGAAGTACCTGCACTTCCTGGTTGTATAACAGAAGGGGATACAATGGAAGAAGTAATTAATAATCTTCAAGATGCTATACAAGGTTGGCTAGAAGTAGCGAATGAAATTCAAAAACCAGATCCAATCTCACAAGTGATTGAAATTGCAGTATGAAATCAATTTCTGGGAAAAAACTATGTAAACTTGTTGAGAAAAAAGGCTGGATTCTCAAAAAAATTACAGGTAGTCACTATATTTATGAAAAACCTGATGAAAGTAAAATTATTTCTATTCCTGTACATAGAAATCAAGATTTAAAACTTGGGACTTGAAAATCAATCATGAAGATAGCTGAATTGGTAGAAGATGATTTGTAATTATTTGTAATTATTCGTAATTAATGTTTGTTCTGTAGGCTACAGCATAGGTTAGCCTTAGCTTATTCTAGATATCGCTTTTAGGAATGTGTTCAGGGCGATCATATTTTTAGAGGTATTATAGAAGATAAAATATCAAGAACCATTCATTACAGAAAACAAAAATGATATCTATCAAGCTAGAACGAGAAACGGAAACCTACAAAGAATAATGTTCAAGTGAACTGATTACAACTATTCACTGCGTGCAAGATTTTGATAACAAGATTTTGATAATTTTATTCACCTTATTCACCTTATTCACCTTATTCACCACAACTATTATTAGTTTTGTTTATTTTGTTGTTGACTTAGGAAAGCTCTTTTTAGAATTATGAGAATTATTGGCAGTCCGCTGTGGATTATCCCCACGTAATTGTTTACGACCATTAGTAATAATTTGTAACATTTCTTGAATATCCTGTTCCATATTACTCAAAACATGATCAGCATATTGATCAGCACCATCTTCAATCTCTTGAGCTTGAGCAATTGCAGTTTGGCGCATTTCTTCTAACTCTTGCTGACAAGCGCGACGCTTACGCTCAACCTCTGCGATAGTTTCTTGCATCATCGCTTCACAATCTTGTTGGACTTGTCGCCGCAGTTGGTCAGCTTCCCTTTGTGCTTGCTTGATAATATCACTTTCAGCCAAAATTTGCGCCCTTTTGGCTTGGGCCACGTCTACAACCTGTTGTCCATATTCTTCGGCTTCTAAGAGAATTTCATCCTTTTGTGCCAAAATATCTAATGCTTCCTGGAAAACCGCCGGCAAAGATATGCGGATAAAATCAAGTTGTTCGAGTAATTTATCTTCATCTACTAGGGTACGTCCCGTTAAAGGAATCCTCATGCTAGAGAGAATTATGTCCTCTAAGCGGTTGAGTTCTTGCTGAATATCTACCCCAGGTGTTGGCAGTGTCCCGTCTTGAGGGATTGCCTTTACGTACTCCCGTGGGGTAGGATTTTTTCCGTTTTGGTTGGACTCATGGGCAGAGATTGAACTTGGTTGTAGCATTGGTATATATCTCGGGCAACGTGTGAGGGAACAAGATGATCAACAGAGCCACCAAACCGGGCAATCTCTCTTACCACACTACTACTTAAAAAACTATACTCATTTGATGTCGCTAGAAAAACTGTCTCAATCTGAGTAGACAGTGTTTTATTAGTATGAGCCATTTGTAGCTCAATTTCAAAATCAGATACCGCTCTTAACCCCCGCAACAAAATTTGTGCTTGTTGCATTTGAGCATATTCTACAGTTAAACCATCAAAACTGTCTACTCCTACATTTGGTAAATGTTTTGTAGCTATACAAATTTGTTCTAATCTTTGCTCGACTGTAAATAATGGTATCTTATTTGGATTGCGAAGGACGGCAACTATCACCTGTTCAAACAGGCGACTACTACGCTGAATTAGGTCTAAGTGTCCCAAGGTGATGGGATCAAAACTACCAGGATAAATAGCAATCACAATGTTATTTTAGGTCTAAATATTAAATAAACTAACAGCTTTTTTCCATAACTTAGTTAAGTCTAACATCTCATGCTTCATGATTGGCAATTAGTGACTAAGTAGGTGAATGGAAAAAAACCGACATAAGTAACGAAAAGTAAAGTTGCCCAAAACCTCTTCCCAGTTAAGAGTTCCCTGTTCCCTTGTCATAACGACAATTTTTAACGCTAACCTACTTAAGTAAGTTAACACAATAAAACCAAACTGTGTAAAGAAAGGTAAAATCGCTGAAAACCTCTTGCAAGATTGCCTATTGCAAGATTGCTTTATTATTGTCTTTGTCTTTGTAGATTTCATATTCCTATAGATAATTTTCCATGGTAGTAGATTTTTCGATTTTGCCCTTGGGGTTTCAATTTACTTCTCCCGGTCCGATTATAGTTAAACTCGGACCAATTGTTATTCGCTGGTATGGGTTATTAATTGCCACTGCTGTCTTAATTGGTGTCACCCTTTCCCAATATCTGGCCAAACGTCGTCACGTTAACCCAGATTTACTCAATGATTTATCAATTTGGCTGGTAATTGCCTCTATTCCCGCAGCTAGGCTCTATTATGTCTTATTTCAATGGTCAGAATATTCTCAACACCCAGAAAAGATCATTGCCATTTGGGAAGGAGGTATTGCTATTCATGGGGCAATTCTTGGCGGTGTCGTCGCGGCGTTGATTTTTGCTAAACTTAATCAAATATCTTTTTGGCAATTAACTGATTTAGTCGCACCTTCTTTGATTTTAGGGCAAGCAATTGGCCGGTGGGGGAATTTTTTCAACTCGGAAGCCTTTGGCCGTCCCACTAATTTGCCTTGGAAGTTGTATATTCCCCCAGAACGTCGTCCTTTGGATTTAGTTAATTTTGAATATTTTCATCCCACTTTTCTCTATGAATCTTTGTGGAATTTCATGGTTTTTGCACTATTGCTAACTTTGTTTTTTCGGGCTTTATCTCAAAAACCACGTTTGAAAGTAGGGACTTTATTTTTAGTTTACTCGGTAGCCTACAGCTTCGGGCGGTTTTGGATTGAAGGTTTACGCATGGATAGCTTAATGCTAGGACCTTTACGAATGGCACAAATGGTCAGTTTAGGAGGAATGTTTTTAGGACTGGTTGGTTTAGCTTGGCTGTATGTACTCAAGCGTCCTTTACCTGATGTTGTTTCCTCTTTCAAAGGAGATTAACTAAAAATAAAAAATGCCCCAGAGTAATTAATCTCCAGGGCTTAACCAGGGTGCATCTACCATCTATTTCTACAACTCAAAAGTAGTGAATCCGGAAGGGTACTGAAGGATTTGCCAAAAGTTTTTTGTCGGAGTTTTTCAGAGCAAAGTTAATGAAGGAATATACGAGTAATTTAAGTGTTAATGACTACCAAAGTTCCCTAAATCCAGCAGTTTATATTGTGGGGGCAGGACCGGGAGATCCCGATTTATTAACCGTTAGAGCGCAAAAGTTGTTGGCTAGGGCTGATGTGATTTTATTTGCAGATTCTTTGATTCCTGAACAGATTTTAGCTGTTTGTCGTCCAGATGCGGAAATTATCAAAACGGCAAATCGGACTCTAGAAGAAATTTTACCACTGATGATTGATGCCGTAGTAGCCCATAAATCCGTCGTGAGACTGCATTCTGGTGATCCTAGTCTCTATAGCGCTATTCATGAACAAATGCAGCTATTAGCAGCAGCTAATATTCCTTTTGAAGTTATTCCCGGTATCAGCGCTTTTCAAGCAGCCGCAGCTAAATTGAAAATTGAGTTAACTGTTCCTGGTTTGGTACAAACTATTATCCTCACTCGTATTAGTGGCCGCACTTATGTTCCTGCTAGGGAAGAATTAGCCAGTTTAGCAGCACATCAGGCCAGCTTATGTTTATATCTGAGTGTCCATCATATCACTGAAGCACAAACTCAGTTGTTAGAACATTATAATCCAGAGACTCCCGTAGCAATTTGCTATCGCTTAGGCTGGCCGGATGAAAAAATCCGCGTTGTTACTTTAGCACAAATGACCGCTTGTACTCATGAAGAAAAATTACAAAGAACTACACTTTATGTAATCAGTCCAGCACTTTTACCAGTAACCGGACGCTCCCGTTTATATCATCCTCAACATGACCATTTATTCCGTTCATCACATCGGGATTCTGGATTTTAGATTTTGTTGATTCTCTACACAAATTTGGAGGTTTGTCAAATAGCAAATTTTTATCCATCTTGCTACAGATTATTAATCATTTTTCTAGCACTTTTGCCCCAAAACTGCTGTAAATTAAGGATTTAAAAACGAACTCTGGTAGGGCTAACATCCGTCGCCAACGCCAAGGTTCTTGATATAATCTATATAGCCATTCTAAGTTATTATTTGCTAACCAGTTGGGAGCGCGTGTTTTTGTTCCTGACCAAATATCAAAACTACCACCAATACCTATCCAAATAGAGTTAGGACATAAATGGCGATTTTTAGAAATCCATAATTCTTGACGCGGAACTCCTAAACCAACAAATATTATTTGTGGCTGTAGTTGACTGAGGCTTTGCAATAATTCTTGTTCTTCTTCTGGTGAATGATAACCAGAATGTGTTCCTGATATAGTTAGTGTCGGAAGTTTTTGTTTCCATAAATCTGCTGCTTTTACGGCTACTCCTGGTGCGCCTCCATAGAAAAATATTGACGCAGATATTTGTTTTTGCGCAACTGTTTGTAACAGTTTTTCTGCTAATTCAATTCCCGGAATACGTTGTATTTTTTTCCCTAATAAATACTGTAAATACAGCACAACTCCCGCACCGTCAGGAATTACTAATTCAGCATTTTGAATAATATTTGCTAGGGTGGGATTTTTTTCTGCTTGTATGGTCATTTCTGAATTAAGGGTAACTACATGAGTTCCTTTACCTGCTTTTAAAGAATATAATAACCAGTCTGGATAATCATCCATAACATGAACTGGTAAACCTAATACTGAAAATGCTGGAGGGATTTCAAACATGGTTTCTTGAAAATTAAACGGGGTTGATATTTTCTCTAGGTTATTTTATCAAATTTTTCCCTCAATGCATAATAATATAATCATAATTTTCTCCTCTAATCATTTACTTTTTGGCTGAAACTAATCATACTCACTTTCAAGATCCTCTGGACGATCAATATCTGCTAAAGATGGCAAATAACCTATTGATAAATTCAATTTATCCGCAATTTCTAGTGTTTTTGCAAATACTTCAGCCGTACCCCACTGGATATTTGTAAATAATTCCGCTGCTGGTTTTTGTAACCCAATTAAATAGTAACCACCGTCAATGGCTGGACCTAGAACAAGATTAAAAACTTGCAATTTCTCAAAAGCAGTTAGTAAAATTTGTGAGTTTAAATCGGGACAATCAGTACCAATGATAATTACTTGTTTTGCTGTTTGATTAAACGCATTTACAAGCGATCGCTCCATTCTTTGACCTAAATCTCCCTCACCCTGAAATTGATATAACCAGTCATTTCCTAACCAATTTCGCATTTTTTCTAAATTACCACCAGTAAAACGTATTTCTACAGATAATTTGATCAGATTTTGTAATTCTTTAACTTGCAAAATGGTCTGTTCAGTCATCTGTCTTTGCAAGTTAGCAGCGCCAATATCACCCAAAACTGGTATTAACCGGGTTTTTGTTTTTCCTGGTTCTGGATAACGAGTAAAAATAATTAGGTGTTGAATTAGATGTTGTTTTGCTGATTTCAAGGGCTTAATTCAAAATTTGCTGCTATTAAGGATATCGCAACTATGGGCGCTGTAACTGCGCGGAGAATACGACAACCCAGAGAAGTGGCTACAAATCCCGATCTTACAGCTATTTCTAGCTCTTGATCTGTCCACCCCCCTTCTGGTCCAATAGCAATAATGATCTCACTTGCAGTGTTAGCATTATTTATCACCTGCTTTAAGTGAGGATAATCACCACGGGCTTCACAGATATAACTATGACTGGCTGTATTTTCATTTATAGCAGTTTTAAAAGCTACTGGTTCTAGAATAGTAGGAATCACTGCTCTTTCTGACTGTTCAGCGGACTCTGATGCTATGCGCCGCCAACGTTCTAGCTTTTGGGGACTGGGATTTAATAAACTGCGATCGCTTAAAAGTGGAGCAATAGAAGTTACACCTAATTCCGTACAACAGCGGATAACCTCATCAAATCCATTCCCTTTTGGTAAGGCCATCATTAAAGTAATAGATACAGGTAATTCCGTTTTTACCTCTAGTATTTCTACAATCTCTCCTTGTGTTCCTTGTAACTTAGTTAACCACCATTTACCCATACCATTCATAGCGATAAATTTATCACCATCTCGTAACCGCAACACCCGCAGCAAATAATGTTGCTGTTGAGGTGTTAATAAAAGTTGGTTTTCTTGAAGTTGTTGGGGATTAATGGTAATACGCTGAAGTTGTGACATGATTAAGATGGATTTTTAGACTACATTGTATGTAAAATCCGTAAAAGTAGCAATCTCTAAATAGCAATTTGAGTTAGTAGCTTAAATGTGCCTCTGTCGTACAGAATAAATAACCCCAAGGCCATTAATATAAAGGGAATAATAGCCCGACCATAGCGACTTAAAATATAACCAATAGTAACTTGACTGGTCAATAGATAAGCAATACCACAGCCAACTCCTACCATAGCTAAAAATACAGCTATAATTATGCCTAAACTAACAAAATCTTGACCCGCGAATAGAGGTATATAAACACTAATATTGTCACCGCTATTAGCAATGGTAATAGCCGCAACCTGATAAGTATTTGGGTGTAAAATGCTCAAGAAAAAAGAGAATACAGGGTTAGGGTGTAATAACCGTGGAAAATCAGGATTAACTGTCTGAACTTCCGTACTTTCTGTTTGTTGATTAATCAGTTGTTTCATACCAATAGCTATGGGTAATATTCCTAATAATCCCAACCATTCTCGCTGTATGAATAAACCGCCAAAAAATCCTGGTAAACTCAACATAATAATGGCAAAAAAACCGAGGTATTGACCAATGAAAATATGACGTTTACGAAAATTACTATCTATTTGCGAAAACAATAGTAGTAGAATCATCATATCGTCAATATTAGTCACAGTAAAAGCAATTATCCCCTCGATAAAAACATTAGCCAGCTTATTCATTATTAATTAAAGGAAATTTCCTCATTTACCTGTATCTGTTATATGTCAATACTATAGCATTTCCCATGGTTATAAGTACAGAAATCGGACATCAAACACAGATAAGTTTGTACCCCAGTTGTCATATTTATTGTAATAACTCCTGAAACCGTTTTTCATTCCGAACTTTATCAAAATCTCTATCATTTTTCGCCAATTGTTGATATTTTTTGGGGAAAAGTTCGATAGCTTTCTTGAGGTTTTCAATTGTCAGTTCTAAATTATTTTGTAAGGCATAATTGCAAGCTTTATTATAGTAAACTTGATGCAAATTAGGACGAATAGTAGTTGCTTGGTTGTAAGATGCTAAAGCCTCTTTGTAGCGCTGTAATTTTGTCAACGCAATTCCTCTATTAATCCAAGCTTCATGTTTATTGTGGTCAATAGCGATCGCTTCATCATAAGATTTTACGGCTTCTTCGTAATGTTGTAAAGCTGTTAAAGCATTACCACGATTATACCAGGCTTCATCTTTATTTGGGCGAATTGCGATGGCTTTATCATAGGATTCTACAGCTTCTGGGTACTGTTGTAAAGCAATCAAAGCATTTCCCCGATTTACCCATGTTTCCGCACTATCATTTTTAATAGCTATCACCCGATTATAGAATACTAAAGCTTCTTGATAACGACGGGCATCTAATAAACCATTAGCTTGTATTAGTAAATTTTCTGCCTTTTGACTGTCTTGTACTTCTGTAATCAGTTGATTAACATTGCTTTCTTGAACAACTTGTTTAGCATTTTCAGATGAATAATTTGCCGGGTCACTACAGCCAATTATCATCAAACTGATTAAACTAGAGGCAATTAAGCTTCGCCAAATTACCATACTGCTCCTACAAAACTCATATAATGATCCTAGAACTGATTGTAATTTAAAAGCAGTATCAAAATCAACTAATTATTATTAATTATTTTTTGATTCTGCAAATTTAAAATTAAGATTTCGATAAACTTTTCAAAAACTACCCATACAATACCATAATCATCCTCCATAAATCAATTATCTTTTTATGATTCCTCTTTCCTCTTTCTGCTTTCTGCTTTCTTCTACTGACTTGACTCCTACTTTTCACTAAAAAACTTTTTTACGCTTGCTCCAAGTATCAGCAGTTTTACAAATATCAAAGAGTGATGCTACAGAAAAATTCTCAAGGATCTGTGATCAAATCACCTATTTGTTGCTTTTGCAGCCAGGAAATTTTCTCACTAACTCATTTAGCCAAGGTCGGGAGTGTATAATACTGTTAATACAAGTGTTTTCGCGGCGTTTCAATTTATGTTTCAATTTATGTTTCAATTTATGGTGAGTTAATTGGAGGAAAAAAATATGACTATTAATGAATCTGATTCATCCCACCTACCTTCCCCACAGATAAATCAAGAAGATGAATTGGAAATTACTGAAAGTAATCAATCATTAACAAAAGTAGAACCGGAGAAAAAACAAGTATCGGCACAATCTTCCGTGAAAACAAATATTTTCAAAGAAATTTCTGCTTTTTTTAGTGACAATTCCCGTATTCAAGTCCTGATTACCCCAAGGATTTTATTATTTACTAGCTTGTCCATGGCCATAACTTTAATTAGTATTGTCATTAATAACTCATGGCTGGGGATTTTGGGAACTTTGGCAACTTTGCTGTTATCACTATTGATACTTTACCCTTGGTGGCAAGATATCATTCAACAATGGTTTTCACCTCAAGATAGAAATGTGTTTGTTGGTTTTATAGGAGTAATAGTAGCAATAATTGGCTTATTCAGATTTACTAATTTGGGTCATAGTCTACTACTTTGGGGAAAGAGAATTAATTGGGAAGCCTCTGGTACTTTAGCAGAATGGTTTGGGGCTTTAGGACAAATTGCCATTGCCATTATCGCCGTTTATGTAGCATGGCGACAATATGTAATTTCTAAAGACCTAACTATTCAACAAAACCTACTAACTGTACAGCAAAACGTCATTACCCAACAACAAACCATAGACTCCTACTTTCAAGGAGTTTCTGACCTAATATTGGACGAAGAAGGATTATTAGAAGACTGGCCGCAAGAAAGAGCGATCGCCGAAGGACGTACTGCTGCTATATTCAGTAGTGTAGATGGTAGTGGTAAAGCCAAAATTCTGCGATTTCTCTCCCGTTCTAAATTACTTACCCCCCTACAACGCGATCGCCGTTTAGGAAGAGCTATTCTAGATGGTAGTGGTGGTTATGCTGAAGATCGTTTGGAAGGAGTGCGCGTCATAGACTTAGGTGTGATGTTAGCAGGTGCCGATCTAGCCGATAATGATTTACGCTGGACAGATTTAAGTGAAGCCAATCTCGTCCGTGCTAATCTTAGTAATTGTGACTTAGTAAAAGCTAACCTTTCCCGAACAATACTATATGAAGCCAATCTCAGTAATACCGATTTAAACGGAGTTCGTCTATTTTATGGTTTAGTAGAACAAGCATCTCCCCGCAGTCGCACTCAACCACCCAACTACGAAACCGGAGAACACACTGGTGCAGTTATTGAAAATGCTGACTTCACTAATGCACAAAGAATGTCCCCAGCGACTCATTACTACTGTTGTGCTTGGTGTGGAGAAAAAACCAGAAATACCATTCCGGGAGGTTGTGAAGGAATTCCCAATAAATTAGGTAGATAAGAGGACATTGACAATTAATAGGTTGAAATCATGACTGTAACTAAACGAGTTTTTTTAATTCTTTCCTTATTAACTACCTTGGGTATTATTTCCCAAGTTAGCACCACAGCCAAAAATCCGCCCTCTAAATCAGAAATAACCATCAACGATAGCAACAATCACAAACAAATCAACCTAGAAAAAGGTAAAATTTTGATGATTAAATTATCAGCCAATCCATCAACAGGTTATAATTGGCAAATCATTAAAAATGATCCTCAAAAACTCAAACCCTTGGGAGATTCAGTATTTGAACCATTACCAACAGCAGCAGGAGAATCCAAAGTCAAATTAGTAGGATCACCTGAAAATCAAGTTTTTCGGTTTTTAGCCCAAAACTCCGGTTCAACCCAGCTAAAACTCCAATATTCACGGGCTTGGGAAAAAAATATTCCCCCCATCAAAACCTATCAAATTACAGTCAAAATCCGTTAACAGAAAAAATTGGACTTGGTAAATTGACCTATAAAAACCAAAAAATTTCTCAAACTCCTCTCTTTGGTCTTCTGCAGCTCTGCGTGAGAAAAATCATCAATTTTCTGGTAAAGTCAGAATTTCCACCCCAGACTCCGTCACAGCAATAGTATGTTCAAATTGGGCAGAAAGCAAGCGATCCTTGGTTACCGCAGTCCAACCGTCACTAAGCATTTCCGGCTCATAAGTTCCTTCATTAATCATTGGTTCAATAGTAAACACCATACCGGGTCTAAGTTTTTTACCTCTACCCCTAATGCCATAATGAGGAATATCGGGTGCTGTATGGAAAACATTACTAATTCCATGACCGACAAAATCCCGCACCACGGAAAAGCCGAAAGACTCAGCATATTCTTGAATAGCCGCCCCAATATCCCCAATTTTCGCCCCTGGTTTCACCTCTGCGATTCCCAATTCTAGACACTTTTGTGTCACTTCTACTAATTTTTGGGCTTTTGGAGAAGGACTACCAACCAGAAATGTTTTTGATGTATCACCATGATAACCGTCCAGAATGGGTGTCACGTCTATATTAATAATGTCCCCATCTTTGAGAATTTGTTTAGCATTGGGAATACCGTGACAAATTACCTCATTTACACTAGTACAAATTGACTTAGGATAACCCTTATAACCCAAAGGAGCGCTTTTTGCTCCATGCTTTTGCGTCCATCTTTCCGCCTCATCATTCAATTCTAGGGTACTTACTCCTGGTTTCACCAAAGGTTCTAAATATTGTAACAATTTAGCGGCCAAGCGGCCAGCGCGACGCATTTTTTCTATTTCCCGCTGGGATAAAATGACTATAGTTTCTGTTTTCATCAAATTTTAATTTACTCTTTTAAAAATACAGTTAACCCAGTCGTTGCTGCTCTATAAGTAGCATCTGCTACCTTGAGGGCATACAAGCTTTGTTCTGGAGTGATATATAAAGGACTAGCATCAAATAAATAGTCTAATACCATAGTTGTATCTTTGGCAAATAAACCCCGACGTGTACCCACCTCAATTAACTGCGTTCCTTGGCCTAATATTAACATTGCCGTATCACCATCGAGAATTATCCCCCCATTTTCACCATGAACCTCTAATTTACGTTCTGATTGCCACAAAGTTTCACCCTTGCCATAAACTACCTGTGCCAATAAACCACTGTCAAAGCACAACTGGGCTGAACAGAAACAGGTTTGGTAATAATTTGGTTCAATTTGCCAATATCGTTGATGACAGTTAACGCTAAAAACTTCACCAAACAAATCAATCAGACGATTTAATCGAGATAAAGCCCCAATTAAGGGAAAACCAAACATTTCATGATTATAAGTCCATTTGCGCGGCGCTGGCTGTTGGGGATTCAGGGTACTATGGCGAACATAAAACAAATCACCCAGTTGATATAAGTGTTGTTTTAACGTTTGATGCCAACCCCCCAATAATTCAATGTGTTCAACGTGCAATAGCTTATTGACTGTTTTTGCTAAAATAATTAGTTCTTCGGCTTCCTTGACATCTAAAGCCAGGGGATATTCAACAATTACGTGCTTACCCCTCTCCAAAGCAGCGCGGGCAATTTTGCCATGATCTTGATTAATAGTGCATAAGACCACCAAATCCAAATCTTCCCGTTCTACTAGCTGTTGCCAAGAACTCATAGCCTCAGTTGCGTATTCTGTGGCTAAAATGGCTGTTCTTTGGGGATTACCAGCTATAGCTATTAAATCACTGCGCGGATCTTGTCGCAATGCCTCAGCCCTAAGTTTAGCAGCATAGCCGGTACCGACTAAACCCACCCGCAGACTATTTGTGGATAAAGGTGGTCTATGATTATACATGATTTATCACCAGTTTTCAATGTTTGGGTTTAATGCCATGAGTATTTTATCAACAGGTCAGCATTAGGAAATGTCTGACACCTCCATTTTATAAGTATCATAATTCCTGACTCGTCAAGTCCAGTTTGACATCTATCCAGGTCAAGACTTTATATAACAAAAACTTATTAGTCTTCTGTAAATAAATTTCATTTCTAATCGGGGTTGATTTTCCGTCATAAATTGTAACTTTTCCCTTAGTATCAGAATTGAAGCAAATTTAAACCAGCGGCTACTTCTATCAAAATAGCCCTATTGTTTGCATCAGAATAACTTATAGAGCCGATTTCACAAGAGAGGATAATTAAATGGCTACTTACAAAGTGACACTTATCAACGAACAGGAAGGTTTAAACAAAACTATTGATGTTGACGATGATGTATATATTTTAGATGCAGCCGAAGAAGCTGGTCTAGACTTACCCTACTCCTGTCGCGCTGGCGCTTGTTCAACCTGTGCGGGTAAAATCGTTTCCGGTAAAGTTGACCAATCTGATCAGTCTTTCTTAGATGATGATCAAATCGAAGCTGGATATGTTCTGACTTGTGTTGCTTATCCTGCTTCTGATGTTACTATCCAAACCCACAAAGAAGAAGACCTTTACTAAGCCTTAGCTATCTGGCTATTAGCAACAAGAATTGAGTCCGGGGATTGGGAGCTACTGAGTCAGAGTTACTACCAATTCCCCAATTTCTTGCTACCTTTAATTTTAGTCAGTTGTTAGCTATAGCAGCAACTTCATTCACAAATATCGTCTCATTCTATCAGTACCGCGCATTTTCATCAGTCCCACTCACCAAGATGTAATTTGACATCTATCTAAAACAGGATTTTAGATAATAAAAACTTATTAGTCTTCTGTAAATAAATTTCATTTCTAATCGGGTGCGATTTTCTGTTATAAATTGTAACTTTTCCCTTAGTATCAGAATTGAAGCAAATTTAAACCAGCGGCTGGTTCTATGAGAATAGCCCTATGATTTGCATCAAAATAACTTATACTGCCGATTTCACAAAAGAGGATAATTAAATGGCTACTTACAAAGTGAGACTTATCAACGAAGCCGAAGGTTTAGACACAACTATTGAAGTTCCCGAAGATGAATATATTCTAGATATTGCTGAAGATCAAGGATTAGACTTACCCTACTCCTGTCGCGCTGGCGCTTGTTCAACCTGTGCGGGTAAAATCAAATCCGGTACTGTTGACCAATCTGATCAGTCTTTCTTAGATGATGATCAAATCGAAGCTGGATATGTTTTGACTTGTGTTGCTAAACCTACTTCTGATGTTGAAATCTATACCCATAAAGAAGAAGACATCTACTAAGCTATAGCTATCAGCTATTAGCAATAATAATTCAGTCCGGGGATTGGGGATGGGCTACTGAGTCAGATTTTCTACCAGTTCCCCAATTACCTACTGCCTTTAATTTTAGTGCCAGGATAATAAAATTCTAGAATCTTGGCGCTAGACCAACCTAACTTGGCTAAATTCTGAGCGCCTGTTTGACTCAAACCCACGCCATGTCCTAAGCCACCACCGATAAAAGCATATCCCCAAATATTCCTTTGTCCTTTGTTAAGAGGTTCAATATAGAAAAGCGTGCTAATGGGTGCTGCAAAAGCACTGCGAACTTCATCTTTTTGTAAAGTAAAAATACCGATATCTGTTTTCACAGCTAATTTTAAAATTCTGCCGCTGGGACTGCGTTGAACGATAGACATGGCCTGAATTGTTTGGAATTTGCTGTCAGGGCTTTTTTTAGCACGTAAAAATTTTTGCAAGTCTTTGGTAATTGTATTGATATCAGTTTCTCTGCGCCAACGGAATACATCCCATGTACTCTCATTAAATCCGTCCTTCAGGGCGATAAATTTCTGGAAATTCTGATCATCTGCTAAATTCTGATTAGACAAGTTCCAAATATTACTATTAGCAGCGTCTATAACTGGTTTTAAATACGGACGGTCTTCACCATTCCAAATATCGCTAAAGTTAGCAGTTACACCACCTGTAGTGGAAGAATACAAAGCATCAACTATTTCATTCTTATAAGTAAGAACCTGACCTCTAGTAGAGGCAATGGCTTGATCTGTATTCTTAGCAACTCCGCTGAGTCCTTGATAAACTTGACAGTGAGTATCAGCACATAACTGATAGTTATCTACTGCAAATCTGCGGACATTGCGTAAGGCATAAGTGCGAGCAATAATGGCTTGTGCTTCTAGGGCTGCTTTTGGCGCGTTTGTACCAATTTCATGGGGTAAAACTCCACGGATATAGGTTTCTAATGGTACTGTATTGACTAAAGTGTAATTCCCGTAAGCATTGGGCTGTAAAGTCATTCTTCCCCCATAGTTCAAGTTTTTTTGGGGGGTTGTTTCGGTTTGATTACCTGCCTTGACCTTAATTATATCTTTACTTGTACTTACTTCTAGATAATTTGGACTGTACTTTTTACCATTGACATTCCAAGTAATTTTTGGTACTTGTTGGCGAATATTTGTGGCTAAATAAGCATTTTGATCACCAGATGTTTTTATACTTTGTAATAGCAAACGGCGAATTAAGGGAGTGCTGTAAACGTCCCGTTTTGCCCATACTTGCCAGCGTTCTGGCTGGGCTATTTCTACTTCTATACCTTGGGAACGCCAGTAGTTGGCGCTATCTTCGGCTGTTTCAAAGGTACGGAAGTCACCCAAAACTAATACCTCCTTAATCTCCCGCTGGATCAAGGTTCTCATGACTGTTGTTAACTGGATGGGTTGGTCGGTAGTTAAGGTTTGCTGCTGATTACCGACGGCAAATTTCAATGTTAAGCGATCGCCTTTTGTGGGGGCTAATTCTAATTTGTCGGTGGGTTTAGCCCCAAATCGCTGCACAATGCCAATTTTTAATTCTACATCCTGATTCTTGCTTACTGGTTCTGATGCAGCAGTCAATCCCAATAAACACAGGGTTGTGATTAATCTGTAGGAAGAATGCCAAAAAAATATTTTCATGAAGACTAATTCTAATTACCCTTATGCTATCGGCAAGATTTTGAATAATTAACCGTTTCAAACCCTTTTGCCTATTACCTAATTATATGTTTTTATATGTTTTTCGCTTATACGCTTCTAGAATACAATTACGCCTTTTGTAAAAGTCATTATGCTCAAAGGATGCAGGTAGATGAAAAAAACTACTTGGATGCTCGGAAGTTGACTAGAAGAATAAAGTCATATAAAGGTTATAATGGCTATCAATGCCTTATCCCTTGTCATCCATGTCCCAAGCTGACTTCACCCAGAATTTGCAAAATTTAATGCAAAAGGTCGGTTTTGCCAGTTTTAAATCCTTGAGTCTGGCTGCCGGTGTTTCCCATTGGCAAATTTTGCAGTTACGGAGGGGAAAAATTCGGCAGATGCGGGTGGAGGTATTACTAAAAATATCACAGGTTTTGCAAATATCTGGGGGTGAATTAGCAGAAACTTTTGGTGTTCAGGGTTTATCATTGAAAACAGCAAAAACTCAGCGTGAAGACTATAATATAGACTTATTACAACAAATAACAGAATTACAAAATGAGCATAAAAGAATATCGTTGTCAATGTTACAACAAAGGGAATTATTACAAGAGGAATTTCAGCGGTCAAGTTTACAAATATTAGAATCACTGCTGCTACAATGGCCAACAGCGGCCTATAGAGCTAGGGAGGATCACCAGTTAGCAGCAGTAAAAATATTACCTTTGGTAGATAAGCCTTTAGAGGCATTATTACAGGCCTGGGGTGTGAGGGCGATCGCTTCTGTGGGTGATCAAATCCCCTATAATCCGCAATTGCATCAATTACTGGAGGGAACAGCACAACCAGGAGAGATCGTTAAGGTACGTTATACAGGCTATACGCAATATGATCAGTTGCTATATCGAGCTAGGGTAAGTCCGATGTAAAGTTTATTTTCTGTTGATAAATAGATCAGAAAATATTGAAGTTTCTTGTTTTATTTTTCAGAAACTTTCATGTATTCTTAATTAAATAACACTTGATGTTTTTGTTGAATAAATAGACTAAATATTTTTTATATTATCTAAATATTTAGTATATAATAACAACATCACAATCAGAACATTCTTAAATTAAATCAAGATTAGGATATTATGAATCAGCAGGTAAAAGTGGTTGTCATCAGCGGTAACTTTAATGCTAGTACCTCATCAGAATTTCATGAAAATATTCAAGAGGTGATTGCTAGTGGCATCAAAATTGTGTTGATTGATTGTCATAGTGTCACCTTTATGGATAGTTTTGGTTTAGGGACTCTAGTTGTCACATTTAAAATGTTGGAAGCAGCTGGGATCAAGATGGTTATTTGTTCAACTAATGAGCAAGTTAAGATGCTATTTGAATTAACTGGTATGGATAATAAATTTACAATTGTTCCCAGTCAAGAAGCATTTGAAAATCTTTTAGTTTCTGCCAGTTAATTAATCAAATTTGACTTGGAGAATAGATAAATCATCCTCAAATGTCTCTTTGGAGTTTAAGTTAATTAAATAATCCAGTATATAATCAAGTTGGTTCTCAACAGAATACTGTAAGCTAATGAAAATCTGAATTAAACCTTCTAAACTCCAAAGAGTACCATCTGGTTGAGTAATTTCATAAGCACCATCACTAAAAATATAAAGGATGCTAGATTTTTCAATATAACAAGAAGCATCAACATACTTGGCTTCAGGAAACATCCCCACCGGCATTCCCGGAGTTTTTAATCTTTTTACTTCTGTGTTAATAGGGGAGTTCCCAGCAACAATAATTGCTGGTGGATGGCCAGCACTAGAGTATGTTAACTGACGACTAACTCGATTATAAACTCCATACCAAATTGTCAAATACTTATCATTTTGATAATTCATTTGAAAGGTATTGTTTAAAGCCGCTAAAACCTGGCTAGGTTGATAGTAATTTAAATCCTTGAGAGCGCGGGAACGTAATAGATTTAATACAGAAATAGAGGGTAAAGTTGCTTTCAGTCCATGGCCAGCAGCATCTAACAAATAGATGGCCAAAGAATCAGGATCAAGCCAATTATAGTCAAAACAATCCCCACCAAGTTGCCGCGATGGCAAAAATTTAAACTTGACCCGCAAAGGGTTATTTATAGGTAGAGGTAAAAGGGATTTTACATATTCTGTGGCCTCGGCTAATTCTGTTTCTAAAAGTAGCTTTTGGCTATGTAAATCCTGACTTAATTGATGTAGACGTAAACCGGCTCTGACCCTTGCTTGTAGCTCATTTTGTTCAATAGGTTTGGTGATGAAATCATCAGCACCAGCATCTAATCCCCTGACTCGATTAGCGACTGAATCTAAAGATGTTAATAAAATAAAAAATGTGGTAGATAATCTGGGATCTTTTTTAACGCGATCGCACACTTCTAAACCACTCAACCCGGGCATAATCCAATCACATATAATTAGGGATGGAGGTGAATCCAAGGTTTTTAAAATTCCTTCTTCTCCGGTACTAGCAGTAATCACTTCATAACCTTGTTTTTCTAATATTCTTTTGAGAAATATTTGTACGGAGCGATCATCATCAATTACTAATATTTCAAACATTGGATATTACTGAATAAAATTATGTATTTGTCTCACATAGGACGACACCCATGAGTTACGGAATAAACGAACCACTCCAGACACAGAGAACACAGAGAAATGGGGGTTTAGGGAGAGATATTTTGCGTAAGTCCTGTCACAGTCTAGTCCCTTCAGACACAGAGAGTAGGAATTTTAAATCTTTCCTTAAATTTAGGGTAATTTATATGGCAATAACCTGAGATATAATGACAGTTTAAATAAATATCAATTACAATAACTTTGCCTTTTTTGGAGCTGGGTTTGAGGGGAGTAAAACCCAACGCATTTCTGAGGGTGAGGCACGAAATCTCAGCTAGGAATCAAGGCTTTTTACAAGCTGAAAACATTGAATCAGACTCATGAAAGGGGATTTAACCAGAATAGCATAACTTGTTTTAATTGATTTAAATCTCGATAAACTTCTTGTTTTAACCATTGTCCTAAAGCATCAAAAGGACTGAAAGAACTTCCAGGTTGCCATTTAATATCTTGTCCTAAAGGTGTAGTATGATTTCCTGATAAAGTTTGTGTTGTTATCATATCGGGAAAGAGTTTTTGTAAAATTTTTGTTAAGTCTGCCGATTGATCTAGAGTATCTTTATTAAATCTTATTAATAAATTCCGCCGAATTTGATAACTTTCCTGTACTATTTGGTTAGTTTCTGCGGGTGTAGGTGTAAATTCAATGTCTAATTGAGAATTTAATTGAGAATTTAACTGTTCTACTAAGGGTATAGCTTCATTCGCAGTAAAGTTATTAAAGGATATTAAAATATTACCAGCACGTTGCACTGAAAAAAGACTACCAATAAGTAAATGGAGTTTACAACCCATACTATGTCCTATTCCATAGGTAGGAAGGTAAATCTTCCGTATTTCTCCTGATTCTTGTAACCTTTCTAGGGTGTGTTCAAAGTTAATTAATACATTTTTGGCGATCGCTATATGATCCAATGTGTTTACAAAAGGTGTCGCAATCACTACATATCCTTTAGCAGCGAGATGTTCCAGTAACCAACGATAGGTCAAATGTGGTAAAGTAGCTACAAATGCACCACCTAAAAAGTGGATAATCCCCACGGGGTGACGCGGAATAAGTACCCAATTACCTCTAATTTCTTGCCAGTTCATTGCCAAAATTTATTAATTGTCTAATGATTGTATTTTGATTTTAACTCTTATTCTGTAACTTTTTCATTTCCTGTTGCACATCTAAGGAAATTTGTAAAGCTTCATTTAATAATTTACCATGTTCTGTGGCTTCCTCTGTAATTTGCATTGAGGCTAAAGCTGCTAAATTATTAGCAAATAAATCAGAATTGGTAATAATAAAACTTTTATTCTCTCGCAAAATTCTCTCAGTCTTTAAAGCGCGGATTAAATCATTCCTCGTTAGTTCTAGTGCTGCTAATACTTTTTCTCTTTCTTGTATACTCACTCCTAAATTACCAGCATCCTCGATTTGGTCATTAATATCTATAGCTTTAATCACGGAATTATATCTTTCTACATCATTTAATAAAATCCGTAAAGAATTTGTCTGATGTTGTTTGAGAAACCTACTTTTTCCTTTCCATAGTAAATACAATATAGTTTGTATACTTCCCCCCGTCCATAAGGTAAATACAATCAATGGTATCCAAAATGATGATTTTACCAAGAGATATATAAAAACGCAAATAGAAAGTCCTGCAAAAACTAAAGTTGGATTTTCTGTTCCTTTAACTTTTTTTAGCAATTGTCTACTTAATTCCTGAATAATATCGGTAATAATTATTAATTTATTATTAACAGGTAAGTTAGTCAATTTTTGCAGTTCCTCATGACTAATATCCAATTCCTCTAAATCATCTCGCACAGTTACTAAATCCTTAACATACTAGTGATTTAGTTTAATATAACAATTGAATTTCTCTAATGGCTATAGATAACTCTTAATTCTGTTGATGATAACTATCTATATATCATTTCCTAGTCCACCGAATCATTTTGACCTCTATTTTAATTAAGATCTAATTAAGAAATTTGTAACAAATAGCTCATACAGTGTCCCATTAGAAAATAGACCACCAGCATTGCTACTGCGGCTAATGCCACTATCATACCAGCTAACATGAAAGAAAATTCTTTATGCTCAAAAGCTTTTTCCATCAGGTGTAGGGACCATGCTACAAGCGCCACATCAAAGATTAAAATAGGAATCAACATATTTCTTAATATTTCTTCATAGTAGTACCATTATCTTAACACTCTTTCAGAAAACTGTGTTTGATGTTCGACGGCGGTAGTTGGTCGCTATGATCTGATATCAAGCAGGAAGACGAACAGGAACATTACGTTCTTGCAAATAATTCTTAATTTGTGCTACGCTGAGTTGTCCAAAATGTAACAATGATGCTAACAGTGCGGCTTCCGCTTTACCTTGAGTTAAAGCAGTGTGAATGTGTTCACAGTTTCCAGCACCACCAGAAGCAATGATGGGAATTTCCACAGCATCAGCGATCGCTTTTGTCAAGTCCAAATCATAACCAGCTTGAGTACCATCAGCGTCCATACTTGTGACTAATAATTCTCCAGCCCCCCTTTTTGTTACTTCTTTAGCCCACTCTAAAGCATCTATACCAGTATTTTCTCTACCACCGCGAACATATACATCCCAGCCCGGATTCTCCGTATCAGGTCTGCATCTAGCGTCAATAGCTACAACAATACACTGATTTCCAAAGCGATCGCTGGCTTGATTAATTAAATCTGGGTTTCTGACCGCCGCCGAATTAATACTAACCTTGTCAGCCCCAGCTCGTAATAAATCTTTAACATTTTCTAAGGTTTGAATTCCTCCACCCACGGTCAAGGGAATGAAGACCTGTTCAGCAGTCCGGTAAACCACATCAATAATCGTGTTTCTGTCTTCATGAGTGGCTGTAATATCTAGAAATACTAACTCATCAGCACCAGCTTCATTATAAACCCTGGCCAGTTCTACCGGATCACCCGCATCCTTGAGATCAACAAAGTTAATTCCTTTGACAACTCTGCCAGCTTTGACATCTAGACAAGGTAAGATTCTTTTAGACAACATAATACTTTTTTGCTCCTGGTAATTGCTAGGAATTTTAATTGTAAAGGCAATTGGGGAATAGATGACAAGAGTGGATCAAGATCCAATGGGTTTTGTCCAGACTCAAATATACTAAAGGAGGTATGGGTGTAATTGCAAAATAGGACTGAATAATTATCAATTACTCTTTTAGTGTTCCGGGTTAAAACTGCAAATTTTCAGAATTACTAACTATCAACCCTGTAAGTAGTGATGCAAAATAAATTGTATATTTAAAATAGAGAAACCACCAATAGAGAATAAAGAAACCACCAATAGAGAACAGACAATAAATCCAGATACTTTATGATATTTTTTGTTTCTAAAATAGAGAATTAATTTGACTCAAATACCTATCTACTAAGTCAGATAAATTACCTTAAAAAGTAAATACAAATGTTTATGTAAACATTTATATTTTTTGGCATTGTCACTGGATTGAAAGTAACCGTAAATATCCTATACTGGTGTTAGATCCTGACTGCTGTAAAGGTTTAGCGGTGCTAAATCCCGATTTCTGAACTTCTGAATTAGCGAAAATTATGGCAATTATCTCCTCCAAAAAACAGCCTCCAGAACCCAACAAAGAAGTAAAACAGCCACAGAAATCAGCCAAAGTACCTGCTGCTGAAAATCTGTTACAGTCAGAAGCTGCTATTAATGAACAAGGTAAACCAGAAGAAAGTATACGTCCCCAGCGTTTTGCTGACTACATAGGACAACAGGATTTAAAGGATGTTTTAGATATAGCCATTAAAGCAGCCAAGTCGAGAAGTGAGGTCTTGGATCATTTGTTATTGTATGGACCTCCGGGTTTAGGTAAAACCACAATGGCCATGATTTTAGCATCAGAAATGGGAGTAAACTACAAAATTACCAGCGCCCCAGCTTTGGAAAGACCACGGGACATTGTGGGGTTATTGGTCAACCTCAAACCGGGAGATGTGTTATTTATAGATGAGATTCATCGTCTATCCCGGATGACAGAGGAGATCTTGTATCCAGCGATGGAAGATTACCGCCTAGATATTACCATAGGTAAGGGTTCTAGCGCCAGAATTAGAAGTATACCTTTATCTAAATTTACCTTAGTAGGTGCGACAACTCGCGTCGGAGCTTTAACTTCACCATTACGCGATCGCTTTGGCTTAATTCAAAAGTTACGCTTTTATGAAGTTGAAGAACTAACTCAGATTGTTCTCCGCACTGCTGAATTATTAGAGACCGCAGTTAGTTTAGATGGGGCTACGGAAATAGCTAAACGTTCACGGGGAACACCAAGAATTGCTAACAGACTCTTAAAAAGAGTCCGTGATTATGCGGAAGTAAAACTCTTAATAGAAATTAACGAAGCTGTAGCAGCAGAAGCATTACAGTTATTTCAAGTTGATCCTTGTGGCTTAGATTGGACAGACAGAAAAATGCTCAGTGTAATAATTGAAAACTTTAATGGTGGTCCAGTGGGTTTAGAAACCATTGCTGCTACTACCGGGGAAGACACCCAAACCATTGAAGAAGTTTATGAACCGTATCTAATGCAAATAGGTTATTTAAGCCGAACACAAAGGGGTAGAATAGCGACAAAAGCAGCTTATCAACACATGGGTTTTAAGCCATCTAAGGAGCAGTTATCATTATTGTAAGTGGATTCAAAGTAAAAATCTAAAAATCTAGATCCCTCACTTCTTAAATAATTCGGGTATATGCTATAATCACTACTTGACAAGTAACACCAGCAAAGATGAATAATCACCAGTGGCTAAAAGTTAGCGAGTATGTATGCTTAGGGTTGTCAATATTAGGAATAATAGTAGCTACAGTGACGCAACAAGTAGCTTATGGGTTTATTCCCTTGTGTTTAAGTGTGACTTTAAATTTAGTTAATCGTCCTCAGTTTCATTATTCCCAATTACAATCACTTGAGCAATTACAGACAAATTTGCAAAATACAGATGAAGAATTTGATCAACTAAATAAAACCATGAATACATATAATCAACGACTAGAACAAATCGAAACTTGGAGACAACAATTAAGTCAAATTATTGACCAGAAGATTGAAATTGCAATTAATCAAAGTTTGGGTAAAATCGAGACTTATAAACAAGAAATTAGTCAAATTATTGACGAGAAAATTCAAATCCCAATCCAAAAATTGAGTACAGAATTTAACGCAGTTAATCAAGAAATTCAAATTGTCAATAATCGTTTACAGCAATTAGATACTTCCCTAGAAAACTTGAGTTCCCATCTTGAAAAAGATGAATATTTAAACAATATTGCTGAATTGAAAACTGAATTATCATCACTTAATCAACAGATACAAGTCTTTAATTCCCGATTTACAGAAATTGAAACCTTTATGGACACTTTCCATAGTGACCATCAAAACAATTTACAGCAATTAACAGAATTAAATAATAATCAACAAAATCAAAATAGGGAACTTTCCCAGATTAA
>NZ_BJCF01000054.1 GCF_005402965.1 Dolichospermum planctonicum
GCGAAGCGCTGCTGCAAGCAGTTCGCTATATTATATAGTAACGCACCATTTAAAATCATTGACATCATCAAAAAATCCCCCTCCTCATCCTGTACATCCTTTCATCCTGGATATCCTGATTCTGACAAAATTGACAAAAGATTTTAAATATGTTATCCTCATCTTGATAAGGAAGAACTATCTGAAATTAGGTGACAGTTGACAGTTGACAGGAAACAGCCAAATAGTAGGGTGTGTTAGCAACAGCGTAGCGCACCATTGGTGAAGACTTTGGGTGTAGCATAGCGATAGCGAAGCGCTGCTGCAAGCAGTTCGCTATATAATACAGCAACTTTACCTTGTGCAGGGAAGATGCCCGCACCACAAAAGTTTTATTATTAATATCTGTACTTTGTGAATATTGGAAACTGCTGTAAAATCCCCATCTTCATCCTGTACATCCTTTCATCCTGGACATCCTGATTCTGACATCACCCCACAAAACAACAATTAACGCAAAAAAACCGCGAAAAATTTGCTTTTCAGGTGTTGACAAGGGATTTGAAATATGTTATCCTCATCTTGATAAGGAAGAACTATCTTAAATTATTTAGTAGGGTGTGTTAGCGACAGCGTAACGCACCATTTTAAATCATTGACATCATCAGAAAATCCCCCTCCTCATCCTGTACATCCTTTGATCCTGGATATCCTGGGCTAACGCCACGCTTCGATATCAGACATCACCGTACTGATTTCGTCAAGTTTAGCCTTGACTACACCACTGCTGATTAATGTAGCAGCTTTATCTATACCCGCTTGCATATCTGGAGAAATACCACTACGCCACAAATAAAAACCACCATTCCATAAAGCGGTTTGCAATAGTTCGCTGGCGTTTCCCGTCAAAACCCCTTGCAAATCATTGATTAGTTCTGCTGTGGTAGTTAGAGGCACATTTTTAGTTATAAAACCATAGTCACGGGGTACGAGTTGTAACCGAGTTAATTCATCTGGATTTAATGAAGATAAGCTAATAATGGCTGTGCGATCGCGTGGTAAATCACAACTACCCTCTAAACCTTTAATAAAAGTATATTCCCTCACCCCACGTAACCCTAAAGCCACTTGAAACATTGCTTCTGTTGGGGGATGAACAAAACCAGCAATAATGTGAGCATCACCAGCGTAGGGACACCAAATTAACTCCATGGTTGCTAATGGTGGACGTTTACCCAATTCCTCACGATATGACCACAAAATTTGATTGAGGGGAAAATGCTTTGGGGTGTAAACAAAGCCAATTCCTGTGTCCTCAAAAACCTGCTGGGTTTGTTCTAGTGTTAAACTAGTCCAATCTATTCCTAAACCTTGCCAAATTTCGATTAAAGGTAGACCATATTTTGTCGGTAAACGATCTCCTCCGTGCATAATTACAGGTTGTCCCGCAGCAGCTAATAGTAAAGCCGTAATCACATTAATCGGTGCAGTACGAGTTCTGCCATCATAGGGTATACCTAAAATAATTACAGGTTGTCCTATTGATTGCAACTTTGGACCGAGTTCATAGTAAGCGTCTAACATCCCTGCTAATTCTGCTCCCGTGGGACGTTTAATACGGTGAGCAATTAAAAATGCACCAACTTGTACAGGTGTAGCTTCATTTAATAACATCATTCTTGTAGCAGTAGCCGCTTCATCACGGGTTAAATTTTCTGATGTGTGATTTCCGCTACCTATTTTTTGGATAAATTCTCTAAATTTAGTCATTAGTCATTACTCAGTGGTCTGTTCTCATTGCGGGAATATTATTCTTGACAAGTTCCCAAAAGTGTTGTATGGGAGGAATCTGGAGACGGTCATAAGTTGTTACCATCACTACCCGACGAGTCAAACCAGAATTATCGGCTAAATTGTTATTTTCGGCTAAGGGACGAACTGCAAGAGTAGGATCATTTCTAGATTCTATTAATGCTGACTGGGGAAGTAAAGCAATTAGTTCTCCTTGACGAACTACTCCCCGAAAGGCTTCTAAGGTATTTACTTCTAAAGCCGCGCTGAGTTTGGTTGACCTACTTTCAAATTTATCCTGAATGAGACGCTGCATCCCATAACCTTCTTTAAATACTACTTGACGATAGCGAATTAATTCTAACCAAGGGATAGATTCATATTCAGATAGGGGATGATTAGCTGCAACTAAAACCTCTATTGGTTCATCATATAGCACTTCTACCACCATTTCCTTACCTGTGATTAAAAAGCGATTGTGCATAACAATTGCTAAATCTACTAAACCATCTTTGAGAACTTTTAGCGAGCGATCGCTTCCCAATGATGTTACCCGCAATTGTACCTCTGGGTAATCATGGCAAAATTTTTGTAACACTGGTGGTAAATAAGAAGCACAAACAGAATGAATGACTGCAATACATAATTCTGGTTGCTTTCCTCCCATTAAGTCCGTTAACTCTTGTGTAGCAGATTCCCATTCTTGACAAATTTTCTGGACACGGGGGAGTAAGCGTTCACCGCTTAAAGTTAATTTAGCATGAGTACTGCGGTGAAACAGTTCTACCCCCAAATTTGCCTCTAGTCCCTGAATTTGTCTACTAATGGTAGATTGGGTAACACCACATTGTTTTGCAGCTTGTTGAAAACTGCCAGTTTGTGCGATCGCCAAAAAGGCTTGCAACTGCTCTAAACGCATTTTGATTTAGCCTGATGATACATGATAAATTTAACGGACTTAACTCATTTTCCGTATAATTTTAATTTAACTAATTTTTCATTTAGTATTTACTTCATACAAATAAATTAGTGGAAATACTAGCTAATAAGTGATTATTTACTCTGATAGAGATTATTGAAAAAGGGTTTCCGTCAGAAACCCAGGGTTTCAGAACATCTTAAACTGTTTTCACAAACACAGAACCAGCTTCAATCTTTGTTTGGTAAGTTTTGAGGGGCTTTTTAGCAGGACTCCGTTTGAGTTTACCATCACGAGCAAACTCTGCACCATGGCAGGGACAGACAAATTTATTTTCTTTTGCTTTCCAGTCAATGGTACAACCTTCATGAGAACAAGTAGGATTAACAGCGATTAAACTTTTAACAGCTTTCGATGTTCCCACCACCAACACTGCACCAATTGGCGAATTTTCCGCCAATAATTGACCAGTTTTGTCTAATTGTGCCACAGTACCCACCTTTTGCCAGCCTTTTGTAGCAGTATTAGATCTAGAACTAGGTGCTGCGGTTGTTTCAGGAGAACAAGCCGCAATTGCTATAGGTAGAGAACTAGCTAAAAAACCCAATCCCACCCAGTTGATAAAGTCACGACGTTTCATAATTGCTTTTAATAATACCTGATTTCTTACCAATTAATATATATTAATACTGCCAAAATTTGATCAAATCTCCACATTTTAACACCTTAGTTAAATCAAAAAACCTTAAAGCTTTTACTCTCAGTGCCGGAAGCGTCTCTACGTGAGACACATTCCTATCTTCATATACGAACGCATTAAAATTTATACAAGCTCATCTAGAAAAACAAATTTTTGATTTATGCAATCATAGCAATTATGATATCCATTTTTTGCATAATCACTTGATTTTAGTAACCTAGTATACGAATTGTTATAAAAAATCACACTAAGTTATCAATATCGCAACTGTTACAAACACAAAACAGGAAACTACTATCAGTTATTTCCCCAAAGTGGTAAATACAGAAGTGATGAAAGGGTACACAGTTAATTAAGTCCTATCTGCCAAGAAAAGACCATGATAGATACAGCAGCTACCACAGAAAAACTGAATAAATTCGAGAAATTCAAAGCCGAAAAAGACGGACTCGCGGTTAAGAACGAAATAGAGCAGTTCGCGCAAATCGGTTGGGAAGCAATGGACGAAAATGACCTTAACCACCGCCTAAAATGGTTAGGTGTATTCTTCCGTCCAGTGACCCCCGGTAAATTCATGATGCGAATGCGGATACCTAATGGTATTCTCACTAGCAATCAATTATCGGTTTTAGCAGAGGTACTACAGCGTTACGGTGACGACGGCAGCGCTGACATTACCACTAGACAGAATATACAACTACGCGGCATAAAAATTCAAGATATTCCCAATATCTTTAATAAATTTCACAAAGTGGGATTGACTACTATCCAATCTGGGATGGATAATATCCGCAATATTACAGGTGATCCTGTAGCTGGTTTGGACATAAATGAATTATATGATACCAGAGAATTAGTCCAGCAAATCCAGGATATGCTGACTAACAATGGTGAAGGTAATCCAGAATTTAGTAATCTTCCTCGGAAATTTAACATTGCAATTACTGGGGGAAGAGATAATTCAGTTCACGCAGAAATTAACGATTTAGCCTTTATTCCCGCTTTTTTGACAAATCAAGAGCAAATACCAGTCTTTGGCTTTAACGTCATTGTCGGTGGTTTATTTTCCGCAAAACGTTGTGAAACCGCTATGCCTTTAAATGTTTGGGTATTACCGGCCGATGTTGTATCATTATCCAAAGTCATTGTCGAGATATTTCGAGATCATGGTTTACGCGCAAACAGACAAAAAGCCCGGTTGATTTGGCTACTCGATGAGTGGGGTATAGAAAAATTCCGCACAGAAGTAGAAAAGCGTTTTGGTAAATCATTATTACCCGCAGCTGCCAAAGATGAAATTAACTGGGAAAAACGGGATCATCTAGGCATATATAAACAAAAGCAAGCGGGATTTAACTACGCAGGTTTAAATATTCCCGTGGGGAGATTATCTGCTCATGATATGTTGGAAATTGCGCGGTTAGCGGAAGTTTACGGAAGTGGAGAAATCCGGTTTACCGTAGAACAAAATGTTATTATCCCCAACATTCCCGATAGTAGTTTAACACAATTTTACACAGAAGGCATATTAGAGAAATTTGCAGTTAACCCTGGCTTATTAATGCGATCATTGGTATCATGTACTGGCGCACAATTTTGTAATTTTGCCTTAATAGAAACCAAAAATCGCGCCTTAGAAATGATTAAATCATTGGAATCTGAATTAACTTTATCACATCCGGTGCGAATTCATTGGACAGGATGCCCAAATTCCTGTGGACAGACCCAAGTAGCAGATATTGGCCTCATGGGAACTAAAGTCCGTAAAAATGGGCAAATGTTAGAAGGTGTGGATATTTATATGGGTGGAACAGTGGGGAAAGATGCACATTTAGGAACTTGTGTGAAAAAAGGTATTCCTTGCGAAGACTTACAACCCATATTAAGAGAAATACTAATTACTCAATTTGGGGCAAAATTACGAGAACCAGCAATAGCTTAAAACCAAAAATTAACCTCATAAACTAGATATTAAATCATCTGGGTTTATCAGTGGTTGATAAATCATCAATTTTGGCAATTTAATCATTGTCAGTGAATTTTCGTAAGTAGGTGAACAGAAAAAAACCGACATAGGTAACGAAAAGTAAAGTTGCCCTGTTCCCTGTTCCCTGTTCCCTTGTCATAACGACAATTTTTAACGCCAACCTACTTATTTTGTGAGCAAAGAAAATGCTAAAAGGACTATTTTCACTTCAAGGACGTTATCGGATTTTACATCAGACATGGTTGGCATTTTTCTTAACCTTTGTTTGTTGGTTTAACTTTGCCCCCTTTGCAACCACAATTGGTAAAGAATTACATTTAGCACCAGAACAAATTAAAACCTTAGGAATTTGTAACCTAGCATTAACAATTCCCGCGCGGATTATTATTGGGATGTTATTGGATAAATTCGGTCCAAGAATTACCTATTCCCTATTATTAATGTTTGCGATTATCCCCTGTTTATTCACAGCATTAGCCCAAGACTTCAACCAATTAGTAATTAGTCGTTTATTAATGGGAATAGTTGGTTCTGGGTTTGTTGTTGGTATTCGCATGGTAGCAGAGTGGTTTCCTCCTAAAGAAATGGGAATTGCTCAAGGTATTTATGGAGGTTGGGGTAACTTTGGAGCATTTGGATCAGAATTTGCATTACCAACAATTGCAATTGCAACTAGCTTTTTAGATGGTGGTTTATCTAATTGGCGTTTGACCATTGCATTAACAGGAATTGTCACCGCAGTTTACGGCTTATTCTACTATCAAAACGTGCAAGATACACCCCATGGTAAAGTTTATCAAAAACCCAAGAAAAATGGATCATTAGAAGTAACTTCCATCAAAAGTTTTTGGGCGCTGATTGTTTCTAATTTTGGTTTAATCTTCGCATTAGGTTTATTAGCTTGGAGACTAGAACAAAAGAAAATTCATTTTCTCACACTCAGCCAAATGTATATAGTTTGGGTTGTCTTAGCAGGATTATTTGCTTATCAAACCTACCAAGCATATCAAGTCAATCAAGAATTACTAATAGGACAAAAGACCTACCCAGCAAATCAACGTTATCAATTTGGACAAGTAGCATTATTAGAATTTACCTACATTACCAACTTTGGTTCAGAACTAGCAGCGGTTTCCATGCTACCTGCATTCTTTGAAAAAACCTTTGGTTTGGAACATATTGTAGCCGGAATGATTGCATCTATTTATCCGTTTCTTAATCTATTTTCTCGTCCTAGTGGCGGTTTAATTTCTGATAAATTAGGTTCGCGTAAATGGACAATGACCATTATTTCCGCTGGAATTGCAATTGGCTACTTAATGGCACATTTCATTAACAAAGATTGGCCTATTCCCCTCGCAATTGCAGTCACAATGTTTACCGCTTACTTTGCCCAAGCTGGTTGTGGTGCAACTTACGGAATAGTCCCATTAATCAAAAAAGAAGCAACCGGACAAATAGCTGGAAACGTTGGTGCTTATGGTAATTTTGGTGGCGTAGTTTATCTAACAATCTACAGTTTAACAGACCCATCAACCCTATTTGCTACAATGGGAATAGCCGCCATGATTTGTGCCTTTATGTGTGGATTCTTCCTCAAAGAACCAAAAGATTCATTTGCATCTGACAATGAAATTGAAGAAGCAAAAATTAACCACCAACCAATTTTAATAGTAGAAGAATAAATATCTCACGCCAAGGCGCGAAGGTAATAACTCAAGTTGCTAGTTATCTAGTTGAGGCTGGTAATGGGTAATTGGTAATGGGTAATTGGTGAGTAATTTTCTGTTTTCATCCTGTTCATCCTTTAATCTTGGATATCCTGATTATGACATTTTCCCTAACTAGCAACTTACGTTAATAACATAAACTCTGCGCCTGAAGCGTCTCCCCGTGAAATCAAAAATTATAACTAAGTAGGTGAACCGAAGAAAACCGACATAAGTAACGAAAAGTAAAGTTGCCCAAAACCTCTTCCCAGTTAAGAGTTAAGAGTTCGCTGTTCCCTGTTCCCTGTTCCCTTGTCATAACGACAATTTTTAACGCCAACCTACTTACCATGAATGAATTTACTAAAACACTTTGTCCTTATTGCGGTGTCGGTTGCGGTTTAGAAGTTTCTCCACCAGCCCAACATGGAAAAGCCACAAATCGAGATGATCAAGGAATTCCCATTTGGCGAGTTAGAGGTGATAAATCCCACCCTTCCAGTCAGGGAATGGTATGTGTTAAAGGTGCGACTATTGCTGAATCTTTGGATAAAAATAGATTGTATCATCCTATGGTGCGCGATTCTTTAAATGAAGAATTTCGGCGTGTGAGTTGGAATGAAGCTTTTCATATTATTACCCAACGGATTCAAACATTGCAATTGAATCAAGCTACAGATTCAATTTGTATGTACGGTTCTGGACAATTCCAAACCGAAGATTATTATATTGCTCAAAAGCTACTCAAAGGTTGTTTAGGAACTAATAATTTCGATGCTAATTCCCGGTTGTGTATGTCTAGTGCGGTATCTGGGTACATTCAAAGTTTTGGCTCTGATGGTCCTCCTTGTTGTTACGATGATTTGGAATTAACTGATTGTGCTTTTTTAATTGGCACAAATACGGCGGAATGTCATCCAATTATTTTTAATCGCTTGGAAAAATATCATAAAAAAAATCGTCGTGTTAAAATAATTGTGGTTGATCCTCGGCGCACTCCTACCGCAGAAGCAGCCGATTTACATTTAGCTATTCGTCCAGGTACGGATATTGATTTATTAAATGGTATTGCCTATTTATTAATGAAATGGAATTATATAGATACGGTTTTTATTGATGATTGTACTAACAATTTTCCGGCTTATGCGGAAGTAATTCGCCATTATTCACCCGAGGTTGTCGCTAATAGTTGTGGTATTAGTGTTGAAGATTTAGAAACTGCTGCTAAATATTGGGGAAAATCAAAATCTGTACTTTCTTTATGGTCAATGGGTGTTAATCAATCTTCCGAAGGTACGGCTAAAGTTAGAACCATTATTAATTTACATTTGATGACCGGACAAATCGGTAAACCTGGTGCTGGTCCTTTTTCTTTAACTGGTCAACCTAATGCTATGGGTGGTAGAGAAGCGGGAGGTTTATCACATTTATTACCCGGTTATCGGTTAGTAAAAAATCCACAGCACCGCGCAGAAGTTGAGGCTTTTTGGGGTTTAGAAACAGGTCAAATTTCCTCTGTTCCGGGTTTAACTGCTTGGGAAATGATCACTGGGTTAGAAACTGGAAATGTGGGTTTATTATGGATTGCTGCGACTAATCCTGCTGTGAGTATGCCAGATTTAGAACGCACTAAACAAGCTTTATTAAAGTCTCCTTTTACTATCTATCAAGATGCTTATTATCCTACGGAAACATCAGCTTATGCTCATGTTTTATTACCTGCGTCTCAGTGGGGTGAAAAAACTGGCATTATGACTAATTCGGAAAGAAGGGTAACTCTATGTTCGGCTTTTCGTGAACCACCCAGGGAAGCAAAACCTGACTGGGAAATTTTCGCAGAAGTTGGCAAAAGATTAGGTTTTGCTGATAAGTTTAATTTCCAAAATTCGGCGGAAGTTTATCAAGAATTTGTCCAGTTAACTCGTCAGCGTCCTTGTGATATGTCTGGTTTAAGTCATGGGTTTTTAGCTGCACAAGGTCCAACTCATTGGCCTTATTCACGAGGTAGTAATTCAGAAACTAAACGTCTATATACTAATTTACGTTTTCATACCCCTGACGGACGCGCTAGGTTTGGTGCGTATTATTCTCAAGGACTCGCTGAACCACCTGATCCCAACTATCCTTTTATATTAACTACTGGTAGATTGTACGGTCATTGGCACACACAAACACGCACTGGCAGAATTGAGAAAATTCGCAAACTGCACCCCCAACCGTTTATCGAAATTCATCCCCGTGATGCTGCTAATTTAGGTATTATTAATAATCAGTGGTTAGAAGTGCGATCGCGTCGTGGTACAACTAAGTTCCCTGCTAAAGTTACAAAAGCTATTTCTCCCGGTACTGTCTTTGTCCATATCCACTGGGGTAAACTATGGGCTGATGACGCTGAAGCTAATACGCTTACTCATTCAGAAGCTTGTCCTGATTCTCTGCAACCAGAATTAAAGGCCTGTGCTGTGCAATTAATCCCCATTGCTGTAAAATCTAATGTTAAAAGTTATCAACTTCAATCGTCCCCATGGTAAGCTCTTATCCATACACTAATTTAACTGATAGGCGATTATCAATCGTTATGATTATGTTTTTAAATATTCTGGAAAACAGAAAAGTTTCCAACTAGTTTAAAATTAAGAAACTTCAAAAACTTTTAATTGGTGAATTTTTAATTTTTAATTGTTTATCCCCTAGATTTATCTATGGGATTTTTGTTTGATATTTTCTTCCTAATTTTCAACAAGGAGCGCCCAATGAGAAAGTTAATTAAGGATTTTCTAGGACTTGCCAGCGATAAAAATTTCATGCACATAATTGAAATTGTCGAGGTCATAGTTTCAAAAATCCTATCTTTATTGATGATAGTAGTAATATTTGCCACACTTTTTGACTTGGCAATCTTTGTTTTTAAGGAAATATTTTTTGCAGAAAAAGGTCATTTTAGTAAAACATTATTTAATATTTTTGGATTATTTCTGAATGTCTTAATCGCTTTAGAAATATTAGAAAATATCACGGCTTACCTGAAAAAGCACGTTCTCCAAGTCGAGTTAGTTATTGTTACTTCCTTAATTGCTATTGCTCGAAAAATTATTATTCTTGATTTGAAAGCTACTGAGGGTATAGAAATTATTGGCTTAGGTATTGCTATTCTTTCCCTATCAATTAGTTATTTGATAATTCGGAGTAGTAATTCTAGAAAGGAAAATTAAATCAGGACTATTCTAGAATACCTAGAAATAACATGATCCCTGACTTTGGGCTAGTAGTCGGGTATCTGATCCTTTCCTGGCTGATGCAGTTTTTTAGTATCACATATTTGCATATTTTTGTGTAAATTCTGTTTTGATTTTGTATTTTGAATGGAAACAAAGGGAAGGTTAGTGAAGCTATAGTATATTTATTTAGCAATGGTGCGGCTGTAGAGCTAAAATACAAAATAGAAAGCGCTTAACATTGCTTTAGCCCTAAGCCATGCTCCCATAAAGCTAGAGAATCTGTTTAGACACCCTCACTAACTCGATGACAGGCAAAAAAGCAAGACAGAATGCATTTCTGCGGCTGGTGGCGAAAACGACTACGCCACGCGAGCTATCGGTTGAAGTTTCAGAGTCAGCATCTCGCTACTGGTTGCTTACTGGCAAAGAAATGGTAATTGGACGTGACCCTAGCTGCCAAATTGTCTTGGATGCCATGATATACCGGATGGTATCTCGTCGTCATGCGGTAGTTTCCACTGTTCAGCAAAAGGATGGCCATTACAACTGGGTAATTTGTGATTTGAATAGTGCTAATGGCACTTTTTTAAATGGAGAACACTTAGAAGGATGTCAAGAATTACTTATGGGCGATCGCATTTCCCTTGGTACTGATGGACCACAATTTGTCTTCGAGTATGAGATTATCACTCCACCAAAGATGATAGCTCTGAATAAAGCTACAGTATTATCCTCTGTCAATAAACAAAATTCGTCTTTAAAGCAAGATTCTGTCAGCTTCACACAATTATTTCCGATTATTTCTACTGGTAAGGACTTAACCCGGAAAGCTTACTTAATACCGGGAATCCTGACGGTATTTTTTGTCGTGCTAATGTTTGCTACTGTAGGTCATCCCCAAGCTAATCAAGTAATTGTAGGATCTTATATCGCTTTTGCTGCTTACTACTTTGTTTATCAGCTTTGTGGTAAACCTAAACCTTGGTGGGTACTCATGGCTGTAGCACTGAGTACAATGTTAATTTTACTCAGTCCTCTGTTAGACTTATTTATCAAAGTATTCAGAGAGATTTTACCTGGCTCCTTGGACCCTGCTTCTCAAAATGGGATTACCTTTACCGAATTACTAGTACGGATGTTTTTTGGTGCGGGATTAATGGAGGAGTTGCTAAAAATATTACCAGTATTAGCAGCATATCTGATGGGAAATTTATTACCGTCACCCTGGCGAGAACGAATTGGGGTTTGGGAACCTCTAGATGGTATCCTTTTAGGTACGGCTTCCGCTGTGGGTTTTACTTTACTGGAAACTCTTGGTCAATATGTACCCTTAATTTCTGAAAATTCTGGTCAATTGGTGGGTTTACAGCTACTAATTCCCCGCATTTTAGGCTCTGTAGCTGGACACATGGCTTACAGCGGCTATTTAGGCTATTTTATTGGTTTGGCTGTGTTAAAACCCCTGAGAGGAAAGCAAATTCTCTCAGTAGGTTATTTGAGCGCCTCTGCACTTCACGCTTTATGGAATGCGACAGGTTCTATTAATGCTTTTTTGTTGGTCGTAGTTGGTGTTTTATCTTATGCTTTTTTAATGGCGGCTATTCTCAAAGCACGAGTATTATCACCAACCAGATCACAAAACTTCGCTACCCGCTTTCTTGACCCAAAATAAACTCCAAAATCAACTATGGCAACAGAGTAAAATTAGGGTTGAGAGTTAGATTTTGAAAGATATTCCAGGGCATAATTTGCGATCGCTAAACTAATTTTAGCCTGTTCTATTTCTGATAAATTAGACCAATCTCGATTTTCCAAGTCTTTAATTACAGATGTCAATTTATCTGGTTCACTACTTCGCATATAATAAGCAAAAGGACGGGCTAAAACTAATAGATCATCTCTGTCCCAATTGGGTAATAAAGTTTGTACACATTCTACTAGTTTCTCACTGGCTGATTTTTCCACCATCAAGACGACTGTAGCTTTTTGTGCGATCTCCATGAGCAAGAATTCAGGGATCACCGAAAAAGCATTTGACAAAGCTTTTTGGAGGTAATTAACTGTATTATTCCTAATATTTCCAGTTTCAGCCACAGTTTGTCCCCAAATTTTATCTAAATTATGATAAAAATTATTGGCATTTTCTATCAGTTTGCTTGCTGAGAAATCTTGCCTGTTAAACTGTTGTTCTAAATCATCAAAATAAGCCTCGGAGCATACATCAGCCGGATTCCATGGGTAAATAGCATCTTCAGATGCTAACAGTGCTTCTAGTAGTTCTAAATCGAGAGCATTGAAGTTGTTAATATTTTTCATGTTCCTGTCATTATTCATTCGGTCTTGTTGATAGCTACAATCTCAAAAATTAAGTTTTCGTATTAATTCAATAATTTATTGATATTATTCACGAATAAATTCCCAAATTTCACCCTTAGCACTGCCAAACATTAACTGCATTCCTGATGTTAAAGGTACTTCCTCCCGGAGGATCTGTTGCCAACCGTTGGGGCTTAAATACCAGGTAGTTCCATAAGTAGATACATCTTGCAGATAATAAATCGTACTCAGTGTATTTTCAATTAGGGTATTTCGGCATAAAATTTTCGCGTGGTGTCTAGAAATATAAATTTCCGGGATCACAATATCATTATCCCTCGTGCGGCCGATGCGGGTGACTCCAGGACCTAATAACCAAGTTTTCCCCCCGGGTGAGAGCGATCTCATACAAGCTGTCTTTACAGGCGAATATATGCGAGAATCGGGAATTTCTGTAATTCCTTCATCTACGCTTTTAATTAGTTCTCCATCAAAATCAGGATGGAGGTAGAGAACTGGTAATGTCCAAGCTGGTTGATTGAATTTATACAGTGTTAACAGTTCTTGTCTCGCGGCTGCTACTGCTTCATCAATTGATTTGCCCCGTCGCAATGCTTCCGCAAAAGCTTTAATAAAACTATGACTTTCAGCATCAGTAATTTCATCACGCATCCCTAATACAGCAGGTACACCATGGCGAATCAGCACTTCTGCCAAACTACTAGCAGGTATAGCTTGGTGATTGATTGCTGCTGGTCGCGCTCCCCAACAAGCGTTAAAAACTCCTAGTTTTACACCTGTACGAGTGAGAACATGAGCTAATTCTATGCCATTAATGTTGTCTCCAGTCGCTAAAAATAATAAGCCTCCATCTGGGTCTGGTAGTCCGTGTCCGCCATAAAATAAAACATTATAAGCTTTGGTTTCTAACTCCTGAATTAACTCTGTTCTGGTGGGTTGTATCAGTGTTTTCATTGTACAAGGTGCATATTCTGAGGCGGTTTTTCCTGCAGGACGATCTTTTAATAAGATATTTTTCAGTAAGGACACTTCCTGATCTAGTTGTAATTTATGATCACATCCTAATACCACCAGAATATTTAAAGCTTTATCAGTTCGCAAATGTGATAGAGGTTCAACTTCATTGCTGGTGCGACTAAATAAAATATCCTGGGTCAGAGATATAGCTCGTTGTCCGGCTTGCGGCTGCATAATTTCCCAAGGTAAGGCAATTAGATCAGGATCACGAATTTCCAACCGAAAGCGTAATTGCCTTTTTTGCCCCGTAGCCATACCCCGGCTACGTTCCCAACTACTAAGAATCACTCCATCAAATACCCACTGCCATAATTTGATGCCCAAGGATTGCATCAAACGAACACTGTAAGGACTTTTAGTTTGACCTTCAACCGCTGAAATTTCAGCTAGGGGTAGGCTAACTGATGGAAAAGTTGAAGCATGGGTAATATCTAAGGGACTCTTGCTGGCAAACATTTGCCGCCATTGTTGCCAAACTTGATTCAGTTCGGCGGAAAAAACACAATCACGGAGAACATAGCCACTGGGATAGGGAGCTTTGACTACCCAAATGACGAAGTTATCTGTACCAGTATTGACTAGACGGGCGATCGCTAAATTCAGACCGGACATGGCTTGGGGAACTAAATGTTAAACAGATACAAATATTCTAGGCAGAAAGGAAAATTAGACAAGCAAGTATTTTTGCCATGGATAATATTTATTTTTAGACAATATAGTGTAAAATAGTTTTGTTTGTATCATCACTCACTCAAGTTATCACTATTTGCCAATTTTACTGACGAAAAACGTTAATAACTATACATACATTAGCATGACAATTACAGTTGAAAACCTTAATAGAGTGCCAATTTTAAATAGTGCGATCGCAGATCAAACAGGTAAGGTCAATTCTACCTTCACATTTACACTGCCTGAAAATACCTTTTCCGACCTAGACGCAGTTAATCCTTATAAGAACCTGGTCATCTTTGGTGACAGTTTATCAGATACAGGTAACGCCTACCAAGCATCAGGTAATACCTTTCCACCACCACCTAATTATCAAGGTCGTCTTTCTAATGGCTTAATTTGGATTGATTACCTGGCACGAAATTTACAATTTACAGACCAATCAATTGAAAACTTCGCCTTTTCGGGGGCAAATACAGGGGTAAGCAACACTTTTGGGCAAATCACTGTACCTGGCTTACTAACACAAATTCAGCAATTTAAAACTTTAAATACCGCCACACCCGTGGGTAAAGATGGATTGTACGTAATCTGGGCTGGTGGTAATGATTTTCTAAATCTTGCCACCAATCCTACTCAAGCTATAACTAATGCAGTTACTAATATTAGTAGTGCGATTACAACGTTAGCAGAATTAGGTGCTAAAGAAATTGTTGTTGGCAATTTACCAGATTTGGGTGCTACTCCTTTAAGTATTGCTAATAATAATGTAGATAATGCCAGATTAATTTCTATTGGCTTTAATGCAGCTTTAACCCAAGCTTTAACCAACTTAGAACCAGTCCTCAATGTTGATTTATCTTTAGTAGATATCTTTGGTTTGAGTGCAGCATTTCAGGCTAATCCTGCTAGTTACAACTTTACTAATATTACCCAACCTCTAATTACAGCCACTAATCCAGTTGACCCAAATCAATACGCTTTCTGGGACGATTTTCATCCCACGACAAAACTTCATCAATTATTCACAGCTACATTTGAAAATACGCTGCTCAATGAGGGCGTAATTCCTGATTTGATTAAATATTCAGCTACTTTAGCTGATGGCAGTAATTTACCAGACTGGCTGAATTTTAACTCTACAACTCGAACCTTTACTGGTACTCCTAAAACAGCAAATATAGGTCAATTAAATGTCAAGGTGATTGCTACAGATAAGGACGGAGCGAATGTTAGTGATATCTTTACTCTCTATGTAGAAAACGTCAACAATACACCTACTAACATCACCATAAATAATAGCAACATTGCCGAAAACCAAGCCATTGGTACAGTGATTGGTAATCTTTCCACTACAGACCCAGATACAGGAAACACCTTTACCTATAGTTTAGTATCAGGAGGTGGTGCAACTGATAACAGTTTATTCACTATTACCAATAATCAACTTAAAACCAACTCTGTATTTAACTTTGAAGCCAAAAACAGTTACAGCATTAGAGTCAAAACCACAGACCAGGGTGGGTTATCTTTCGAGAAACAATTAACCATTGGAGTCAGTAACGTTAACGAAACTCCTACTAACCTAACACTATCCACCAGCACAGTTGCGGAAAACAAGACTGTTGGTACAGTGATTGGTAATCTTAGTAGCACAGACCCAGATGCTAACAACACCTTTACCTATAGTTTAGTATCAGGAACAGGTGCAACAGATAATAGTTTATTTACCATTAGCGGAAATCAACTTAAAACCAACTCTGTATTTAACTTTGAAACCAAAAACAGTTATAGCATTAGAGTCAAAACCACAGACCAAGGTGGGTTATCCTTCGAGAAACAATTAACCATTGGAGTCAGCAACGTTAACGAAACTCCTACTAACCTCACACTCTCCACCAGCACAATTGCGGAAAACCAAATTATTGGTACAGTAGTGGGTAATCTTTCCACCACAGACCCAGATACAGCAAACACCTTTACCTATAGTTTAGTCACCGGCACAGGTGCAACGGATAATAGTTTATTCACCATTAGCGGAAATCAACTTAAAACCAACTCTGTCTTTGACTTTGAAACCAAAAACAGTTACAGCATTCGCGTTCAAACCAGAGACCAGGGTGGTTTAACGTATCAAAAACAATTGACTATAAATATCAGCGACCTAACAGACAATACAATCACTGGTACAGCAAATACAAATAACATTACCACCACCAACGACAAAGATATCATTGATGCAGTTGCAGGAAATGACACAATTACCAGCGTCTTTACCAACTTACAACAAAATGACAACATCAATGGTGGTCTTGGCACAGATACCCTGATTATTACCGGGGGAACAAGTGCTAATAGTCTGACAATTAATGCTAACAACACCACTAATCAAATTGGCAATATTCCTGGAACAACAGTATTAGGATTTGAACGCTTTGATTTAAGTAGCTTTACAGGTAACGTCAATTTTACTGGTACTGATGGTAATGATTGGATTAAAGGTGGTTCTGGTATTGATAATTTATCTGGTGGTAAAGGTAACGACAGCCTGTACTTAGGTAATGATACTGCTGTAGATAACGTTAACTACGTTCTTGGTCATGGTACAGATACAGTTTACCAATTTGTGCGCGGTGCTGGTGGCGATAAACTGAACTTTACAGGTATTGCCAATTTTGATGTGATTACATCAGGTAATTCTACATTAGTACAAGTTGGGGATGGTATTAGTGGTAATACTGGTTTTGGTACTGGTCAATCATTAGTGACTTTATCCGGTACATCAGGATTTAATAGCACCAATGCGAGTTTAAACCTGTTCGGAGGTAATTTCTTGTTTAGTTAATAGCTTTGTTGGGTTGAGAAAATCCAACACCCAAGCTAAAATAAATTAGGTGATAATGGTGGGTTACGCTACGCTAACCCACCCTACAATTATCTACAATCATCACAAGCAACCCCACTACCCCCACCCTCAAAAAATGGCATTTTATCAGCAGGGTCTGAGGGCTGTGATTCTTATCCAACAACCTCTCTAGCTTCTTTGTCGCCCCCTCAAGGTGGGGACTGACTAGAAGATGGAGAATGAGAGGGAATTATGTTTCTTGGTGATTGGAGTTGTGTGAGTTTAAACCAGTATCCTAACAAAAAAGCTAATAAAGTTAATCCTAAAATAACAAACAGCTGTAATGGTATTTGGGAAAATTTAACGGTCTTATTTACGGTCTTATTTTCCGTTAACACTCGAGTTTTCTGGTGATCATCCAATGGATCTAATTCTGTGTCAGCTAAAACCTGAGAAATATCTACTGTAATTGTTATATCTGGTTCAGAATATTTCACATCATAATGTACTAAAGCAATGGTGACATTATCATGTCCATTTTTAGTATTGGCAATTTCTATCAGTCGTTGTCCAACATTTTCTATAGTTTTTTTATCGGATAATATAGGTAATATTTCTGATTCCCAAGATTCTTCAACTCGGTCAAAATCACTCAAACCATCGGATGTCAGTAAGAAAACAGCATCTTCATCAATAATAAAGCGTTGTGATGTGGGGTGTAATGAGGTACTTTTACTCATTCCCAAAGCCTGAACTAAGGATCCAGAACCACTGTGTTGCAATGCTTCTCTATAAAGCGAATAGCCCAAACGAACTTCACGGGAAGCGACATCATCATCTAAGGTAACTTGATGACAATTATGACGAGTAATCCAATAGGCACGACTATCACCGACATGAGTAATATACATTTCATAGGCCATAGGTAAAGCCATGACAATGGTTGTTCCCATGCGTTGTCGTCCTTGACGATGTTCGCTATCGTTTTGCTGGCTAATTTTGTCGTTAGCGGTTGCTACTACTTGTTCTAACTTGTACAGTATAAGTGAGGGATTTATTTGATTCTCAGTAACTGAAGTCAGTTCTTTGACTTCTTGCACGATAGTTTCAATTGCTAAATTAGAAGCCACACTACCTCCCTCGTGTCCACCAATACCATCACAGACAATTGCCAGGGCGTTATCCTGGGGCGGTTTAGTGATCAAAGTGTCGCGGGAAGGGTAACAGGCATCTTCATTCCGTGGACGGACTGGACCTGAGTCTGTTTTAGTATAGATTTTAATAGTAGTTGTTTGGAATCTTTCTAATTGCTTCAATCCCTGATCTAAAATTTGAATTAGTTGGCTTGACGAATTAATTTTCCCGTCCATCAGAAGCTGACATAATTCTTGAATAAAAGGAGCAATATTTGGTTTGGCATTTTTGAGCAGTTGTCGCCAAAATTCTCCCAATTGAGATAATGTCGGTGTGTTTTCTCTATCAAAACGCAATTCTAATAAGCGAACTAATACACCTTCGACTCTCAATACATCAGGGTCTAAAAGGGTAGATACTACACCTTGAATGTCCATGGGTTGCCATAAATTTGCTATTTGCCATAGCCAATGAATTTGGCGGATTGATGAGGCTTCCTTCCAGGCATCATCTAAGCTAATGCACAGACTTGTTTTAGTAATACTCGGATCAACTAATAATGGCGGTCTTTCTAATAATAATATTTCTGCTTGGGGCTGCTCATTACCTAAATTGAGGATTCCATAAACTTGGGGTATATGGAGACGATAGGGAATTAGTTTCAGATAAGGTCTAATTTTCTCTAAATCCTCTAATTCAGGAATTTGGGGCAATAACCCAGGTTTGATATCTAAAAGTATGGATTTATTAATGACTAAATAGCGATCAGCTAAGATAGATCCGGGATGGCTTGGGCTGAAATCATCCCCCACAGCCCAGAGGTAACGCTTAGGTAAGGGTGTAGAACACTGCTGGCAAAATTTGTGGGTGAGGGGATTAGCAGATTGACAATATTCATTTGGGCAGCAGAGCGTTACCGCATCATTTTCCATAGTTTTCCCACCGATTCTGCAATTGGCATTTTCTTCAACAGTATTTGGTAGCGGCTTATGATACCGCCCATATTTTTTTAACCCACAGCCTGATCATAACTGCTATTGTGCTGGGAATATGTAGCTATAGCAGAACTAATTTTCAACTTGTCACTAAAGCTTGACATACCTGGCGAATTAGATTCGCCAGGGCTAGGTAGATATGTACTAAGTTTATTGATTCTCTACAACTGCAACTTGAGGTAGTCCCATGCTGTAGTTAGTAACGCGACTAGAGAGATTGTAGCTAATTTCGCCTTTTTGGAGGAGCGATCGCAGATAATGCTCTAAGTCTGAACCAATGCGACGTAAGTTATAATCGCTTAGATCCTCGCCACTAGATGCTTCTACCAGTTGATCAAACTGGCGATAAACTTTTTGTAGGGCGTCTTCGTTCCAGTTAAATTCATTGTCTGGATCAACGTCTAGTGTCAAGACTTGATTACTGGGAATCAGTTCATAGGAGTCCATTTCCGCCGCAAAAATGCGAATATGACGGGTTGTGGACTTGAGCAGCATTGGATTATCCATGAGGGTGTAAGAGTTTGGCTGAATTACACTGCAATTATTGTAACAATAATACAGAAGTTTAGGAGTTGGTGGGGCTGAGAATTTTGGAAATTGATTTTTTCTCTGTATGTGATTGTTCACAAAACATTTTTTGATATTTTTGCTGATTCTGCTTTTTTATGATGTATATGTACTTGTATTATAGTGACTTTACCAAACTTTTTACCCCATGGGGTAGCTTTTCCTATAATTATAAATTGCATTGATCAAAGGAGCATCTTGATGACAATTATTTAAGTATGACAACGTAGCAAAAATAAAAATAATAATATTTCTTGACGTTTTGAACAAGTTGATGTAAAAAACTTTAACAAGGACTAATTAGTTTTTTACGAAAACTTTATGGTATGGCAGAGCAAAAACTGAATAATAGTTCATGGCTTGCATGAGCCATAACTGATAAAGAAACATCAGAAAACAGTAGGATATAGCTAAAAAAATACAGGGGGAGTAAAATAGAGTGTCAATTTGGCGTTGGAGAATTGACGTAGAAAAGCATAAAAATATGGCTATGCCACCCAAGCTATCAAAATCTCAAACTTCGCGCCTTTGTGTCTTGACGCAAAACATAGTTTATGCTGCTATGATGCAAAGCCGCTAGTTTTATGGATGAGGAAAAATTCTTATCTTCAAAAACTTTGGATTCACAAAAGTATAGGGAAAGTATAAGTAATTTTTCTGGAGATCTAGTCCATCACCCGTATGACCACTAAGTAGAGGAATCTTCAAAACTATGAACTCCAAAGCATTACCGCGCCAAATAAATAATCTCGAGGTCGGTGTTTATGAGTGTGAAATCCACCTCAAATTCCGCCTGATTGAAGAAAAAAGTCTGTTAAGCGATCGGGAGCAACTGTTACAAGTATTACTAGAGGCTTTAACGGAAGGGTCTGATGAATTTTTAGAAACCTTACAAGCATCTGTAAAAGCTCAGGAAATATCGGAGTTTAAAGCCTCCCCACAAATGCGTCGCCAACTCATGCGCTTACGCAATTTCTCCGATACTATCCCACAATAGTAATCGCTGTAATTTTGCATAATCACAAGCCTGATTTAGAGCTTTGGAGATTAACTTTTTCAGAGGTCTCCACCTGTTTTTCCTAATCATGAGTTGGCTGGGAAACGTGAAATTAGGTCTACATATCACTAGAAAAAATTATCCAGGTGCATTTACCATTTATTTACCAATTAACTGCCATAACTGCCATCATCGGTGCCGGAGGTTTACTTAGCTAGACCATGTTCTAGAGCAAAACGAACCAACTCTGTGCGGCTATTAGTACCAGTCTTACTAAATAAACGACTGACATATTTTTCCACATTGCGGACACTTGTTTCCAAGCGACGGGCAATTTCTTTGTTCATCAATCCTTCAGCTACTAGGTTTAAAACACTTTGCTCTCTAGGAGTCAAATCTATCTTAAAAGGGGCTGGGGATTGGGATATGGCACTTCTATGAGTTAATAGTATTCTAATTTGAGCGATTTGATTAGCCAATTCGGCAAGATTTGGAGTTTCGCCCTCCTCGCCAGCAGCGGAGGTTTGAGCGCTGCGACGAGCCAATAAATTTTCGACTATGGCCACTAATTCATCGGGATCGAAGGGTTTGGGTAAATAAGCGTCAACACTCGCTTTGTAGCCTTGAATGCGATCGCCTGTCATGCCTTTGGCGGTTAAAAACACCACAGGCAATGCTTGAAAACGGGGATCATCGCGCAGTTGTTTGAGGAACTGATAGCCATCCACCTGGGGCATCATAATATCAGAAATCACTAAATCAGCGGTGTTCTCTTGCATCCAGTCCCAACCTTCACGGGCATTACTGGCAGTTTGAACCCTAAAACCACTTTCTTGCAAGTATTCTTTCACGGCTTCCCGCAATCCCGGTTCGTCATCTACCAGTAACAGTTGTGCTGACATTGAAAATTCCTATAAGTGTACATTCTCCTAATGTAGCGAAATTTGGTAAAGATTGACTACTAGACAACCAGAGCATTCTCAACAAGTCTAGAATTAAAATTAACTTTGTTCTCTAAATTTTAGATTTTACCTAATCTGTGACTACTACACCCCTCTCTCTGAATTTCTCACAAACTGCTTTAGTTCCCGATACTTTAGGACGTTTTGGCCGCTTTGGTGGTAAATATGTTCCTGAAACCCTCATGCCAGCTTTAGCTGAATTAGAAACAGCATATCAGCAATATCGCCATGAACCTGGTTTTCAAGCTGAATTACAAGGTTTATTACGTGATTATGTCGGACGTGCCACACCTTTGTATTTTGCCGAACGCCTTACCGCTAATTATGCCCGTCCTGATGGTACAGGAGCGCAAATCTATTTAAAGCGTGAAGACTTGAATCATACTGGCGCACATAAAATTAACAATGCCCTTGGTCAAGTATTATTGGCAAAGCGTATGGGCAAAAAGCGCATTATTGCAGAAACCGGGGCGGGACAACATGGCGTAGCGACGGCTACAGTTTGCGCTCGGTTTGGTTTAGAATGTATTATTTACATGGGTGTTCATGATATGGAACGCCAATCTTTAAATGTGTTCAGAATGCGGTTGATGGGGGCAGAAGTTCGTCCAGTGTCTGCAGGTACGGGAACTCTCAAAGATGCCACTTCTGAAGCCATTAGGGACTGGGTAACGAACGTAGAAACTACCCATTACATCCTCGGTTCTGTGGCAGGTCCCCATCCTTACCCCATGATGGTGCGGGATTTTCATGCTGTAATTGGTGAAGAAACCCGCGCTCAAGCTATGGAAAAATGGGGCGGTTTACCTGATATTCTCTTGGCTTGTGTGGGTGGTGGTTCTAACGCTATGGGACTATTTCACGAGTTTGTTCCAGAACCGTCGGTACGTTTAATTGGCATAGAAGCCGCTGGAGAAGGTGTAAATACTGATAAACACGCTGCTACCCTCACGAAAGGAACAGTGGGTGTATTACATGGTTCCATGAGTTATCTTTTGCAAGATGAGGACGGTCAGGTGATTGAACCGCATTCCATTAGTGCTGGTTTAGACTATCCCGGTGTAGGTCCAGAACACAGTTATATGAAGGATATTGGTCGCGCTGAATATTATAGTGTGACTGATGCTGAGGCTTTGGAGGCATTTCAGAGACTGTCTAAATTAGAGGGTATTATACCAGCATTGGAGACTTCTCATGCGATCGCCTATTTAGAAATTCTTTGCCCACAACTTGCTGGTAGTCCCAAAATAATCATCAACTGTTCTGGAAGGGGTGACAAGGATGTACAAACTGCTGCTAAGTTCTTAATTCATTAAGTACAGTTGGGGAGAATTAGGAATACAAGCTCAAAAGAACTTGTGAGTAATTTCATCTACCTCCCCAAGGAATTAATTTTCAAAGGTGATCAATCATGCTGAAAAGCTTTATTTCCGCTGCTGGTGGGGCTTTTTTGGTTTTAGTTAGTGGGACAATGGCTAGTTCAGAACCTAATTTCTCGACCGGATTAACTCCTAATTACCAAGTTGCACAAGGTAATGTGAATACTGCTGCCATAGAAGCAGCGGTTTTCCAAAAAATCAACCAGTACCGGGCTTCGCAAAATTTACCTCTACTTAACCGTAATTCTACTATTGACAATCAAGCGAGAATTCACAGTCGAAATATGGCTAGTGGTAAAGTCGCTTTTGGACATGATGGATTTTCAGGACGAGTAGCAGCAACAGGTATTGCTTACAGTCGAGTTGCGGAAAATGTCGCTTATAACCAAGGACATCAAGATGCCGCGGCTCAAGCCGTTCAAGGCTGGCTGAATAGTTCAGGACATTTAGCCAATATTAAGGGGAATTATAACCAAACGGGGATTGGTGTAGCCAGAAATAATCAGGGACAAATTTATTTTACACAAATTTTCTTGCGGTCAAGATAAGTCTTTGTAAATTATAAGATTTTAGTATCCATGACATCTATCATTGGATACTATTTTTTATTAATTATTTTAATTTTAATTAGTAATGTAGTGTAAATAGCATTGACAAAACCTATTCTCTGTTAAGACTAAATATGGCTGCTCTAGGTGATGACAATAAACAAAAGTATTATCCAAATAACTGATTTAAATTGTGAAAATTTGATAATTCTTGAGTTTATATTTGGCAAATAGTATCCTGGTAAGTATTCTGATCATCAGAAGATAGGGTATATATCCAATAAATCCATACATTAGTTAATTTAAACCTCTATGTTACGACAAACTGCTTTTGGCATCGCTTTAAGTACGCTTGTCCTTGCTAGTGGCTATATGACTGCTGCGAACCCAGATAATAGTTTTGCTAAACAAACTGGCCGATATCAGCGTTCATCACTTGTGACAAGTCAAGCCAAAATATCTAATCTTAGTTTTCAAACCAATAGTTTAGAGAAATCAGTTTTTACTCAAATTAATCAATATCGAGCAAAACGGGGACTAGGACAGTTAAATTTAAGTGAAAAGATCAGTCAGCAAGCGAGAATTCACAGTCAAAATATGGCTACTGGTAAAGTTCCTTTTAGTCATCAAGGATTTGAACGGCGCGTTATGGCTATTCCTCTTAAATACAGCAGTGCAGCAGAAAATGTCGCTTACAATACGGGATATAGCAATCCTGCAAATGAGGCGGTTTCTGGCTGGTTAAAAAGTCCTGGACATCTCAAAAATCTTCAGGGTAAATATAATCTAACTGGGGTTGGTGTGGCTACCAATGAGGAAGGACAAGTCTATCTAACACAAATATTTTTAAACGCTAGAGTTTCAGGGCGCAATTAAGAATTAGTCTTGGCATAATGGCGGTATGAATTATGTTTCACCCCCAGGTAAAAAGGAGCAAAGGCGCAAAGGAAAAGAGATTTTTAATTTTCCTTTTTTCTACTTCAATTCAACAACACTAATAATTAAAAAATTTTACAATCTTAAAAGATGCCTCTTGTTCGATAAGGGGTATAAATGAGCTTGTGAATTTTGCTTTTTTAACCCACATTCCGCACCCTGAACTGTCACAGATCAAAAAAGCAGAGATAGTAGTACATAATAACTAACGATCAATTAAAGAGAAATAAGCTTAATGAGAATACATATCATTAAAAGGGGGGTG
>NZ_BJCF01000055.1 GCF_005402965.1 Dolichospermum planctonicum
TAAATGAATACCTACACTAGCACTAGTCTTGTTACTGTAATCTACTTGGAGCAGGTCATTACCAGAGCCTCCATCAACTGTATCAGTGGAGTACTGGCTATAACCAGGGTTAAGAATATCATCACCATCTTCACCATTGAGAATATCATTACCCGCACCACCATTGAGGGTATCTATACCAGCACCACCATTGAGGGTGTCATTACCAGCACCACCGTTGAGGATGTCATTAGCACCTACGATTTCAACAATGCCTCTTAGAATTGCGGCACTACCAGAATCATTCCATTTACCATTACTGTACATATGCACATAATCTTCTACCCAATTGGCATCATTTGGTTCACCAGGAGACCAGTTAGTATAAGTAGAGGTTTCACCGCTGGCCCACCTGAACTGGCCTTCTGTCACCTCATCTGTAAACCCAATCCACAGTAATTCACTACCACCAAAGGTACTGACTAACCAATCCTGCTCGGCTTGATTATTGACAGTGACAAGATTTCCGCCTAAACTCTGTGCCTGAGCTTGAGTTTGTTGCCATGTTCCAGCAGTGGTTAACAGATATGTGTTGCCGTTGTAGTTAAATAAGGTAGATGCGCCGTAAGATGCGACATCGCCATATAGCAGATCATTACCATCTTCACCATTAAGGGTGTCATTACCAGCACCACCATTGAGAATATCATTACCAGCACCACCATTGAAGGTATCATTACCTGAACGTCCCTCAAAAACGTCATCATATTGTGTACCAGTGATATTGTAGTTTTCTACATTAGAGACATTGACTAGAGTCTGACCATTAGCACGATTCCATATATGATTTGTATTGTAGGCTCCTAAATGAATACCACCACCATCTGTTTTGCTGGTGTAATCTACTTGCAGTAGGTCATTACCATCGCCGCCATTAACTGTATCCGTTGAGCCTTGGCTATAACCAGGGTTAAGAATATCATTACCCCCACCACCAAATATGGTATTATTAGCACTGTTACCTGTGATGACGTTATTACCTGCGTTACCTGTACCGTTAATTGCTGCTGTTCCTGTTAAGGTCAGGTTTTCAACGTTTGGCAATGCTTCTAGGCTATAGGTGACACTGGTAGAAATGGTATCTGTACCTTCGTTGGCATTTTCAATTACGGCATCAGTAGTGCTATCTACAATATAAGTGTCATCTCCTTTACCACCAATCAGAGTATAAACATCTCCATTGCCATTGAGAGTATCATTACCATCTCCACCATTGATGGTATTTTTGATTTCAATGATGCCTCTGAGTTGACCTGTACCTAAATCATCCCACCGTCCCGGAGAAAGATAATTAATATACACATAATCTTGAACATGGCCTGAACTATCAGATGGTTCACCTTGAGACCAATAATTATAAGTATAGGTTTCACCACTCGCCCACTTATATTGGCCTGCTGTCACCTCATCTGTCAAACCAATCCACAGTCTTTCACTACCACCAAAGGTACTGACTAACCAATCCTGCTCGGCTTGATTGTTCACGGTGACAAGATTTCCGCCTAAACTCTGTGCCTGTGCTTGAGCTTGTTGCCATGTTCCAGGACCTGTTAACAGATATTTGCTGCCGTTATACTCAAAAAATTTGTTTTCAATGATGCCTCGTAAAGAAACGGTACTGGTGGAATCATTCCATTTACCATTACCGTACACATTACTGTACATATGCACATAATCTTCATTCCCGGCATTATTTGGTTCACCAGGAAACCAATTAGCATAAGTAGAGGTTTCACCGCTGGCCCACCTGAACTGGCCTTCTGTCTCCTCATCTGTCAACCCAATCCACCGCCAGTCACTACCAAAGGTACTGACTAACCAATCCTGCTCGGCTTGATTGTTGATAGTGACAAGATTTCCGCCTAAATTCCGTGCCTGTGCTTGAGCTTGTTGCCATGTTACAGCGGTAGTGAGACGATAGATAGACCCGTTATACTGATAAAAATTTACCATGACTATGTATTAATTCAGTAGTTTATTTTCTTTACCGTACCATCCCTACTACTGACTTGAATATCTATCTTTAGATAGATTTTTATTGACTTAAAATTTGTTCTCATGAAATAGACGAGGAAGAACTATCATCAATTTTCTGTTGATCTGCGGTCAACTTTCTTATTCCCGTGCCTTAATGGCATGAGAAATGCTATATAATAGTTTTCTGATTTGGTTAAGCAGCAGTTGACTTTTAATTCTCCAATTATCAACAAGCCTACATTCATCCTCATAGATGGACATTCTCTGGCTTTTCGTTCCTACTTCGCTTTTGCTAAAGGTAGAGATGGAGGACTTCGCACAAAAGCGGGTATTCCTACCAGTGTTTGTTTTGGTTTTTTTAAATCTTTATTAGAGGTTCTAGCCACAGAACAACCGCAGGCCTTAGCGGTAGCCTTTGATTTGGCTTTACCTACCTTCCGTCATGCAGCAGAGGATACATATAAAGCTGGACGCGCAGAAACACCAGCAGACTTTATTCCCGATTTAGAAAATCTTTATGAGTTACTGCAAGGCTTAAATTTACCTATACTCACTGCACCGGGTTATGAAGCGGATGATGTATTGGGAACATTAGCAGAAAAAGCCGCAGCCGCGGGATATCGAGTGAAGATACTTTCCGGGGATAGGGATTTATTTCAATTAATTGATGCTGATAAAGAAATTACCATTTTAAATTTTACTCCAGAAGCATTAAAACGTTCTACAAATAGTATTAGGGAATTTAGGGCTGAAGAAGTCAAAGAGAAATTAGGGGTATTACCTACACAAATTGTTGATTTTAAAGCTCTATGTGGTGATAAATCAGATAATATTCCAGGAGTGAAAGGAATTGGTGAAAAAACAGCAGTACAATTACTAAATACTTATAATTCCCTTGAGGAAATTTACGCCGCTTTAGATAATATTAAAGGTGCAACTCAGAAAAAACTAGCTGCTGGTAAAGAAGACGCAGAAAAATCCCGCTATTTAGCTAAAATAGTCTGTAATGTTCCTTTAGAAATTAACTTAGAAGATTGTCTATTAACTGGTTTTGACCATAACCGACTTATCCCGATTTTAGAGAAATTAGAATTTAAGAAGTTTTTAGATCAAATTCATGATTTACAGCAAAAATTTGGGGGACAGGAAAAATTTGCGGGAAAAGTTGAAATTTTAGAAAACCAGGTATCTGAAGTCATAGAAACCGATGATGATATCTGGTTTTTTGGTGCTGAAGATACAGTAAAAGCCAAAAAACAAACATCTGCAAATATTCAACCGCGCATTATTGATACAGAAGCTAAATTAATGGAATTAGTAGAAATTTTAAGAAAATTTACTAATCCAGAAATACCCGTGGCTTGGGATACAGAAACTACTGCATTAGAACCACGAGATGCAGATTTAGTGGGAATTGGTTGCTGCTGGGGAACAGAAGTAAATGAACTCGCTTATATTCCGATTGGTCATAAAATCGGGAATAACTTAAATCGAGATTTAGTATTAGCAACACTGCGGCCAATTTTAGAAAGTGCTGATTATCCTAAAGCTTTACAAAATGCTAAATTTGATCGTTTGATTCTGCGGTGTCAGGGACAAGGAATTGAACTAGCTGGGGTGGTATTTGATACGATGTTAGCGAGTTATGTAATTAATCCAGATAGTAGTCATAATTTAACTGACTTATCTTGGCGATATTTAGGATTAACTGCGACCAGTTATGGAGATTTAGTTCCCAAAGGGAAAACTATCGCTGATTTGAGTATTTCCGCTGTTGCTGATTATTGTGGTATGGATGTTTATTCTACATTTAAATTAGTCCCAAAATTAAAAGAAAAATTAATAGAAACTCCAGCTTTATATCAACTTTTTAAGCAAGTTGAACAACCATTAGAAGCAGTTTTAGCAGAAGTTGAATATACAGGAGTTAGGATTAATTCAGCCTATCTCCAAGAACTTTCACAGCAATTAGAGACAGAATTAGCAAAGTTAGAAATTACAGCTATTGAAATTGCAGGAGAAAAATTTAATTTAGGTTCTCCTAAACAATTAAGTCAGATTCTATTTGAGAAATTAGGTTTAAGTACCAAATATTCTCGCAAGATTCAAACTGGTTATTCTACCGACGCAGCAACTTTAGAAAAACTCCAAGAAGTTGATAATACGGGATTTGTAAAAGCGATAATTGAATATCGAACATTAGCAAAATTAAAGTCTACCTATGTAGATGCTTTACCAGCTTTAGTTCATCCTCAAAGCCAAAGATTACATACTGATTTTAACCAAACAGCAACTTCCACGGGTAGATTATCTTCTTCTCATCCAAACTTACAAAATATCCCCATTCGCACTGCTTTTAGTAGACAAATTAGAAAAGCATTTTTACCGGAATCAGGTTGGTTAATGGTAGCTGCTGATTATTCTCAAATTGAGTTAAGAATTTTAGCTCATTTGAGTCAAGAACCTGTACTAATTCAAGCATATCAGCAAAATGAAGATATTCATACTGTAACAGCAAAATTAGTATTTGAGAAAGAAAATATTTCCTCAGATGAAAGACGTTTTGCGAAGACGATTAATTTTGGTGTAATTTATGGCATGGGAGCGCAAAAATTTGCCCGCGAAACCGGAATAAATCAAGTAGATGCAAAATTATTTATTGAGAGATTTAATCAAAGATATGGTCATGTTTTTGCGTATTTAGATAAAGTTAAAAAAGAAGCCGTTGCTTATGGTTATGTAGAAACAATTCTAGGGAGAAGACGTTATTTTGAATTTACTAATAATAGTTTGCAACAGTTAAAAGGCAGTAAATTAGAAGATATTAATTTACAAAAATTAAAGAATTTAGATCCATACAATGCTGGGTTACTGCGTGCTGCTGCTAACGCACCAATTCAAGGTTCTAGTGCGGATATTATCAAAATAGCAATGGTGCAATTACATGAGGTTTTAAAAAAATATCAGGCCCGGATGTTGTTGCAAGTTCATGATGAATTAGTTTTTGAAATTCCTCCCCAAGAATGGGAAGAATTGCGACCACAAATTAAGTCGGTCATGGAAAATGCTGTTTCTTTATCTGTTCCCTTGGTTGTTGATATTCATGCTGGGGATAATTGGATGGAAACGAAGTAAAATATTCTAATACGGAGTTATCTAAAAGGTATATTTTGACATAAGTAGGTGAACGAAAAAAAACCGACATAAGTAACGAAAAGTAAAGTTGCCCAAAACCTGTTCCCTGTTCCCTATTCCCTGTTCCCTGTTCCCTTATCATAACGACAATTTTTAACGCCAACCTACTTAGCTGGGAGTATTCCCAGGAACATTTACCACCCCTAACTGTCAAAAAAGACTGTTGAGTAAAAAAATGGAGATTGCCAATTTAATTAAATCAACCTAACAATGAAGCGGAAATCGCCAAAAAGCTGTTAATTAATAACTAGTGACTTTTTGCCAAACATGATTTTAATTGCAGATTGATTGTGATGAATATAGCTAATTTTCCGTGGCTGACGACGATTATTTTATTCCCCATAGCCGCATCACTACTACTTCCTATCATCCCAGATAAAGACGGCAAAACGGTGCGCTGGTATTCCCTGATTGTGGGGCTGATAGATTTTGTACTGATTGTCTGCGCTTTTTATACTGGGTACGATTTCTCTAATCCCAATTTGCAATTGGTAGAGAGTTATCCCTGGGTGCCGCAATTGGGGTTAAATTGGTCTGTAGGGGCTGATGGCTTGTCTATGCCTCTAATTCTCTTAACGGGATTTATTACCACCCTGGCGATTTTAGCAGCTTGGCCTGTGACACTCAAGCCAAAATTATTTTTCTTTTTGATTTTGGCTATGTATGGCGGTCAAATTGCTGTTTTCGCAGTCCAGGATATGCTGTTATTCTTCCTGGTCTGGGAATTGGAACTTGTACCAATATACTTCTTGCTGTCAATTTGGGGAGGTAAAAAGCGCCAATACGCAGCGACTAAATTTATTCTATACACTGCTGGTGGGTCTCTGTTTATTTTGTTGTCTTCCTTGACAATGGGATTTTATGGTGATACAGTCACCTTCGATATGTCCGCGATCGCGTTGAAAGATTTTAGCTTAAATTTACAACTTCTACTATACGCTGGCTTTCTCATTGCCTACGCTGTGAAGTTGCCCATCATTCCCCTGCATACTTGGCTACCAGATGCCCATGGTGAGGCTACAGCACCAGTACATATGCTACTTGCGGGTATTTTGCTAAAAATGGGTGGTTATGCCCTAATTCGCATGAATGCCCAAATGCTACCTGATGCTCATGCTTATGTTGCACCGGCTTTAGTGGTTTTAGGAGTAGTAAATATCATCTATGCTGCTTTAACGTCCTTTGCTCAAAGGAACTTAAAACGGAAAATTGCCTACTCTTCAATTTCCCACATGGGTTTTGTTCTCATTGGTATTGCCTCTTTTACCGATTTGGGTTTGAGTGGGGCAGTTCTACAAATGGTTTCTCACGGCTTAATTGGGGCAAGTTTGTTCTTTTTAGTCGGTGCAACTTATGATCGTACACATACTTTAATGTTAGATGAAATGGGTGGTGTGGGTAAAAGAATGCGGAAGATTTTCGCTATGTTTACCACCTGTTCCATGGCATCTTTAGCATTACCAGGAATGAGCGGTTTTGTGGCGGAATTAATGGTATTTGTGGGCTTCGCAACTAGCGATGCTTATAACCCAACATTCAAAGTTATTGTCATTTTCTTGATGGCTGTTGGTGTGATTTTAACACCAATTTATCTACTTTCAATGTTGCGCGAAATTTTCTACGGACAAGAAAACGAGGAGTTAGTTTCTCACCAAGCTTTAATAGATGCTGAACCCCGCGAGGTGTTTATCATTGCTTGTTTGTTGATTCCTATTATTGGTATTGGTTTCTATCCCAAGTTGTTAACTCAAATGTACGACGCTACAACTGTACAATTGACAGCTAGATTACGTGATTCTGTTCCTACTTTGACAGCAGAAAAAGCTGTGCAAAATGTTTCTTTGATTGCGCCGATAATTGGTAATTAATTTGTAATTAATTTCTAATTACAGCTATGATTTACAATTAGGGTGGGTTCGATACCTGCCCTTTTTTTGTTTCCTAGGAAGTCCCAAAGGAGGGAACAGGGAACTCTTAACTGGAAACAGGTTTTCAGCGATTTTACGTTTCTTTACACAGTTTGATTTTATTGTGTTAGCCTACTTACAACTAACACAGAATAGCGATGTTCGCTGCTTAATTTGAGTTGCAGAGAAATTGTTAAATAGGGTTTTTGGCGGCCAGTTTTCTACCGTAGTTAATAGCAATTAAACCTGTAACATTCATAAACAAGCTGTAAATGGCCGCAGGTACTGCCATATCAGGATTATTGAGTAAACCGGCAGTAATGGCGATCGCTAGTGTGCCATTTTGAATCCCAACTTCAATGGCAATGCAGATTTGCTGACGAGAATTGAGTTTTAACAATTTGCTAAGATAAAACCCTACTAACATAGAAATAGTATTTAATAGCACTACACTTAATCCAACTTGGACAATAAAACTAGGCAAATTATTCCATTCACGAATGATCAATAAGAGGATAATTAGTGCTAAAAAAGCTACTGCTAGGCGGTTAGTCACTTTTTCTAAACGTAGTGCAATGTCTGGTAATATCTGTCTAAAAATCATTCCTAAGCTGATAGGTAAAAGCGTCATCAGGAAAATTTGTAGTATAGTTGCGCCAATGGGTAGACCAATCGCAGCAGTTTCAGTTTTTCCGATAAAATGCTGATATGCTAAGTTTCCTAGAATGGGAATTGTAAATACTGTAATTAAACTACTAAAAGCTGTCAGGGTAACTGAGAGTGCGACATCACCTTTTGCTAGAAATGTGATTATATTTGAGGATACCCCACCTGGACACAATGCAATGATCATTAATCCCATGGCGATCGCTGGTTCCATGGGTACAATTTTAGCAATAATAAAGCCAATAATAGGTAAAAAAATCAACTGACTAATTAAGCCAATGGCCACAGCTTTAGGATATTTTGTTACTCGCAGGAAATCTTCTGGTAGTAAAGATAATCCCATACCTAGCATAATGATAGCTAAAGCTAGAGGTAAAATAACGGCGGTTAAAAAGCTTGCTTGCATAATTAATTTTGTCGAAATTACAACCAAGCATCATATTAGACTATTTATCCAGACATTGATCTTCTCATGGTTTGTTTAAGTCCTGTTCTCAGATACTCAGAAGAGCGGGAAGTGTCAAAAACTTCATCATCATTACGTTTTCATCAGTAATAGCATTAATAGCTTCATCGGCTACTAAATTTTTTTTACGGTTTAGATTTAAGCGGTTAAGAGTCCGTGATCAGCTTGATACACTTACCTCTATTCCTTTACTCTCTTTGATTATTTCCTGAATTTCTCGCAAGTATATATCACTTTTCTCTGTGACTATTTTCTTTAACAATTCTTGATTCTCACTTAGAATTTTCGAGCGCCTATCTCCTCCTTGAGGCTTGGCAGTTATTTCCGATGTCTCTCGATATCGAAGCAAAAAGTCACGGATGAAAGATAAACTAACTTTGAATCGTTCCGCCAATTCTCTTTGTGTACCTTCTTTATTTTCCCAGGCACTTAATATCTTTTGTCGTAGGTCTATTGAATATGGGGCTATTTCTCAATAATCTTCTTTTTTACATCTTTATAATTTTACCATTCTTGTGGCGGGTTTGATCTTAAATTGCTGTAAATGAAGGTTTTATGTTTTAGGTTACTCAAAACGACGGGAAGGAAGAAATAAAAGATCAAAAAATTTGGCGCGGGCTGACAAAGAAATGGTATAATTGCCGGAAATTGTTTATGCAGAAACGAACCGAATCTATCCTACGGGTAAGTCATTGGTTAGCATAATCATAATTACATACTATTTAGCGCGTTATTCAATGCTTGTACTTACTAAATTTGGAGCAACTGGGATTTTCAATCATAGTTTAGTTCTTTAAATTTAACTTGATTTAAAAAAACAGGATCTTTTGCTTTAAGACTTGATAAAGTGTCCTTGTGAAAAACCTTGTGAAAAACCTTTTGGTAAGAAAATATGCAATAGACAATTAACGTCCAACTTAAAAGCCAGACAGGAACTTTATAAATAAATATGTTTTTTGCTATTAAAATAGTATAAAAAACATGGCATTGGTGATCAAAGTATAGGTTAACAAGGGAGAAAATATGAGAATTTTAGTGACGGGTGGTGCGGGGTTTATTGGTTCTCATCTAATTGACCGATTAATGAATGATGGTCATGAAGTCATTTGTTTGGATAATTTCTATACAGGAAAGAAACATAATCTCCTTCAATGGTTAGATAACCCTAATTTTGAACTGATCCGTCATGATGTCACCGAACCAATTCGCTTAGAAGTTGATCAAGTTTATCATCTGGCTTGTCCCGCTTCTCCAGTGCATTATCAGTACAACCCGATTAAAACTGTGAAAACTAATGTTATTGGAACACTCAATATGTTAGGTTTAGCTAAACGGGTGAAAGCCAGATTCTTATTAGCTTCCACCAGTGAAGTGTACGGAGATCCAGAAGTTCATCCCCAAACGGAAGATTATCGAGGTAGTGTCAATCCCATTGGTATTCGTTCATGTTATGACGAAGGGAAAAGAATGGCGGAAACCTTAGCATTTGATTATCACAGAGAGAATAAAGTTGATATTCGCGTCGCCAGAATATTTAATACCTATGGACCGAGAATGCTGGAAAATGATGGGCGAGTAGTCAGCAATTTTGTCGCCCAAGCATTACGAGGGATTCCTTTAACTGTTTATGGTGAAGGTCAACAAACTCGCAGTTTTTGCTATGTTTCTGACTTAGTAAATGGATTAATGCGATTAATGAATGGTGAACATACAGGACCCATAAATCTGGGTAATCCTGATGAATACACGATTTTAGAATTAGCTCAAGCTGTGCAAAACTTGATTAATCCAGATGCAGAAATTAAATTTGAACCCCTACCTGCTGATGATCCCCGTCGTCGTCGTCCCGATATTACGAAAGCACAAACTTTATTAAATTGGGAACCTACTATTCCCCTCCAAGATGGGTTAAAGCTAATGATCGAAGATTTCCGTCAACGGTTTCAACAGGTTTAGTAGTGCTAAATTCCCTTGATTGACTTGATTCACTGACAATTTTAAAAAACAAGGATTTCAAAAATGCGTGTTTGCGTAATTGGTACTGGCTATGTAGGTTTAGTTACGGGTGCTTGTTTAGCTCACATTGGTCATGATGTCATCTGTATAGATAACAACGAAGAAAAAGTAAAATTAATGAAGTCTGGCCAGTCGCCAATTTTCGAGCCAGGACTCTCGGAAATTATGCAATCTGCCATTAATAGTGGTAATATTCAATTCTCTAGTGATCTCGCGGCTGGGGTTGATCATGGGGAAATTCTGTTTATCGCTGTGGGAACTCCTCCTTTACCTAATGGTGAAAGTGATACTCGCTATGTAGAGGCTGTGGCTCGTGGTATTGGCGAAAATCTCAATGGTGGTTATAAGGTAATTGTCAATAAATCCACTGTCCCCATTGGTTCTGGTGACTGGGTAAGAATGATTGTTTTAGACGGGATTGCGGAAAGACAAAGAACATTTGTGGCATCTGTTGATACAATTGGAGACAGTAAATTTTCTGGAGTTGCTAATGATTTTGATGTGGTGAGTAATCCAGAGTTTCTACGGGAAGGTTCGGCAGTTTATGATACTTTTAATCCTGATCGGATTGTCTTAGGTGGAAATAGTGAACAAGCCACCGGGATGATGAAAGAATTATACGCCCCCATTGTAGAGCGCAAATTTGCCGCTGATCAATCTTTACCTCCTGTTCCCGTTCTGGTGACAGATTTAAGTTCCGCAGAAATGATCAAATACGCGGCTAATGCCTTTTTAGCCACTAAGATTAGTTTTATTAACGAAGTCGCTAATATTTGCGATCGCGTGGGTGCGGATGTTACCCAAGTAGCAAAAGGCATAGGTTTAGATTCCCGCATTGGTAGTAAGTTCTTACAAGCTGGTATTGGTTGGGGTGGTTCATGCTTTCCTAAAGATGTTTCCGCCCTCATTCACACCGCTGGTGATTATGGCTATGAAGCCCAACTGATGAAAGCTGCTGTCAGTGTCAACGAGCGCCAACGCTTAATTGCTTTAGAAAAACTGCAACAAGCTTTAAAAATCCTCAAAGGTAAAACTGTGGGCTTACTCGGTTTAACCTTTAAACCAGATACGGATGATTTACGGGACGCACCTGCATTAATCCTCATTGAACAACTTAACCGATTGGGAGCTAAAGTTAAGGCTTATGACCCCATTATCTCCCAAACAGGAATGCGTCATGGTCTTTCCGGTGTATTAGTAGAAACCGATTCAGAAAGACTAGCAGATGGATGTGATGCTTTGGTACTTGTCACTGAATGGCAACAGTTCAGCACTTTAGACTATGGGAAGATGGCAAAATTGATGAATCACGCAGTGATGATTGATGGTCGTAATTTCCTTGATCCCCAAACCATGATCCGGGCTGGATTTCAGTATGTGGGTGTAGGTAGGTAAAAAAGGCAGCAGGGGGGAATTTTCTGATTTTCTCCTGACTTTTCCTCTAAAAATTAAATCGCCGCCCAGTGGAATCTGGACGGCGTTGATTTTTTTCAATTTTAAGAATTGTTAAGAACTGCGCGGAATTCGTTCAATTTCTGCATAACCACTAAAAATCAATCTTTGGCCTTCTGTTTCTAAACGATTTAGTCGCATTTTTACCCCATCTAAATCAAAGCGATCTAAATCAACCATATTATCCAAAATTTCTACCAATGCCACACTTAAAGTCTGGGAAATTTCCCGTTGTGCTTCTGGAACTCCCTCAAGTTCAATCTTAGGGTCTTTGAAAGAAACCCGCCTTCTTCTTTCAATCCCAATACCAACGGTCATACTTAGGGGTATGAGTTCACCATTTTTTAAGTCGGCTGTGGCTACTAAATGTAAACGATTTTCAGGTAATAGCTTGATTTGAACTTCGGTAAAGGAAACCGGTTCACCAGCAGATATTTCCATCAGAGTTGGTTCAGAAAGGTTCAGCAGCCGCTTTTTCACCAGTTCTGACTCAAAAGCCCGATTAATACCTATTTCTGATAAAATCACCTGGGCTACCGCTTGGGTGGGTTGTTTGAGATTGAGTTTACCACTTAAAACCGAGCCGAAGTCAATGGCTACCGCGTCGGTTTCAAAGGACATTTCCTCTACTGCGAAGTCTTTACGAATTACCAAGCCACGACCGTTCATTTTAAAGCTGTCAATGCTGCCTTGCAACAGTTTGCTGGAGGGGTAGCAGCGCACAAAGACTTCTACCGACTCGCTTTGGGTAAACAGGTGGCGAATCGTTTGGCTGGCGACTGTGTTGAGCATTCGCTCTCCCCAATCGGTGCTTTTGGGATCTGTTAAACCAGTGAGTCCGCCGAACATTAGGTTTTAGTCTCTAGAAGTTCTTTATATTTTTGTAACAAATTGTGAAGAATTATGCAAGCGATCCCTTGATTTAATCTACTAATGACTTAGAACAGGATAACTGATGGTTCTTATTTGGTTAATATCTTATTAATTTCACTATATATGTTAATAACACAGGTGTTGATATAATCAGTTATGTAATGTACATAAAAAACCATGAAGGCCACTGAAACCAACTTCCTCAAATTTCTAGAGGGTAAACATCAATTTATTATACCCATCTACCGATGAAGAGTTTCATAGACAATTCGTAATTAAAGACATTTACAACTTCCGTAGTTATAAGTATCTATTGCGTAAACTGGAAAATCATGGGCGGAAAGAGTTGGTAAATATACAGGAATATCAGGTTGAACATATAATGCCACAAAATCCCCATTTATCTCTAGAATGGCAGGAAGATTTATGAAAGAAATGGCCAGAAATTCAAGCCAAGTATCTGCACAATATTGGTAATTTAACTTTAACCAGATATAATGCTAAATTGAGAGATCGCTCATTTATAGATAAGCGAGATGAAAAGGATGGTAGATTTGCAGATAGTCCTCTACATTTAAATAGAGGCCCACAGCATCTGAAACAATGGAATGAAACAGAAATCAAAAACCAAGCAGCATCATTAGCAGAAATTGCTGTTAAAGTTTGGACTTTTCCATCTGTAAAATAAGTTTAAATAACTAACATCAACATTTAGCTGCGTTGGGTTGATAATCCGGGATCACTTGATATTATATTACCTTTTCTCCCTATTTCCTATTCCCTATTGCTTTTCGTTGAGTCTGATAAATGTGAATTTGGTCTACTAAACCCGCAATACCAGGAATATCATAACCATAAAGCCGAAAACCCTTACCCACAGAATTAGTTAAAACTTCTGAACCTTTACCTTGATAATACACAGGAACTGGACGATTCCCATGATTGCCCCAACCATATTTAATCTGAGGATTAGAACCCCAAAAATGACCCGCTTTGATAGAATCGGATTCAGCGGTTAAAGTTTCTGCACCTTTTTCTTTGAGTAATTCAGAAAAATTAGGATTTAAAGTGAGATAATGATCATGGTCAGCAGTGACAATCAGTAGATTATTTTCCCAACCACCATTATTTTTAATCCAGTCAATTGTCGTTTTCACAGCTTTGTCAAAATCCAACACTGTCCCAATCATATTATCTATATTATCATCATGGGCAGCCCAATCAATATCACCACCTTCTACCATTAACCAAAATCCATCTTGATCTTTCGATAAAACTGCTAAAGCAGCTTTAGTTAAATCATTGAGTGTGGGATTTTCATTAATTTCCTTCGCAATAAAAGATTTATCAGTTTCTCCAACCAGTAAAGGCCGAACTGTATCCGGGTTTTTTCCTTGAGAACTAAACAGGGAAAAAATACTCAAACCCGTATTACTATAATCTCCATTGGCCGTACTTACAGGCAGATTTCCCTCTTGTCCCCTAGCTCCATATAATCCTAACAGGCGATCGCCCATATTTGGATCTAATTTAGCCGCAGTCAGTGCTAATTTTTCAGCCGCATCTTTTCCCCGTTCTAAAAATGTGTAATGATAACGGTTTTGATTGGGGTTCTTACTCAACTCTGTATAAGTCGTTTTTGTGATATATTCAAATTTAGTCGGAGGTTCTACACCCGTAGGTAAAGGTTGACTATTAGCACCCGTAAGCGGATGACCACCACCTAAAATTACCGTTGGTTGATATATACGAAGTTCCTGCTGGAGAATATTATCTAAGGTCGGGTAATCACCATCATATTTATTCCGACGATTAACATTAGCTGCTGCTGCTCCCGGTGTAGCATGATCTACAGGAACAGAGGTAACAATTCCCGTAGATTTACCATAATTAGCCGCAGTTTTCAGAATAGTTTCTAAGGGTTTTTCCAAAATATCAACGGAAATAGCGTTATTATAGCTTTTTACTCCCGTGTACAAAGTAGTTGCTGTATTGGCCGAATCAGGATAACTATACTTAATATATTCGGGATCATTACCAGGTGTCCAAGGATTTATTCCCCCCCGTTGGGGATCATAACCCACCAAATTACCTACCGCATTGGGATGAAGATTTTTTTCTCCCCCAGATGGTGTATTTCCGGGATTAAATTTGGGTTGGAATTTAAACCCTGGTAAAATGGGACTAGCGCCTGTAATCGGATTAGAACCAGATAATGCGGAATTATTTGTGCTGAAAACCCCATTACCAGGGGCAATAGTAGTACCATAGGTGGTAGCGAGAGCATAATTATCCAGAGTTTGAAAACTTAGTCCTTCCCCCCGACCAGAATTGTAATTATATCCTTGCGCTATAGCCCCAGCACGAGCCATTTCCCAGCCCATACCGTCCCCAATCATCAGGATCACGTTTTTAGTTTTTGTGACAGGTGTAGCTGCTTGAGAATTGTTAATCAGGGTGATTAATATACCAGCTACAATGATCAATGCTACAGATAATAAACGGCGTTTATATCGAACTTGTGAACTAGATTTGATGACCATCGGTGAAATGCCTGCTATAAAATTGCTCTATGATGAGAGAATATTAAAAAATGCAATCAAAACTTTAGATTTACTTATCATGGCGAAAATTCAGTTTGCTAGAGGTATTGAGGAAACAGTAGTTCCAGATGTCCGCTTGACAAGAGCAAAGGTAGGTGATAGTAGTACAGCAACATTTACCTTCACAAATCCTGATATCTTGGCACAAGACGGTAAAATCGAACCTACTGGACTTTATTTAATTGACGAAGAAGGGGAAATCAAGATTAGTGCAGTTCAGGGTAAATTTGTCAACGGTAAACCAGAATCTTTAGAAGCAGTTTATGTTATGCAGTCTAAAGAAGAATGGGATCGGTTTATGCGGTTTATGAATCGTTATGCTGAAGAAAATGGACTAGGATTAAGCAAGTCTTAATTGTCAATTGTCAATTGTCAATTGTCATTAGTTGTCAATTGTCAATTGTCAATTGTCAATTGTCATTGGCTAAAGAGTAAAACACTTATGGAATTTCCACCACACGCAAGCTACAAAGAAATTTCTGTAAATTGTGCAGTTATTACCGTCAGTGATACCCGTTCCCCAGCTACAGATAAAAGTGGTCAATTAATTAAAGAACTACTTTTAGCTGACCATCACATTGTCGGATTGTATCAGATTATCAAAGATGAGTCAAGAGAAATTACAGCCCAGATGGAAGTTTTGGCTGAATATCCTTGTATCAGCGCTGTAATTTTTAATGGGGGAACGGGAATTGCTCCCAGAGACACCACTTATGATACCTTAGAAAAGTTATTAGAAAAAACTTTACCAGGATTTGGGGAATTATTTCGGTTTTTAAGTTATCAAGAAATTGGTTCACGGGCTATGGCTTCCCGCGCTGTTGCTGGTGTTTATCAAGGTAAAATCATCTTTTCTCTTCCTGGTTCTAGTAATGCTGTGCGACTGGCTATGGAAAAGTTGATCTTACCGGAATTGGTGCATTTGGTCAAACAGGTAAATGTTTAGAACAGGGAATAGGGAAACCCCAACTCCGCACCCCGCACTCCACCAAAAAACTTGTTCAGCAAACTCTGAAATGAACTTTTAAAACATATTCGTACTCCCCTTGACTTGTGAACGATTTTTCAGATAAAATCACACAGCATATAAACTTAGTTACTCAATACGTATTTAAAATTCAGACCAAATTTGTATTTTGTATGAAACAACTTCAAACAAGACTTACCCTGATTATATTTAGTATTTTCTTGGCAGGGTGGATTATTTGTGGGTGGTCAATTTGGTCACTAGAGTACAATGGTGCTAAAAAAGATGTTATCCGTACGGCCACATTGCTTTTAGATACAGCAGAGGTTGTTAGAGATTACACATTAACTAAAATTCAAACTCAATTTGCTCTGCTTACGCAAGATAAATCACCTCAGGATGTATCAAATTCAGCGGATAAGAATCAAGAAGTACCTAATTTTAATAGAGTCACTGTTCCCTCCTATGCTGCTCAACAGATTTTGAATCAACTAGGGGAAAGGAAGGAAAACAAAGGGTATAGCTATAGAGAAAGTACCATTAATCCAACAAACCGCAAAGATTTAGCGGTAGGGTGGGAGGTTGAAATAATTGAATATTTTGCCAAAAATCCTAATATCAAGGAAAAAATAGGTGAGCGACTGGATTTAATAAGCGGTCAAAAAACGCTTTATATGGCCAAACCAATTCAGATTACTAATTCCAGTTGTTTAGTTTGCCATGGTAAACCGGAAAATGCTCCTCCTTCTCTGATCCAAACCTATGGTAGTGAGAATGGTTTTGGCTGGAAGCTAAATGAAATTGTCGGCACAAGGATTATTTCAGTCCCCACAGTCGTTCAATATCACGAGGCTCAGGAGTCTGTTGGGTCCTATTTATTAGCGATCGCCAGCGTGTTTTTAGTAGCATACACCATAGTTCTTCTGATTATACAGAAATGGATTACCAAGCCTCTAGATACCATTACTCACCTACTGGAAGAAATTAGTCTGCATCAGTTAGAGAAGTCTCAACTCCCAGAAGATAAATCCAATTCATTAAACCCACTGAACAGAGCAATTAATCGTCTTTTAATCAGTCTCAATAAAGCCTTAGAAGCACCTAAAAAATAAATTTACATAGGTTACATTGTCCAACATGATTAACTGATTTTAAATCAGCCTTTGTTAAAGTTATTATTGGTGATTGTGGAGTCTATATGAAAAATTTTCTAGTTCTTTTCCAAGTTGCATTGACTGGATGTCTGTTATTTGCTTATGTTGTTGTTTTAAACAACCCCCAACAAGTTTTTCCCATAGTCTTATACGGCTTGAAAATTGCTGTATTGATCAGCATTAGCATGGTTATTGTTAATGCCGTTTCTTTCTTATTAATCAATTTTTGGTTAACTCGTAAAAAAAGAACGCGTCCATCAAGGTTATTGAAATTAATAATCTCAGTTTTCCTGTATCTGATCTGCATTTTTATTATTCTGCGTATTCTCGGTCAGGAAACGACAATGTTTTTCACTACTTCTGCTTTATTTACGGCAATTGTTGGTTTTGCAATGCAAGAACCTCTAGGAAATTTCCTTTCTGGCGTTTTTCTTCAGATTAACCAACCGTTTCAAATTGGCGATCAGATTCAATTTCAGGGATTAGAAGGAATTGTTGTAGAAGGAGTTGTGGAATCAATAGATTGGAATTCAACAGATATCCGTCTCAACTCTGGTGAAATTACTTACATTCCTAATGGGTTGATCGCTAAAGAATTGGTTAAGATGATCGACTCTGGTTCAGTCTGTCGAACAGTGGATTTTACAATTTCTGCCAAAGTTCCGCCGAATCAGGTGATGGATACTGCGTGTAAGGCAGTAATCAACCAACCTCTGCCAAACATTAATCTTGACAAACCCGTGTTTGTCAGAATGTGGTCTTATGGGCTAGAGGAAGTGAACTATAAATTGTTTTACTATCCCAAAAACTATAGTGAAGCCGAAAACCATACAGATCCAGAAATTCGCTGTCGGATTTGGTACACTCTGAGTCGTACTAGCATGGGAAGTGAGTATCAGTCCACCGAGAATGAACGTCTGTTGCAACTTGTTAGCAACATTGAATTTTTTAGAAATTTAACTGTCGAGGCTCAAAGCCTTCTGGTAGAACATTCTAAAACTTTGCTGTTTGATGCGGACGAATTGCTTGATTATCAACATCTTTTGTCCCCAGCAATGTTCCTGGTGGTAAGGGGTTGTGTGGCCATAGAACAAAAATTAGTCCCGAATTTAGAAACAGTTACCTTTAAACCCGTTAGTCGTCAACCTCAGAATCATAACCAGTCTAGCTACGCTCTCAAACCAATAGTAATTGAGCAAGTTGCCTCTGCGTTAGCTAAGTACATTGGTCCTGTTGCTTTCTCCCTGACCTACCAAACAGCTAAAGAAGTATCATCCCTTTATTGGCTGTATGCAAGTTTAGCTGCTGAGATTGAGAATATAGACCAGAGGCAGGAATTTCTCGGCTACCAACCAGATGCTCCGACAGAAAAATTCCTGATAGGAGATTTCTTTGGAGAGATGAATCTTTTCTTGGGAGAACCATTACCATCCATGAAAATTATCACAGTTGAAGATACGGAGATTCTTGCCCTTACCCCTGCCGCAGTTGCAAATGCCCTTCATCATGACGGGATCTCTATCAATACAATGAGCCAATATATTGCTCAATATCACCACAATTACTTAAGTGGAACACTACAGGAAGTTTCCTCCAGGATTTTAAATCAGAATGGGATTTCAGAGCAAATGCAGGAACACTTGGAACCCTATTTTCGCCGTTTATTAAACCCATTAGTAACAAGTTAAAGAAAAATTGGTTTTGTCAATTCCCTACGGTCTAGTTATAAAACTCTTATTTGATTTTTGAACCTTGAGTTGTAGTAGGCTTTACTTGTTACAGCAGCTTAGTGATTAGACGTAAGTAGCAAATATTTTGTTTCTATCTGGCAAAATATCCAAATAGTCCTACTTACGTCCCGGACAGAACCCTCAATCTCAAAATAAAAACAACTGCCAAATTTGGAGGTTTTGAATTTGTTTTCCTGGTTTTCCTGAAAAATCTGATGATTAAATCTGGTTATTTTATGCTGATAATACAAACAAAAGCGAGAACAGCAGCAATCATATAAAAAACTGCCACTACTTGTAATTCTGACCAACCAGTTAATTCTAAATGATGATGTAAAGGAGCCATTTTAAATAATCGCTTACCCTTACCGTCTGGTCCTTTGGTCGCTTTATAATAACTGACTTGAGCCATTACAGAAAGGGTTTCTACAAAGAAAATCCCACTCAGGATAAACAGTGCTACTAAAGAATTTGTCACAAGTGCGACAGCGGCTAAAGCCCCACCCAGGGCTAAAGAACCAGTATCACCCATGAAAACACTAGCTGGGTTGCGGTTATAGGCTAGAAATCCTAAGCAGCTACCACTGACAGCAGCACAAAAAACCATCAAGTCGGGAGCAGTTGGAGCAATGATCACACCTAATGCAAAAATAGCGATCGCTACTGTTCCGGCTGCTAAACCATCCACACCATCTGTTAAATTAGTAGCATTGCTCTCCGCGACTAAGACAAAACCCGCTAGAGGCCAAAACAATAGTCCTAAAGGTAAAGATAAACCCGCCCAAGGCAAATGGATATTAGTTATGCTAAAATCACCTTTAAGCATCAGCCAGAAACAAAACAGCGCCCCAAAGATAACTTGTAAAGCCAACTTCGTCTTAGGAGATATGCCTTTATTTGATTTACGTCGCAAAATTTGCCAGTCGTCTAACCAGCCAATTAAACCGTAACTCAGAGTTAACGCACAAACCGCAACTACATCTTGAGAAAAGTTAGATAGTATACAAGCAACTACCACAGCTACAGGTATAAAAAATATACCCCCCATCGTGGGAGTTCCTGCCTTTTTTAAATGTGCTTGAGGTCCATCTTCCCGGATAATTTGCCCGGTTTTTAGTGCTTGTAAAATAGGTATTACCCTCTGGCCAAGCACACCCACAATTAGAGCAGACAAGAAAAGAGGCAAGGTTAAGGAGGTAGTATACCAGGGATTCCTCTGCCCCACCCAATCCAAAATCAAGGAAGTTGTAGTTAGTAACATTGTTAGCATTGAGGCTAACCTAATTCCCGAAAAATTCAAACCTTGGTTAGGAGATAATTTAGCGTCCACAAAAAAAATCCTTCACTCCACACTTAAAAAACCTAAATCAAACAATATTGCCAATATTTTGATTTTGGGTCGCTAGTTCCCAAAATACTCACACCTAATCTTCCTCGATAGTTATATCATCGTCGTCATCGTAATCAATATCACCAATTCCGTCGTCTGCGATCAGAAAATCGGATATTACTTCTACATCTTCGCGGGAGTCTGTTTCATGGACTTCACGGGCTATCAGTCGGCCACTTAGTCGCAACCAGTCCAACATTGAGGATTCCTGTTTGACGGGAATAACCGCTGCTCGTTGGTTTCTGGGCGCTTCACGGAGGGGAGAATCTAACATATCAACAAACACACCTAAGGGTTTATTTAACTAGACATTAACAGTCTATCATTTGATACGAGTTATTTTATCCTTCATTCAACTCTTTAATTGCTTGATCCGAATTAAACAAAATTTTTATCCTTTCGGTGGGGTTATTCACTTAATTACGGAATAGTAGCTAAAAAGTCCAGATTTTAGAGTTGTATCTTTATAAATAGAGGATATTTATATCTCCTTGATACTGTTTAATTATGTATACTCTTGAGGTAAAAACAGTGATAGGCAAGTCAAATCTCATAGATGTAATTGCGGGAACAAATCGCGGTTTGTTAGCGAATGCAGGACAACAACAAGCTATTTTAGCAGCGATCGCTAACTTAGAAGATTTTAATCCTACACCACATCCCCTAGCAGCTAGTAATTTACTAGAAGGCAACTGGCGACTACTATACACCACAAGCAAGGCTTTATTAAACATAGATCGTCTGCCATTTTATCAACTCGGTCAGATTTACCAATGTATTCGGGTAGAAACTAACAGTGTTTATAACATAGCTGAGATTTACGGTATTCCTGCCTTAGAGGGATTAGTCAGCGTTGTTGCTAAATTTGTACCAGTATCACAATCTCGTGTACAAGTTAAATTCCAGCGTTCTATCATTGGCTTACAGCGTTTAATTGGCTATACAACACCAGGAAACTTTATCCAACAAATTGAATCTGGACATTTTCAAAATAAACTAGCTTTTGATTTTCCCATTCAAAGTCAACAACAACAAGGTTGGTTAGATATCACTTATCTAGATGATGATCTCCGTATTGCCAGGGGGAACGAAGGTAGCGTTTTTGTATTAAGTAAGACATAAAACATTTTGCCAGAAGTGTTCGCCAATGAACTTACCCTATTATGCCTACTATGTCAAGAGGTTATTGACCAGATTAACAACTCATTACCCATCAAAACCGACCAATTTGACAAATAACTTAACAAAACCCAAGGACACGCCTCTGTTGTTGTAGAGTGAGAACAATCAGCCCTAATTTACGGCATTCATTCTTCAAAAGGGAAGATACATCATGGTTCAACGTGGTTCTAAAGTCCGTATTCTCCGTCCTGAGTCCTACTGGTTTCAGGAAGTTGGTACAGTCGCTTCTATTGAAAAAAGCGCCATCAAATACCCTGTAATTGTCAGATTTGACAAAGTTAACTACTCTGATGTTAGTACTAACAACTTTGCTGTAGATGAATTAATCGAAGTAGCACCACCCGCTGCTAAAGCAAAGTAAACAGCCAACCGACAGGGATTTGATTAAAAGTAGCCTACGCTAACAATTAATCATATCACCAGGACTTACGCAGAGTGTCAATGATAGTCTTCATGGTGTGGCCATAAACCCCATTCTCGCGGTAATTCATCAATTAATTACCGCTACTCTCTTTGTGTTTTGCGTAAGTCCTGATTTGACTAGATTTTGGGCAGATGTTATCACTCAAATCTAGTGAAATCTTTTATCTATTAAGTACTGAATTATACATTTTTTTTAAAATATTATTGACTTTCATGCCTGAATTGCCCGAAGTTGAAACAGTCTGCCGAGGTTTAAATCAATTCACCCTGAATCGAGAAATTACGGGTGGAAATGTCTTGCTAGAACGCACTATCGCCTATCCATTTCCTGCTAATGAGTTTATTGATAAAATTAAAGGCACTAACATAACTACCTGGCATCGTCGAGGCAAATATCTTATCGCTCAACTTAGTCCCCATTCTTTCTTAGGTGTTCATTTGCGAATGACTGGTCAATTATTATGGGTAGAGCAAAATCAACCTTTACATAAACATACCAGAGTCCGCTTATTTTTGGGCGAAAGTCATGAATTGCGCTTTGTTGACCAGCGCACTTTCGGGAAAATGTGGTATGTTCCTGATCAGATGGCTGTAGAAAGCATTATTACAGGTTTAGCCAAATTAGCTCTTGACCCCTTTGACCCAGAATTTACAGCAGAGTATTTTGCCAGTAAATTAAAAAAATCCCGTCGTCCTATTAAAACCGGATTATTAGATCAGTCGGTGGTGGCAGGATTAGGTAATATTTATGCTGATGAAGCTTTATTTAAAAGTGGTATTTTACCGACAACCCTTGGTATAGAATTACAAATTCCCCAAATTGAACTGTTGCGAATTGCCATTATTGAGGTTTTATCAGCTAGTATTGCTGTAGGAGGGACGACTTTTAGTAATTTTCTCAGCGTTCAAGGCGTTAACGGTAATTATGGCGGTGCAGCTTGGGTTTATAATCGGGCTGGCAAACCTTGTAAAATTTGTAGTAACATCATAGAGCGAATTAAATTAGGTGGTCGTTCTAGCCATTTTTGTTCTCATTGTCAAAAATAATCATGTTTTGCACCAAGACCCAAAGACTTCCCCAAAATTTGCAAATAAAAAACGCGAAAATAGAGAATTGGGGGGTTGACAATGCCTTTGGAATCTGTTATAATGTAGCAGACGAGGAAGAACTACGATATTATAATTTAATATATAATAATATATAATAACTTGCCGCCCAGCGGTTGACTTGAAAATCAGCGGTTATTTGTTTTAGTGAAAGAAATTAGCCTTGGGTTAAAGTTACAAGATAAAATTTGCAGTGAAGGCGTTTATTTTGGAACGAAGGTAACTTATGGCTGTGAAAAAAGGGAATATGGTTCGCGCTATTCGGGAAAAGTTGGAAAATAGTCTGGAAGCTAAAGCTAGTGATTCCCGCTTTCCTAGTTATTTATTTGAGACTCAAGGGGAAGTTGTTGATATCAAGGGTGACTATGCTTTGGTTAAGTTTGGACGAGTACCAACGCCAAATATTTGGTTAAAATTAGAACAGTTGGAAGAGTTCGTTTAATCACTCTCAAGTCCCCTCCAGATCCCCGACTTCTTCAAGAGGTCGGGGATATAATTACGTATATTTACGGTTTATTTTTGTTTTCATAATTGTCAGCGATATGTGACGAATATTGAGAAAATTAACGATATTTTAGCTGTGGTTGCATAAAAAACACAATCCTTATTATAATAATTCAGTCATTTAACACACATCATCATGAGTTCAAAGAATAAGGATTTACAGGGGAGTTACGCTAAAACTCGCTTACTGCTTGCATTGTGGGAATTAGGAGCAAATGAACAGAAGGTAGCTAAGGGTAAATTAGGCAAGCGGGTGGTGTCTAAGGGTCAGAAAATAACCGACTATCAAGGTATTTTAGAGGATTTGCAAGAGCAGGGAGCTATTACTATCCTTAAAAAAGGATCGGCAATTAGTTATACTCTGAATTCACCAATAGGTTTAGATGTGTTAGGTGCTGGTTTGCGTAGTGATGAGTTTGAATTTGAATCAGGTAAGACTATAGGAACTTGGGTAGCTAATGCGTTATTGCGGTGGTTTCGTCAGTTTGATGAGGTTGTAAACAAGACCGTTGTATTAGATAATGGGGTTAAGGTTGAGGTAATTGGTTCTTATGAAGAGTTTAAATCTGTTGCTTTGGCTGTTTATGACAAATTGAATAAGGATTACAACCTAGATGATTTAGTACCTATTTATCGCATTAGAAGAGCAATAGGTGAACAAGTTAGTCGTGAAAAATTCAATCAATGGCTCGTAGAAATGCAAGCTAATGATATTTTGCAGCTAATTGCCGGAGAAATAGCAGACTTTACCTCTGATAAACGCGAAGATTCGATTTCCATAGCAGGTACACAACTACGTTCTTACGCTAAACGCTTGATTTAACCCACATTCCGCACCCCAAACTGTCACAGAGGTAAATTACGTAGAGAAAAAATTAAAGAGAGCATCAAAACAAACATATAAAGTGAAAAAAGGCATTTGAGAAACAGTAAATCACCAAAAACGT
>NZ_BJCF01000056.1 GCF_005402965.1 Dolichospermum planctonicum
TCACACCACCCCCCTTTTAATGATATGTATTCTCATTAAGCTTATTTCTCTTTAATTGATCGTTAGTTATTATGTACTACTATCTCTGCTTTTTTGATCTGTGACAGTTCAGGGTGCGGAATGTGGGTTATACCATGAACCTAACTTTAAAAAAAGATAGATCATGAGAAAGTAAGTATATATTTTTGAATAGGGGTGTTCTCAGAAATAAAATGCCTATGCTGTGGCTAGATTCCATAAGGTAGGAAGTGAAGCATTTTCGAGAGTTTTCACGACTCTGAATTATTAACAGGGGAGACAAAATGACAATTTTAGCTCATTTTTATGGGGAATATTGTAAACAATCTTTACAATTTAACTTGTGCTAAATGGCTGCGGGGGTTATAGGTACGGATAGCCCTGATTTTCTCATAGTATTCCCGTTCTTGGGGATTGAGGTCTTTTGGCGGAGCGCGATCGCTACTTTGACCAATTGATCACCACGTCCACCCTTAGTTAGCGGCCAACCTTTACCACGTAGGCGCTGAGATTGACCAGAACGAACTCCTGCTGGTAATTTGACATTAACATGACCATTGGGGTTGGGAACATCAATAGCTGCTCCTAATGTAGCTTCGCAAGCTCCGTCACCTACTACAATTCAGCAACTCCCAGGTATTGTTTGGAGTTGCGTTTGCGTAATTAAAGGTTATTTGATCACAGTTCTCAATTGTTTGAGTATGCCACCAATGCCGACGAAACCGCCATTGCGAGAGAGATTCTTAACAGCTTGCGGTTGACTTTGCAGGATAATTGAGTTGTAGGCAACAATAGCGTCGTTTAGCTTATTGATATTGACACTTATGCCAGCGCTGCCTTGAGCAATGATAGTAACCGGTTTAAAAGGTTTGGTGCTGGCTACTAGCTGTCCTGATGTTGCTAGGGCTAGGGGCTGATTTGGCAGGGAGCCAGTATTAGAAGCAAACAAACCAGTTAGGGCTGTGACTAGTGCTGTTGCTCGTTCCAGGGTAATACCCCCAGCAATGAAGCCGTTTGTTACGTTAGTCGCAGCCTGTTGTGCATCAGCACCACCTGTCAATAGCGTAGTAATGTCAGCAGCATCAACACTTCCTGTTGTACCACCTGTTGTACCACCTGTTGTACCACCTGTTGTACCACCTGTTGTACCACCTGTTGTACCACCTGTTGTACCACCTGTTGTACCACCTGTTGTACCACCTGTTGTACCACCTGTTATACTGTTAACATTCTGAATAATAACGGCACCCAACTGATTGATTTCAACCTGGTTTTGTGCGGCAAGGATGAGCACAACAGTCTTTCCCGTTTCACCATCTATGACAGTGAGGCTAGATGAAGTTGATTCTACGGTCGCTGCTGTAGGTGCAACTGTTGCAGTTGTGTCACCACCTGTAGTTGTAGCCAGCGACAGCTTGCCGTCCGTGGAAACACCAGTTAAAATGGTGATTTTAACACCAGGTATTATAGGAATGGTTACAGGAGTTCCCTCCGTTGTTGTTGCTTGTGTTGTTGCTTGTGTTGTTGCTTGTGTTGTTGCTTGTGTTGTTCCTTGTGTTGTTCCTGTTGGTGTGGAAAAACCACTAGTTTGTGAAGCACCAGTAGCAGCGCCAGCATCAACACCAGCTGTACCTTTACTGGGACTGGAACTCTGGGCTTGGTTTGGTAACTGCCAAGCAAATGACAGTAGAGGACTCAAGCTGAGGGTAAAAATGAGATTTCTGGTTTTCAACATGATGATTATCTAAAATATAGAACTGTTTGACAATTGATGCTATCGTCCCTGATTCCCTGCACTTTTTTTGACTTTAATATCTCTGAGAATCCTTATATCTAAGGTTTTTAGGTTATATTATATGGCTAACGCCATGCTACCCTATCAGCAAGCTCTATTTATTTAGGCAAGAAATTGAAACCATAACCTATGCTTAACGCAAATGTTGTGCCACCTACGCTGTTATCAGTAAGATCCGCACCTTGGACTGTAATTGTTAAGGGTAAAGTAGGCACAGGTACGAAGGAAGCACCAAGGTTTAAGCCAACTCCACTCCAACCTAAGCCCACACCGACTTGGGGGTGAACTTGCACACCCGCTCCAGCAAATACACCAGTACTGGCGTTACCTTGCCTAAAGTCCCCACCTCCAACGCCCAGGGAGAATGAGACGGGCATTTTATTCACAGGATCATTAGGTTTTAAAAGGGAGTAACTTGTTACCACACCATAGAGGCTGGAAGGTCTGATTTCTTCACTACTGTTCTTGGTCTGATACTGAGCAAAGGCTTTCCAGCCAGCAGCTACAGCAATTTGATTGGTTTCTTTAGCGTAGACAATGCGGTGAGCTTTGAGGTCAAAGGTTCCATTAGAACCAAAGTTTTTGACACTACCATTGTTGAACGATAATTCCAGACCAACTAGTTTTTGGGAATTACCTAAACCAAAACCGAGGCTGGTACTCGCGTCTATGTCATTTATAGAGTTACCCCTATTACCAGCGGTTGCCGCTGATAATCCTACAAATGCGTCACTCATGTTAGCTCCGAAGGCACTCGCTCCAGCAAAACTGAGTCCAGGTGGGTAGGTTGGCTTAGGATCTGGTGCTACTTTGAGCTTAATCAGGGGTTCAATTAGTAAATCCTCGCGGATTTTATTAACATCATCCGGATTACCGTCTCCAGTTTGTGCAATTAGCTGTGGTTGGTTTTGCTCAGGAACAGATGCCACTGTTTTTTCTAATTCTGCGGCGGCGACTACCTGTTTGGTATCGGTTACAGAATTAGCTTTTGCAGTTTTATCGGTGCTTAATTCACTGTTCTGGTTTTCAGTTATTATGTCATCTGCGGCAGATGCGGAATTAACTGAAATGGCTGTGGTCAGGAACAAGGTTGGTAGGGTTAGCCATAAACCCAAGTAGATCAACTGCTTCCAATGATTCCCTGGTCTAACAGAATGTTTTTTACTGCTCAAAATATCACTCCTCACAAGATGTTTGTTATGCGGTGGCGAAAATCTGGCGTTGCTGATTTGATGTATGAACATTATTTTTAATGATATTCAACCCTTTGTAGTGGAGACGTGACCTGGCTAGGTATTTTCGGCTCTACACATAAATTCATACTTGGTTTCAGCAACGCCGAAAATCTATATAGAGTTAATAGTTTTCTGGGCAAATGCCCTGAAGCTATTTTCCCCGGTGTGACTCGGAATCGGTAAACTGCAATATCGATAAAAAAGACAACAATTGATGTCAGTACGCAAATAAATGCGATCATCAATTGCCCGCCATTATACCATGAACCTAACTTTAAAAAAAGATAGATCATGAGAAAGTAAGTATATATTTTTGAATAGGGGTGTTCTCAGAAATAAAATGCCCTGTTATGCTGTGGCTAGATCCCATAAGGTAGGAAGTGAAGCATTTTCGAGAGTTTTCACGACTCTGAATTATTAACAGGGGAGACAAAATGACGATTTTAGCTCATTTTTATGGGGAATATTGTAAACAATCTTTACAATTTAACTTGTGCTAAATGGCTGCGGGGGTTATAGGTACGGATAGCCCTGATTTTCTCATAGTATTCCCGTTCTTGGGGATTGAGGTCTTTTGGCGGAGCGATCGCTACTTTGACCAATTGATCACCACGTCCACCCTTAGTTAGCGGCCAACCTTTACCACGTAGGCGTAGAGATTGACCAGAACGAACTCCTGCTGGTAATTTGACATTAACATGACCGTCGGGGGTGGGAACATCAATAGCTGCTCCTAATGTAGCTTCATCAGGGGTAATGAAGACTTCGCAGACCAGATGATCACCTTCCATTTGGAAAAAGGAATGGGGTTGTAATTCTACTTTCAAGTATAAATCCCCCCGTTGTTGCGTTTGATGGTTAATTTGGCCTTTTCCCTTAATCCGTAAGCGAGTACCAGCTTTAGCACCAGCGGGGATACGCACATCAATAGTTTCAGTTCCTAAACTAAATCGTTTCTCGACACCGGCAAATGCTTCGCCTAAAGTTAAAGTAATTACTGCTTCTGTGTCTTGTGTTCTAGCAGCGTCTTGAAAAGAAAAATCGTTAAAACCCCCATATCTACCACCTGTTCTCCCAGTGGAGGTAGAATCTGTGGCGGTTTGTCGTCCACTGCGAGGACCAGCGCCACCAAATAATTCATTTAAGAAGTCATTAAAACTGCCGTATTGTCCGAAGTCAAAGCCGCCCATATCGGCACCAGGACCACCGGAGGGGAAACCTTGACCGGCTTGTTTCCAATATTGACCAAATTGGTCGTATTTTTTGCGTTTATCTGGGTCTGATAAGACTTCGTAGGCTTCATTCACTTCTTTGAATTTTGCTTCGGCCTGTTTGTTGTTGGGGTTAACATCAGGATGATATTTACGGGCTAATTTGCGAAAAGCCTGTTTAATTTCTTCCGATGTGGCGGTTTTAGTAATTCCTAAAATTGCATAATAGTCTTTAAAGTCCGTTGCAGCCATTTACTAGCCTCCTGTGGAAATTTAGGTTATGTTTTTTCTAAAATATGAGATCTACTGTTTTCTTGGTCTAATGCCGAAAAGAGTCTAAATATTAAATTAACAAAAAGTTCCCAAAGTTAAGTGTGGTTTTTGCCGAATGTACCAGGGCAATTCCCGCACTCTTGCCATTGTGAACAAGAAATCAACTCATCTATTCCTTCTTCTAAGCTGGGGGGGGCATCCCGGATTTGGCGGTGCATTCGGAAAATGATGTCTTCGGGAACTTGACGAATTCGTCTTTGATTTCGGGCTAAACATAGCCAGATTGGGGTTCTAAGCCAAATTCCGGTAATATGAGTCAAGCCAAAATCACGGGCTAGGGTAATCACTGCTCGACGATTTTTCCTTTGGGCGTTGGTAGCATCGAAAATCACTCCTTGATCCAAGGTTATGGCTTGTTGAAATTGTCGTTCTATTTCCCGCCAAATTAGCGGCCAAGCCCCTTGAATTGCTTCAGAACCAAAAATTTGCCCCCGGATGGCATCTGTGGAAATTAGCTGCATCTGGGAGCATTCTGTTAATAGTTGTTTTGCTAAGGTTGATTTACCGCTACCAGGAAGACCAATCAGCAAAATTAATTTAGTCATTAGTCATTAGTCATTAGTCATTAGTCATTAGTCATTAGTCAAATAACGAACAACTGAATAACTAGATGATTGTTCCATGGGGAATGACAGCGTTTTTGAGAACGACGACAATGCCACTACGAATGTAAAAGCCTTGTTTTTCCCGTTCTGCTTCTTGGACGTTGTCTTTATTGATGATTTTCACATCGTGACCAATGCGGGCATTTTTATCAATGATGGCACGACGAATAATGGTGTCTGTACCAATACCGACGGGAATATCATTTTCTTCTAGGCTGCATTGTCTCTCTACAAATGGCTGATAATAGTCAGCACCCATGATCAGGGTTTCTTCAATTGTAGTTCCTGATTCTATGCGCGATCGCACTCCTAAAACTGAATGTTGAATCCGGCAATCTTTCAAGATACAACCTTCACCAATCATAGATTCTGTGATTTGGCAATTCAATAGTTTAGAGGGTGGTAGATAACGAGCGCGGGTATAAATTGGTGCTGCTTCATCGTAGAAGCTAAAGGGAGGGAGGGGTTGCTTGGTGAGGGCTAAATTGGCTTCATAAAAAGATTCAATTGTCCCAATATCTTCCCAATAATCATCAAATAAGAAGGCTTGAACGTTATAATCCTTAGCTGCGTCGGGAATAATTTCTTTACCAAAGTCAGTCCGTTCTAAAGATTCTTTTAGCAATTTAATCAAAACATCTTTTTTAAAGACATAAATCCCCATGGAGGCGATATATGGCTGTAATTGAGCTTGTTCTGGCGTTAATCCTAATATGGTAGTATCAACACGCATTTGCGCTAAGGCTTCCCCTTTGGGTTTTTCGCTAAAGTCAATTACTCTCCCGGCTTGATTAATTTTCATTAAGCCAAAATCCGAAGCCCGACGATCATCCATGGGAATTACGGAAAGTGTAATATCCGCATTTGTATCTCTATGACGCTTGATAAACTGACGGTAATCCATACGGTAGAGATGATCACCGGAGAGAATCAGAAATTCCTCTACATCCCAATCCTGTAACATCCAGATATACTGACGCACAGCATCAGCCGTACCTTGAAACCAGTTGGGGTTTTCTGGGGTTTGTTGTGCGGCTAACACTTCTACAAATCCATCGCTAAACCCACTAAAGTTGTAAGCACGAGCAATGTGACGATTCAGGGAGGCTGAGTTAAATTGAGTGAGGACATAGATTTTGAATATTTCCGAATTGATGCAGTTGCTAACGGGAATATCTATTAAGCGATACTTCCCGGCTACTGGTACTGCTGGTTTGGCGCGAAGCTTGGTTAACGGATAAAGCCGAGTACCCGCACCCCCACCAAGAATGATTGCTAAAACTTTTTTCACAAAATTTCTCCCGACTGCTTTTCAACTCTCATCTACAGTTTAGGACTCTATGTAGCAACTGATAAAGATAAAAGCAAAGAATCTTAGGGATGAATTTTCAAGTGGGAGTTAATGGGAAAATGTAGAACTTATGTACTATAATGACGGTTCTATCCAGGATATAAATTACGTACAGCAGCTTTCAGCGGTCAGCGGTCAGCATTAAATCTCTTTAGTACAATGTCGTTTTGATTTTAGCTTTGATTTTAGTTTGGCTCTCAAATCTGAGGTCAGGGAAAGAGGAAAAAAATTTCAGCCTTGATTTTTTTCGATTGGCAACCAATCATCTAAAATTTGTGCTAGTGAAGCAATGGGGATAAGAGGGAAGATATCAAGGGGAAGTTGAGAACGATCTGATGCTTCTAATCTAGCATCTTGATAACATTGGTCAAATATTTCTAAAATGTAAGGTTTTAAACTTGGACTATCTTTAAGAGATTTCTTAATCTGGTTGCGAAATGTCCTAATTTCTCCTAGCCAATGTCCTTGATTACGTTCTCTTTCACTATCCCAACATTTGAGTTTTAGTAGATGTACAAGCAACTTAGTTAATAAACTTTCAATTGCTCGCTTCTCACTTCTACTTATAGTTTCTAATTCTTCTAATAAATTCTCTAAATCAACAGCAGAAAATTGTCCTGTGCGAAGTTGGTTAATGGTTGTTCTTATCCACAGGTAATAGTCTTGGTCGTATAAGGTTTGAGTTGTGGTTTGTGTTGATGTAACCATATACTGGTGAGGATTTTGCTATTTATTTTATTTTAGCTTAATTTGTTGATGAACTATTAGGACTTCCCACAAGTCACGGAATATAGCTATTTAGCCTAACTTCATAGAGAATCATATACCAACAGAATGCGATCGCTCCCTGAAATTAACTCAAAGCTGAGAGCGATCGCCTTCCGTGGGGTTAAAGTCAGTAATGCGATCGCCAAGTCTATCAATTGGCATTATTCGCTCAAATTCTTTTAATAGTTTCATAAGATAAGCCAGTTGATTCTGCAATAATTTCTATGGCTATATTTTGCTCTTTCAAAGCTTTAGCAACTTTCTCAATACCGGACTTCTCACCTTCTTCAAAGGCTGTATCAAATACATTTTTCACTTCTAAATACTGCACTAAACTCTTCTTATATTGTTCATACTGCTCCACATTTAAGTGAGATATTTCCGCTATTTCAAACCCTTTCTGAAATATTGGTTCATTTAATATCACGGGTATATGATTAAAACTTTCTAAGTTCTTCAAAAAATACAGCCATTTATCAAAATGCGTTATTAATTCATTTTCTTGTTTATTAAATAATGGCATTTGTAAAAATTTAAAGTTTAACTTATCAAAGAAAATATCACCATCTTGATCCTTTAGACACACATCGCGCCTAAATTTAGATGTTATATTTTCGTCATACTCGAAATCTAAAATGGCGATAAAATAGACGGGTAGTAAAAAGAAATTCCAATCGCCTTTTTCTGATTGTTCACGAATGGGGAATGTGGAATAGAATAAAGCTCTATCTTTGAAATTCTTGATTTTTGCTTTTTGCATTTCCACAATAAACTTATCACCAGTTTTACTTTCGCAGTAAATATCAAATATGGCTTTACGTTCTGCTATGGTATCAGCTAGATTTTCCGGATTTTTAAAGGTTAATTGTTGAATTTGATGATGTATTGGTAGAAGTTGGTTGAGAAAATCCATGAGTAGATCTTTACTGCCTTCTTCTCCGAATAGTTTCTTAAAACCGAAATCTGTATAAGGATTAAAATATTTTGTGGACATAACTACTCCTCCAAGATTATTTTATGAAATACTCGCTGAATAACTATGTATTTAGAAAACTCTGTCTAATATTTTCTGAATCAGAACATTAGTATCTAGAACTAGCTTCATAAAATTATCTCAAAAATTTCCTCATCGGTATAACCTGTTTGATTCTTTGCCATCAAATAAGAACGCAAAGCGCGGAATGTGTGGGTAAAAATATAATCCTCAATAGCTTTACCAATGAAACTATCAGGAGATATACCTTCAGCTTGAGTAATTTCTAAAAGTGCTGCTTTTAGTTCTGGATTAATGGTAATAGTCAGGGTATCTTGCATATTTTATTAGCCAGCTACATAATTTATTGTACAGTATCTATCAAGCCTCGGATTACTGATTACGAAGCAAATTCAGATCATAATGACATCAGAAGAAATCAAAGCTTCCATATAATCGCTGTTGTATGCCAAAAAGCATAAATTATTTATTTAAACAGATATTTTTATCTTGATCAAAATCGCTACAATAGCTACCACAGCTAGATTTATTCCCATTTAATTTTTAAGATTGGGGCAATTAAGATTGAATCAAGCTATTTACCTGCCACCAGAAAGCACTAAAATTGATAGACACCTAGCTGAGTTGTACAAACTTTTGAAATTAGGAGTGCATACGTGCCAACACTTGCTAAATACTTGCTGGTTGGATCAGTTGAAGCTTACAGTGGCAAATCTGCAACGGTTTTAGGTTTGTCTCATCAGCTAAAACTTCATGGGTTGGATATTGCTTATGGTAAGCCTTTGGGTAATTTTGTCAAGACACCAACAGGAACAGTAGTTGAGGAAGATGTCCAGTTTATTACTCATAACCTGAACCTTCCAGACAACCGTATTGCTCCCACCTTATTGTCTTTAGATGAAATTACCGTCCAGAAACGCTTACAGGGAGAAGACACAACCAACTATCAACAGTTACTAGTAGAGAAGTATTCACAAATACCAAAGAACAATTTGGTCTTATTAGAAGGACCTGCAAACTTATCAGAAGGAAATTTATTTGGATTATCCTTACTGGAACTAGCAGAAAAATTAGATGCTCCTGTACTCTTAATTAGCCGTTATCAATCACTAACTTCTATTGAAGGGTTGTTGTCTGCTAAACAGCGATTGGGTAAACGGTTAATGGGTGTCGTAATTAATGAAGTACCTGAAGAAAAATCAGAGTTAGTACAAACCCTGTTGCGTCCATTCTTGGAAAAACAGGATATTGCTGTACTAGCAACATTACCCAAAAGCGATATCCTTCGCAGTGTGAGTGTGGGCGAATTAGTTAAGCAGTTAAACGCTGAAGTTCTCTGTCGAAGCGATCGCCTAGATTTATTAGTCCAAAGTCTAGCCATTGGGGCAATGAATGTCAACTCTGCTGTGAAATACTTCCGCAAACGTCAGAATATGGCGGTAGTGACTGGGGGGGACCGGGTGGAAATTCAACAAGCAGCCTTAGAAACATCTACTCAATGTCTGATTCTGACTGGACAACTACCACCTCCTGCATTTATCCTTAACCGGGCCGAAGAGCTAGAAATCCCGATTTTATCCGTGGATCTGGATACTCTGACCACAGTAGAAATCATTGACCGCAGCTTTGGTCAGGTTCGCGTCCATGAACCAATTAAAATAGAGTGTATTCGCTCTCTTATGTCTGAGCATTTTGATATTGATCGTTTATTATCCCAATTGGGATTTAATCCAGCAGGGACAAACCCCCTGTAGTTGCCCCTACTATCATAAATTGCCCAGCTTCCCTTGATTTATGGGAATCAGCAGCGTAAATCCCCTCAATTACTCCTCCTCTGGTTTATTGAATGGGATTTTTTCTGGTAATGCTTCCCCGTCTGGTTGAACTTCCTCAACGTTCATGGCAGGGTTTTGAGTTGCTTCTGTGGTTAATAACTCCGATGTCACTGGATTTGGGGAACTTACTTTTAGTTCAGTGGCAGCATCCTTAGTTTCTGCTTCTAAAACAAATACCTCAGTCTGAACTATCTCTACCAGAGTTTCAGTTTCTGCTGCTATCAGTGATTCTGAAACAAATACTTCAATTTGAGTTATTTCTGATAGATTTTGAGTTTCGGCTGTCGCAGGTCTTTCTGTTGTCGGAATTACCTGTTCTTCTTGCGGCTGAATAACTGGTGCTGTTGGTGCTAGTTCTACCGTTTCTAAAACAGGTGATGGAGAAAAAGTCTCCTCTGATAAAGCTTGAGTTACAATTGCTGGGGTGACATTTAGCGACTCATCTGGTAATTTTGAGGGTTGAGTTGCTTGAGTTGTACCTGGCTGTAAAATCTCTTGAGTAGTTTTGATAACTGGCTGTTGATTTACAGTCTGTGACGGCTTTCCTTTTGCACCACTAAACACACTACCAATGAATGCGGATAATTGTCGAAATTTCTCTTTCACAGAAAACTTTGACATTTGTTCTTGGAAACTAATTTTAATTAGCTCAGGACTGGGTAAAGGAGTTTGCTGTTCTTCGGGGGCCAACTGTCGCCGTAATGAGAGAGTTTGTGACACAAACCATACTAACAGTGCCACACTGGCTATATGACCCAGTAACAGCCCTCCACTAATTCCAGGTGCAAAAATCCATAGTACCAAGGCGTAGAATAACCCAACTCCACTCCAGATAAAATCATTCTGGCGATGGATTTCTGGAAAAAAGAAGGCTGATAGGTAAATGGCTAAACTACCAAAAGCGACTACCAACGCTATAAAATAGGCCAGCATTTTTTAATACTCCTTACTATTTCATGAAAGAAAGGGAACAGGGAAGAGGTGACAGGGGACAGGTGACAGGGGACAGGTGACAGGTGACAGGGAAGAGGGGACGGGGAAGAGGTGACGGGGGACGGGGGACGGGGGACGGGGGAAGAGGGGACGGGGGACGGGGGAGAGGGAAGAGATAATAAAGAAAATAGGGGATAGGATAAGGATATTTAATTTTTATTGCCTCTTGCCTCTTGCCTTTCCTTGCACTATGTATTTTAATTTTGCAAATTTTGTCACTAATTTGTCACTAATTTGTTGACTTAAATACAAAATGAAAATAATTATTGATATTGGTCGTAATTTTGGGAAATTCTTGAGAAACTCTTAATATCTTCTTTAGGAGTGAAGCGAAAATCTCGGACTACCCTTAAAGAGAAAGGATCTGCAAGAGAAAGAGCCAAACCCAAACAAAAGATTTGAACACAAACTATGACACTACAAAGCTTTGGTGTGATTGGATTAGCTGTTATGGGCGAAAATATCGCTCTTAACGTTGAAAGAAATGGCTTTCCAATTGCAGTTTACAACCGCTCTCGTGAAAAAACCGATGCCTTTATGGCGTACCGCGCCCAAGGACGGAACGTTAGGGCTGCTTTTAGCTTAGAACAATTTGTCGCCTCATTGGAACGTCCTCGGAAAATTTTGGTGATGGTACAAGCTGGTAAGCCTGTTGATGCGGTAATTCAACAGCTTAAGCCTTTACTACAAGAGGGTGATATTATTATTGACGGTGGTAATTCTTGGTTTGAAGATACAGAAAGACGCACTCAAGAATTAGAACCCACTGGTTTACGTTATATTGGTATGGGTGTGAGTGGTGGTGAAGAAGGAGCTTTAAATGGTCCTTCTCTCATGCCCGGTGGAACAAAAAGCTCTTATGAGTATCTATCCCCGATTTTCAATAAAATCGCGGCTCAAGTTGATGATGGTCCTTGTGTCACTTACATTGGTCCTGGTGGTTCTGGACATTATGTAAAAATGGTTCACAATGGTATTGAGTACGGTGATATGCAGTTAATTGCAGAAGCGTACGATTTACTGAAAAATGTGGCTGGTTTAAATGCAGCACAACTCCATGAGGTATTTTCTCAATGGAATACAACTGACGAACTCAATTCATTTTTGATTGAGATTACAGCGAATATTTTCCCCTATGTTGACCCAGAAACCAAGATTCCCCTCGTTGATTTAATTGTTGACGCTGCGGGTCAAAAGGGTACTGGTCGTTGGACTGTACAAACTGCTTTAGAATTGGGTGTAGCGATTCCGACAATTACAGCAGCGGTAAATGCCCGGATTCTGTCTTCTATTAGAGATGAACGCATTGCTGCTTCTAAGATTATCACTGGACCTAATGCTAAGTATGGTGGCGATATTGCCGCTTTTGTAAACATGGTGCGGGATGCTCTCTATTGTTCTAAAATCTGCTCCTATGCTCAAGGTATGGCGCTGTTGTCTACAGCTTCTAAAACTTACAATTGGGAATTGAATTTGGGCGAAATGGCTCGAATTTGGAAGGGTGGTTGTATTATTCGGGCTGGTTTCTTGAATAAGATTAAGAAGGCTTTTGACGAAAATCCAGCTTTACCTAACTTGTTGTTAGCGCCTGAATTTAAGCAAACAATTCTGGATAGACAAGCGGCTTGGCGGGAAGTAATTGTGACTGCGGCTAAGTTGGGTATTCCTGTTCCAGCTTTCAGTGCTTCTCTAGATTACTTCGATAGTTACCGCCGCGATCGCTTGCCACAAAACTTAACTCAAGCACAACGGGACTATTTCGGCGCTCATACTTACAAACGGACTGACAAGGAAGGAACTTTCCACACTGAATGGGTTCCCATTGCTGAGGCTAAGAAGTAAGATACTTTTAGTTAAGGTTTCACTTTAATTCTTGCTGTTTATTTCAGCAAAATTGTCTATAGGGCGGGGTTTCTCCGCCCTAATTTGTAAGAATTGGAGAAAAGAAATACTTTTCTATCGCTATTTTAGTAAATTTGGTTTTTAACCGCTTTTTTTACCAAGCATACACACTAAAAATATCAGAACCATTGAGGATAGGTTCTTGTTCAATTTTAATGTTTTTAAATCCTTTGTCTTTTAAACAATGTTCAATTTTTTCTAAACGGAAATCTATATCATGTACTTCTACAAAAACTTGCTTTATTTTTGACCAATCTTCTATTTCAATACCTAATAGCACATCCATTTCACTTTTCTCTACATCAATTTTCAGTAAATCAATTTGCTCAATTTGCTGCTCACGAATAATTTGTGATATTGTTTTCAATTGACAGTTAACTTCTTTTCCTTGAAAAGCAGCGGTTAATTTCCAATTGATAAGACGTGAAAATAAAGACTCTGGTAAATATCGTAACCAGGAAAGAGGAGCAGGAAAATGTTTAAAATTAGCTATAGATATTGATTGAAGTTTATCTATTTCCGCTTGTTGTGTAATGGGATAGGCTGTAGAACCTAAGGTCATATTTGGATAATAAGTAAATTTTACATTTCCAGCTTTTTGAGAAAGTCCACAAGCAAATTCTTTAACATTTTTTAAGCTAAAACGTTGAATGTTTTTATTGAGAACTTCAAAAATATCAGGGATAGGTTCAAAAGCATAAATATTTATTTTCTGATTAAATTTATGTGATAAATAAAGTGCAAATAATCCAATATTTGCACCAACATCAAAAACTGTATCTCCTTGATTTAACCCAATACCATATTTTAAATAATTCTGAACTTCCTGATACATTAATTGTGCTTCATCTTTTTGTAAACACAATATTTTCATCCCATTAGAAAGACGAGTTTATCGAATTACACTTCGCATAAAACTTCTAAACTTAAATAATGCCTGCAAAAACACTATAACACTATATATACCGGATATTAATTATTTTCTTATTTTTTTCCAAAGGCGACACCCGGATTTGAACCGGGGGTGAAGGTTTTGCAGACCCTTGCCTTACCACTTGGCTATGTCGCCGCGCCTACGATTACCTATGATAGCACTATTTTTTTCAATTTGCACTATTTGGGAGAAATTTTTTTAATTATGCTTTTGATTATGAATTTTTTTCACAGACTGGACAGACTGAAAGCCTGTCCAGTATTGGATTTTAAGGATTTAATTTGACTTCTTGGGCAAAATTCCCCCACCGCAGGAAGTAAAAAGGACCAGCGACCGAACCCCAAATATGCTCATCTGTTTCAGGATTTCGCCCTCTGTCGCGGCTGATGAACCTTTCACCATCAATTTCAAAATCACTATCCAAATAGGTTCTTTGCCCGTCACGGATGACAATGCAGCCTTTTCCTGGTTCGACTGTGCCTTTGAATTGGCTGCCAGTCCATTCTACAATCATGTTACAACCAGAAAGCTTTTCTAGGCGATCGCTTGTTAAAGTTTGTAACCGGGGTAAATCACGAGAAGCACCGTAAAAGTCTTTTTCTGCTTTGACTGTATAGTTTTCAATGTGGATTTTATCCCCTACCGTCGTCAGATGTAATACCCGCACGCGGTAGGGTTTATTCAGCATATAGTCGTAAGCTTGTTCTACAAACAAACTCACCCCTGATAATACCTCCCAATTCAGGGGACGCATACATACACGAATATGGGCAAAAAAAGCCGGATTCTCGAAAACTTGGGCTTGATTGCTAAAATCGGCCGCCATCCACCGTGCTAAGGTGGTAATATCTGTAGAATGAGTCATACTAATTTTGGATTTTGCATGAGGAATGCTTATGATTTTAAATCCTGATGAGGCTCAAGCTACATCTTGTATTGAGTTTATCCGTATTTAACCAAAACGTCCAGAAACATAGTCACGGGTACGAGCATCTAAGGGACTACCAAAGATTTGACTGGTAGCACCAAATTCTACCATTTGACCGATGCGACTTTCATCGGTACTGAAAAATCCCGTGAAATCAGAAACACGGGTTGCTTGCTGCATATTATGGGTGACAATGACAATCGTAAATTCTGTTCGCAATTTGTGAATTAAGTCTTCCACTTTCATGGTAGCAATGGGATCGAGGGCTGAACAAGGTTCATCCATGAGTAACACCTTGGGTTTGACTGCTAAAGCTCTAGCGATACAAAGACGCTGCTGTTGTCCACCAGAAAGCCCAAAAGCAGATTGTTTTAGTTTATCTTTGACCTCATCCCAGAGGGCGGCACCTTTAAGCGCGGATTCCACAATTTCATCTAATTCTACTTTCGGACATCGGCCGGCAATTTTTACGCCGTAAGCAATATTTTCATAAATACTCATGGGAAAAGGGTTTGGTTTTTGGAATACCATGCCAATTTCCCGACGCAGACGATTGATATTAATGCGAGGGTCATAGATGTTTTGACCAAAAAATTCGATACTACCTTCAACTTTGACTTTTCCTTCTAATTCACTAATGCGATTAATAGTTTTGATGAATGTAGATTTACCACAACCACTAGGACCAATTAGTGCGGTAACTTGGTTTTTATAGATATCCAATGATATCCCTTGAATAGCTTTATAGTTGCCGTAGTAAAAGCTAAGATTTTTGACTTTGATCGCTGTGGTTAGATTACTCATAATTTAATGCAAGAAACGTTTTTAATTGGCTTTACTTTTCTGAGAGATTAAGCGAGATATCAAGCTAAAAAATAGCACTATGGTCAGAAGAATGATAGAAGTAGTCCAAACTAATTGGTTTACTGCTGGGTCAGGATTATTATAAAGATTAAAAATCAATACTGGTAACGAAGCAGTGGGACTGAATAAACTATCTGACCAATTTTGACTAAATAAAGCGGTAAAAATTAGTGGTGCGGTTTCACCAGCAGCGCGAGCTATGGCCAAGGAGATACCCGTAGTAATTCCGGGAATAGCAGCACTAATAATCACGCGAAAAGTAGTTTGGAAGCGAGTCCCCCCTAAAGCGGCGGATGCGAGACGCTGAGGTATAGGAATTAACTTTAAAGCCTCTTCTGTTGTCAATACTATCACTGGTAGCATGATCACAGCTAAAGCAAAACCCCCAGCAATGGCGCTAAATTGCTTAGTTATTAAAACAATCACACCATAAGCGAACATCCCCACCACAATTGAAGGTACACCCGTGATAATGCTAGTAATAAATCTAACATATTGAGCGACTGGGTTGGTTTGACTAAATTCCGCTAAGAAAATTCCCGTCATTACCCCCACAGGAATACTGAATAATGCACCAATGCTGACCATGAGTATAGTACCAAGAATAGCATTGGCAAAGCCATTTTCAATTAATGGACTAAATAACATCTCCAACCTAAAGCCAGAAAGTCCCCTGTGCAAAATTTCCCACAATATGGACAATAATGGTAGAAGTGCTAATGCAGTTAAACCAAAGGCCAGTCCGTTCATTAAGTATGTAAATACTTGTCTACTGGTAGGTAAGGGCTTGCATAATTCCGATGCTATGGATTGATCTATTTGATTTATTCGGGAATTGAAAGAATCACTCATAATTAACTTTAGATTTTGGATTTTGGATTTTGGATTTTGGAGATTTTAGATTTTAGACAGAAATTTTCATTCTTTCTTCTTCTTGACTCCTTTCATCTATTCTTTTTACCAACCCATTTAACTAATAAAACAGCCCCAATATTGACAGCTAGAGTTAACGCAAATAAAATTAAGCCTAAATAGCTTAACGAACCAATATGTAATCCTGGTTCAGCTTCGGCAAATTCATTAGCTAAAACGGCGGGGATTGTGTATGCTGGATCAAGTAAAGATAGTTTTATTTGAGCGTAATTACCAATTACCATGGTTACTGCCATTGTTTCCCCTAAAGCCCTACCAAGAGACAACATAGCCGCACTTACTAACCCGGAAAATCCTGCTGGTAATAACACCCGAAAAATTGTTTCCCAACGAGTTCCCCCCAAGGCCATAGATGAACTACGTAAATCCTTAGGAATGACCAACATTACATCACGAGAAATAGCTGCCATTGTGGGTAAAATCATAATGGAGAGAATAATTCCCGCTGTCAACATATTATTTCCCGCTGGATCTTCGGTATTAAATAGTGGTATGAATGCAAAAGTGCCACCTAACCATTTTTCCAAAGGTTTTATGACAGGAATAAATACAAAAATTCCCCATAAACCAATAATTACACTGGGGATAGCTGCAATTAGTTCTACCACAAAAGCGAGGGTACTTTTAACCGGAATGGGTAAGAAGTCCTCACTAGTTACTAAAGCTATGGATATACCCACGGGTACAGCTAGTAAGATGGCGATCGTACTACTTACCAGTGTTCCATAAATATAGGGCAACGCGCCGAAAATTTGATTACCTGTATCCCAATCTTGACTCCATAAAAAGCCCAGTCCGAATTGACCAATAGCCGGTTGTGCTTGCTGAAAAATTACCCAAGTCATCACAAATAGAATGGCTACAGTAATACCAGCAAAAATATACACCAGCCAGGTAAATCCTCTATCGAACCAGAAGTTAATACCACTGATCGATATTAAATCAATATTTCCATTATTTAAACTCAGTGAATTCTTATCCCGTTCTTCAAAGAAATTAGTCATAATTAATAACAGGTGGAGGAAATAAAAGGAATATACATTTTATAGGGTATTTAAAACAGGGTATTTGCAAAGTTTTAGTTAGTGATATTACTCCCCCCAGTCTCCCCAATGCTTTAGGAAGAGATTATTCCCTCCCCTTGACAAGGAAAGGGTGGGGTGTGCTACTTATAACTGTGTGTAAAAAATTACTTGACAGTGCTATTTACAGTCTTTAATACACGATTGACAACATCACTGGGAATTTTAGTGTAGTTGAGGTCATCATTATATTGTTGACCGTCTTTGAGAACCCAGTTAATCCATTTTTTAATTGCATCAGCTTTAGTAGGATTAGAATACTGTTTGTAAACCATCATCCAAGTTAAACCAACAATAGGATAACCTTGTTCTGGGTCTCCAATAAAAACGCGGTAGTTGTCGGGAAAAGTTACATTTGATAAAGCTGAGTTAGCAGATGCTAAGGAAGGAGCGACAAATTGTCTTTTCTTGTTTTGCAATTCCGCCGATTTTAGATTGTTTTTGGTAGCATAGTCATATTCAACATAACCAATAGATCCGGGATTGCTTTTCACCAATGCAGCTACCCCTGGATTTCCTTTACCTTTGAGGGCGTTTGGTAAAGTCCATCTAGGAGCAGTATTAGCACCAATTCTACCTTTGAAATAACCGCTAATAGAACTTAAATGGTTAGTAAAAATGAATGTTGTACCACTACCATCAGCGCGAACCACAAATTTAATTGGTTGATTTGGTAGATTTACACCAGGGTTATCCGCTTTAATTTTCGCGTCACTCCAGTTAGTAATTTTTCCAGAGAAAATATCTGGTAATGTAGTCCGAGATAATCTGAGGTTGTTGACACCAGGTACATTATAAACAACGGAAACAGCACCACCAGCAGTAGGTACTAAGATGACACCATTTTTAACTTTACCAATCTCATCATCTTTCATGGCTGCATCACTAGCACCAAAGTCTACAGTTCCCGCAATGGTTTGACGAATACCACCACCACTACCAATGGCTTGGTAATTAACTTTCAAATCAGGATATTTTTTCCTAACTTCACGGGCATATCTTTCGTAAAGAGGAGCGGGAAATGTTGCTCCTGCACCGTTCAAAGTCTGAGCTGATGCTATTTTACTCAAGACTGGACTTAACGCAACAGCCCCTGTTAATAGCGAAGTAGTAATAACACGATTCATCAAAACACTGGCTAAAAAAGTCATACTGCCTCTTAATTTTTAGAGATACCTGGCTAAAGCCAATTACATCTTGAACTAAGGGTGATTGCCTATGGTTAAGGATATATTAAATATAGGTAAAGAAAAGTTTAAGCTATGTTTAAAATTATGCTAGTAAAATCAATCAGTAAAATCAATAAATGTAGAAACTAAAAAATAACCCATCTGATGATTTATTTATCATCGTGGTAAATTTTAAGTTTAAATTAAGTGAAAATTTTAACTTAATTGTGCTACAAGTTGATTTTCTACTAAAATACTATTTGTTAATAAGTCTTCAATAGTCATTCTTAAAAACCTTTGTTCATCAACCTGAAAGTAGATTTTAATACGATCACTGCCAGGGAAACCAGGTGGTGTAAGTTTAGCAATTTTACTGGCTTCTGTGTTATCATTCAATGGTTTGACGATGGTTGCTGGACTATCAAGCTGACGAGTAATCAATCTATCTCCATCAAAATATACCTCTGTTGCACCGCTTTGTATTCCTAGTTCTCCAATAATTAATTCAATACTCGGTTGATTTTCTACAGAAGCGCCCAAAGTTAATTCTACTGGTTGAGTCATGGGGTAAGTTTGTCCGGTTTTAATGATAGGATGCCAATGATGACGTTGATGACGACGATCCCAATAACGCACACCATAACTATGATAAAGATAGTCTTTAATTTCTATTCCTTGAGTTATTTGTAATGCTCCGTGAGCAATAGCTTCAAAAGGCAATTGACGACGGATTTTTTCTGGGTTAAAATATTGTTGTATCCATGTCTGTATTATTGGTAATTGCACCGTTCCACCAACTAATAATACTGTATTAATATCATCAATTTCTATACCGTAATTTTGTCCTTGTTGTAATAGCGTCATCATCACACTATCCAGTTGAGCAAAAAATCCGTTTTCCCGTAAAATATTTTCTAGCGTATCACGATTCAGGTTCATTTCATAACTTGTAAAAGTCTGATCATCAAAATAAACTTCAGTAACTTGATCTTGAGTTGATAGCTGAATTTTTACCTTTTCTGCTAACCGCGCGGTCAATGAACTCACTGGTAGTCCTTGGCTTTTCGCAAAATAATCTACTATCCAGTTATCAATATCAGTTCCCCCCAGATTTTGCCCTGCTTTCGCCAAAACGCGGGCTGTTTTCGTTTTTTGTTTAGAATCTTCACTCAAATTTCTTTCACCCCATTTGAGCAGAAATCCCAGGGGTTTGTTTTTGGCTGGTGTTCCTTTATCTAAGCTGACTAAAGACAAGTCTAATGTTCCACCACCAAAGTCAACAACTAATAAAGTTCCTTTATCTGTTAAACCGTACCCTAAAGCCGCTGCGGTGGGTTCATCTAACATCCGTATCTGTTCTACTGGTAGTGATTGACAAACTTTGCCTAACCAGTGACGATAAGCTTCAAAACTGTCTACTGGTGCGGTCAAAACCAAGGAATCTATACTTCCTTCGATGATGGCTAATTCGGTAATTACTTGAGTTAAAAACCATTTTCCCACTAGTTCAAAAGTAATATTTTCATCATCAAGTTCGGGTAAAAACCCTTGGATATCTGCACCAATTCCCCGTTTAAAGTTTCGGAAAAATCTGGTATCAGTTTTCATGTCCAAACCGCGATCGCGTACCTGCTGACCTGCTATAATTTTACCTAAGCTGGCATTTTCTATGTACACTAAACTGGGAATTAATGGGGGGTTAAGATGCTGTTTTGTTGACAAACCAGGTAACTTGAGGGTTTCTGGTTGTTGGGTGACTGGGTTCCAACGAGTGATGACTGTATTACTTGTCCCAAAATCAATAGCGATCGCCATATTATTATAATAGTATATTTTATAATTTTATATTATTTCAGGAAATAGAGAATAGGGAATATTCCCGACTCAGCTGTTGTGTATTTAATTTGTATAAATTTGGCGGGCAAGAGTTGTACTGATCTGGCAATGCCCTGAGCTAGTTGAAGGGTCAAAGTATACCCACTCTACAAGATTTAACCATTTTAGGATTATACAATTTAGGTGCGTAACAGCTTATCAAACTATATCAGATAAAATTAGATAAAATTAGATAAAATTCCCACTATAATTATCCGGGTAGATGAGAAGAACTAGTGGATACTGTAACAGTAGATGCACCTTAATTAAACCATGACCCTCAGCTTTTAGTTAGTTGAGGGGATTTTTTTAATTTTTGGTGGTTATTTTAACAACTTTTCACCAGAAAGATCAAATATTTCATTTGAAAATAGAAGGCAACAAATTGGGTGCTAACCATGCAGCATAACCAATAAAACCAAACAGTAGCGTAATTAAAAGAGTGACAACATAGCTAATACACATGAGTAACCCATCCGATTCAATGGTAGCAACTGCCAGAAGTAAAATCCCCACGGTTGGGATAGGATTAGTGAAGGGAACGGGAGAAATCAACAATATTGTCAACCAAGAGATACACAGCCCGTTAAATCGCCAAATCCAAGGATGATTAGCCAATTTCTGGAATCGGGGACGGGCAATTTTTTCCAAAATTCTAGTAACCCGGCGCAAATTTTGTAAAATAATTTGGGCGAAAGCGTTAGGAAATTGATAGTTAGCGATTTTTTTCGGTAGCCAAGGTGTTCTTCTGCCTAAAACCATTTGCAGGGATAATAACAAGCAAGCACCGCCCATGGGACTGCTTAATCCCGGTGGCATGGGAAACAAAAAGGGTAATACCAATAATGTAATTACCAGGATAAAACCCCGTTCTGACGTTTCTAAGAGAATATCACCTAAAGTCAGAGGTTGTTCGCTTAAGCGTTGCAGTAGAGATTTAATTTCTTGAGAAAACCGTAGATTCATAGCTATGATTCAAGGTTGAGATGATTTTTGTGATGATGATTTCAGGTATCATCGAATAAATCATAACTATGATTGAGATAATTTTTGTGATGATGATTGTAATGTTATCAATATGCAGCAAAATTCAGAAGTGAAAATCCCTAACTGCGTGTTAAAATATGATCAAGTAAATCATGTCAATCAGATAAATCATAGTCAAGATTATACATCAGGAACGAAAATAGCGATCGCTTGAGGAATCACCCGAAAAATAGCAGGAGTATAGGTTGTGATTTCTCCATCAGTATTAATAGAATGGGGTTTGCGGGTATATACTGTAATTTCCTGACCATAAAGGGCGCGGACATTTGGCCATTGAATATGTCGCCCTCGACGCATGGCTGGAAGTAGGGGGAGAATTTGCCACCAATGATCCATTTCCAAACTATAAAGATCCAGTCTTTGGTCATCTATAGCAGCATCATGAACTACAGCCATACCACCACCATAATAACGGCCATTACCCACAGCAATCTGTACAGTTTTCACTAAAAATGATTGGTCATTGATGCGAATTTCTGCACTAAAAGGACGAGATTTCCAAATTACTTGCAACGCAATAACAGCATAGGCAAATATACCCCAACGGCGTTTAATTTCTTTAGTCAATTGTTGAGTAATATTCACACTCAACCCTAAACTAGCAACATTAAAGAAATACTTATTATTCACCCAACCTAAATCAATTCGTCGTAACTTTCCGGCTGCGATAATTTTACAAGCTTCCGGTAGAGAATTGGGAATAGCCAAAGTTCTTGCTAAATCGTTAGCAGTTCCTAAAGGTAAAATTCCCAAAGGTAATTGAGTCTCAATTATTGCCTCTATGGCAGCATTAAGTGTACCATCACCACCACCGATAATTACTAAATCTATTTCCTCTTGATAGTGGCGAATAAATTTACCTAATTGTGTAGCATCTTCGGTAGATTCTGCAATTATTGTTAAACCCAGGCGATTTAAACAATTTATTACTTCTTGGTACCGTTCTTGTCCTTGACGAGAATTACGATTTACTAACAATAGGGCGCGGGTACTCATTAGTAATTTCCTTTAATCACAATTCATCAGGTTACAATAAAAACGCTCCTGAATCTATGGGATTATTTCTCATAAACTTGGTGCGTTATATCGCGTATTTAATTTAATAGCCCCATTTTATCATTTTTTAGCGATGTTAACGCACCCTATATACTTTATTTCCGTAGGTTGGGTTTTCTCAAACCAACCTACATGACTACGTAACTAACCGACATCATCATGAGCGAAACGGTTAAACAAGAAATCTAAGGCATAATTTCGCAATTGATAATATTGCGGATCTTCCATAATTCTGGCTCTATCTCTAGGCCGAGAAAAAGGAATTTCCATCACTTCCCCAATTTTTGCATGGGGTCCATTGGTCATCATGACTAACTTATCCGCCAAAAATAAAGCTTCATCAATATCATGGGTAATCATCAAAACTGTACAACGATTATCACCCCAAATTTTCAACAATTCCTCTTGTAATTCTTCCTTGGTAATTGCATCTAACGCCCCAAAAGGTTCATCTAAAATTAGGACTTTGGGACGAATAGCTAAAGCCCTGGCAATAGATACCCTTTGTCTCATTCCTCCAGACATTTGCATGGGTTTTTTTTCCATTGCGTCCCCTAAACCCACCATAGCTAAATGTTCTCTGACAATAGCCCTTTTTTCTGCTTCTGGCTTAGTTGGATAAACTGCATTTACAGCTAAATAAATATTTTCAAAAGCTGTTCTCCAAGGTAATAACGCATAGTTTTGAAATACCACCATTCTATCTGGACCTGGTTTAGTAATTGGTTGTCCTTCTAATAAAACTTGTCCAGTGGTGGGAAAATTAAAACCAGAAACCATGTTTAATAACGTTGATTTACCGCAACCAGAATGGCCAATAACGCAAATAAATTCACCTTGTTCAACGTTGAGATTAACACCATCAAGAACGGTAAATGGTCCTTTTTTAGTGGGATAAACTTTACAAACTTCTTTAATTTGTAGGAAGGGTTGACGGTTAATTGTCTTGGTGGTTTTGAGGTTTTGCATTGTTTAGTAATTGGTAGAAGGTTTCGTGCAAACGAAAAAAGATGATTTTATGAGTTTTGTGGGATATCTCGTTCCCAGTCTCAGGCTGGGAATGCTGTCAAGAGGCTCTGCCTCTGGTGTAATTGAAGTATAATCGAAGGCAGATCCTTCCGTAATTAATTTCCATACAGAATATGGGAACGAGAAAAGATGATTTTGTTAGTTTTGTGGGATGGGCGAGAAAAGATGATTTTGTTAGTTTTGTGGGATGGGCATCTTGCCCGTCCTGTCCACCCCACAAGATTTTGATTTTCCTGGATTTTTGGGCGGACAGGATGTCCACCCCACAAGATTTTGATTTTCCTGAATTTTTGGGCGGACAGGATGTCCACCCCACAAGATTTTGATTTTCCTGGATTTTTGGGCGGACAGGATGTCCACCCCACAAGATTTTGATTTTCCTGGATTTTTGGGCGGACAGGATGTCCACCCCA
>NZ_BJCF01000057.1 GCF_005402965.1 Dolichospermum planctonicum
CTTTAGGATTAAGTGATGTCAATAAGACTAAGTTAAGAAGGTTAGAGGGTGAGGTTGAGAATTTGGAGAATCAAATTTTTTTGATTCCAGAAACTAAAGCTGAGAGAACGAAGCGGGAGAAAAAAATCGCTAAGTTGAATAATGAAATTGATAAGTTACGGGTGGAAATTGAGGAAATAGAAAATGGTAGAATGTATGAAAATGCTTTAGAATGGCGCTTTGAGTTTCCTGAAGTGTTAAATAATGATGGTGTTTTTGTTGGTTTTGATGTGGTTATTGGAAATCCTCCTTATATTAGACAGGAAGAAATTAAACAATTAAAACCAATTTTGCAGACAAATTTTATTACCTATTCAGGAACTGCTGACTTGTATGTATTTTTCGTGGAAAGGGGATTTAAAATTCTTAAAACTAAAGGTCAATTTTGTTATATAATGCCTAATAAATGGATGCAAGCGGGTTATGGAAAAGCTTTAAGAACCTATATTTTAGAAAATCAATTACAAGGGATTATTGATTTTGGTGATATTCAAATATTTGAAGAAGCAACTACTTATCCTTGCATTCTGAATGCTTCAAAACAGCAGCAAAATACTAATTTTATTTCTGCTACTGTAAAAACACTTAATTATAGTAATAAATTTGCAGCATATATAAAAAGTATTTCTAATCAAATAAAAGTTGAAACCTTAAATGATGAAATTTGGGTAATTTCTTCTGATAGTGATCAGAAATTACTATCAAGAATTAAAAGTAACTGTGTTTCACTCGCTGAATATATTGATAATAAATCATTTCGTGGAATCTTAACAGGTTTAACGGAAGCATTTGTCATTGGTAATGAAAATTGTAAAGAAATAATTAACAAAGATAGTCGAAATTCAAAAATAATTCGTTCATTTATTTTAGGTCGTAATATAAAACCTTATGCAATTCCTGAAGTAGAAAATTATTTAATAAAAATTGATAAAGGCTTTACCAATTCATTTAGAGAAAATCAAGATGCTTGGATATGGTTATCGGAAAATTATTCAGCAGTTTCTAATTATTTAAGTCTATTTAAAGATCAAGCAGAAAAAAGAACAGATAAAGGTGATTACTGGTGGGAGTTGAGAGCCTGTGATTATTATCAAGAATTTGAAAAACCTAAAATAATGTATCAAATATTTCAGACAAAACCATGTTTTATTTATGATGAACAGGGGCTATATTGTAATAATTCTATGTGGATTATTTCCAAAGCAGATAAGATTTTATTGGCTATTCTTAATTCAAAAATGGGTTGGTGGCTAATTTCAAAATACTGTACCGCTATTCAAAATGGATTTCAATTAATTTGGAAATACTTTGGACAAATCCCAATTCCTCAAGCAAATCCAAAACAAGGGGAAGTTATTACTTCCGTTGTTAATCAAATTCTCACTGCTAAAAAATCAGATCCAAAAGCAGATACAACCACATTAGAAACAGAAATAGATCAACTAGTTTATCAACTTTATGAATTAACACCAGAGGAAATTAAAATCATAGAAGGGTAAACACCACAAATTCCAGATCCCCGACTTCTGAGATTAATTTATCATTTATTGATAAGATAAAAAAGAAGTCGGGGATATTATTTTCATCCCTAACGCACCTCATTTAAACTTTCAATTTGTTCCGTAAACATCTCTGTAAACAAACTCATTACCGTGCGTTCTTCACGAACTTTAATATTAGCAGTAATGGACATCCCTGACTGTAAAGATATCTTTCTATCTTGATTCGTGAGATTTAAATGTTGTTTGTCTAACTTAACTGTGGCCGGAAATCTATAAAATTGATGGTTTTGGTCTGGAGGTAAAGCATCTGAAGCAATCTTAGTTACTTTACCTTTAATATCACCAAATTCACTAAAGGGAAAGGAGTCAATTCTTACATCTACGTTCATACCTTTTTTGACAAAACCAATGTCTTTATTGGTAATGAAAACTTCTGCTGATAGGTTTTCTTTGGGGACAATTTGTAGTAATTTTTGTGTGGAATTAGCAACAAAGCCAACATTTTTAGCCTGGAGATCAAAAACTATTCCTCCTACTGGAGCGCGAAGTTCTTGATATTTAAAGTTTAATTGTGTTTGCGATATTTTGCTATTTATGTCTGCTAAACGCTGTTCATTGTCTAAAATGACCTTCGTGAACTGACTATCAATTTCAGCAATGCGTTGTTTATTATTGCCTATTTTTTCCAAAATATCTTTACCGGAACTAGCAACTGTATTAGTTAATTGCTGTTTTCCTTTATCAATATCAAATTCTAGACGTTTTATTTCTTCCTGCAATTGTGAGATTTCCGCTGCGAGAGTTTGTACCTGTTGTTTCTGATTCAGATATTGAAGTTGGGAAATACCCCCTTCTTCCGCTAAGACTTTGATTTTGGCTAAAATACCGCTTTGAATGGCTAGACTATTGCGAGTATCTTGCAGTTTAAATTGAGTTTGAGAAAGTTGTTTTCTAGTTTTTTCAACTTCTAAATTTGCGGCTTTGGAACGAGACGCTAATTCTATTTTTGCAACTGCTAGTAGTTGTTCTTCGTCAATTCCTATTCCTGCTGTTCCCGATGAATTTCTCAATTGAGAACGTAATAGTTCATTTGCTGCTACTAAGGAAGCGCGACTTTTGAGCAGAAATGCTGATTCTCCTGGTAGTTTACTGCGTAAAAATTCTATTTCAGAATCTTTACCTCTGCTTGCTCCCATTAAGCGTCGATAGATATTGTTTTCTTGAATTAAAGCTATGCGAATTTTATTCAAGGCATTTAATTCTGCTAGGGTAGCAATAGACTCAAATGTTAATAACAATTGTCCTGGTTTTACTTCGTCTCCATCTTTTACATAAATTGATTTAACGACTCCATTAACGGGAGCTTGTACCTCTTTGACTGTTCCTTCTGGTTTTAATTGACCCGTTGCAGGAATTGTTTGCTCAATTTTGGCTAAACAAGCCCAAGTAATTCCAAAACAAGCTAATCCCATGAGGGTGATCATGATGGTTCGTGACCATATTGGAGATTGTCGTAAAACTACAGATTGCTCAAAATTATCGAAATTAAAGTCAATTTTAGGCTGTTGGGAACTGGGTTTGGGAGATGTTAATACTTTTGAGTCTTTATATGATCCATTGCCATTTCCGTTTCCGTTGCCATTTCCGTTGCTGCGATTACCATTAACTTGAGTCATAATAATTTGGGATTTGGGATTTTAGATTGAATATTTACTGGAGTGTCATTTGAGCTTGGCTCTGTTATCAGTTGGATTTTATTTAAGCAACTGACAGGGTTTAGCAATGCTAAACCCCTAGAAATAATTGACTACAAATTTACTTCCTGTTGTTGATAAAGATAGAAATAATGACCTTTAGCAGCCATAAGTTCTTGATGATTACCTTGTTCTATCATCCTACTGTTATCCATGACGACGATAGTATCGGCATTACTAACAGTATTTAAACGGTGGGTAATGAAGAAGACGGTACTACCTTTAAAAGCGCGAGCTAAGTTCAGACAAATTTGTTTTTCGGTGGGATAATCTAGGGCGCTGGTGGCTTCATCTAGAACTAGTAATTTAGGTCTTTGTAACACAGAACGTGCGATCGCAATTCTTTGTCTTTGTCCACCAGAAAGGGCTGATCCTCTTTCCCCAACTCGCGTATTATAGCCTTGGGGTAAACCCATAATAAATTCATGGGCAACGGCAATTTGAGCAGCTTCAATAATCTCCTCTGTTGTGGCTTCAGGATTAGTTAAAGCAATATTTTCCTGTACTGTACCATCAAATAAAAGGGTATCTTGAGGAACTACACCAATTTGTCGCCGCAGAGAATAAAGTTCGACTTTGGCAATGTCGTAACCATCAACTAAAATTCTGCCAGATTCTGTGTCATAAAGTCTGAGCAGTAATTTCATCATTGTACTTTTTCCCGAACCACTTTGTCCAACAATACCGACAAATTGACCTGCGGGAAATTCGACAGTAACATTACTCAATTGTAGGGGGCCTGAGGCGGCAAATCGGAAGGAAACGTTTTCATATTTGACTCCACCAATAATCGGTGGGAGGGGAATATTATTCTTATCTATTTCTGCTTCTTGGGGGCTGTCAACAATATCGCTTAATCGTTCTAAGGATAACCCGGTTTCTTGGAAGTTCTGCCAGATTTGTGCCAGCCGTAATATGGGGGTGGTAACGTAACTAGAAATAATCCGAAAGGCAATTAATTCCCCTAATGTTAGTTCTTGTTTTAAAACTAAATAAGCTCCCACCCATAAAACTAATAAGCTGCTGAGTTTGCTTAAAAACTGACTTGTGGAGTTAGCTAATGTGGAAGTAATAACGGTTTTAAAACCTGCGGCCACAAATTTAGCATATTTTTTTTGCCAAGAAAAACGCGATCGCAATTCAATATTTTGGGCTTTAACTGTTTGAATACCTGACATCACCTCCACTAAATAAGATTGAGTTTCGGCGTTACGTTCTGCTTTACCTCTTAATTGTCTACTCACTGTTGGGGCAGCAATTAATGTCACTAACACAAATAGAGGGATGGTTCCTAAACCTACTATGGTCAATTGCCAACTGTAAAACAGCATGACCACTATATAAACTACGGAAAATAGGGCATCTAACACTACTGTTAAGGCCGTACCCGTGAGGAACTGACGAATATTTTCTAGTTCATTAATTCTGGTGGATAATTCACCCACTGGCCTTTTATCAAAATACCGCAGTGGTAAGCGCAATAGGTGGTCAATAATTTGTGACCCCAAACTCATATCAATGCGGTTGGTGGTATCTACAAATAAGTAAGTCCGCAATGTAGTTAATACCGCTTCAAATACACCCACTGCTAATAGTAATACTCCTAAAACATTTAGGGTATTAATACTATTTTGAACGATGACTTTATCAATAATTAGCTGAATGATTAGAGGATTAGCTAGGGCGGCTAATTGGACGAAGAAGGAAGCAATAAATACTTCTATTAGCACCCGTCGGTAACGGGATAAGTAAGGAACAAACCATCCTAATCCAAAGCGTTCTTTAGGTGTTTCCTTGGTAGCACTGAGCAATAAAACCCTAACTTGTGGTTGTAAGTTGGTTTCATCTGTTTCTAATTCTTTCAGCAATTTATCAAGGCTGGTGTTGATAATACCTTGAGATGGTACACCCAAAACGGCTTTTTTTCCATTTACGGCATAAAGAACCGCAAAACTGTCACGATAGCGAATTAATGCTGGGGTAGGAATGCGGTTAATGGAAACAGCCGGAACATCAACTAGCTGGGATTTGAGTCCAATTAATTCTGATAAATAAGCGCAAAGTTGAAAAGATACACTGCCTTGACGCTTGATTTGGTCATTTAAAATGCGGCGGACTACTTCTTTCCGAAAGGGAATTTCTAAATGCTTGGATAGCATTTGAAAACAAGCCAGACTAGATTCTAGTTCTCCCTGTCCTTTAAAAAATGGATATTTTTGATTTTTTGGTAAATCCTTTGATGTGCTTGTCCCAATAAATTCCGATTCTGTTGCGTAGGGAACTTCTTCTATGGTGACAGTACCATCTAACAGATTTTCTAATTTCTCTGTTTTTAGAGGTGGACTATCCACTAATGATAAATCATTCTGACTGATACCCAACAAACGGACAGGCAGTTTATCTTTAACTTCAATTACTTCGTCTTCTAAGCGAGAACCAGGGGTTAAATTGCTCAGATCACAACTACTACTTACAAACCAAATTCGATCACTTTCTAATTCTCTTAAAGACGTTTTTCCTGGTCGTAAATAGTGAATTTTTGACCCTAATAACGCCTGTTCCGTCAGGTCTTTGAGATTATGATTGGCTAAAGGTTGTTGTGCTATCTGTAAACTCAAGATATCAAATACTTCTGCCAAGTTAGTTATTTGTTGACGAGCCTGAGTAAATGCTAAATTTCGAGATAGGAATTGTAAATAATCTGCTGCATTCCAGGTTAAACATATCACTTCTTCATAGGCGATCGCTGTTTCGCACGGAATTTGACGTAACCAAGAAATTTCCCCAATTACCGCTCCTGGTTCTACTATTTTTAAAGTAATTGGTGATTGGTTTTCCGGGTATCCTAGTAGTCTGATCCTGCCTTGATAAAGAATTGATACTTTTTGAGGTAATTGTTCTTTGCCAACAATTTTCTGCCCCATGCGGTAACGTAAAGGCTGTAAAATTTGTGGTGATGAGAGTTTGCTAATTTCCTCGCTTGATAATTGGTCAAACCCTGGAATCGTGGCAATAAATTCTTCAAAGGTACTCTTAGTATAAGTCATGTTTCTTGAGGTTAATTATGTCAATTTATATTGGCCAAAGGTTCGGGTAATTTATGATGTTTGAATTTGCCATTTTCGTTCTGTCATTTGTTCTTGTAACCATTGATTAAATCTTTCATTCAGCAACCGTTGCCGCATTGAACGATCCAGTTGGGCTGGTAGTAATTTTTCCAAGCGGACAATTACCAGTACATTATTAATTTGAGTTGGTGGTGATAACTGCTGTGGCTGGCTTCTTGAAAGGATATTCACCAATGTTGGATGAAGGGATTGTAAATCTATTGGACCTACTAATCCATCAGTTTGAGCTTCTGGACCTTGGGCATATTCCCGTGCTAACTCAGCGAAAGACTGTTCACCCTCTTTGATGCGGAAGTAGATTTCTTGGGCAATCCCGATTTCCGAGGTAGTAATCAGCGAATAAATTACCCTATCTAGTTGGGCTTTACGTTGGAAGAAGTACGAGTTTAAATCCCCACCCCAAGTGGCCTCTTTAAACTTTTCTAGTTTTAATTGTCGCATGGCCATGATCTTTAATTGCTGGAAATTTTCTCCTTGTTGATCTATTCCCTGATATTGTTGGGCTAATTGTTCGCAGACCTGTTTTTCTTCTTCTGGAGTATGGACAATTTCGGCTGCTGCGATCGCTTGATCAATGATAATTTCCTTGATTAATACGGGAATAAGCTGGTATTCCGATATTAATGATAGAACTTCTCCGGGCTGGAGGATGCGATCGCCCCATTGCAGGACTTGATTCTTATGGCTTGTGATCAGATTTGTCACCGTTTTTAACTGCTTTTGAAAAGATAATAGGACTAGGTTTTGAACAAGTTATCTTTTGGTTAAGATTAGATAATCTATTACTAATTTACTCTGCTTTCAAGTTAGTGTATAGATGTATATCAGTAAATTTTCCATCGGCAGAAGTTGATTTGCTAGATGTAGATAATCAGACTGTTGATATTTGGATATTATTGTACCAAAATACCATGGATTGATAAATTTGTCATACCAAACTTACTTTTACTCTATAAATCTTTGCTAACCTTAACTATGGCATCATCCCCTGCTAAATTGCTCGTTCTGGATCACAGAAAATCAGGCCGGTAAATCGTAATTACGACTTACCAGCCTGAAGTAGACAATTAAATTTATTGCTCCTACCTCATCAAATCATCCTAATTAACGAAATCTGCCAGGATTTAGACGAGCAGGGTCTTTTTTTGGTCTATTGCGTCCAATTCCTACCCCATTTCTCAATTTTTTGGCAGTACCACCATCTTGAGGATCAAGGTATGGTTTCAAATTAATTCCACTTCTAAAAGAACTAAGCTGATTATTACCACTTACAAGTGTTTGTCCTATGTTGTATAAACTATCTCCCTTTCCTCTCTGAGGTTCAGTGTAGGTATCAACAGCAATAGTTTGTTGTCCACTATCAGCGGTAGTGAGATTTTGGAATACACTATTACGGATTGCATAGGGATCTTTACCACGGGGTACTGTTAAGACAATTCGACAATTGGGTTGGGCTTCAGTGGTGACACAAATAATATTTTCGTTGTTTTCTAAAGCTATTCGTAGTTCTTGTAAACCATCGGGACGATATAATTCTAAACGTCCTGCGATCGCTTGACAACGTTTTTGGGCATCCCAACCCCCACCTAAATTTTGAGGTGCAGCCCAAGCAAAATATTGTCCTGGTTGACTTTGGGGCTGATACATGACTGTAAACTGTCCATTGTAAGATTGACAACTAAATCTTGTACTACTGTTAACTGTGGTAGAATTTGGTACACTGGTTGTAGTCGAACCTGATGGAACTGTAGTCGAACTTGATGGAACTGTACTTGAACCTGATGGAATTGTAGGCACCACAACTTGAGCAACAGTCACAGCATTTCCAAAAAATAAAGAACAGCCAAGACTACTCAAGAATAAGAACCGCAGCGATTGTAAAGACATAAATATAATCCGTAGTGGAGATAGGTAAATAGCTGATGTCTATATTGACGGAGAACATAAGTTTTTGATTCATGGAAAAATCTGTTTTTTGTTTTTACTACCGCAGAAACCGCTGTATTATATGTTTACTAAAATTTAAATTTATTAATGTATTGCAACAATTATGAAATATTTCTTAAAATTTGCCTAGTCCTACATATTCCCTGCTAACGCTATATTAGAGGTTTTGTAAGTCATGCGCCCATGGAAATTATTATTGGTTGGCTGTACCCCAAGTTAATGAGTACTTATGGTGATCGGGGAAATGTGATTACCATAGAACGTCGCGCCCAGTGGCGGGGGTATAATGTGACTGTATTGCCCTTGGATCAAAATTCCACCGCAGAAGATATCAAATCAGTAGATGTGATTGTCGGTGGTGGGGCGCAAGACCGTCAACAAGAAATTGTGATGCGGGATTTACAGGGTGAAAAAGCTGAGGCCATGCGTCATAAAATAGAAAATGGTACACCGGGAGTTTTTACCTGTGGTTCTCCTCAACTACTGGGAAATTATTATGAACCAGCTTTCGGAAAAAGAATTGAGGGTTTAGGAATATTGGATTTAGTTTCTGTTCATCCTGGTGAAAATACTAAAAGATGTATTGGTAATTTGGTCATAGAAGTTACAGCTTCCCGGTTAGCAGCCGAATTGCAAGCAATGACAGGGATAAAACCTTATTTAGTCGGGTTTGAAAATCACGGTGGCCGGACTAAATTAGGGAAGGTGGAAGCTTTGGGGCGGGTAGTGTATGGCTTGGGTAATAATGGAGAAGATGGAACAGAAGGAGCGTTTTATCAAAATGCGATCGCTACCTATTCCCACGGTCCATTATTACCTAAAAATCCCTTTGTTGCTGATTGGTTAATTCAAACCGCGTTAAGATTAAAATATCAGCAAGAAATCAAACTTTCAGCTTTAGATGATACCTTAGCGATGCAGGGACGAGAAGCAATGTTTAAACGGTTAAAAGTTGATTTACCCAATGCTGCGGGAATCAGAATTTAAAATAGGTGTAGTTTAGATTAAATAAGAATCTAAATTTTAATATTAAACTACATGATTTTTATAGAAAAAAAACATAATTTTCTATAAAACATCTGATAAGTTACTATAAAAACCCGAAATCATTTAGTTAGTCATCATTTGAAATCTGTGCAACTTCCTTCTTTACCAGAATTTGAAAATCGCTCGTATCATCACCCTGATCAGGGTTTACAAGAATTACTCAGTCGTCTGATCATCAGAATGCAACGAGATGAATTGATCAGACAAACGACAAATCAATTGCGAGAATCTTTACAGGTTGATCGGGTAGTATTGTATTATTTTTATGGACAATGGCAAGGACAAGTGACATTTGAGTCATTAGGTTCTGATGAATATTCGATTCTCGGTTCTACTGGTCCTAGTGATTGTTTTAATAATGAGTATGCTGCGTTATACTTAAAAGGACGAGTACGAGCGATCGCTGATATAGAATTAGAAGCGATTGAGGATTGTCACCGTGAATTTCTGCGCGGTATGCAGGTTCGGGCTAATTTAGTAGTGCCAATTTTAATACCAAGGGGATTATGGGGGCTATTAGTAGCTCATCACTGCCAAAGTGCGCGTTTTTGGACTTTAGCAGATATTGAATTGATGGAAAAGGGAGCGGGAACTTTAGCAACAGATTCTAATATTTTAGAGAGCTAATCATGTAAAGAATTTTTCTGATGTTGATGTTTTTTAGATATTATATTTGAGAAAGAAGTCGGTAAGCTGATGCTTTATCTGTGGTCATCAAAACGGAATTATTCACTGGGACGCACATCCTGGTAATATGATTGATATTAAAAGAAAATAGAAATACTGTAGGGGCAACCCCCTGTGGTTGCCCTTAGCTAATCTAGCTTTTGCAGCTTGGAAATGCTAGAAAATAATACAATATTCATAATCCACCAACCCGAAACGGTAATGGTTCAAATCCCTATTAAACCCTTAACCCTTGATGAATTTCTCAAATTACCAGAAACCAAACCGGCAAAGGAATTTGTTAACGGCCAAATCATTCAAAAACCCATGCCTCAAGGAAAACATAGTACAGTTCAGCTTGACCTCGGTTCTAGTATTAACCTAGCACTCAAACCCCGGGGCGTAGCCCGTGTATACTCTGAATTACGCTGTACCTTTGGCGGTAGATCCATTGTACCTGATCTTGCAGTCTTCACTTGGGAACGCATTCCCCGTGATGAAAATGGTGAAGTTGCTAAGACCTTTGCTATCGCTCCTAACTGGACAATTGAAATACTTTCTCCTGAACCAAGTCAAACTAAAGTTGTTCGTAATATCCTCCATTGTATTAGTCATGGTACTCAAATGGGTTGGTTAATTGACCCCGCAGAAAAACTAGTTTTTGTCTATTTTAGTGATCAACGTATTCTATTATTTGAACTAGAAACAGATGGCTTACCTGTTCCACCTTTTGCTGAGTCTTTTAATCTTACTGTAGGTCAACTTTTCAGTTGGCTAAATGAATAAATGCTATCAGCGATCGCTTTTTTAAGTCGTGGTAATGTATTTGGTATAGTGCTAAGTTCTCTGTCAACTGCAAATTTTATGGATTCCCATTTGCCACTGTGTCAAGCTATAGCCCATCGTATTATTACTAATTCCCAAAAAAGAATTACCTTTGCGGAATACATGGATATGGTGTTATATCATCCAGAATATGGCTATTATGCCAGTGATGCTGTAAAAATTGGATTTCGAGATAGTGACTTTTTCACATCTGCCAGTTTAGGATCTGATTTTGGGGAATTACTGACCAAGCAATTTTATCAAATGTGGGAGATTTTAGATCAACCCATATCCTTTAATTTGGTAGAAATGGGAGCAGGACAAGGCATATTAGCCTCCCATATTCTCAACTATGCAAAGCAAGAATACCCAGACTTTTTTGCAGCGGTCAAATATATTATTGTTGAAAAATCACAAAGTTTAAAACAAGAACAACAACAACGGTTACAAGATTTTTCTGTAGATTGGTGTAACTTGGAAGAAATCACCCCCAATTCCATTATTGGCTGTTTCTTCTCCAATGAATTAGTGGATGCTTTTCCAGTCCATCAATTTATTTTAAATGGGGGGGAATTACGGGAAATTTACGTTACTGTTGAGCAAAAACCGGAGGAAGAAAATTCTGCTTTACCTATATTTATTGAAATCATGGCAGAACCATCAACACCACAATTAGGGGAGTATTTTAAGTTGGTGGGAATTGATTTAAGCCAAAATACTTATGAAAATGGCTATCGCAGTGAAATTAATTTAGCAGCTTTGAAATGGTTGGGTATAGTAGCAGACTGCTTGCAACGCGGCTATGTGTTAACAATTGATTATGGCTACCCCGCACATCGTTATTATCACCCCAGAAGAGATCAGGGAACTCTCCAATGCTACTACCAACATCGTCATCATGATCATCCTTATATCAATATTGGCAGACAAGATATCACCGCCCATGTTGACTTTACAGCCTTATCATCCTGGGGTGAAAGGTGTGGACTCAAAAAAGTTGGTTGGACCGAGCAAGGCTTATTTTTAATGGCATTGGGAATAGGTGAAAGATTAGCTGCTCTCTCCTTTCAACAGCAACCAATATCACAGTTGCTACAGCGACGGGAAGGATTACACCAATTAATTAATCCAGGGGGACTAGGCAATTTTGGGGTTTTGGTCCAAAGTCGAGGACTAACTGCACAAGAGGCATCAAAACCACTGCTGGGATTAGTCGTACCAGAGTAGAGATCAAAGAGAAAGGTTAAAAATCTCTTTAACAATCCCGTATGAGTCTTGTTTGCACTAGCATAACAGAGATGACATTCAAATGACAAATCTACCCCAGAGAAATAATTATGACTGCTCATGATCTGTTAGTGCTAGTAACTCTATTGTCTCCCGGCATCTTACTTTCCGTGATCATAATGGTGACTTTTGCCGCAGGAGGCTAGGAGATTTTGGATTTTAGATTTTGGATTTTATTTATCTAAAATCTAAAATTCAGATCACAACTGACAACTGACCACTGACTAAGGAACGTGAAACATGAAGGTGGCATTTCTGGGAACTGGATTGATGGGACTACCGATGGCTCAAAGGTTATTAGCAGCCAATATAGAGCTAATTGCCTATAATCGCACCCCAGAAAAATTAGAACCGCTACGGGCAGCAGGGGCGGAAATTGTAACAAAACCGCGGGAAGCCATCCGCGCTGCTGACTGTATAGTCCTAATGCTTTCTAACGCCGCAGCTATTTATCATGTCTTGCTGACAGATACATCTTGGCATACTTTATCAGGACGCAGCATCATTCAAATGGGGACAATTACCCCCGTAGAAAGCCAAGAAATCAGAGATGCAGTAGTTGCGGCTGGAGGCGAATATATAGAAGCGCCTGTCCTCGGTAGTATTCCCGAAGCTAAAACTGGCAAATTAATCGTCATGGTAGGTGGAGAGGAGGAACAGTATCAACGTCATTTCCCACTCCTCCAACATTTTGGAGACAATCCTGTATACATAGGACCTGTGGGTACTGCTTCTACCCTCACCCTAGCACTCAATCAACTCATTGCTTCACTGACAACTAGCTTTGCTCTCAGTCTGGCTTTTATCCAGTTGCAAGGTATTGATGTTGATTTGTTTATGCAAATTCTACGCGAAAGTAAACTTTATGCTCCCACCTTTGATCAAAATTTGCGGCGGATGTTAGATGGTAATTATAATAATGCCAACTTACCGACAAAACAACTGATCAAAGAAATAGATTTATTTATCTCTGAAGCTAAATCCTTGGGTTTGAATCTCAGCAGTATTGAGGGTGTAAGGCAAATCTTACACGCGACTATGAAAATGTCTTATCCAGAAGATGATTATTCATCGGTATTTCCAGCGATTCGGGAATGGGGTGAAGTCAGCGGGGGTTGAGATAAGCTGTTACCCATTTAAATTTGATCATCTTCATCTGGCTAGATGTTGTGGTGCGGGCATCTTGCCCGCTAGAATTATACAAATTAAATGCAGTTTAAAGGCAGTAAAGCCTTCCGGCTAAAACGGGATATCATCTGGATCGGGTTCTGGTGTAACTCCTACAGGGGACGGAGACTGAACGGGTGCGGGTTGGTATGTCAGTTGAGGGGCTGCTACCTGCGGTTCATTTTTTTGAGCAGGGGCTGATGGGGGATAGTTTGATTCATAATTCGTCGGGCGGTAGCTAGGTGATGCTACAGTAGTTTCTACTACAGGTGTGGTTCTCTTAGCAGCTGGTGGTGAATTAGTATAAGTACCTTGTTCAATAGCGTAAATCTTTTGCACCGTCAACTCTGCGCGTTTTTCCTTAAATCCTTCGGGGCGATCAATTGTATTCATACCTAAGCGCCCTTCTATAATAATGCGATCGCCTTGATGATAACTTTGGTGAATCTCTTTTGCCAAATTTCCCCAACCTACAACTTTTAAAGGATGAGTTGGATCATCTGGTTTTGTTCCTGGCACATGAACAATCATTTCTGTCACTTCCAACCCATCTGGTGTGTGACGCAGTTGAGGATTATCATAAATTTCCGCCATCAAAATACAACTGTTCATTACCTGCTCCTGATTTTCAATACTTTTTCTCGCGGTGAATTTAACTTCACGAGAAAATTTCAGCATAATTAATTACAGCAGTTTTTATGTATTTATACCACACTCTGAATTAATCTACTCCTTCGCTTTTTCGCTCCTTTGGGTCTTGGCGCGAAACTTCGATTAAAATGTGGTTCATTTACCTAAAAATGGCTGTAAAACGATGATCATACTTACCGTTCCTGTACCGGAGGCAATCATCATCTTTCTATATTACAAGAATTGCGGCTCAAAGCCCTCATAGCACGATGTGATGTCACCCAAAAAGTTTTTCAGTAAGTCCTATATATTTATTCATACATTGACAACTCAAGCATATTTATCTTAAAAATAACTTTATTGATGCGTATATTTGCCCTTGACTTGGGAGGATTTACCCATTACGCAGCGAAAAACAAACCACCTTTGGGTATTATCCTGTAATAATAGCAGAATGTGTCACATAAATTTTGCCTAAGTCCTATTTTTGTGTCAGGTAATATTGAAAGTAAAAAAATCACAAATACTTCTTGATAAAAGCCGCTTTTTTTTCAGTAATTTAACTAGTTGACAATCAATAAAAATGCAAAATATTATCACAAATGTAATGTGTAGAAAAAATTTAAAGGTTAATAGAATAATATGGCAACCATGAACGGAACAGCAGCAGCAGACAACCTCGTCGGTACAACGAGTGACGATATTCTCAATGGTTTAGGTGGTAATGATACCCTCAATGGTGGGGGAGGAAATGATCAGATTTTTGGTGATGTTACCTCTGCTATTACTGCTCCCATTTTCAACTATAATGGCAAATTTTACCTCTTGAGTAATGCAGGTACTTGGACACAAGCACAAGCACAAGCCGTTGCTTTAGGTGGTAATCTTGTTACCGTTAATGATGCTGCGGAAAATCAATTTCTAGTTAACACCTTTGGTTTAGAAGCTTTATGGATTGGTTTGACAGACGAGGTGACTGAAGGAACATTTAAATGGGCAAATGGAGAAGCTGTCACTTATACTAACTGGTCTCCAGGTGAACCTAATGATGCTGGTGGTGCTCAAGACTATGCTTATATCAATTTTCAAAATCCCGGGAAATGGGATGATGCTGGCATAGCTGGTATCCGAGGAATTATCGAAATCGCATCTAATGACACAATCATCGGTAGCACTGGCAACGATACAATTAATGGGGGTATTGGTCAAGACACAGCCGATTATAGTGCCATAGGTCAAGCCATTACCCTGAAACCAACAGGGGTAGTTACCAAAGGTACAGCAGGAACAGACCAACTGGTTGGTATAGAGAACATTATCGGTGCAACGGGTCTAACTAACATTATTGATGCTTCCACAGCCACTGGCACTGCTACCATTAATGCCAATTTAGCGACTAAATCCCTAGTTGTGAATACTGGTGATAGTGCTTTCCCGACTTTGTCCTTTTCCGTTCATAATTTTGTTAATGTTATTGGTACAGCCAATAATGACACAATTACTGGGAATGATGGCAATAATAACCTAGCAGGAGGCAACGGTAATGATACCCTCAATGGTGGAGAAGGAAATGATCAGATTTTTGGTGATGTTACCTCTGCTATTACTGCTCCCATTTTCAACTATAATGGCAAATTTTACCTCTTGAGTAATGCAGGTACTTGGACACAAGCACAAGCACAAGCCGTTACTTTAGGTGGTAATCTTGTTACCGTTAATGATGCTGCGGAAAATCAATTTCTAGTTAACACCTTTGGTAGTTCAGAAGCTTTATGGATTGGTTTGACAGACGAAGTGACTGAAGGAACATTTAAATGGGCAAATGGAGAAGCTGTAACTTATACTAACTGGTCTCCAGGTCAACCTGATAATGCCAATAACGAAGACTACGTAGAATTTAATTTTGGAGGAGCGGGAATATGGAACGATCTTCCCAATTCATCATTATTACCAGGAATTATCGAAATCGCTAACTCTAATGACACAATTATCGGTAGCACAGGTGATGATACAATTAACGGCGGTTTAGGAAGCGATACAGTTAACTATAGCAGTCTTACGGAAGCAATTACCCTGTTAGCAGGTGGAATCGTTAATAAAGGCTCTTTTGGCACAGATACAATTGTAGACGTAGAAACTGTAATTGGTGCTACAGGTCAATCTAACACCATTGACGCATCCACTGGAATCGCTACCACCACATCCCTCAACGTCAATCTAGCCACTAATAACCTGATCATCAACGGATTACCAGCGCCGATTAATTCTATCACCTTAAACGTGCAGAATTTCCTAAATGTGGTTGGTACTACTCAAAACGATACCATCAAAGGTAATAATCTGGCTAACGAGTTAGTTGGAAATACTGGCAATGATACCATCCAGGGTAACGATGGAAATGATATTCTTGATGGTGGTGACGGTAATGATCAACTATTTGGTGGCCTCGGTAATGATATTCTGCAAGGGGATAATGGAAATGATTTCCTCAACGGTGACTTAGGAAATGATACCCTCAGAGGTCTTGCTGGTGATGATATCCTTGATGGTGGTGTCGGTAATGATAGCTTGTTAGGTGGTGTTGGTAACGATATTCTCTTTGGTGATTTTGGTGATGATATTCTCAATGCGGAGGCAGGTAACGATTTAGTATTTGGAGATGATGGTAATGATCGGTTGTATGGTGGTGATGGATCAGATGAATTAAACGGGGGGATAGGCAAAGATTTCCTTTATGGAGGCAATAATAATGATACCCTCTTCGGAAATGATGATAATGACACCCTCTGGGGTGAAGCTGGAAATGACATTCTCAATGGTGGTAAAGGCAATGATATTTTGGTAGGAGGAACAAACAATGATATTTTTGTAATTGCACTAAGCAATGGCGCTGATATCGTTCAAGATTTCCAAGATGGATTAGACCGCATTGGCTTAAGTGGGGGTTTACTATTTAGTCAATTGACAATTTTAGGAACTGGTACTAATACTGTGATCAGGAATACGAGCAGTGGTGAAATTTTCGCTACTTTGCAAAATGTTAGTTCCACATTAATTACAAGTGTTGACTTCACTGTAGTTTAAATTAGTATCATGTTTGGCGGTTATAAACCGCAGCTACACAAACAAAACATATCTTTATGGGTTTTATAACTTTAATTTCTCATTAGTATCCTAGAAACCTTGTAGAGACGTTCCATGAAACATCTCTACATTTTTTTTCATTAGATTGTTGATCAAAAATATTACCAATATAAGTAAGTTGGCATCAAAAAACCAAACTCTGTAAAGAAACGTAAAATCGCTGAAAACCTGTTCCCTGTTCCCTGTTCCCTGTCACCTGTCATCTGTTCCCTCTTCCCTCTTCCCTGTCACCTGTCACCTGTTCCCTATTCCCTCTTCCCTGTCACCTGTCACCTGTTCCCTGTCACCTGTCACCTGTTCCCTCTTCCCTCTTCCCTATTCCCTATTCCCTCTTCCCTATTCCCTGTTCCCTGTTCCCTCTTCCCTATTCCCTCTTCCCTCTTCCCTATTCCCTCTTCCCTCTTCCCTCTTCCCTGTCACCTGTTCCCTCTCCCCTGTCACCTGTCCCCTCTTCCCTGTTCCCTCTTCCCTGTCACCTGTCACCTGTTCCCTGTCCCCGTGGCGTAGCACCTGTCACCTGTTCCCTAGTCAGTGAATATGTAAGAAAATCTGAGCAACCGTACAAGTCGCTCAGATTGATTGATTTTTATTCCGTCTGTGTCGGGATTAACTACAAACCCAAAAATTACTTTTTCGGAAATCCGCTGAAAATCCAACAAATTATACAAATTATAATTTTATTTAATAAAAGCTTGACTAATTAGCTATCAATCAGGTATTATATTAGATTGTCTGTCTAATTCCGGCTCGGATCAGGTAGACATACTGCAAAAGCTGGCAAAAGCTGTAAATAATAGCGTCTCTATAAAAGATTATAGCCAGCTACCTGTACGGCAACCTCAAGGACGATTTAATGACCTACGCAATTATTGAAACTGGCGGAAAACAAATCAAAGTAGAAGCAGGTCGTTTTTACGACATTGAACTACTCAACGCCGAACCAGATGAAAAAGTTACCATTAACGCTGTATTGCTTGTAAACCACGACGGCGCACTTTCCATTGGACAACCTTTAGTAGAAGGTGCAACAGTCGAAGGGACAATTATGCGACACCTGAGAGGTCGCAAAGTCCTGGTGTATAAGATGAAACCTAAAAAGAAAACCCGCAAAAAACGGGGACACCGCCAGGAAATTACCAGATTTTTGATTAATTCTATCAATCTTAACGGCGAAGTTTTAGCTTACGAAGCAGCCCCTACTGGTGCTGAAAGTCCAATTATTGATGCTGACTTTGTGGAAGAAACCGCAGAGGAATCATAAAAATTGATAATTGATAATTGATAATTACCAATTACCAATTACCAATTACCAATTACCAATTAAATTTTCCCAGCCTAAACTAGACAATTAGCGGACTGGGATTCATAAAGTAAATAAAAAAGAGGAAACCATGGCTCATAAGAAGGGAACAGGTAGTACGCGTAACGGTCGTGACTCAAATGCTCAACGACTAGGTGTAAAGCGTTACGGTGGACAAACTGTACGCGCAGGTAATATTTTGGTTCGTCAACGTGGTACTAAGGTTCACCCTGGTAACAATGTGGGTATTGGTAGTGATGATACCTTGTTTGCTTTAGTTGACGGTGTAGTTACCTTTGAAAGAAAGGGTAAAAGCCGGAAGAAAGTTAGCGTTTATCCAGTGGTGGTAGCAGAGGTAGAAGCGTTAGCAAGCTAGTTAGTGATTAATCATCTGGCTAAAAATTGTAGAGATGTTCCATAGAGCGTCTCTACAAGATTTAAAGTAATTAAGATGGGGTAGTTCATATATAAAGCTTAATAAATGCGCCCAGTGCTAAACCTACGACTGCAAAAAAGGATATACAGCCAAAAGCGAGCGCTGGTTTTAAAGCAAGTGTTTGGAAATCTATTCTGGCTAAAATAGTCGCGCACAAAATGAGTAAAATGTCAAGAAATACCCGAAACCAGGCAACCATCAGAAAAAATAGGAAAGCTGCTAAGATAGCTACACCAAAAGCCCTAGCACTGGACTTGAACAAGGTACTGACATACTCGTTTATTTTTAACCAAGGGTTGGTAAAACAGATTAGGGACAGCAGGATAGTTACCACGGTTATCAGCCATATATACCAAGGGGCTTTTTCTTCAAATATCATCCAGCCCAATGTACTGTAACTCAGTAATACGAGTGTCAGGGAGAACCAAGGGATCTTTTTCAAGATTGACATATAGCAGCAGTCAAGAATAAAACAGAGTGAATAAATGTGAAAGTAATGTGAAAGTAATGTGAAAGTTCTGTACCTTACTCAGTTACAAATCGTAATATACTGGTATTTTGAATATCGGTTTCATTCATTATTTCACAGATTTACCTAACCCATCAGGTTTCTTGATGGTAAATTCCACCCCTAATTCCATTTTGAGAGAATAAAAATCAACATTTGGTTAAATATGTTGATAAATATTTGTAAACTGTTAGCAGTTGAGTAGCCAACTGGCATATCATTAAGGATTGATCATGAGACAACTTGTTATCGTCGAGCGTATAAGCCTAATTGGTCATATCGTTTCTATGGTATTTGGACTGCTGGGGATATTAATTGTGATTCCCAATGCTGAATTGCTTGTCAGCTTATCCGCAGCAGGTGAGACCGTCATGCAGTGGAGTATGGCAGGTGGTGGTGTGGTATATATGATTTTCGGGGCGTTGGGAGTGTTCCTCTATGCTTACCGAACTTTGGGTTTGGCACGCACTTTAGGATTTTTAATACCATCCTTATCAATTTCCCTAACTAGTGAATTATTAGGAACTAGTACAGGCTTTCCCTTTGGAGGCTATAGCTATTTGAGTGGCTTAGGTTATAAAATTTCTGGTTTAGTGCCTTTTACAATTCCCCTTTCATGGTTTTATGTAGGATGTGTATCTTATGTATTAGCCCGTGCGGGTTTACAAGTAGATAAAAAACCTAGCTTGTTTCGTCAAATTGGTGCAATTGTTTTAGGTGCTTTACTACTCACTTCTTGGGATTTTGTCCTTGACCCAGCCATGAGTCAAACTTCCCTGCCTTTCTGGTATTGGCACGAACCAGGCGCTTTCTTTGGTATGCCTTACCAAAACTTTGTCGGTTGGATGGGTACTGGTGCTTTATTCATGACTGTAGCGGCTTTATTATGGAGTCAAAACCCGATTAAATTAGACTCTTACCAATTGAATGTACCTTTATTAGTTTATTTAGGTAACTTTGGTTTTGCCACAGTCATGAGTTTAGCCGCTGGGTTTCCCATTCCTGTATTACTAGGTATAGCACTGGGTGTAGCTCCGGCTGTGCTGCTGTGGTCTAAAGGTTCTAGCGCACCTGCAACAGTGAATATGGAAGCAGCTACTCAGGAAGTTGCTGTTACTAATGTGAAGGTTGCTTTTAAGTAAGTAAGAGAGACGAGGAAAGAGGGAGAAGAAATTAAACTATTTACCTCTTTCCTAATTACACGGTCAAATTCCCATAATTTAGATTAATTTACACAAATTGCGAGAAGATGTAAACTAGCTACTTTATACAAAAAGTCAAGGTTAGAATTGCTAAATATTATTCCTCTCCTCCTGCTACTGGTCCAAGTCCCCGCCACGGCGATTTTACTTTCTCGTTTACTCAAAGGACCAGGACGTTATCCAGCTTTAAAACCACAACAACCCACACCAGAACTTTTGGGAACTGTGAGTGTGGTTGTGCCGACACTTAACGAAGCATTACGAATTAGCCCGCTGTTAGCCGGTTTAAGTCGCCAAAGTTACGAAGTTAGAGAAATTATTGTTGTTGATAGTAAGTCACAAGATGGTACTCCCGACCTAGTGAAAACCGCAGCATTAACAGACCCCCGCTTTAAATTAATGACAGATGATCCCTTACCTGCCGGCTGGGTTGGTCGTCCTTGGGCTTTACATAATGGCTTTTTATTTACTTCCGAGGGCAGTGAGTGGTTTTTGGGCATGGATGCAGATATTCAACCCCACCCGGGTTTAGTAGCGAGTTTGGTGAAAACTGCGATCGCTCAAGGTTATGATTTAGTATCTTTATCACCGCAATTTATTCTCAAATATCCGGGAGAATGTTTATTACAACCAGCTTTGTTGATGACATTACTGTATAGATTTGATCCTACGGGTATTTATACTGAACAACCAGAACGGGTCATGGCTAACGGCCAGTGTTTTTTGTGTCGTCGGTCTGTGTTAAAGGCTGTGAATGGTTACAGCAGCGCTAAAGGTTCTTTTTGTGATGATGTCACCTTAGCCCGGAATATTGCCTCTCATGGCTTTAAAGTAGGCTTTTTAGACGGAGCAAAGGTGCTAAAGGTGCGAATGTATGAAGGGGCTTTAGAAACCTGGAAAGAATGGGGACGTAGCCTAGATTTGAAAGACGCAACTTCCCGCGCTCAAGTTTGGGGTGATTTATGGTTATTATCTGCGGTGCAGGGTTTACCCCTATTGATTTTACTGGGTTATTTCCTGTTTCCCCCTTTGCTTCCCTCACTGCCGGCACTGCTATTGTTAGAATTAAATATATTTTTGGTAGTGATTCGTTTTGCTTTATTATTAGCGATCGCTCCTTCTTATGATCGTCAAAATGCTAATGGTGGTTGGTTATTCTGGCTTTCCCCCTTGGCTGACCCCCTAGCGGTGCTGCGAATCTTTTTATCTGCCCTCCGCACTCCCAAAGAATGGCGCGGGCGGAAATATGGTGATTAATGTCATTTAGGGCGCTGACCGAGGGTATCGCTCTTTATTCCAATTTATCTTATTGGGGAGAGCGATCGTATTTATTAGAAAATATTTTGGTTCTTAAAGAACACAGGCTATATAATTAGTATATCTTATCTGTAAATTCTCTACATTTATTTGCCCTATGGATTTATTAAACATCCGCACCAAAGTAATCACAGAAATTAATCTCATTCCCGAAGATAAATTAGAAGAATTATATAATTTTATTCATTATTGGCGATTGAATGGAGAATCATCTCCAGGTTCACTAGAACAAACTATGCAGTTTGCTGGCTGTTGGAATGATATGTCAGATGAAACATTTGCTAATTTCAGTGAAGAAATCAACATCCGTCGTCAACAGGCATTTTTTGAAAGGAGAAGTGATGAAACCAGCTTTGATTGATACCAATATCTTATCATTATCACAACAGGAACTCATCCAGCCGTCAATTTTTCCGATAAGTGCTTAAATACCCAAAGTTCAGGAGATTAAAAAAGGAGATAATTAATCATCATGAAAACATCAATCAGTATTAATCCAGCTTATGAAGAAATAATCAACTTTCTCGCTGCTGGCATAACATCTCAAAGTTTAGTTGAATTTCAAGTATCAGAAACAGTAAAAGAAAGAGTATCTGATTTGATTTTTCGAGAAAAAACTGATGGAATTTCTTCAGAGGAAAAATCAGAATTAGATCATTATTTGATTCTAGAACATTTATTAAGACTAGCAAAAGCTAGGGCTTATGATTTTATTCACGAAAAGGCTTAAAATTCAATTATGGAGCGTCCTTATTTAAATCTAGAACTTCGCCGTTTAGTTGCTCAAAGAGCAGATAATTTATGTGAATATTGCCTGATTGCTGAACATGATACTATTTTAGGATGTGCGATTGATCATATTATTAGTATCAAACATGGTGGCTCATCAAATATAGATAATCTAGCTTATTGTTGTGTTTATTGTAATCGGTTTAAAGGCAGTGATATCGGTTCAATTATTATAGATAAAAAAGAATTTGTGCGTTTTTATCATCCTCGTTGGGATAATTGGGGAGAACATTTTAAACTGAATAATTCTACTATTGAATCTCTCACAAATATAGGACAAGTGACGGCTAGAATTTTAGGGTTTAATGATCAATCTCGTTTATTAGAACGTCAATTACTTATTGATAATAAAAAATATCCTTCTCTTTTGGCAATGAGAAGAATGAAGGATTAATGCAACGTCTTCCAGATTATTGAAATTGCGATAATTATGCTGGTGGTAAAATGAGTCGTTGGATAACTAATTCTGGATTATCTAAGAATGGATTGATTTGGTTAAAATCAAATATTCCATTGGCAATACCTCTAGCATATTGATGAATTAAAACTTTACAATGGACTGGGTTTGCAGGTTCTATTTTATCTCTATCAAGGAAACGTAAACGTGGGACAATCCTCAGCGTTCAAGGTTTAAATAAACTTGAGAAGGCGATAAAACCCACATTCCGCACCCTGAACTGTCACAGATCAAAAAAGCAGAGATAGTAGTACATAATAACTAACGATCAATTAAAGAGAAATAAGCTTAATGAGAATACATATCATTAAAAGGGGGGTG